>NZ_KB911555.1:0-214796 GCF_000383555.1 Rhodococcus sp. 114MFTsu3.1 | reverse complement strand
GTTCATGCAGCGTTTGGCGGCGGAGGGTCGGACGGTGTTGGTGTCGAGTCATCTGTTGTCGGAGATGGCGCAGACGGCGGAGCATCTGGTGGTGATCGGTCGGGGTCGGTTGGTGTCGGATACGTCGGTGCAGGATTTCATCGATCATGCGTCGGAGGCGTCGGTGAAGGTGCGTAGTCCTCAGTTGGATGCGTTGCGGAGTGCGTTGACGTCGGCGGGGTTGACGGTGCGTGAGCCTGCGGGGGTGGATCAGTTGCAGCCGGCGATCGTGGTGACGGATTCGACGACCGAGGTGATCGGTGATATCGCTGCTCGGCATCAGATCGTGTTGCATGAGTTGTCCTCGCAGCGTGGGTCTTTGGAGGAGGCGTTCATGAAGCTGACGGGTGAGGATGTTCAGTATCACGGTGCGGGTGCTGATGGTGTGGACGGTCAGGGGTCGGATTACAAGGCGATGGGTGGTGCTCTCTGATGGGTGTGTTGGCTGCGGAACGTATCAAGATCACCTCGACGAAGTCACCCTGGTGGTGCACGATCGCGGTGATCGTCCTCGGATTGGGCCTCGCGGGAATCGTCGGATTCACCTCCGAACTCGGCCTCGAATCCTACAAAGATCAAGTGGCTCAGGGTGACACACCGGACTACGATCCGTACCTCCCCACCGTCTACGACGCGGTCGGCAGCGGCGTCGGAGGTTTCGGAGTCATGGTGTTGATGATCCTGGCCGCCTTGACGGTGACCAGCGAGTATCGCTTCGGCGTCATCCGTACGACGTTCCAGGCGATGCCCAATCGCGCATCGGTTCTCGTCGCCAAGGCATTTCTGATCGGTGTTCTGGGGCTGGTGCTGAGCTTCGTCCTCGGTCTCGGCGCGTTCTACATCGCCAAGGTGTTCGCAGGCGCCGAGGCAGGCGAACTGCTGAGCTTCGACATCGACGGCACGTGGCGCGTCATCTACGGGACCGCGATCCTCGCCTTCCTGCAGATCGTCGTCGCCGTCGGAGTCGGTGCCCTTCTTCGCCAGTCCGCAGGCGCCATCGCACTGCTGTTGCTGTGGCCGCTGGTGGTCGAGAACCTCTTCGGCCTGTTCGGATCCTTCGGTCGCGCGGTGCAACCGTTCCTGCCCTGGCTCAATGCCTCTCACTTCCTCGGATCCGACGGCGGAGTCGACTTCCACTGGGGACCGTGGGGGAGCCTGGTCTACTTCGTGGTCTTCACCGCCATCGTGTTCGGCGCCGCAGTGTTCGTCACCGATCATCGAGACGCCTGACGGCCGGAGAAGCTAGGGTGCTTCCATGCCACGGAAGACCTTGCTTGCAAGTTTCGCAGTCGGCGCGCTCGTCCTGGCCGGTTGCTCCACGTCCTCGGACAACTCCGGGGCCGAGGAGCAGCCGGCCGTGTCGGTTCCGACGCCGATCTCCAGTCCCGACGGCCCAGGGCTCGCGGACGCCGTCACCGGCGACGCCGTGGTCGCTCACCTCGAGGAGCTCGAACGGATCGCGTCGGAGAACAACGGCAACCGCGCCGCCGGCACCTCCGGATACGACGCCAGCGTCGACTACGTGAGCGGAAAACTGCAGGCAGCCGGATTCGACGTCGAGACACCGGAATTCGACTTCGACCAGTTCACGGTGGACACCGAGTTGCTGTCGGCCGGAGACGAGCAGATCTCGGTCAAAGCCCTCGGATACTCTCCAGCCACCCCCGAGGACGGCATCACCGCACGCGTCGTCGCAGCTCCCGCCGACGAGTCACCCGGTTGCGAGGCAACCGATTACGAAGGACTCGACGTCAGCGGTGCCATCGTTGTCGTGAACCGGGGTCTGTGTCCCTTCGTCGCCAAACAAACCGTCGCGGCGGACCTCGGCGCCGTCGCGGTCGTCGTGGTCAACAACGTCCCCGGGCCCGTGGACAACGGCACTCTCGGCAGCAAGGACGACGCCAAGATCCCGACGGGCGGCGTCTCGCAGGAGGACGGCGCGGCCGTCGCGTCGGCGCCGGAACTGACGCTCACGCTGGACACGGTCACCACAACGACCAAGAGCCGCAACATCATCGCGCAGACCTCGACGGGAGACACCTCGAACGTCGTGGTCGCGGGCGCCCACCTGGACAGCGTCGAGGAAGGCCCGGGCATCAACGACAACGGCAGCGGCACCGCGGCGGTGTTGGAATCCGCGCTGCAACTCGGCAGCGAGCCGGACGTGACCAACGCCGTCCGGTTCACGTTCTGGGGCGCGGAAGAGAACGGACTCGTCGGATCGACTGCCTACGTCGAGGGCCTGAGCGACGAGGACAAGGCCGACATCGCGTTGTACCTCAACTTCGACATGATCGGCTCGCACAACGCCGGATACCTCGCGTACGACGGAGACGACTCCGACAAAGTCGGCGAACCGGCTGGACCGGCAGGGTCCGACGCCATCGAGCGTGTGTTCGTCGACTACCTCGGCGGAGAAGGAATCGCCGTCGACGGAACCGATTTCGACGGCCGATCCGACTACGGCCCGTTCATTGCCGCCGGCATCCCGGCAGGCGGAGTGTTCAGCGGCGCCGACGACGAGAAGACCCCCGAACAAGCAGAGAAGTGGGGCGGCACGGCCGGGGAGACCTACGACGAGAACTACCACACCGCCGAGGACACACTCGCGAACGTCGATCGCGAGGCACTCGCGAAGAACGCGTCGGCGATCGGTTTCGGAATCGGCACGTACGCGCAGTCGGTCGAAGGACCCAACGGCGTTCCGGTCGGGGACGCCCGCACCCAGGCGCGTTCGGGCCAGTGACCCACGAACCGGGGATCTTCGGGCTACGAAGTGTCTGTAACCCTCGGTTACGCTTCGTGTCGTGAAACTGTCGTCGATGGTCGGCTGGGTGCAGGATGTCAACCGCAGCCCAGGGGTCGTCGACGTGGTGCGGAGATTCCGACGGGTTCTGCCGGGCGACCCCACGTTCGGTGATCCGCTGTCCCTGGCAGGCGAAGGGTCGGCACTCGCCGTGGCCCGCGTAGCCGACAAGTTCCGCGGTGACGAGCCTGGTGCCACCCGAGAAATCGGACTCGGAGCACTTCAGGTGTGGCAGGCAGTGCTCGAGAGAACCGGCCGAGGCCGGGGAGAACGCGACGTGACCATCGTCTTCACCGATCTGGTGGGATTCTCGTCGTGGTCCCTCGTCGCAGGCGACGCCGCGACTCTGACCCTGCTGAGGAAGGTGTCCCAGGCAGTCGAGCCGGCCGTCGCCGCGGGCGGTGGACACGTCGTCAAGAGGCTGGGCGACGGCATCATGGCGGTCTTCTACCGACCCGACCAGGCGCTCGAAGCAGTGGTCGCGGCACGGACGGCGCTGTCGGAGGTCGACGTCGACGGATACACACCGACCATGAGGGTCGGGATTCACACCGGAAATCCGCGACAGATCGGATCCGACTGGCTCGGCGTCGACGTCACCATCGCCGCCCGCGTCATGCAAACCGGCGGTAACGGCAACCTGATGATCTCCCGGAACGCGTTCGACGCAGTACACCCCGACACGGTCGACGCACTCGGATTGGTTCCGCGGCCCTACCGTCGCGGATTCTTCGCCCCCAAACTCACCGGCGTACCCGAGGACCTGAAGATTCTCCGGCTGGTACGCCACCGCTGACCGGGGTCCAGCGCGCCCTACGAGCTTTGGACGTGCAGCCTCCACAGCGGAGAGACGGGACCGTGGCCTGCGCCCAGGTCGTACGACGCCGCGAGGCACTCGGTGACCCAGTCCTTGCCGAACGCGACCGCGTCCGGCACCGAATACCCGTTGGCCAGCGCGCTGGCGATGGCGGCAGCCAACGTGTCTCCACCTCCGTGATCGTTGCCCGTGTCGATTCGCGGCCGGGAGAATTCGGTGAAGGTATCGCCGTCGAACAGGATGTCCGTGCTGGTCGTCGACGTGCGTAGGTGACCGCCCTTCACTATCGCCCACCCCGCGCCCAACGCATGCAGCGCTTCGGCCGCCCGGCGGGCGGTGGCGTCGTCGATCACGTCGATGCCGGTGATGAGGCGAACCTCGTCGAGATTGGGGGTGACGACAGTGGCGATGGGGATCAGAACGTTCCGGATGGCGTCCAACGCCTCCGCGTGCAGAAGCGGATCACCGTGCATCGACGCGCACACCGGATCGACGACGAGCGGGATCGTGCCGTTCTTACCGATGCCGACCTCGGTGCAGACATCGGTGACGGCTTCGATGATGGCTGTCGACGCCAGCATGCCGGTCTTGGCGGCGCTGATTCCGATGTCGCCGACGACGGTGCGGACCTGGTCTGCGACGACGGCCGGCGGGATTTCGTGGAAGCCACTGACGCCGACGGTGTTCTGCACGGTCACCGCGGCGACGGCGACGCACGCGTGCACCCCGCACATCGCCATGGTGCGGCTGTCCGCTTGGATGCCCGCACCGCCGCCGGAATCGGTCCCGGCAATGGTCAGAGCGCGAACCGGCGTGGAGCCGTTGGGGGGCAGCGGTAGGAACTTCACATCGCGACAGTACCGGCACGGCCGGTGTGGAGGACGCCCGGTTTTACCGCACCTTCGGGAGATGCACGGTAGTGCATGAATGTTGTTGCATCACAACGGTGATGGAAACTCTGTATGACCGATACCAGGGTCTGTGTTGCATGGAGGTTGCATACCTACGGAACCGAAGGTTTGTTGCTACAAACGGGTGACAAGCTATCTGATCGCATGTTTAATAGTGGTGCACGTCACATGTAATTGCTTCACTGCACATCCCGGAAATGCAAAGGAGGTGACCCATGCTTGCCAGTACTCCCAGTGCTGATGTCTCCATCAACACCGACCAGAATCGTTTCGAGTTGCGGCTCAACGGTGATCTGGTGGGAATCGTCGGCTACTTCGAAGTCGAGAACACGCAGAAGCGCGGAGCCCGTACGCACGTCGTGTCGTTCATGCACACCGTCGTCACCGAGGACTTCGGCCATCAGGGCCTCGCGGCTATCCTCGTCCGCCGATCCCTCGACAGTGCGCGCTCGTATGGATGGAAGGTGAAGCCGGTGTGTACGTACGTACAGCGGTTCCTCGCCGCCAATCCGGATTACTCCGACGTGGTCGTTCCGCTCTGAGTCGTCCGGTAACGGTCCGGGTTCGGCGCGACGTCGAATTGCTATCCAAGTAGCCGACTGTCCCTCGTGACGGGCCGACCTCCGCTCTACTCGGGGGATGGATCACACGTCGAGCACGCTGGCAGCGTCGGTTCGCATAGTGGACAACGCCGAGCATCACCGATTCGACCTCTTCGTCGGGGGCGATCTCATTGGCATCCTCGGTTACCGCCGTTCAGGCAGTGACGCCTCCGTGGCGTTCATGCACACGGTCGTCACGGAAGATTTCGGTGACCGCGGCTGGGCGGGTGTACTCGTCAGGGGTGCACTCAACACCGCACGCGACCGGGGCTGGTCCATTCTTCCGGTATGCACCTACGTCCAGCGCTATCTGGCCCGGAACCCGGAATTCCTCGATCTCGTCGCACCGGACTGAGAGCAGTGCTCTTGTTTTCTCCGTGTGCCTGGTGAATACTCACTTCAGAACGAGAGCACCGCTCTCGCATCCTGAAGGAGGGCACGCATGCGATCGACTGTCGGGCTTCTGGTCGCCACGGGCGTTCTGTTCGCCGTCTATCCCGTTCTGAGGCCCTACTCCTCCGATTCAGGGCAGGCCGGCGCCGACGCGTTCGGGTCCGGACTGTGGGTAGCGGCGCACGTCAGCGCGATGCTCGGGTTCATCACGCTCGCTCTCGCAGTACGCACGATGAACGTCGGCGCCGTCGCCGAAGTGACGACGTGGGTCGGCGTCGGACTGACACTGCCGTACTACGGCGCCGAGACGTTCGCACTCCACGTGCTGGGATCCGACGCGCTGAGCACCGGCGATCTTCGGCTGATCGACCTCGCCGAACCCATCCGATACGGCCCCACACAAACGGTGATGTTCGGTGCCGGACTGATCCTCGTGGCCATCGGTACCGTTGCACTTGCGCGGCGCGTGCCCGGCTGGCAGTCCGCGCTCTTCGCGTCGGGCTTCGTCCTGTTTCTTCCGCAGTTCTTCGCGCCCCCGTGGTTGCGTGTTGCGCACGGACTGCTCGTTCTCGCCGGCGCAGCAGCGCTGGCGGTCCACGTCGCTGCGGGGCGTGATCGTCAGGAAATATCGACGACGACGGGTGCGTGATCGCTGGCACCCTTGCCCTTGCGCTCCTCACGATCGATCGAGGCGCCCGTCACCCGGGACGCAAGAGCCGGGGAAGCCAGAGCCATGTCGATACGAAGTCCCTGCTTCTTCGGGAAGCGAAGCTGCGTGTAGTCCCAGTAGGTGAACGTCCGCGGCTCGGGCGTGAACTGCCGAGTCACCTCGGTGAATCCGACCTCCGCGAACGACTCGAACGCATCCCGCTCCGGCTGCGACGTGTGGGTCTTGCCCTCGAACAACGCCGGATCCCAGACATCGTCGTCGGTAGGCGCGATGTTCCAGTCCCCGACGAGCGCGATCTGCGCGTCCGGGTCCGCCGACACCCAGGCCTGAGCGTCGGCCCGCAGCTTGGCGAGCCACTCGAGCTTGTACGTGTAATGCGGATCCGCCAGCTCGCGCCCGTTGGGTACGTACAGGCTCCACACGCGAACCCCGCCGCACGTGGCTCCGATGGCCCGCGCCTCGCGCACCGCCTCGACCTCCGGGTCCTTGCTGAACCCGGGCTGATCCTCGAAGCCGATCTGCACGTCGTCCAACCCGACCCGCGACAGCAAGGCGACACCGTTCCACTGGCTGAGGCCGACATGGGCGACCTCGTACCCGATCTCGGTGAACCGCTCGTACGGAAACTGCGCGTCCTTGCACTTGGTTTCCTGCATCGCCAGCACGTCGACATCGGATCGCTGCAGCCAATCCACGATCCGATCCTGACGAGAGCGGACGGAGTTCACATTCCAGGTAGCCAATCGCACGGCGATCAGACTAACGGGTGCTCACATAAGGTCGGCGTAGCGATAGCGATGATGCTCGGTGAAGCCGAGGCCCTCGTACATGGCCACGGCGCCTGCATTGGCCGCCGAGACCTGCAGGTACGCGTGCGTCGCACCCTGCGTGCGACCCCAGGCGACCAGTTCGCCGCAGATCCTCGTTCCGAGGCCGTTCCGTCGATGCGCCTCCGCGACCTCGATGGCCGTCAGACCGACCCAGCGTCGACCGTCGGGCGCGTCCGTCACCGCTGCACGCCCGATCGCCAGCATCTCGCTGGACGCCGAGCCGATCCGGCCGAACGCCGCCACACCGTCACGCACCGACGAGATGACCTCGAGCGCAGCGTCGGGCAGGGGTCGCCCGCGGTAGCGGTACACGCCGAGCCAGTCGGCGTCGGGCACGTCGGAGAAGACCGACAGAGTTTCGACGGGCAGCTCCAACCGGGAGATGTCCGCGGCCATGACCAGTGTTTCGTCCCGCGTCACCCACCCGGCGGGCAGTGAACCCAGTCGGTCGGGCAGCAGGAGCACGGCAGGTAGGCCGCGCTCGGAGAACCATCGGACGATGTCGTCGAGGGACACATGACCGGCCGACGGTTCCACCGGCAACGCGGAGTTCGCCCGGCCGGTGAACCCGTGCCCGGCGCGCAGGAGCCAGCCGTCGATCCAGGCCTGTTCGACGCCGGGCCAGCCGTCGGCGGCAGCACGTTCCAGCGATCGAATCTCCGACGTGCGAATCGGACGCGGCCCGAGCTCCTTCAGCGCGACGACACGATCGGGCGCGACTCTCACTTCGCGACCGTCCGCGGACTGCACCGCGACCACCGACCGGCTGTGCTCGATCAGTTCGCCGATGACGTCCGTCATCGGGTGGCTGTGGCCGGGTGGCAGCCGGTAGCGCAGCATGACCCGCGGTCCCACCGCGTCAGTCCTCGTGGCCGAACGGATCTTCGACGGTGCCGGGGACCCAGGACAGACCCGGCTTGCCCCAACCGGCGCGTTTGATCGCCTTCTTCGCGGCACGCGCATTGCGGCCGATGAGAACGTCGACGTACAGGAAACCGTCGAGGTGCCCGACCTCGTGCTGCAGCATGCGAGCGAAGAAACCCGTTCCTTCGATGTCGACGGGCTCGCCCGCGGCGTCGGTGCCCGTGACGCGTGCCCAGTCCGCACGTCCGGTGGGGTACTGCTCGCCGGGAACCGAAAGGCAGCCCTCGTCGTCGTCCTCGGGATCCGGCATCGTCTCGGGGATCTCCGACGTCTCCAGAACCGGGTTGATCACCTCGCCGCGGCGACGGACGACCTTGCCGTCCTCGCCCTCGTCGGGGCAGTCGTAGATGAACAGCCGAAGGGGTTCGCCGACCTGGTTGGCGGCGAGTCCGACGCCGTTGGCGGCGGCGAGCGTGTCGTACATGTTCGCGATAAGGTCGGCGAGTTCGGCGGGCGTCTCGGTGACGGGCCGGGTGGGGGTGTGCAGTACCGGGTCGCCGACGATCCGGATCGGGAGAATTGCCATGGTCGACAAGAATACTGGCGTGAAGCCCCTCTCCGTGCACACGGTGAGGGGGCGCGACTCGCCGCACGTCCTGCGAGCTGTGCCCAAGCACTGCGCACCGTGGTTCAATAACAACCGAAACACACGTGTGTAATTTCGTGCCGACTGCCCGCCCCTCGGGTGCGTCGACGCGGGTCTGGGGCTCGTGGCAAAAGGTGGGGACCGGCATGACGGCACAGGACAGCATCACGGCACAGGATCGGGATCCGTCGACACGGATCCGCGAAGTCGAGGAGTGAGATGGACGGCGCAGCAGCGCGTGACTCGAACCAGTCTCAGCAACCGGGAAACACGGGGGACATCAACGAGGTCGGAGCAGACGGCCTGACCCGTCGTGAACACGACATCCTGTCCTTCGAGCGCCAGTGGTGGAAGTACGCAGGCGCAAAGGAAGAAGCCATCAAGGAACTCTTCTCGATGTCCGCGACTCGCTACTACCAGGTGTTGAACGCACTCGTCGACCGCCCGGAATCACTGGCAGCCGATCCCATGCTGGTGAAGCGTCTGCGCAGGCTCCGCGCGAGCCGTCAGAAGGCAAGGGCTGCGAGGCGACTCGGCTTCGAGGTCTAGCCGTCAACTAGTGTCTTCCAGTGTGAGCAGTCCCAACCCGGAATCGTCCGGCCCTCCGCTCCGCGCCTTGGCAATGGTTCTCATTTCGCTCGCGATTCTGTTCGCAGCGATCGGTGCACTGTCGTTGACCGGTTCCGGAGACAGTGAAGAAGCGGCCGCCCCCGAGGCCACCAGCGAAGTCGCGGAAGCGACCTCCCCGGCAGCTCAGGCGCCGGCGGCCTCGACCACCAGCGCCCCGACGACGTCCGTCGCACCGGCCGAGGTCGAGGTACGCGTGCTGAACAACAGCGACGTCTCCGGTCTGGCAGCCACCACTGCGGACACGCTCACCGCCCAGGGCTGGACGATCGCCGAAACGGGCAACTACGCCCAGACCCAGGTCCCCGCCACCACGGTGTACTACGGAGACGCCTCCGGCGCGGAGGCCGCGGCGCAGGAGATAGCCCAACAACTGGGCGCCACCGCCGAAGCCATGCCGGCCACACTGACCGGGTTCGGAGACAGCGTCGTCGTGATGGTCACCCAGTAGAGCCCCGACCGACCACGTGTCGACCGGGCTACTGCCGACTGGACTACTACCGGGGATAGTTATGATCTACGCAACGCCCAGCCTGTCCGACGAAGGAGCATTTTCCATGGCATCGACCAGCACAGCCCGATCCCGGACGATCAGGTCGTGGCGCATCGCTACTCCCGTCGTCGCTGTCGCCGCATTCGGACTGGTCGCATGCACGGCCCCGGAAACCCCGTCCGACGTAGCGGGCACGACGCCTCCCGTCTGGACCGGCCACGAGGATCCCTCCGGTCACGGCGTCGCCGCCGACAGCCCTGAGGGCACCGTCGAAGCCGAGTTCGAGAACGCCGCAGGCACCACCGTCGGCACCGTCTCGTTCGTCGAAGAGGGCGACCACCTCGTCGTCACCGTCGAAGCAGAAGGCCTCACTCCCGGATTCCACGGTCTGCACATCCACACCGCGGGCGTCTGCGAGCCCAACTCCGTGGCACCTGCAGGCGGCGAGCCCGGCAACTTCCTGTCCGCCGGCGGGCACCTGCAGGTCGACGGCCGCACCGAACACCCCTCCAGCGGTGACCTGACATCGCTGCAGGTCGGCGAGGACGGAACGGCCATGCTGGTCACCACGACCGACGCCGTCACCCTCGACGACCTCCGCGCCGACGGCGGACGATCCGTCATCATCCACGAGGGCCCGGACAACTTCGCCAACATCCCGCCGCGCTACACCCTGCCCGACGGCGGCGCCGTTCCCGACATGAACACCCTCATGACCGGCGACGCGGGTGGCCGCGCCGCCTGCGCGGTCCTGGAATAAGCGGTTCCCGCACATGCCGGGCCGCCCCACCCACTCCGCAGGCTCCGCTCCTGCGGCATCGGGTCACTCCGCAGGCTCCGCTCCTGCGGCATCGGGTCACTCCGCAGGCTCCGCTCCTGCGGCATCGGGTCACTCCGCAGGCTCCGCTCCTGCCATAGCGTTCAATTCCTCCCCGCGCCCGACCCTCGGCGTGGAGTGGGAGATCGCGCTGGTGGACAAGGATTCGCTGGATCTCGTCAACTCGGCCGCCGACGTCATGGACGGCGTGACCGAGCTGGCGGGCGCGGAGACTCCGCGCGTGACGAAGGAGTTGCTGCGCAACACCGTCGAGCTCGTCACCGGAGTGTGCGAGAACGTCGGTGAAGCGATGGACGACCTGGGCGAGTCGCTCGATCTGGTCAGGCGCGCTGCGGCCCCGCTGAACATCGACCTGTTCAGTGCCGGCACGCATCCCTTCGCGGAATGGTCGACGCAGGTACTCACCAGCACCCCGAGCTACGACGAGTTGATCGCTCGCACGCAGTGGTGGGGGAGGCAGATGCTGATCTGGGGCGTGCACGTCCACGTCGGCGTGTCCTCGCCGGACAAGGTGTTTCCGATTCTCAACTCGCTGCTGCTGCAGTATCCGCACCTGCTGGCACTGTCGGCGTCGTCGCCGATCTGGTCCGGAAACGACACCGGATACGCCAGCAACCGGGCGCTGATGTTCCAGCAGCTCCCCACGGCGGGCCTGCCGTTTCAGTTCGAGGACTGGGGTCAGTTCGAAGGCTTCGTTCGAGACCAGATGAAGACCGGCGTCATCGAACAGCTCGGCGGAATGCACTGGGACATCCGGCCGGCGCCGAAGTGGGGAACCATCGAGGTGCGAGTGTGCGACGGCGCGTCCACCAAGCGTGAGCTCGCCGCGCTGGTCGCACTGACGCATTGCCTGATCGTCGACCTCGACCAGCGTCTCGAAGCAGGCGAGACACTGCCGAGCATGCCCCCGTGGCACGTTCAGGAAAACAAGTGGCGTGCGGCCCGGTACGGGCTCGACGCCGAGATCATCCTCGACGCGGACAGCAACGAGCGCCTCGTCACCGACGACCTTGACGATCTCCTCGAACGACTCGCGCCCACCGCGGTGCGGCTCGGATGCGCCGACGAGTTGGCGTCGGTCGCCGACATTCCCCGGCGGGGCGCGTCGTATCAACGTCAACGCAAGGTCGCGGCAGATTCCGACGGAAACCTTCGCACCGTGGTGCAGTCGCTGGTGGACGAACTGCGCCGGTGATCGACCTTCGATCGTGACCTTCTGGATGTAATTCTTCGTTCATGCTCCGTTTACTATGAACGACGTGCTTCAGGGGGAAGAGCGAACGTCACACGTCGAGAGAGCGGCGCCGGGCGCACTACGCGTCTACGGTGTCGGCGCTGTCGTCGTTCTGATTTTCCTCGCATCGCTGCAGGTCGTCGCGTTCTGGAAGGGTTTCCCCGGCCCGCTTCCGAGTATCTGGAACGACTTCTTCGGCACCCCCAAGTCGATGGCCGTGCCGTGGGGCGGTCTGGCGTTGGCCCTCGTCGGCGTACGCATGCCGATTCGGCTGTGGGCACTCGGAATCGCCGTACTGATCGATGCCGTGGGCGCGCTCGCTCGGTTGGAAGCCGGTCACCCGTTCGTCGTCGGCAACGGAGCCGTGATCGCACTGGCCGGATTGGCCGTGTTCACCATCTGGCGCCGCGACGCCGGCGGCATCCGAGCAGTCTGCCTCGGCGGACTGCTCATCCTCGCCACCAAGGGCGGCGACGCATGGTTGCAGATCACCACCATCGTCCGGCCCTACGTCCTGGACGAGTACGCGCAACTAGCCGACCACGCGCTCGGCAACCCGTCGTGGATCGTCGGAAGCTGGCTCGATGCGCTCGGCCCGATCGTCTACGCGGTGCTGCACTGGGTCTACATCCAGCTCCCGGTCGCCGCCATCGCCATCGCGATCTACCAACTCCGTGGCGTCTCGCGCACCGGACTGTGGCCGTCGCACTACCTGGTCAGAACATTTCTTCTCATCGGCCTCGTCGGACCTGTCTTCTACGTGCTGTTCCCCGTCGTCGGCCCGGTATTCGCATTCGGTTCGGCCGGCGAGGGGTTCCAGCTCGGAAACTACTGGCCGACGCTGGTCCCGTTCGACGCATCGCCGTCGGCCATCGGTTTCGACGAACTGACTCCCCGTAACTGCATGCCGTCGCTGCACACCGCCTGGGCGCTCAGCTTGTTCATCCACTCGAGGCGTGGTCCGTGGTGGCTCCGATGGGGTGGAACGGTGTGGCTGGTGTGCACCCTGGCCGCCACGCTCGGCTTCGGCTATCACTACGGTATCGACCTGGTCGCAGGCGTCGTACTGTGCCTGACCCTCGAATCGGTGCTGCGCGACCCCGAGCGCGGGCTGAAAGATCCTGCCCGCATCCGGATGGTCGCGTTCGGCGTCGCGACGATGGTGGGGTTGTTGCTCTGTTACCGCTACCTCGCCGTCCCCATGGGAACGTATCCGGAGCTGTTCGGGCCGCTGATCCTGATCGCGATGGGATCGGTGATCGGGATGTTCTACGCGACGTTCTTCGCGAACAGCACCGTCAGCGATCGTCCCCTTCGTTCGTCTCCATCTCGTTGACGATCAGCAGTCCGTCGCGACCACGCTGCTCGCGGTAGGCGACACGTCCGACGGTGTGCGCGATGACCGGAGCCGTCACCAGGGTGAACACCCCGACGAGCACCAGCATCCAGATGTCGACGTTGCCTCGCAGTTGGATCACGGCGCCCGCCAGCACCAGTAGCAGGCCGACGACCTGAGGCTTCGTCGCGGCGTGCATGCGTGACAGCGTGTCCGGGAAGCGCACGATCCCGACGGCCGCGGTGAACGCGAGGATCGCGCCCAGCAGAATCAGAATGCCCGAGATTACTTCCAATACCGTGTTCATTCGTCCCTCACCCTGAACCTCGCGACACTGACGGATCCGATGAAACTCACCAGCGACAGTGCAACGATCGCGGGCACGATGGTGGTGTCGGCGCTGTAGACAGCCCACACCGCCAGCCCGCACATCGACACCGCGAGGATGGTGTCCATGGCGACGAGGCGGTCGAGTGTGCTCGGCCCGTCGAGCAGACGGTAGGCAGTCACGACGGCTGCAGCGATGAGCAGGATGCCGGAAACGGCAAGTACGACGGTCACTTCCACTCACCCTTTCGTTCGTCGTCGGTCTTCTTGTCGTCCCGGAAAGTGCCGTCCGTACCCGGTGCCGACGCGATGTCGTCGCCCAGGACTCCGTGGTACCGCTCGTACTCCTGGAAGTGAAGCGGGCTCGGCTTCCAGTCGGAATCACGCTCGAACGCGGCGATGAACAGTTTCTCCAGGTGACGTACGTAGGCGTAGAACGAATCGACTGCCTTCTGGCTGCCCATGTCCAGCACGTGTACGTAGAGCAGGCGCCTGGTCTGATCGATCTCCAGAACCATGGTTCCCGGAACGAGATTCATGGCGTCGACGAACAACGTGAGAACCAGATCGGACTTGATGGCGATGCGGCAGCGGAGAACACCGGTGACCGGCGGAGCCTTGGGGCGGACCGCAAGCCAGGCGACGTTCACCGACGACTCGGCGGCGTAGTAGAAGAACCAGAAGGTCAGCTTCAGCAAGGACCACAGGTGAATTCGACCTTCGACGGGCACCTTCGGCAACGGAAGCAGGATCATGATCCCGAGGCCGACGACGATTCCGCCCAGGACGTTGGCGGCACTGACGTTGCCCCACAACAACACCCACACGGCGGTGAGCCAGCCGAGAATCCACAGGCGCAGCAGGACGAAGCGGTTCAGATATTTCATCGTCCAGCCTCTTCTCCGGCGACCTGGTCCATGGATTTGTCTCCGAGGAACTCGGCACCTCGTACGGCGTCGATGTAGACCGAGCGATCGCGAAGGTCGGCGGCGGCGCGGTCGCTGATGTCGATGATGCGGCCCGCGAAGACCGTCAGCGCCAATCCGACTGCGACGAGCCCTACCGTCGGGATGAGCATGAACGCGGGCATACGGCCGACGTCCTCGCGGTCCGCGAGTTGGATGTCGCTGGAATCGTCGAGCAGAGCGGACGGGCTGTTGTCCGCGAGGTCTCCCTCGGGAGCGTCGGCGCGCGCACGCCAGAACGCCTTCGTCCACACGCGGGCCATCACGTACAGCGTCAGCAAGCTGGTGATGGTGCCGCCGGCAACGAGGATCCACGCGAGGACGCTGCCCTCGGCGCTACCGGCCTGCAACAGCGCCACCTTCCCGATGAAGCCCGAGAACGGCGGAATACCACCGAGATTCAACGCGGGCACGAGGAAGATGATCGCCAACACGGGGCTCGCGGCGGCCAGGCCGCCGAGACGTCGCAGCGAGGACGACCCGGCCTGACGCTCGATGAGTCCGACGACCAGGAACAGCGTCGTCTGCACGATGATGTGGTGCGCCACGTAGTAGATCGCTCCCGACAGTCCGGACTGCGTGGACAGTGCGACGCCGAACACCATATACCCGATGTGGCTGACGAGAGTGAACGACAGCAGTCGTTTGATGTCGCTCTGTGCGATGGAACCGAAGATACCGACGAGCATCGTGAGCAGACCGCACACGAGCAGGACGTTGTCCAGGCCTCCGTCGGGGAACAGCAGCGTGTGTGCACGGATGATCGCGTACACACCGACCTTGGTGAGCAAACCGGCGAACACCGCGGTGACGGGGGCCGGGGCGGTGGGGTAGGAGTCCGGAAGCCACGTGGACAGCGGGAACACCGCAGCCTTGATGCCGAAGGCGACGAGCAGGACCGCGAAGATCGCCGTCCTGGTGCCCGACGGTACGTCGTCCAGGCGGGTGGCGATGTGCGCCAGATTCAGCGTGCCGGTCGCGGCGTAGACCAGCGCGATGCCGAACAGGAAGATCAGCGACGAGACCATCGACACCATGACGTACGAGACGCCTGCGCGCACGCGGTCGGCGCTGGCTCCGAGAGTGAGCAGCACGAACGACGCGGCGAGCAGAACCTCGAATCCGACGAACAGATTGAACAGGTCGCCGGCGAGGAACGCGTTGCACACGCCTGCGCTCAACGCCAGATACGTCGGAAGGAAGATCGAGACGGGCTGGTTCTCGTTGCCGTCGCGAATGCCCTGACCGATGGAATACACCATGACCGCCAGCAGCACGATCGCGCTGACCAGCAGCATCAGTGCGGAGAGGCGGTCGACGACCAGTGAGATGCCGATCGGGGAGTCCCAACCACCGACCTGCAGCGCGAACGTTCCGTCGCGGTCGGCCAGGTACAGCAGGAATGCCGACACGACGACGATGGCCGTCAGCGAGACCATCGTGATGACGCGTTGGGCCCGTGGCCTCCTGCCCGCCACGAGTGTCAACGCTGCGGCGAACAAGGGGATCAGGACCGGTAGCGGGGTGAGAGCGCTGATGGTGCTTGCGGGGATGCTCATTCGGAGCCTCCCTTCTTGCGCTTCTTGGCGCTGGGTTTGGATGTGTCCTTCACTGCGCTGTCGATGCCGTCGAGGCCCTTCAAGTCCGGTTCGTCGTCGTCGTCGAAGTCACCCTCGTGCAAGTCTTCGTAGCACTCGAGGTCCTCGATGTTCTTGAGTTCCTCGATCGGAATCGGGTTGCCCTGGCTGTCGAAGGCGTCGCCACTGAAACTCGGCTCACCGGTGACCGGGTCGTCGGACCGGTCGCGGTCCGGCATGTCGGCCATGGATCGGCGCTTGGAGACCTTGGTGTCCTCCGGGTCGTTCTCGACGTCGTCCTTGGTGTTGAGCGTGAACGAGCGGTACGCGAGTGCCAGCACGAACGCCGCGATACCCATCGTGATGACGATGGCGGTCAGAATCATGGCCTGCGCCAACGGATCCGCCATGGTCTCGTGGATCGACGTCGTTCTGCCGACGATCGGGGGATTGCCCGTCGGGCCACCGACGGTCAGCAGCAGGATGTTGATTCCGTTGCCGAACAACAGGAGTCCGAGCAGCATCTTCGTGATCGAGCGTTCCAGAAGCAGGTACACCCCCGTCGCGACGAGGATGCCGACGACTATCAGCATGCCGAGGTTCGCGGTCATCGGGCCTTCACCTGGCTCTGCATCTCCACCTGTGCGTCGAGACGTGCACCGAGGCTTCGGAGGACGTCGAGTACGAGACCGACCACGATGAGGTAGACACCGAGATCGAAGAACAATGCGGTGACCAACTTGATGTCACCGAGTATCGGCAGGGTCACCTCGAGGGTCGCCGACGACAACGCCGGGGCGCCGAGGAACATCGACGCGATCGCGGTGCCCGACGCGAGTATCAGGCCGAGGCCGAGGATCTTGCCTGCGTCGATCGGAACGGCTTCGCCGAGTTCGTATCGGCCGCCTGCGAGGTACCTCAGTACGAGCGCGAGACCCGCGGTCAGTCCACCGGCGAATCCGCCGCCCGGCGCATTGTGTCCGGAGAAGAAGAAGTACACCGACAGCACCATGATCGTCGGGAAGATCAGGCGAGTCGTGACCTCGAGGATCAACGACCGATGCCGAGGATCGATCAGGTCTCCGCCCAGCAACCACGTCGTGTCGGTGCCGGAGGGGCTGTCGGAATCGGTTGCCGGCGCATCCGAGACGCGGGGTGCGCTGCCGAAGCGTCGGTTGCGGAACACCAGCGATGCGACGCCGGTGGCCGCGACGAGCAGCACCGAGATCTCACCGAGCGTGTCCCACGCACGAATGTCCACCAGGAGAACGTTGACGATGTTCTTGCCGTCGCCCAGCAGGTAGGCGGCGTCGGGAAGTTGCAGGGAGATCGGGTCGGTGCTGCGCGCGTTCATCGCGAACGCTCCGAGGACGGTGACCGTCGCGCCGACGGCGATCGCGAGGGCTGCGCGAGGCAACCTCGACCCGGCTGCGCCCCGGTCGTCGACCTCGGCGGGCAGTTTCCGCAGCACGAGCACGAAGACGACCAGAGTCAACGTCTCCACCAGGAACTGGGTCAACGCCAGATCCGGTGCACCGTGCACCGCGAAGATGACGCCGCAGCCGTAGCCGGTGAGGCCGACGAGGATGACGCTGGCGAGGCGGTTGCGCATCACCGTCGCGCCGAGCGCCCCGGAGATCATGATGAGCGAGACGATGACCTGAAGTGGAGTGTCGAACAGGACGAAATCCAGTCCGGGTTCGCGTCCGAACGCCAGCACCGCCATCGGAAGCAGCACCAGCGTCAGCAGGATCGTTCCCTGCGTCAGAGGCAGCGATCCTCGCTGGGTGGTGCCGGTCAGACGGAGCGAGATGGTGTCCATCGACTTGAGCACCGCGTCGTAGACCCGGTCCGCGTTGCCGAGCGGCGGATGCTCGAACTTGAGGCGGTTGACCATGCGGTGCGCGATGAACAGACCGACACCGCCGGTGACGACGACGACCGTCAACCCGAGCGGCAGGTTGACGCCGTGCCACAGGGCGAGGTGGTACGGAGCCTGCCCGTAGGAATCGACGGTGGCCGCGTACGGACTGACGATGGCGTCGACGACGGGCGAGAAGATTCCTGCGGCTGCACCCAGAAGAGCGAGGAAGGCCGGTGCTGCGAGGAAGAGCGCCGTGGGCTCGTGCATGTTCTTCACCGCGGGGCTCGGTCGCTTGAGTTGCTTGCGCCCGAACGCTCCCCACACGAACCTGATGCTGTAGGTGACGGTCAGGATGGACCCGACGACCATGCCCGCCACGACGATCCAGGCGACGGCAGGATTGAGCGTCGGAGTGTCGATGACCGCCGACAGTGCGGTTTCCTTGCCGACGAACCCGAGGAACGGGGGCAGCCCCGCCATGCTGGCCGCGGCAAGTGCGGCGACGGCGCCCAACAGCGGTGCCTTCTTGCCCAGGTGCGCGAGCTTGCGGATGTCGCGAGTGTGCGTCGTGTGGTCGATGATGCCGACCACCATGAACAGTGCGGCCTTGAACATCGCATGGGCGATGACCATGGTCAGACCGGCGAGCATCGCCTTCTCGGAACCGATGCCCACCAGCACCATCAGGAAGCCGAGCTGACTGACCGTGCCGAACGCGAGGATCAGCTTGAGATCGAATGCGCGCAGCGCACGCCATCCCGCCAGGATCATCGACAACAGACCGAGGGTGATCACCGTCGCGCGCCAGGGGCCGGAATCGGCGAATCCCGGGGCGAGGCGAGCGACGAGGTAGATGCCCGCCTTCACCATCGCCGCCGCGTGCAGATACCCACTGACGGGTGTCGGTGCGGCCATGGCGCCCGGCAGCCAGAAATGCAGTGGCACGATGGCGGACTTCGACAGCGCACCGATGAGGATCAGCACGATGGCAACGCCGGCAAGCCATCCCGACGGGGCGTCGGCGACCACGTCGGACAGGTTGTAACTGCCGGCCACCTGACCGAGGACGATGATTCCGACGAGCATCGCGAGACCGCCCGCGGTGGTGACCAACAGCGCCTGGGTGGCGGCGCGTCTCGAGGATGCGCGCTCGGCGTAATGCCCGACGAGCAGGAACGACAGAACTGTCGTTATCTCCCAGAAGATGTAGAGCACCAACATGTTGTCGGCGGTGATGAGTCCGAACATGGCGCCGGCGAACGCGACCATCTCGGCGGCGAAGATGCCGAGACGTGGTTCGTCGTCCTCGAAGTACCGGGCGCAGTAGACGAGGATCAGCGCGCCGATACCGAGCACGAGCAGCGACATGATCGCGGCCAGTGAATCGAACCGCATGTCCAGGTCCATCGACAGGCCGGGGACCCACTCGATGTTCAGAGACTGTTCGGTGTTCCAATTGGCGAACACCCACACCAGGCTGACGAGTGGCACCAGTGCAAGCGGAAAGAATGCGTTACGGCCCCACCAGCGGACCAACAAGGGCGCGAACACGGCCGCAACCGTGTGCGCGAGCAAAATAGCGAGCAAAAACGTACTCCGTCGTCTCGGGTCGCGTGATCCTGGCGCGGATCACGCGGTGGTCGTGGGGCGGCGTCGAGTAGGCGAACAAACGGAAAATATGCTCGCGAGCCGTGTGCTCGGCCGGCGAGTATAAGTTCACTCCATCCTACTTTGCGTGGTCGACGCGCTGCCATTCGGTACTGTTTGCACCTTTTCGTTGACTCGGCGTTCGCGTCGTACTGTAATCAACAGATTGCTTGATAAAGGAAGTGGTTGACAATGGGCGCTCGAACCGCCGACGACGATCGACTCGACGAAGCCTTCACGGCCCTCGCCGACCCGGTCCGTCGAGCACTCGTCGCCCGCTTGAGCCGCGGCCCGCAGACGGTCAACGATCTCGCCGAGCCGTTCGAGATCAGCAAGCAAGCGGTGTCCAGGCACATCCAGGTCCTCGAGAATGCAGGCCTGGTGACGAGGACCCGAGACGCACAGCGTCGGCCGGTCCACCTGAATCCCGACCGGCTCGAACAGCTCACCGCGTGGATCGACAAGTACCGCATCATCCACGAACAGCAGTTCCGCAAGCTCGACAAGCTGCTCGCAGAGTGAGTGGAGCCTGCGGAACGAATCCAAACAGGAGTGAGTGGGGCCTGCGGAACGAATTTAGGCAAGAGGCGAGTCGAAACGCCGTTCGTTCGAGAAGGAGAAGTCATGACGAATCCAGTTGCCATCACCGTCCCCGACGGCCTGCCGTTCATCACCATCACCCGGGAATTCGACGCTCCCGTCGAGGCGGTGTTCCGGGCGCACAAAGAACCCGAGCTGATCGAGCAGTGGCTCGGGCCCAACGGATACGACATGGCGATCGAGCGCTACGAGTTCGTGACCGGCGGCAGTTACCGATACGTGCACACCAACCCCGAAGGAGCGACATTCGCATTCCGCGGCGTCTTCCATGTGGTGCGGGAGAACGAGTTCGCCATCCAGACGTTCGAGTACGAGGATTTCCCCGACGTCGTCAGCCTGGAGGCGTTGACCTTCGTCGACCTCGGTGACGGTCGGACTCGGCTCGAGATCGCGTCGGCCTATCCGTCCGTCGAATCGCGCGACGGAATGGCACAGAGCGGAATGGAGAGAGGCGTCTCCGAGGGGTACGAGCGTCTCGACGCGATCCTCGGAAGGAGCTGACCGTCGTGGACTGGACTTTGGAAGTGGTCGTCGTACCCGTGTCGGACCTCGATCGGTCGATCGAGTTCTACCGGGACAAGGTCGGGTTCGATCTCGACCACGACACCCGCAACGAGCACATGCACATTGCGCAGCTGACGCCGCGAGGGTCGGGATGCTCGATCGTCGTCGGGTCGCTGGCGTCGCATCGTGAGATGGAACCGGGTTCGTTGAAGGGGCTGCAACTCGTCGTGTCCGACGCGCACGCCGCCCGTGAGGAGTTGCTGTCCCGCGGTGTCGAGGCCGGTGAGATCACCGTGTTCGACGACAGGGACGGGGGCACCTTCTTCGGGTTCGCCGATCCCGACGGCAACACCTGGGCGGTGCAGCAGTTGAAGGTGCGGGCGGACAAGCCGCTGATCCCGCGGAACCAGTGATCAGGACTGCTGGGCTGGCGTTCGTCCGGGGTCGACGAATGATTCAGGCTCGTTCGGTGGGGAAGTCGGCGTTCTACATGGCGGGAGGCAAGATCGATCCGGGCGAGACGCCTCTCGCGGCGCTGCACCGTGAGATTCGCGAGGAGCTCGACGCGGCGGTGGTCGACGCTCGGCTGCTGGATGTGTTCGAGTGCGAGGCGTGGGGGCATCCCGCGGGAACCGAGCTCGAGATCCATTGCTTCATCGCGGGATTGGCGTCGGAACCGACGCCGACCAGCGAGATCGCGGAAATTCGCTTCTTCACTCGCGACGAGTACGCGTCGATGCCGGATGTCGCTCCGGGGTCGCTCATGGTGTTCGACCGGATGCAAGCGCTCGATTTGATCGACTGATGCGGGTACGTTGTCGGTAGGAGAACGCACGTTCTCCCGCCTCGACGCATTAGGAGTCTCCATGACGAGCTTGTCCCAGAAGGCAACAACCCTCCTCGAACTCCACCAGCCCGGAAACCCCGTCGTGCTGCCGACGGTGTGGGACGCATGGTCGGCCAACCTCGCGGTCTCGGCTGGATTCACAGCACTCACCGTCGGAAGCCACCCGGTGTCCGACTCCATCGGTAAGCCCGACAACGAGGGCATCACCTTCGACGAGCTGCTCACACGCATCTCCCAGATCACCTCCGCCGTCGACGTCCCGCTGTCCGTCGACATCGAGTCCGGATACGGCGAGGACCCCAAGCGCCTCATCGAGGGCCTCGTCTCCGCGGGCGCCGTCGGCCTCAACGTGGAGGACACGGTGCACAGCGAAGGTGGACGTCTGCGTGAAGCTCAGGAGCACGCCGACTTCGTGGGCGCGCTGCGTGCAGCATCGGACGCCACCGACGTTCACGTCGTCCTCAACGCCCGAACCGACCTGTTCGTCAAGCAGATCGGTGACGAGAACGACCGCGTCGACCGCGCGATCGCCCGGTTGAAGCTCGCCGCCGACGCCGGCGCCGACTCGCTCTACCCTGTCGGCTTCCACAACGACGCGGACTACAAGCGTCTGGCCGAGGAGCTTCCGCTGCCCATCAATGCCATCGCCAACCCCGCGGACGGCGATCTGAAGCACTTCGCCTCGCTCGGAGTCGGCCGGATCAGCTTCGGACCGCTCTTCCAGGGTGCGCTGGCCGGAGAGGCAAGCAAGATCCTCGCGCGCTGGAACTAGGCACTCACGGCGAAGTGCGCGAGCCGTAGGCCTCGAGGTGCGCCACTTGCTCGGGATCGAGCGAGGGGCGCACCGTCGCGCGTGCGGTCGCCACGTCTGCTGCGGTGACGTCGGCCGCATCCATCGACCGGCGCATGGCCGTCAGAGCGGCCTCGCGCAGGAGTGCCGCGCAGTCCGCCGCCGAGTATCCGTCCAGATCCTCGGCGAGGGCATCGAGATCGACGTCGTCGGCGAGGGGGACTGCTTTGCCGGTGGCACGCAGAATGTCCTTGCGCGCGTCGGCATCCGGGGGCGGCACGAACACGAGACGCTCCAGTCGGCCCGGTCGCAGCAGCGCCGGGTCGATCAGATCCGGTCGGTTGGTTGCGCCGAGTACGACGACGTCACGCAGAGGTTCGACGCCGTCGAGTTCGGTGAGCAGTGCCGCGACGACGCGATCTCCGACGCCGGAGTCCGACGATTGTCCGCGTCGGGGTGCGAGCGCGTCTACCTCGTCGAGAAAAATCAACGACGGCGCCGAGTCGCGGGCGCGCTGAAACAGCTCTCGCACCGCCTTCTCCGAGGATCCGACCCACTTGTCCATCAGCTCAGCACCCTTGACGGCGTGCACGCTCAGCTGGCCGGAACTGGCGAGAGCGCGAACCAGGAACGTCTTTCCGCATCCCGGAGGCCCGTAGAGGAGAACCCCGCGGGGAGGTTCGATTCCCAGCCGCGAGAACGAGTCCGGATGCCGAAGGGGCCACAGTACGGCTTCGGTGAGGGCTTGCTTGGTTTCCACCATGTCGCCGACGTCGTCCAGCGTGATGCTGCCGATCGCCAGTTCTTCGGAACCCGAACGAGACAGTGGGCGGATGACGTCGAGGGCGCCGAGCAGATCGCTCTGCAGGATCTTCGGATCCGCCTTGTCGGCGCTGGCTCGCGATGCTGCACGCAGAGCTGCCTCGCGCACCAGCGCCGCCAGATCTGCGACGACGAATCCCGGTGTGCGCAGAGCGATGTCACCCAGGATCAGACCCTCGGTGGGGGAGGCGCGCAGTAGATGTTCCAGTAGTGCGGTTCGGCCTGCGCCGTCGGGAAGCGAGAGCGTCAGTTCTCGATCGCACAGGTCCTGCGACCTCAGGCGTGCGTCGGTCGCCTCGGGGTGAGCGGTGGTGGCCACCAAGGCAATTCCGGGCGTGTCGACACCCCGTTTCAGTTTCTCGAGCACCAGAGTGGACACCGGTTCCGCAGTCGCCGGCAGCAACGCGTCGATGTCGGTGACGAGCAGAACCCCGCCGGCGCGCAACCGCTCGAACGCGGACGCCACGGCGTCGACGCGCGCGGAGGCTTCCAGTGCCCCGATCGACGGACCGTCCAGTTCGACGACCGGCCGGCCGGCGAGAACCGCACGTGCGAGCGTCGACTTTCCGACTCCCGCCGGACCGGTGATCAGGACTCCCAGATGCGGCGACGCACCCAACGTAGCCAGCAGTTCCGATTCGTCGAGGGCCAACCGAAGCCACTCGGTCAACTTCGACTGCTGAGCGGCCACCCCGACCAGCTCCTTGACCTTGACCGGCGCGGGCTCGGCTGCGGCGGGTGGCTGTTCGTTCCTGTCCGACACAGGTGTTCGCGCTCCGGTGCCCCAGCTGACGGCCGAGTTGGGTTGCACGCTGACCGGACCTCCGCTCGGATCGGTGGCCGAGACCGTCAACAGCTCGCTGGTCCACGCAACCCCGAACGAACGTGACAATGCCTGGGTCGCGGCGCTCGTGCTGGTACCGGGACCGAGATCCCGTGGCAGCAGCGAGACGGTGTCGCCCGCAGTCAGAACCTTCCCGAGAAGGGCCTTGCGCAGCGTCGCGTCGGGAATGGATCCGACGGCCAGCGTCGAACCGGACAGCGTCACCGTCCTGGCCCCGTACACAGTGACGGGAGCGACGGCGATGGAGCCGTCCTCCTTGATGCCCGCGTTGGACAGCGTGACGTCGTCGAGCAGTGCTGTGCCCTGCGGGGTGCCGTCGGGTGCTGTGCCCACCACAGCCGAGGTCCGGCGCGCGCCGATCAGTGCAACAGCGTCCCACTCGCGAATGCCGAGGGCCGCCAACACCTCCGGGTGCAGCCGGACGACTCCTCGGCGCGCATCCGCAGCCGACGTGTTGAGCCGCGCGGTCAGCACCAACTCCGGTGCGGTCACCGTGACGTCTCGCTCATCGGGGGCTCTTCGGGCGACGAAGGCCGAGCCTGGCTGCGGACCTACGGTTGTTGCCCGGCGCCCGGCGGATGGCCCGGCGCTCCGCTCGACGCTCCGCGGGCTTGGCGTCCCAGGTGTAGGGGCGGGCGGCGACCCAGCGCTGCGACCGAACGGCGAACGGAATGTGCGCCAGGTACATCGCGACGAGAACCATCAGCAGAACCAGCGGATACGTGATCAACGCGGCAGCGGCCAGCGCCACCAGAATCAGAAGCGCGGCTGCCATTCGCGGCGGAACCGAGACTGTTTTGAGGGCGAGAGTCGGGATGCGGCTGACTGCGAGGCCCGCGGTGAACACGGTCCAGCCGACGACGACGTAGAACGACGACCACCAGCCGTCACCCCATTCCTGGAACGCCGCGATCGGGGTGAGCACGATCAGCGCACCGGCGGGCGCCGGGACGCCGGTGAAGAACTCACTGGCGTAACCGGGTGAGTCGTCCTCGTCGAGAAGAGTGTTGAACCGTGCCAGACGCAGCACCATCGCCACCGCGTACACCAACGCGATGATCCATCCACTGCTCGAACCTTCCAACAGCGTCACGTACAGCACGAGAGCCGGTGCCACGCCGAAGGAGATGGCGTCGGCGAGTGAGTCGAGTTCGGCGCCGATGCGGCTGGTGGCGTCGAGCAACCGGGCGATTCTGCCGTCGAGTGCATCGAGAATCGCGGCCGCGCCGATCATCGCCAGCGAGGTTCCCAGCTGACCGTCCAGGGCGAACTTCACCGCGGACAAGCCGGCGCACAACGCCAGAATGGTGACGACGGACGGCAGCAATCGGACGGCTGCGGGCGGGCGGGCGCGTCTGGTGATCATCGCCGGCTATCGGGGAAGCTCGCCGAGCACCGTCTCGGCTCCGACTGCCCGCTGGCCCGGTTCGACCAGCAGAGTCGAACCGGAAGGGAAGTACGTGTCCACCCGGGAGCCGAACCGGATGAGGCCGTAGGTGTCACCGATGGTCAAGGCGTCGCCGACCTTCGCGTTGTTGACGATGCGTCGAGCGATCAACCCGGCGATCTGCACGACTCCGAGATCGTGTCCCGACGGGGTGCGGATGTGCATGCTGTTGCGTTCGTTGACCTCGCTCGCCTCGGCGAGGTCCGCGGATTTGAACTGGCCCTTGCGGTGCACGACCTCGACGACCTCGCCGGCGACGGGCACGCGTTGCACGTGCACGTCCAGGACCGAGAGGAAGATGCTGACGCGGGGAACGGCCTCGGTTCCGAGATCGAGCTCGGCGGGCGGCACCGCGGTGTCGACGAGTGTGATCAGCCCGTCCGCAGGTGCGACGACGACGCCCTGACGGTTCGGCGGAACGCGGCTGGGGTGGCGGAAGAACGTGGCGCACGCGCCGGCCGCGGTGAGTCCGGCCCGGCGGATCCACTTGTGCCTGCGGCCGAGTGCAGCGACCGCGAGCGGCCCGGCGACGAAGGGAAGGCCTGCTGGATGCAGCGGCGGAACGGTGTTTTTCACCAGCTCGGCGACATGCGCTATGCCGCTGCTGGGTGGTTGACCGATCGGGGCTGGACGGCGGGCCACTTCGCTCCTTAGAACATCTCTGGGGGCAGTGCCTGAAACGGACACTGCCGAGGCTTCACACAGTACGTGAGAAGCCCCGGCAGCCGGGAACGAGCAGTGACCGTCAGGTCCTCGAGCGACCCGTCACAGCCTTGACGATGAACAGCAGAATCACTGCGCCCAGCAGGCAGGTGAGGAAGCTGAAGATCAGGCCGCCGCCCTTGACATCGACTCCGAAGACGCTGAGCAACCAGCCGCCGAGGAATCCTCCGATGATGCCGACGACGATGTTCAAGATGATGCCCATCGATGCGTCCGTCTTCATGATCTTGCTACCGATCCATCCGGCCAAGCCGCCGATGACGATCCAACCGATGAAACCGAGTGCGGGTGTCATGTCATGCCCCTTTTTGTTTGTTGCCGTTTGACAACTGGGGCTGCCCAGAAACTTCACTCGTCAAACATTTTACCGAGCGCGCTCGCTTTCCGACTTGATGCGCTGCAGGGTCTTGTTCATTCCGTCGACGAGTTCGACGTCGAACTGCTCGATGCCGCCGAGAACGTTCTTGACGAGGAAGCCGGACACGGCGCTCGTGCCCGTCGGGGCCTCACGCTTCTCCACCACGGTGGTTCCCGTTGCCGACGGGGTGAGTGTGTAGGACCAGATCGTCTTGTTCTCCGCGATGCGGAACGCGATGGCCTTGTTCGGCTGGAATTCGACGACCTTCGCCGTGGTCGGCCAGACCAGCAGGCCCTTCCGATTGATGTTGAGCGTCGTCGTGCCCTTGCGGACATCGCCACCGAAGACCTTCATCTTCTTGCACTGAGGACTCCACTCACCCATGCGCTTCAGATCCGAGACGACCTTCCACACCTGCTCGGGACTGGCGTCGACGTCGATGCTGGCTTCGAGGGTCTTGCTCACGTGTTCCTCCGTAGATGCAACCGATAGTTACAGGTAAACGTAGTCGACAGGGTAGGTGTGGCGTGGCACTTCCGCCCGTTCCGTCGGGGATCCCCGACGGTAACCGAGCACGGGGAACGTCACGCCCGCCCGAGCATCTCCAGGTAGTGAGGGTTGGTCATGATGCCGAGGACGTTGCCGAAAGGGTCGACCACGGATGCGGTGTCGAAGCCTTCGCCGCGGGCTCGGATCTCGTCGTGCAGTGTTGCGCCTGCGGCGAGGAGCTTCTCGAGCGATCCGGCGAGGTCGTCGACGTGCCAGAAGGTGATGGATTCGGACTTCGAGGTTCCCGGGATCGCGTACTTGCGGTCGACGATGCCCAGTTCGTGCTGGAAGTCGCCGACTCGGAACTCGATGTAGCCCGGTGTTCCGTCCGGGTTGTCGCGGCGAAAGTACGGAGCGATTCCGAGGATGTCGGTGTACCAGTGGCCTGCCGCGTCGACGTCGTCTGCGTAGAAGCTGATGTTGCTGAGTCCTCTGAGCATTGCGTTCTCCCTCTCTCGTGGTTGTGGAGTCGACTATGCACGCGAAAGTGCTCATCTTCTGAGCACTTTCGGAGGGATACTTTCCTGCATGCGCGCAGACCGGCTCGTGGCGACACTTCTCCTGATGCAGACCCGTGGGCGGATCACCGCAGCCGAGGTCGCCGAAGAACTGGAGGTGTCGGCCTCGACAGCACGCCGGGACCTGGAATCGCTGTCGTCCGCCGGTATCCCGGTCTATCCGCAACCGGGTCGGAACGGCGGATGGCAACTGATCGGTGGCGCACGAACGGACCTGACCGGACTGAGTTCCACGGAAGCGCAGGCGTTGTTCACGTTGGTCGGTCCGGGCGCCGCATTGTCGCCGGACGCCAAGGCCGCGGTGCGCAAGCTGGTGAAGGCGTTACCCGAACCCTTCAGGGTCGACGCGCAAGCCGCGGCCGATGCGACGACGATCGATCCGGCCAGCTGGGGGCAGGAGTTGTCCGCAGGGTCGGAGCATGTCGGACTGCTGCAGCGCGCGGTGGTTCGGCGAGTGAACGTGAGGTTCGGTTACAAGACGTTCGGGCACACCGGGCCCGGGCACCGCGAGGTCGGTCCACTCGGGCTGGTGGACAAGAACGGGCACTGGTATCTGATCGCATCGACGGCTCACGGCCTGCGGACGTTCCGCCTCGACCGGATGTCCGAGGTCGCGCCCACCGACACGGTGTTCTCGCGTCCGGCGGGTTTCGATCTCGCCGACGCGTGGGCGTCCGTCGTCGAGACCGTGGAAGACCGGCAGCGCGCGACGTCGGCGGTCGTCGAGATCCCGGAGAGATTGCTGTCGGTGCTGCAGGCGCAGTTCGGCAAACATTGCGTGGTGCAGAACGTCGTCGACGGACGGCTGAGGGCGACGGTCTCCGCGCCTGCGCCGGTGATGATCGCCCAGCACCTGGCGGGCTGGGGTGCCGAGCTCGCGGTCGTCGAATCCGATTCGGTGCGAGCCGAGCTCGCGCGAATCGGATCCGAACTCACCTCCCTCTACGGGTAGAGGCCCTCACATGCGTGCGTGACGAGCGAGGACGAAGGCGTACAGGCCGTAGAGCGCGATGCCGACGCCGGCGAGGACCAGGAGTATCTGGCCGAACGGTTGTTCACCGAGCGTCTTGACGGCACCGTCGATGCCGGTGGCCTTACTGGGGTCGGAGGTGAACACCGCGACGACGACCAGTGCTCCGGCGCCGATCAATGCGGCACCCTTGGCGGCGTACCCGGCGATGCCGAGATATTCGACGCCTTTACTCTGGTTGCCTTCCAGGTCGTCGAGGAAGTTCTTCGATACGCCCTTGTAGACGTGGTAGCCGCCGACACCGATCACGACGAGTCCGACGACGATCAGCACGATCTTGCCGAATCCGTTCTCCATCAATCGCGCGGTCATGCCTGCGTTCTGTTGACCGCTCGATTGTCCGGAGCCCTTGGCGAAGCCGAAGGTGGACCAGGCGAACGCCAGGTAGACGACGGCGAGGGCGGCGGCTTTGAGCCGGTCCATCGCGCTGCCTTCGTCCTGATCCGACTTCTTGCCGACGACGGCTTCCATGACTCGCCACAGTGCGAGTGCGACGAACGCGACGACGGCGACCCACAGTGCGATGGCACCTCCGGGTTTGCTGCCCAGTTCGGCGAGCGCACCGGACTGGTCGGCGTTGCCGCCCTGCCCGAAGGCGAGTCGAACGGCGATGTAGCCGATGAGGATGTGCAGCAGCCCGCTGACGAAGTGACCGGCCCGGGCTGCTCGTTCGAACCACGTGTTGTTCTGGACCGTTTCCGCGGCGCCTGTTGCGCTCATTTCGTGCCCCCGACTTGTCGATTGGTAATCCATCTTTTTACCCGGCTGCGAACCCGACGAAACGCACATGCGTCGAAACTTCTTCAGCGCGCCTCACCCGCGAACGGTAACGAGAGGCGAAGACTGGGCGATGCAACGAACGAGGAATCAGGCCAAAACGAATTTTGTTCGGAGTGATCGATCGTGAACCTTCATTCGATCTTGCGTCGTCCAGGCTCGGGCGTGCCGCTGCTCGAATCGGCGCGGATGAGCGGAAGTCCAAGGAAGTGGCCGAGCGAAAAGCTCGAGCGCTTGTTGACCGCCCAGGAAATCGACCTCATCCGGCGCGGGCAGGTCTGACACCCCCTGCCGGCACCCCTGCTGGCACCAAGGCGCGGTGACGTCCGGCGCGGCATACTTGTCTTCAAGTAGCTGCCCGACCGGGAGGGTCATGAAGCCTGCAATTCTCAGCGTCGACGACGATCCGGGTGTATCCAGATCCGTCGCACGCGATCTTCGTCGCCACTACGGCGAGAACTACCGCATCATCAGGGCCGAGTCCGGTGGTCAGGCGCTCGATGCGTTGAAAGAACTGAAACTGCGCGGCCAGCCGGTCGCGATCCTGCTGGCCGATTACCGGATGCCGCAGATGAACGGCATGGAATTTCTCGAGCAGGCGATGGACCTGTATCCGGCGGCTCGCCGGGTCCTGCTGACCGCGTACGCCGACACCGACGCGGCCATCGATGCCATCAACGTCATCGACCTCGATTATTACCTCCTCAAGCCGTGGGATCCGCCGGAGGAGAAGCTCTACCCGGTGCTCGACGCTCAGCTCGAGGCTTGGGCGTCCAGCGATCACCGGCCGGTGGAGGAAACCAAGGTGATCGGCCACCGCTGGTCCGCGAGGTCGTCGGAGGTTCGGGAATTCCTGGCTCGCAATCAGCTGCCGTATCGCTGGTACATGGCCGACGACCCCGAAGGGGTGCGGCTGCTGACGTCGGCCGGTGTCGACGACACCGTGTGCCCGGTGATCGTGACTGCGGACGGCACAGCACTGTGTGCGCCGTCCGACTCGGAACTCGGCAATCATCTCGGCCTCACGACGACACCGTCCGGTGAGTTCTACGACCTGGTCGTCATCGGTGGTGGACCGGCAGGTCTGGGTGCGGCGCTGTACGGCGCGTCGGAAGGACTGCGCACGACGCTCATCGAGCGCACCGCGACGGGTGGGCAGGCAGGACAGAGTTCCCGTATCGAGAACTACCTGGGATTTCCCGACGGCGTGTCCGGTGCTCAGTTGGCCGAGCGTGCGCGTCGGCAAGCGTTGAAGTTCGGCGCCGAGGTGGTGACGACGCAGGACGTCGTCGGGCTCGAGGCCAACGGTTCGGCCCGGACGATTCGGTTCGCGGACGGTCGGAGCATCGACGCTCAGACCGTGATCCTGTCGACGGGGGTGGCGTACCGGCAGTTGGCGACGCCCGGCATCGAGAAGTTCACCGGCCGCGGAGTGTTCTACGGATCGGCGATGACGGAGGCCGCGCGCTGCGCGGAGCAGGACGTCTACATCGTCGGCGGCGCCAACTCGGCCGGTCAGGCAGCGGTGTACCTGGCCCGCGGAGCGAAGTCGGTGACAATTCTGATCCGTGGGCAGTCGCTCGAAGCATCGATGTCGTACTACCTGATCAAGCAGATCGAGGATCATCCGCGAATCACGGTACGGACGTGCACCGAGGTCGTGGGCGTCGGCGGCGACGATCACCTGGAGGCCATCACCCTGCACAACCGTGTGACGGACACCGACGAGACGGTTCCCGGGCAGTACCTGTTCCTGTTCATCGGTGCGGCACCTCGGACGGAGTGGCTCGACGGTGTCGTGGTGCGCGACGAGCACGGCTTCGTCGTCACGGGACCAGATCTGGTGGTCGACGGCAAGGGACCGACGGGATGGGATCGCGACAGGTTGCCGCACCATCTCGAGACCAGTGTCCCCGGCGTGTTCGCGGCCGGTGACGTGCGATCCGACTCGGCGAAACGCGTCGCGTCGGCTGTGGGAGAGGGAGCGATGGCCGTGATGCTGGTGCACAGATACCTGGCGAACCCGTGAGCGTGCAGAGCGACCCCGGATCGCTGCGGTGTAGTCCGGAGGAGCTGAAGACGCTGTTCCTGTTCGAGAAGTTGTCGGACGAGCAGGTGGAGAAGCTGTGCCACGAGGGGCACATCGAGATCATCGAGCCAGGGCCCGTGTTCAGCGAGGGTGAACCTGCCACGTGCTTCTACGTGCTGATGGACGGTTCGTTGGTGCTGACGAAGAACTCCAGCGGCGAGGAGATGGTGATCAGCCGGACGTCTCAGCGCGGGGTGTACGCCGGTGCGTGGCAGGCGTATCTGCGTGATCGGGTGCCGCAGACGTACCCGAGTTCGATGCGTGTGACCGAGACATCGCGGTTCTTCGTGCTCGACGCGGCGTGTTTCGCGGAGATCGTCGAGGAATGGTTTCCGATGGCGCTGCATCTGCTCGAGGGCTTGTTCGTCGGTGCGCTCAACACCAAGCAGATCGTCGACCAGCGTGAGCGACTGCTGGCGCTCGGGTCGTTGTCCGCCGGCCTGACGCACGAGCTGAACAATCCGGCCGCGGCAGCGGTACGGGCGACGGATGCGCTGCGCGATCGGGTCGCCCACATGCGCCAGAAGCTGAAGATGATCGCGAACGGTTCGCTCGACCCGGCGTCGCTGACTTCCCTCGTCGGATTGCAGGAGGAAGCCGTCGAGCTGGTCGCGAAGGCCCCCAAGCTGTCGCCGCTCGAGGCGTCGGATGCGGAGGACGAACTGGGGGACTGGTTCGACGATCACGGCATCGCGGGTGGGTGGGATCTGGCTCCGACGTTCGTGCAGGCGGGCCTCGACATCGCGTGGCTGGACAAGGTCGCGGCCACCGTCGACGAGTCCAAGACGCTCGAAGGTGCGATCCGCTGGCTCAACTACACCGTCGAGACCGAATTGCTGATGAACGAGATCGCCGATTCGACGACCCGGGTGTCGACGCTCGTCGGTGCGGCCAAACAGTATTCGCAGATGGATCGAGCGCCGTACCAGACGATCGACTTACGTGAACTGCTCGACAGCACTCTGGTGATGCTCGCACGGAAGATCGGCGACGACATTTCGGTGGTCAAGGACTACGACCCGGCAGTGCCTCCGATTCCCGCCTACGCGGCGGAACTGAATCAGGTGTGGACCAACCTCGTCGACAACGCCGTGCAGGCGATGAACGGGGCCGGAACACTGACCGTGGCAACGAGACTCGATCACGACCACGTATTGGTCGAGATCGGCGACACCGGGCCCGGAGTGCCGGAGAACATCCGTTCACGAATCTTCGAGCCCTTCTTCACCACCAAACCGGTCGGTGAGGGAACCGGCCTCGGCCTCGACATCTCGTGGCGCATCGTCGTCAAGAAGCATCACGGCGACCTACGTGTCGAATCCGAGCCGGGAAACACGCGTTTCGTCGTCAGGCTTCCCATCGAGCCGGCAACCGAAGCAGAGCCCACAACCGAAGCGACAGAGGGGGAGTCATGACCGAGCCGATTCCTGGAATCGATGTCACCGCCGAGCCGTCGGGACCGGGGTGTCTCGAATGTTCGACCAGCGACGGTTGGTGGTTCCACCTTCGTCGGTGCGCGCAGTGCGGGCACGTCGGGTGTTGCGATTCGTCTCCGTCGCAGCATGCGAGCAAGCACGCCGAAAGCACCGGCCATCAGTTCATCAGAAGCTTCGAACCGGGGGAGAGCTGGTACTACAGCTACGCCGACGAGCAGATGTACGACGGGCCGGAACTTGCTCCGCCGCAGCATCATCCGCTCGATCAGTCGACGCCGGGGCCCGCGGACCGCGTGCCGTCGGGGTGGCAGAACTACCTCAACTGACATGAGCGAGAGCAAGACCGGGCCGACGGCGACGGACGTGGTCGCGTGGCTCGAGAGCGTCGAGCATCCGGTGCGCCGCGCCGACGGGTTGGCGTTGCACCGGCTGTTCACACGTGTCACCGGGGAACCTGCCGTCATGTGGGGTCCGTCGATGGTGGGTTACGGCCGGTACCACTACCGATACGACAGTGGCCGGGAAGGCGACGCACTCGCGGTCGGCTTCTCGCCCCGTAGGACCTCTCTCGTGCTGTACGGGTTGACGTACGCTCCCGAATCCCAGGCACTGCTGAACGAACTGGGCAAACACAAGCCCGGGGCCGGATGCCTGTACGTCAACAAGCTCGCCGACGTCGACTCGGCGGTGTTGGAGAAGATGATCGAGCTGTCGTATCCGTACGTGGTGGGTACGCTCGGCACATGACTCTGATCGCGGAGGATCTGTTTCTGGTTCTGGTCGACGACGTGACGGGTAAGCCGATCGTCGACAGTACGAAATTCCCGCGTGTGCTGGCGGGTGCGTTGGTGCTCGAGCTGGCCATGAACGGCGCCGTACGCATCACCGCGAAGGGTGAAGCGGTCAAGGACGGCAGGCTCGTGGTGTCGGGGCCGCCCCCGCAGGATCCGCTTCTCGCGCGGGTCCACGCGTTCATCGGAACCGAGAACAACCCGCCGAAACCGCAGAAAGTCATCGAGAAGCTCCACAAGAACCTGAAACAGGAGATCGGTCTCCGCCTGGCGCATCGAGGTGCGGTCACACAGCACGAGGACAGAATCCTCGGCCTGTTCCCGACGACGTCCTGGCCTGCCCGTGACACCACACGCACAGCATGGCTGATCCAGTGGATTCACAGCGCGATCGTCGACGGTACGACGCCGTTGCCGGAGATATCGGCTGTCGTGTCGATGTTGTCCGCGATCGACGCGGTCCACAAGGTGTTGCCTGCCGCCGACAAGCGAGCGGCGAAACGTCGAGCGAAGGACATCGCCGAGGGCGACTGGGCGGGCGAGGCCGTCCGGAAGGCAGTGCAGGATGTGAACGCCGCGCTGGCGGTGGCGATCGTCGTCCCCGCCATCGCTGCGTCCGGTAGCTGAGCACTGGGCAGCAGGTCCTGCGATGATCGTGCGATGACGCGATCTCTCGCCATTCTGATGTTCGACGACGTCGAGGTGCTCGACGCATGCGGGCCGTTCGAAGTCTTCTCGGTGGCGAACCGAATCACCACGCGCGACGGGGGAGTGCGCGCGTTCGACGTGGTGCTCGTCGGAGTCGACGACGGTCCGGTGCATGCCCGCGGTGGCATGCGCATCGCGGTGGACACCACGATCGACGACACCAGGCGTTACGACGTGGTGCTCGTGCCCGGTGGTGTCGTCGACGAGGTACCTGCGGCCGCTGCGGCGTGGATCCACACGCAGTTCGGCACAACGGAAGTGACCGCGTCGGTGTGCACCGGTGCGTTTCTGCTGGCCGACGCCGGGGTGCTGGATGCACGTCCGGTGACGACGCACTGGGAAGACGTCGACGACCTCCGGCGGCGGTGGCCGAGTCTCGATGTCCGCGAGGGTGTCCGGTATCTCGATCACGGCGACATCGCGACGTCCGCGGGCATCAGTGCAGGACTGGACCTGGCGCTGCACCTGGTCTCGCGACTGGTGAGTCCGGACGTCGCAACGAGCACCGCTCGGCAGATGCAGTACGAATGGTCAGACGGTCAGTAAACGCAGGACCAGTGCTGCGACAGGCAGTGCAAAAGTGAGCCGAGGACGACACGAAAAAGGGGCCCGGTCGAACCGGGCCCCTTTTTCTACTTCTCGCTCAGGAATTCGACTGCGTCTGTCCCTCGTGGGAATCGGCGAATTCGGGAGTGTCGAACACTTCGCCTCCGAGCGGGTCGACGGGACCGCTGTCCGCCGAGTACTCCACTGCGCCGGTGTCGGGATCGACCTCGAGCGATTCCGTCGACACTTCGTGCACGGCGAGGACGACTGCGCCGTCGGTCGGCGTGGCCAAACCGATCTGCGACGGTCCGAGGCCCGAGAACGTCGACGAGATACCGGCTCCCCGACGACGATTCTGTGTGTCCGAGTTCGTACCGGAGCTGTCGCCGTCTGCAGTGGGTGTCGCGGTGACCCGGACGTACCGCGGGGTCGTCGCGACGTCGTATCGGAACGCCTTCAACATGGACACGCACGCCAGCACGAGGATTATCGAGAACGGAACGGCCGTCGCGATGGACATCGTCTGCAGTGCGGTCAGTGACCCGGCGCCGCCGACGAGAAGCAGAATCGTCGCCGCGGTGCCTTCGAGGATCGACCAGTAGACGCGCGTGATCTTCGGCGGTTCCAGATCGCCTCCGGTGGACAGGATGTCGATGACGAGCGATCCCGAGTCCGAGGACGTGACGAAGAAGAACACGATGACGAAGATCGCGAGCAAGCTGCTGATCGTGGCCAGAGGCAAGCCGTCGAGCAACTGGAAGAGCGAGGTGTTGGTGTTCACCGCGCCGTCGACGAGGAGATCGCCCTGCTCGCGCTGACGAAGAATGCCTGCGTCGCCGAAGATGGTGAACCACAGCGAACCGATGATCGTCGGGGCCAGCAGAACACCGAAGACGAACTCACGGATGGTGCGTCCACGCGAGATGCGCGCGATGAACATGCCGACGAAGGGCGCCCAGCTCATCCACCAACCCCAGTAGAAGATGGTCCACGCGCCGGCCCAGCCGTCGTCGGAGAAGGGGGAGGTGCGCAGCATCAGCTCCGGCATGGCCTGGATGTACCCGCCGAGGTTCTGCACCCAGGACTGCATGAGAAACAGCGTCGGGCCTGCGATCAGCACGAAGACGGCCAACCCGGCGGCGAGTGCCATGTTGATGTTGGACAGCCACTTCAGGCCACGCTTGACGCCGGAGACCACCGAGTACGTGGCGATGCCGGTGATGCCTGCGATGAGCAGGACGGTGACCCAGTTGCTGGTGTCGACCCAGCCCAGGTACTCGAGGCCGGCCGAGATCTGCTGAACGCCGAAGCCGAGGGACGTCGCGACGCCGAACAGTGTTCCGATGATCGCGACCGCATCGATGGCATGGCCGATACCGCCTTCGATCCGCTTACGCCCCAGCAACGGCTCGAGCAGCCAACGCACCGACAACGGCCGGCCCTTGCGGTAGGTCATGTACGCCAGGCCGAGGCCGACGACCACGTAGATCGCCCACGCGTGCAGGCCCCAGTGGAACAGTGTCAGTTCCATGGCCTGATTCGCTGCGGCGTCCGTCGACCCGGCGACTCCACCGGCCTCCGGTGGAACGACGTAGTGCGACAGGGGCTCGGCGACACCGTAGAAGACGAGGCCGATGCCCATGCCCGCGCTGAACAGCATCGCGAACCAGGACAGCACCCCGAACTCGGGCTTCTCGTCGTCGCGTCCGAGTCGGATGTTTCCGACGCGGCTGACACCGCAGTACACGGCGAAGACGACGAATCCTGTCGTCGCGAGTATGTACCACCAGCCGACGCCGTCGGTGATCGCCGAATTCAGCGTCGAGAACGCGTCGGCAGCAGTGCTGGAGTAGATCACGGCGAAGGCGATCATCACGAAGATGACGATGGAGGCGGGGATGAAGACGGGCTTTCGAAGCCCGTCCCACGCTTCCTTCACCGCGTTGGGCTTCTTGTCCAGATTCACGTCGAGTCTTCCGTCCTCACGATTTTCGTATCCGAATCATGGGCGGCTACCGATGCAGTCGAGACCGGGCCGACCACATGTCGTTTCTCTTACTTATGCGTTCTATTGGTCAAGTGCCGGTAAACACGATAACCGACCTGTTCGACTCGAGCGAATTCGGCGTTCGACCGAGAACTCGCTGACGTGGCGATCTGCCGTTAATGTTTCGTCGTGCCGCAAACAACGACGGTGGTGGTCCTCGCACTCGGTGCAGCGCTGTGCATCGCAGTCGGGACAGTGGTTCGGCAGCGCACGGCAGCGCAGGTCCCGGTGGAGTCCAACGGTGCACTGGGGCCCATCGGGTCGCTGGTCAAGCAGCCGATCTGGTGGGTGGGGACCGTCGTCGGAATCCTCGGCTACGCGCTCCAGGCGGCCGCGCTCGGGATGGGATCGCTGCTCCTGGTCCAGCCTCTGCTGGTGCTGTCGTTGCTGTTCGCGCTTCCGCTCGGCGCACGGTTTGCACATCGGACGATCTCCGCCACCGAGTGGATGTGGGCCGCAGCACTGACCGCCTCGGTGGCGATCCTCGTCGTGGTCGGGGACCCGAAGCCCGGAGTGGAGAGGGCCGAGGCTCGGCACTGGATCGTCGTCTGCCTGATCGGACTACCGTTCGTCGCGCTGTGCGTCCTTGCGTCACGTAAGGCGAGCGGTCCTCGAAAAGCATTGCTGCTCGGCATCTCCGGGGGTGCATTGTTCGGCGTCGCCGCCGTGCTGACCAAGGGCGTGGTCCACCTCGTGAGCCGCGGAGTCGTTCCTCTGTTGACCTCCGTCGAGTTGTACGCGCTGATAGCCGTGGCGGTCGCGGCGATCACCCTGCAGCAGTCCGCATTTCAAGCCGGCGCTCTGCAGGCCTCGCTTCCCGCCACCACGGTGATGGAACCGGTGGTGGCGTCGGCTCTCGGGTTCGTGGTCCTCGGCGAGTACCTCGCCACCGGAAGAGGCGGCAGTGTGGTCCTCGTGGTCGCTCTCGTCGCGATGGTCGCGGCCACTGTTGCACTCGCCCGGTCATCGGCGCGAGACGAGCCGTCGGTGCCGATCTCGCCATGACCACCGGCCGCCTGTCGCCGGGACGGACGTTCGCCGGGTACACGGTCGAGCGGCTGCTCGGGGTGGGTGGGATGAGTGAGGTCTACCTCGTCGAAGGGCGCGAGACACTCAAGATTCTCGACGAGGACGCCTCGGGAGACGAGCAGCTCCGGGCGAAATTCGTCATGGAGGCGAAGATCGCGGCGCGGCTGCACCATCCGAACATCGTGTCCGTGCACGCCCACGGTGAGTTCGGCGGTCGACTGTGGATGACGATGCACTACGTCGAGGGATACAGCGCAGCGCGGCTCGTCGCACGCGGCCAGATCGCCCTCGACGTCGACCGAGCTGCCCGCATCGTCAGCGAAGTGGCGAAAGGTCTGGACTACGCCCACACTCAGGGCGTACTGCACCGCGACGTGAAACCGTCGAACATCCTGATCAGTACCGAACCGCGTGGCGGTTTCGAGCAGGTGATGGTGTCGGACTGGGGGATCGCGCGATTCCTCGACGCCGGACCGGTGGCGCGAGGAGGGTCGGTCTTCGCGTCCATTCAGTACGCCGCACCGGAACTGCTTCGCGGTGAGCGTCTGTCCGCTCGAACCGATGTCTACGCGTTGGGCGCAACGCTCGTGGAATTGCTCACCGGCAAGCCCCCGTATCCCCTCGCGACGCCGCTCGCGATCACGGACGCTCAGCTGAACGCGTCGCCTCCGTCGGTGACCGCGCGCCGACGAGACCTACGGAAGGGTCTCGACGGCGTCGTCGCGACCGCGCTGGCCAAGAAGCCGGAAGATCGATTCGCGACGTGCACGGAACTCAGCAACGCCGTCGCCGACGCCCTTGCTGCTCCCGCTCCGGAGCCCCCGCCTCGAAAGTCGCCCTTCGGGGCCGGGTGGCGTCGGAGGTTCTGATTGTCCGGCCCGTCAGTTGTCCGGATCGTCGTCGAGTGGTCTGTTGGCGACGACGGGGTACTGCCCGGTGTAGCCGAGACGTTCCTCGGCGACGGCGAGGACCTTCGTCCGCACCAGGAACCATCCGCCGATCAGTGCCGGGATGATGACGACGAGGGTGGCGATCGTCCAGGACCCGATCGGGGCGTCGAAGGCCATCAGAACCAGCACCCCGAAGAGGAACACCAGCGTCGCGTAGCTCGTGTACGGGGCGCCGAACAGACGGAATTTCGGACGTTCGAGGATGCCCTTCTTGGACCAGCGGTAGAGCTGGATCTGGCACAGCACGATCGTCGCCCAGCTCGCGATGATGCCGAGGGCGGACATGTTCAGCACGATCTCGAAGGCCTCACCCGGGGCGATGGCGTTGAGTGCGACGCCGAACAGCGTGATGAAGCAGGTGAGCAGAATGCCGCCGAACGGAACGCCGCCCTTGGTCATCTTCTTGGTGAACTCGGGAGCGCTGCCGTTCATGGCCATCGAGCGCAGGATGCGACCCGTCGAGTAGAGGCCGGCATTCAGTGAGGACAGAGCAGCAGTGAGCACGACGATGTTCATGATCGTGCCCGCGCCGCCGAGACCGATGCTCGAGAAGAACGTCACGAAAGGCGATGTTCCTGCTGCGTATGCCGTGTAGGGGAGCAATAGCGCCAGCAGGACGAGCGAGCCGACGTAGAACAGCGCGATACGCGCGATCACCGAGTTGATCGCGCGCGGCATGATCTTCGCCGGGTTCTCGGTCTCACCGGCGGCGGTGCCGACCAGCTCGACGGCGGCGTACGCGAACACGACGCCGGAGATGACGATGACCAGCGGCCACGCGCCCGACGGGAACAGCCCGCCGTTGTCGGTGATGAGGCTGATGCCGGGCATCTCGCTGCCGACGGGGATGCGTCCGGCGAGGAAGACGATGCCGACGATCAGGAACGTCACGAGTGCGACGACCTTGATCATCGCGGCCCAGAACTCCATCTCGCCGAACCACTTCACCGAGACCAGGTTGAGGCTCATGACCAGCACGAGCGCGATCAGTGCGATGACCCACTGCGGGATCACCTCGAACGATCCCCAGTAGTGCATGTAGGTGGCGATGGCCGTCACGTCGACGATGGCCGTCATGGCCCAGTTGAGGAAGTACATCCAGCCTGCGACGAATGCGGCTTTCTCGCCGAAGAACTCACGGGCGTACGAGACGAACGATCCCGACGACGGGCGGTGCAGCACCAGTTCGCCGAGGGCGCGGAGGATGAAGAAGACGAAGATGCCGCACAGGGCGTAGGCGAGGAACAGGCCGGGGCCTGCGCTGGCGAGTCGTCCACCCGCGCCGAGGAACAGCCCGGTGCCGATGGCGCCACCGATGGCGATCATCTGGAGCTGGCGAGGTTTGAGACCCTTGTGGTAGCCCTCCTCCTCGTGGTCCATGGCGGAGTTGTCGTACTTCGTGTCGACCGAATCGGACATGTGACGATCCTTGCTGTCGATGCGTGTATGGGTGTTTTGTCCGAAATGAGCTAGTGGCGAATGTTGCTGTCTCCGAACGTTATTTCCGGATCGCATCGAGCCGAAAGGCGTGCAATGTAAACAACGCGCCTGCATGTAAACAGTGCGTGAAAGGGTGAGCATCTGCTCGAGCTTCGCCCCGGCGTCGGACTCGGCCGGTCTTCTGCGCCGTAGGCGAACACTTCGGTGACGACCTTGCACTCGCCATGGTCGAGTGCTAGAAATGCAGTTGGCACTCGCGCCTTGTGAGTGCCAGGTCGGGACGGTGAGGCTGGGAATCATCGACACCCCTGGTCGTCCGTCGCGGGCACCGAACTCGGCCGAGCAAGTGCAGAAGAGCGACTGAACACGGTCGCTCTGCGTGTCACCCCCAATCCGGAGGATCACTTCGCAATGGCCAAGATCATCGCGTTCGACGAAGAGGCACGCCGTGGCCTCGAGCGAGGCCTCAACGCCCTCGCCGACGCAGTAAAGGTGACGTTGGGCCCCAAGGGTCGCAACGTCGTGCTCGAGAAGAAGTGGGGCGCCCCCACGATCACCAACGACGGCGTCTCCATCGCCAAGGAGATCGAGCTCGAGGATCCCTACGAGAAGATCGGCGCCGAGCTCGTCAAAGAGGTCGCCAAGAAGACCGACGACGTCGCAGGCGACGGCACCACCACCGCTACCGTTCTCGCTCAGGCACTCGTTCGTGAAGGCCTGCGCAACGTCGCGGCCGGCGCGAACCCGCTCGGCCTGAAGCGCGGCATCGAGAAGGCTGTCGCAGCCGTCACCGAGTCGCTGCTCGCTTCCGCCAAGGAGATCGACACCAAGGAGCAGATCGCTGCTACCGCTGGTATCTCCGCAGGCGACCCGTCCATCGGCGAGCTCATCGCCGAGGCCATGGACAAGGTCGGCAAGGAAGGCGTCATCACGGTCGAGGAGTCCAACACCTTCGGCCTGCAGCTCGAGCTCACCGAGGGCATGCGCTTCGACAAGGGCTACATCTCGGCGTACTTCGCCACCGATGCAGAGCGCCAGGAAGCCGTCCTCGAAGACGCGTACATCCTGCTCGTCAGCTCCAAGATCTCCACGGTCAAGGACCTGCTGCCGCTGCTCGAGAAGGTCATCCAGTCGGGCAAGCCGCTCGTCATCATCGCCGAGGACGTCGAGGGCGAAGCTCTCTCCACCCTCGTCGTGAACAAGATCCGTGGCACCTTCAAGTCCGTTGCCGTCAAGGCTCCCGGCTTCGGTGACCGCCGCAAGGCTCAGCTCGCCGACATCGCCATCCTCACGGGCGGCGAGGTCATCAGCGAAGAGGTCGGCCTCTCGCTGGAGACCGCAGGCCTCGAGCTCCTCGGTCAGGCACGCAAGGTCGTCATCACCAAGGACGAGACCACCATCGTCGAGGGCTCGGGCGACTCCGACGCCATCGCCGGACGCGTCAGCCAGATCCGCGCCGAGATCGAGAACTCCGATTCCGACTACGACCGCGAGAAGCTGCAGGAGCGCCTGGCCAAGCTGGCCGGTGGCGTTGCAGTCATCAAGGCCGGAGCAGCGACCGAGGTCGAGCTCAAGGAGCGCAAGCACCGCATCGAAGATGCAGTGCGTAACGCCAAGGCTGCCGTCGAAGAGGGCATCGTCGCCGGTGGTGGCGTCGCGCTGCTGCAGGCTTCGCCCGCACTCGACAACCTGAAGCTCGACGGCGACGAGGCAACCGGCGTGAACATCGTCCGCGTCGCCCTCGAAGCACCGCTCAAGCAGATCGCGTTCAACGCAGGCCTCGAGCCCGGCGTCGTCGCAGAGAAGGTCCGCAACCTCCCGTCCGGTCACGGCCTCAACGCCTCGACCAACGAGTACGAGGACCTGCTCGCTGCAGGCATCAACGACCCGGTCAAGGTCACCCGCTCGGCACTGCAGAACGCAGCGTCCATCGCGGCTCTGTTCCTGACGACCGAGGCCGTCGTCGCCGACAAGCCCGAGAAGGCCGGAGCGCCCGCAGGCGACCCGACCGGTGGCATGGGCGGCATGGACTTCTAGTCCGTCTCTCTCGAACAGGCCCGACTCCACTTCGGTGGGGTCGGGCTTTTTCGTGCTCGCGGTGGCCCGGGTGTACGTGTGCCCTGGATGCACACAAATCGGGTTCGCAGGGCCGGATGTGGCGTCGGGCGGCGGTTTGTGTGCAGTCCGGCCCTGGATGTCTAGGCTCGTGGAATGGCAGCAGCGTCGGAGGCGATCGAACTCGAGGTGGGGGAGCGCATCGTGCGTGTCTCCAACCCCGACCGGGTGTATTTCCCCGAGAGCGGGGCCACCAAGCTCGATCTGGTGAACTACTACCTCGGCGTCGGCGATGGCATCGTCCGTGCTCTACGGGAGCGGCCGTGCATGATGCATCGGTTCCCGAAGGGTCTGGCGGGGGACAAGGTTCACCAGAAGCGTGTGCCGAACGGCGCCCCGGACTGGCTCGAGACCGTGCGCGTGACGTTCCCGCGCTACAACCGAACCGCCGACGAACTGTGCGTCACCGAGTTGGCGCACGTCGTGTGGGCTGTGCAGATGTCGACGGTGGAGTTCCACCCCTGGAACTCCAGGCGCGCGGACGTGGAGATGCCCGACGAGTGGCGCATCGATCTCGATCCCATGCCGGACTGCCCGTTCGATCGGGTTCGCCGAGTCGCCGGCGTCGCCGCCGAGGTCCTCGAAGACCTGGGTGCGACGGGCTGGCCGAAAACATCTGGCGGACATGGGCTTCACATCTACGTGCGGATTGCGCCGGAGTACGGATTCAAGGATGTTCGACGCGCTGCGCTCGCGTTCGCCCGTGAGGTGGAACGCCGCGCCCCCGACGACGTGACGACGGTGTGGTGGCGCAAGGACCGCGATCCGACGAAGCTGTTCGTCGACTACAACCAGAACGCGCGGGACCACACCATTGCCAGCGCCTACTCGGTGCGAGGCAATCAGCAAGCGACGGTGTCGACGCCGATTTCCTGGAACGAGGTTCCGGACGTCGATCCGCGTGACTTCACGATCTTCACTGTGCCGGACAGGTTCGCGAAACTCGGCGACCTGCACGACGGCATCGACGAGGCGGTGTTCTCGCTCGATCCGTTGCTGGAATGGGCGGAGCGGGACGAGCGGGAAGGGCTGACGGAACCCGAGGAGTAACCGATTCGAGTCGTCATCGTTATCCGTGATCGGTTAATGGCTTCGTAAAGCAGACCGATAGGACGGGTAGACGAGACGGCGCCCGGTTGTCTTGGGACGAGGAGTGTTCATGATCGCCGCACGGTCTGCCGTCGTCGTTGCCGCTGTGGCTGCTGTTCTGGCCGTGAGCGGCTGCAGTAGCGAGGAGCCGGATGGCGCTGCAGCGTCGGAAACGACGAGCGTAGCGCCCCAGTCGACGTCGGAACAGCCGACGTCGGAACAGCCGACGTCCGACCAGCCGACGTCCGATCAGCCGCCGTCCGGACCTGCGCAGCCCGAGCAGGAGATCGTCATCGTTCCCACGGCGCCTGCCCCGGAGGAAGCGTCGGATCTGTTCCCGTGGAATCAGCCCCGACCGAGCCTGGATTCCGGCAATGTCGACCCGGCACTGTTCGCGACCGATCTCGGCCGGTACAACTTCACCACCCCGTCGGGAAATATTCAGTGCGGGATCTGGGCCGGGGGATCACCCGCAGGCCAGGTCGGTTGTCAGGCCAAGACGAGTGTCGCGCCGTTCGAAGGCCGCACATGCACCAATGCCGAGAACGACAAGTACGCAGTGCGGGTCAACGACGTTGGGGCGCAACACATCTGCACGACGCAAGGGATCTACACGGCCGACGAACCTCGAGTGCTCGAATACGGTCAGGTGTTGTCCGCGGTCGGCGTGGTGTGCGAATCCGACGAGATGTTCGGCGTCACCTGCTGGGGAACCGAAGGCGCGTTCATGTTCGCGCGTGACTGGAACGAGAGCTGGAGCTAACGGCGTAGCGATTCCACGGCGCCCCGGACGGCGTCGAGGTGCGCGGCCATGGCCTCGGCGGCCTTCTCGTAGCTGCCGGACCGAATGCCCTCGACGATGAGGTCGTGTTCGGTGTTGGACTTCTGCTGGCGTCGGGCGACGAGGTTGAGCGTCTCCGATTGGCGGGTGAGCGCGCCGCGGATGTCGACGATGATCGCTTCGAACACGCGGTTCTTGCTGGCTCGGGCGATGGCGGTGTGGAATTGGCCGTCGAGCAGTACCCAGGCGTGGTGGTCGTCCTCGCTTCGCATTTCGTCGGTGAGCCCTTCGAGGACGGCCAGGTCTTCGTCGGTTCGGCGCTCGGCTGCCCAGCCGGCCGACGGGATTTCGACGTGGGGGCGGGCTTCCATCAGTTCGCGGGCGTCGTAGTTGCCGATGTCGAGATCGCCGGTGACGCGATCTCGGGTGACGAAAGTGCCTCGGCCCGTTTTGGTTTCGGTGAGTCCGAGTGCATTGCACGATCGAAGTGCCTCGCGGATCACGGATCGGCTGACGGCGTATCGGGTGGCCAGTGCGCTCTCGGCGGGAAGTCGTTCGCCGATGGCGATGTGGCCGGCGACGATCGCGTCGCGGATGTCGGCGAAGACTGCTTCTGCCGCGCTCAGTCTCGTTGCGGTCGGCTGACTGACCGCCCAGCTGTCCGACAGGTTCATGTCTGAATAGTCCTCTTCCTGCGGCGGGCGAGTCAAGGTGACGGTTGACGGGCGGACGTGTCTTGGTTCACACTCTAACCTGTCAGACAGCCGGACAGCCGGACATCAGAAGGAGCAGGACGTGGTGGAGACTCGAATCGAGAAGGACCTTCTCGGTGAACGCGAGATACCCGCGGAGGCGTACTGGGGCATACACACCCTGCGCGCCCTGGAGAACTTCCCCATCACGGGCCGTTCGATCGGTACCAACGCTCATCTGATCCGCGGCCTGGCCGCCGTGAAATGGGCCGCGGCCTCCGCCAACGAGGATCTGGGGATTCTCGACGCCACCCGAAGCGACGCGATCCGTCGGGCATGCGACGAGATTCTGGGCGGGCAGTGGCACGACGAGTTCGTCGTGGATGTCGTTCAGGGCGGCGCGGGCACCTCGACCAACATGAACGCCAACGAGGTGATCGCCAACCGTGCGCTCGAGATCCTCGGTCATGCGCACGGTGACTACAGCCACCTGCACCCCAACGAGCACGTCAACGCAAGTCAGTCCACCAACGACGTGTACCCGACGGCCGTGAACATCGCGACGATCTACGCGGCGCACGAGCTGATCGAGTCCATGAAATTCCTGCGCGACGCGTTCCGCCGCAAGGCATCCGAGTTCGCCACCGTCGTGAAGATGGGACGTACGCAGTTGCAGGACGCGGTGCCGATGACTCTCGGGCAGGAGTTCGGAACGTACGCGATCATGATCGACGAGGACTGCTCGCGGCTGGAGGAAGCCGCGCTGCTGGTGCACGAGATCAATCTCGGTGCAACGGCCATCGGTACCGGTCTCAACGCGCCCGACGGATACACCGCGGCTGCGTGCGAGCATCTGCGCACCAAGACAGGACTTCCGCTGGTCACGGCGACCGATCTGATCGAGGCGACGCAGGACGTGGGTCAGTTCGTGCACCTGTCGGGTGTGCTCAAGCGGATCGCGGTGAAGCTGTCCAAGATCTGCAACGACCTGCGGCTGCTGTCCTCGGGTCCTCGGGCCGGCCTGAACGAGATCAATCTGCCTCCGATGCAGGCGGGTTCGTCGATCATGCCGGGCAAGGTCAACCCGGTGATTCCCGAGGTGCTCAACCAAGTGGCCTACGAGGTGATCGGCCACGACGTCACCATCACCATGGCCGCCGAGGCAGGGCAACTGCAGCTCAACGCCTTCGAACCGATCATCGTGAAGTCGCTGTCCGAAGGCATGGCCCATCTCGGCGCAGCCTGCCGTACCGTCGCGACCCGATGCGTGGACGGCATCACCGCCAACGCCGATCTGCTCCGTGAGCGTGTGGAGAACTCCATCGGCCTCGTCACCGCACTGAGCCCGTACCTCGGCTACGCCGAGTCCACGACGATCGCCCAGGAGGCGTTGGTCAGTGGCCGCAATGTCGTCGACCTCGTGCTCGAGAAGAAGCTACTGGCCCGTGAAGAACTGGATCGTCTGCTCAGCCCGCAACATCTCGCCAATCTCCGCGTCGCGCCTGCACCGCACGCCGATGCCCCCGAAACTTCGACAAGGTAGCCGCACATGACAGTCGACACTCGACATTCGGAAGACCTCGGATACCGTAAAGCTCTGGTACCGAGACAGATTCAGATGATCGCCATCGGAGGTGCGATCGGAACCGGACTCTTCATGGGCGCAGGCGGACGGTTGCACGACTCCGGTCCGGCCCTGGTGCTCGTCTACGCTCTCTGCGGGTTCTTCGCTTTCCTGATCCTCCGCGCGCTCGGCGAACTGGTGATGCACCGACCGTCGTCGGGAAGCTTCGTGTCCTACGCACGCGAATTCTTCGGGGAGAAGATGGCGTTCGCGGCCGGCTGGCTGTACTGGATGAACTGGGCCATGACGGCCGTGGTCGACGTGACAGCGGTTGCGCTGTACATGAATTTCTTCAAGAAGTACTGGGCGCCACTCGGAGATGTGGACCAGTGGGTCTTCGCGCTGATCGGCCTGGTTCTCGTACTCGGTCTGAATCTGGTGTCGGTCAAGGTCTTCGGAGAGCTCGAGTTCTGGTTCGCGCTCATCAAGGTTCTCGCCTTGGTCACCTTCCTGGTCGTCGGCGTGTACTACGTCATCTTCGGAACTCCCATCGACGGTCAGGCTCCCGGCTTGTCGGTCATCACCGACAACGGCGGACTGATCCCCAACGGGCTGCTGCCCGCGATCGTCGTGGTGCAGGGCGTCGTGTTCGCGTATGCGTCGATCGAGCTCGTCGGCACCGCGGCGGGAGAGACCGCGAACCCGGAGAAGGTCATACCCAAGGCGATCAACACGGTGATCGTCAGGATCCTGGTGTTCTACGTGGGTTCGGTGCTACTGCTGTCGCTTCTGTTGCCGTACAGCGCATATCACGCAGGGGAAAGTCCGTTCGTCACGTTCTTCGGCGCGATCGACGTGCAGGGCGCCGACGCCATCATGAACCTCGTGGTGCTCACCGCAGCACTGTCCTCGCTGAACGCCGGGCTGTATTCGACGGGCCGCATCCTCCACTCGATGGCCGTCGCCGGATCCGCACCGAAGTTCGCGGCTCGGATGAACAAGGCCGGAGTTCCCTACGGCGGGATCGCTTTGACAGCGTTGGTGGCGCTCGCCGGCGTCGGACTCAACGCTGCAGTACCGGCACAGGCGTTCGAGATCGTGTTGAACTTCGCGGCCCTCGGTATCATCAGCGCATGGGCGGTGATCATTCTGTGTCAACTGAAGCTGTGGTCGCGCTCTCGCTCGGGAGACCTCGCCCGGCCGAAGTTCCGGATGTTCGGCGCTCCCTACACCGGTATCGCGACGTTGGTCTTCCTCCTCGCCGTGTTGATTCTGATGGCGTTCGACAAGCCGGTCGGTACCTGGACCATCGCGTCGATCCTGATCATCGCACCGTTGCTCGTCGGCGGATGGTTCCTGTGCCGCAATCGGATTGCCGCAGTGGCCGAAGAACGAGAGGGATGACGGCTTGTCTCACATTGCCCTGCTGACAACAGGCGGAACCATCGGGAGCAGCCGCGACGAGGACGGCATCTCGAGGCCCGGCTCCGTGGGTTTCGACCTGCCGGGCGAAGTACGGGTCCGCACCCTGATGTCCAAGGACAGCTCGGCGTTCGACTTCGCGGACCTGGACCGCATCGTCGACGCCGTGTTCGACGAGCTCGACGACCCGGCCTGCCTGGGTGTGGTGGTGCTGCACGGCACGGACACGATGGAAGAGTCCTCGCTGTTGGTGGATCTGTTCCACGGTGACCCGAGGCCCGTGGTGTTCACCGGTGCACAGCGCACGTCCGACCACGCGGATGCGGACGGTCCGGGCAACGTCGCCGCGGCCGTCGACGCCGTTCTCGACGAGGCGAACCGTGGCCGCGGTGTACTCGTCGTGTTCGGTGGACGGACGCTGCCTGCGCGGGGACTGTCCAAGTGGCACACAACGGAACTCGACGCATTCGTCAGCTCCGGTGAGCCGCGAGATGTCGTGCCTCGGACTCCGATCTCCGGTGTCCGCGTGGACATCGTGGCGTTGTACCCCGGCGCCGACGCGGTGGCCATCGACGCCTTCGTCTCCGCGGGCGCTCAGGGCATCGTGCTCGAGGCCACCGGGTCCGGGAACACCAATCCGTCCGTCGTGGCGGCGGTGAAGAGCGCGGGTGTACCGGTCGTCGTCACCACTCGCGTGCCCGTCGGGACCATCGAGCCCACGTACGGCGGTGGCGGCGGCGGAGCGGATCTCGTGGACGCCGGGGCCGTGTTCTCGCCGTTGCTACGCGCAGGCCAGGCGCGGGTGGTGCTCGCGGTACAGATCGCTACAGCTCCGACTCGCCCCAGGTCGTGACGTTCACGGTGTCTCCGACGGACAGTGTGCCGCCGTCGACCACGCTGAATTTCGCGCCGAAGGCAACGCCCTTCTGCCGTGCCTTGCGGTACGTGCCGAGGGTTTTCAGTGGTTCGCGTCCGTCTCGCACTCCGCGCGCCTGGTCGACGGTGGTGACGGGGCAGCGAATCGCGAGTTTGGTGTAGGCGAGCTCTGTCTCTCCGATCGAGATGTCGCGGACAAGATCTTCGGTGTGGGGGTCGTCCCAGCCGGTGACGACGATGTTCGGCCGGAATCGATTCATCGGAAGCGGCGCGTCCATCCGGGTGTTCAATCCGTCCAGGGTGGACTCCGAGAGGATGTGAACGGCGGAGCTGTCCGCGAATGCCGCTGTCCCTGGGGTGATTCCGTCGGTGACGCGGTGAAAGTCGGAGGGGACGGCAACCAGCCGCGACGCCTCGCCGACGACGTCGCTCAACCACGACGCGACGTCGTCGCCCTGATCGATGCCGAGGAACGGCGCACGGAACATGGTGACGTCGATCGGCTGTGACCGTCGATCGATCGTGCAGGTGACCGACCCGAATTCTTCGTGCGTGAGCGTCAGTTGGTCACCGTCGATCGACGGCGTCACCACGGCGAGGACGGGGTCGCTGCGTTGGCTGCGGAACGAGAAGTCGTCGTCGACGATCATGAATTCTCGATCGTGGTCGATCCCGCGAACCGTCATTCGTGCGGTGTCGAGTGACTGCCCGGCACAACCCTTGACCGGGTAGCAGACCAATTCGGACACTGTGGCACTCCGACCTGTGGCACTCACACCGGCGAGGATACTGGGGGCCATGACACGTGCATTGTTGGTAGTCGATGTTCAGAACGATTTCACCGAAGGCGGTGCTCTGGGAGTCGTGGGCGGTGCCGATGTCGCGCGTCGGATCAGCGGGCTTCTCGCGCGGCAGGGCGACGCGTACGACGTCATCGTCGCATCGCGGGACTGGCACGACGCGGACAGTGACAACGGCGGCCACTTCGCCACCGACGAGCAGCCCGACTTCGTGACGACGTGGCCGGTGCACTGTGTTGCGGGCACCGCCGGCGCCGCGTATCACCCGGAGTTCGCGACGGACTCGGTCGACGTGCATGTTCTGAAGGGGCAGGGCGAGCCGTCCTACTCCGCGTTCGAGGGCAGCACCGAGGACGGCACTGCGCTGCGGGACGTGCTGGATGCCAACGAGGTCACCGACATCGACGTCGTCGGGATCGCGACCGACTACTGCGTGCGGGCATCCGCCCTGGACGCGATCCACCATGGATTGGCTGTTCGGATTCTGACCGAGTTCGTTGCAGGGGTCGCGCCGGAGTCCTCCGAGACCGCCCTGAAAGAACTGTCCGACGCCGGTGCCGTGCTGGCCTAGGGCGTGTCGATGGTCGTCGTGATCGAGGTGACCGACGGTGCCGCCGGGGTACTGCCGAACCCGAAGGTGACCGGGGGCGTGACGGGTGTGAGGTGGCCGAGGTCTTCGCCGCGCCAGGATGCGGTGGCGCTGAGAATTCGGTGTTGGTGCTTCGCGCCGTAGTACTCGCGCCTGTCGTTCCCTGCACTGCCGCGGGTGCGTACACCTCGGAGGACCACCCGTGCGATGGGATCGGAGATGCGGCAGAACCACGGTGCCGTAGAGATCGTGGACGGGACCATCGCGAGGAGGGTGCCGAGTGCGGTGGAGCGTCCCGTTCTCAGAGTGAGTCGAAGGTCGTCGGTGTTCACGCTCACCGTGTCGCCGACTCGTGTGAAGCCGACCGGGGTCAGTGATACGTCGTCGAACGTGTATGTCGCGGTGACGAATTCGCGCACATCTTCGTCCGGTGCGAGCAGAAGGCGGTGGCCGCCGGAGAACTGGATCATGACGTCGGTGAATTCTCCGAGCGGAGATCGGGTCCAGTGCCCGACGACGATGCGTACGCCCGACGAGGTACCTACTCCGAATATCTCACCGTGAAACCGTGATCTTCCCATCACACCGACTGTAACCCTGCGGCGTTGTTCTGGGTGCATGATGGATTCATGGCGTCCACGCGTTCCGATTCGCAGCAACCCACGATCTTCGTCCTGTTCGGTGCGACAGGCGACCTTGCCAAGCGCATGGTTCTGCCGTCGTTCCATCAACTCCATGTCGAAGGACTGCTCCCGGAGGAGTGGCTTCTCGTCGGCAACGGCAGGCACGACACGTCCGACGACGAGTTCCGGGATCACGTGCGCAGTGCGCTCGAGGAGTTCGGCTCCGGGGCGGACGACTGGGATTCGTTCTCCGAGCGAATCCGGTTCGCAGGCAACGGGTTCACCGTGGACGATCCGGGAGATCTCGTCGACGTCGTCGCGAAGGCTCGTGAGGACATCGGCGACGCGCAGCTGGTGCACTACATCGCACTGCCGCCGAGCACGTTCGAGGACTACACGGCCGCGCTGGGTGCGCACGGCCTCGCCGACGGAGCACGGGTGGTGTACGAGAAGCCGTTCGGCACGTCGCAGAAGGCATTCGAGCAGCTCGACAAGGCTGTGCACGAGGTGTTGGACGAGAAGCAGATCTACCGGATCGATCACTTCCTGGGCAAGGAAGCGACGCAGAACCTGCACGTGCTGAGATTCGCGAACGGCATGATCGACGGGATCTGGAACTCCGAGCACGTCGAGCAGGTGCAGATCGACGTACCGGAGACGCTGAACATCGACGACCGCGCCGAGTTCTACGACAGCACCGGTGCCGTGTTGGACATGCTGGTGACGCACTTGTTCCAGGTTGCTGCGGAGGTCGCGATGGAGCCGCCCGCGACGCTCGACGCGGAGGACCTGCAGTCCGCGCGTGAATCCGTCATCGGGTGTTTCAGGCCGATCGACACGTCCGAGGTGGTTCTCGGCCAGTACGACGGGTACCGCGACGTGGAGGGCGTGGCCGAGGATTCCGTCGTGGACACGTTCGTCGCCGCGACGCTGTGGGTGGACACCGACCGATGGCGCGGTGTCCCGTTCCTGCTCCGCACCGGAAAGATGCTCGGGGTCGGGGCCCAGCGTGTGTCGCTGGTGTTCAGGACTCCGGCGAACAGCCCGCTGAAAGATCTGCCCCGCGACGGTGCGGTGTTGTCCTTCGACCTGTCCGGCAACGGCGCGATCGACGTCGCGATGACGGTGAAGGAGCCGGGCCCGGACTTCGACCTGTCCGTCGGCCACCTGTCCCTGCCGCTGCCGTCGGTGCCCGATGCCGAACCGTTGTCCCCCTACTCACGTCTGATCCTCGACGTGCTGAACGGAGACCGGTCGCTGTTCACCCGGCCCGACGGCTTGGCTCACGTGTGGGAGGTCGCGGCGCCGCTGCTGAACGATCCTCCCGAGGTCAAGTCGTACGCACCGGGCTCGATGGGGCCTGACGAGGCCGACGAACTCGCCGCGCCGTGCGGCTGGCTGGTGCACTGACCTCGGTACCGGTGAGGGGTCAGCGCTGGGGCATCAGCATCCACGCTGCGAGGTACACGAGGGCGACGGTGCCGGCGGAGACGAACGCACCGATGACGGTGAGTACTCGGACGAGGTTCGGGTCGATCTCGAAGTATTCGGCGACACCGCCGCACACACCGGCGATCATCTTCTGCGAGTCGGAGCGAACGAATTCCTTGGGGGCGTTGGTGTAAGTCATGACACGAAGTCTGCGCGACGTCAGGGCCCCGGCGCATCGGGAACAACCCCCATCTCGACCCTGATTCGTAGCGCATGCCCGCCGTTCTCGGGGTGAACCGCGTCTGTCGTTCACCGAAGTGTCACCGGTTCGTTTCCGTATCCGGCTAGCTTCTGCGGTCATGACGCAAGATTTCAGCCTCCTCGGCGACCTGGCCACGGCGGTCGACCTGACGGACACCTCCGGGTTCGTCGTGGACGACAACGACGACGACGATCCCGTTCTCCTGACCGTCCCCGACGGTCGGATCGTCGACACCTGGCGTGAGGACTACCCGTACTCGGAGCGGATGACGCGGGCCGAGTACGACCTCCAGAAGCGGTTGTTGCAGATCGAGCTGCTGAAGCTGCAGATGTGGATCAAGGACACCGGCCAGCGTCACGTCATCGTCTTCGAGGGACGCGACGCCGCGGGCAAGGGCGGCACCATCAAGCGATTCATGGAGCACATGAATCCCCGAGGCGCACGCGTCGTCGCGCTGGAGAAGCCGTCGATTCGGGAGTCCACGGAGTGGTACTTCCAGAGGTACATTCAGCATCTGCCTGCCGCGGGCGAGATCGTGATGTTCGACCGGTCCTGGTACAACCGTGCAGGCGTCGAGCGCGTCATGGGCTTCTGCACCGAGGACCAGCACGCTCGATTCGTCCGTCAGGCACCGCTGTTCGAGCAGATGCTCGTCGACGACGGGGTCAGTCTCACCAAGTTCTGGTTCTCTGTGTCGCAGCTCGAGCAGCGCACTCGGTTCGCCATCCGTCAGGTCGATCCCGTTCGCCAGTGGAAGCTCTCGCCGATGGATCTCGCGTCGTTGGACAAATGGGATGCGTACACCGCTGCGAAGGAAGAGAACTTCAGGGCCACCGACACCGACGTCGCACCGTGGACCGTCGTCAAGAGCAACGACAAGAAGCGCGCTCGGATCAACGCGATGCGGTTCATCCTCAACAAGTACGACTACGCCAACAAGGATCCCGAAATCGTCGGCGAAACCGACCCATTGCTCGTCGGCCGGGCTCGCGACGTGATCGGCGAGTGAAAGCGCCAGGTCAAACAAGTAATCGAGCTGTTACGGTGCCAAGGCGTTACCAAGTTTGTTTCTGGATTTAACGGGGTCGGAGCCGAGACCGCCCGTTAATGCGGTAAAAACGTACATGGGTCGTGATCGATCGGCTCGTTTCCAAATTCAAGGAGATCTCATGGGTTCTGCAGCAGGCTTCATCGGTGACATCGTCAGCGGCGTGTACGACGGCATCGTCGACGCCATCGTCGATCAGATCGTCGGCGTTCTGACCTCGGGCAGCGCAGCCTGATCGGTTGAATCACACGCGGTGTCGGGGGCCGCGGTGATTCGATAGTTATCAGTGAAAACAAGATTCCTGTTTACTGTCGATTTGAATGCATTCGGTTTTTTATCGTTGCGGCTGTAGCCAATTCGATATTCGGTTGGTAGGAATGTATTCGGAAGTGATCGTTTCGTAACTTTCACATTCCGGGTACCTGACCTCGAATCGAAGGAGCTCAAAGGATGTCCATCAAGCCGTCGAACAAGATCGAACTTTCCGAACTTCTCGGCCTCCTGGCCCTCCTCTCCACGGGCAGCTCGGACAGCGGATCGAGCGAGGCAACCATTCCTGGTACGCCTCCCGTCAGCTGATCCACCGACCGCACACCGCGGTCCACGCGAACCTCGACGTCAGCCCGAACCGTGACCCGGTTCGGGCTGACGTCTTTTTCGTCCTTCCCGGCCTCGCTTTCCTTGCATAAAAGTCCTGATGAAGGTTTTGAGCGTCGTTCGAATTATTTGATCCGGTAAACATTCATTCGAACGACGCAATTGCGATCTCTTCGCTTTCCTCACGGCCATCCCGGTTGATAGAACTTTCCTCAGCCCGCCCATTCGTGGCATGGCCTTTCCCCTCTGCTAGGAGATCTACATGGAACTGCTCGTCATCCTCCTGAAGCTGCTCGCCACCGGTAGCTCGGACAGCTCGACCGACCCGATCATCGACTTGCCGGGTCTCCCCCTCTGATCCAGGACACCCTCCAGCCGGCTCGCGTCACGCGAGCCGGCTGTTCGACTGTCCGGGGCCTAAGGTGTCGGCGTGGAGACAGTGCCGATTCAGATGCCCGACGGGACGAGCGTCCCGGTTCGCTTGTTCGAGGCCGAGACTCCGAGGTCCGACCTGCCGGTCATCGTCGTGCTGCCCGGCCTCGGCATTCCGGGCGGGTACTACGCGCTGTTCGCGCAGGCTCTGACGGAGCGGGGTTTCCATGTGGCGACGGCCGACCTTCGCGGCCAGGGGGACAGCCGACCGAAGCCGAGCGGAGTCAGCACGTACGGCTATCAGGAACTCGTCTCGGTGGATTTTCCCGCAATCTTCGAGGTGGTTCGGGAACGGTTTCCCGACGCCACGCCGTACGCGCTCGGTCACAGCATGGGTGGCCAGCTCAGCTCCCTCTATGCGTCGAGAATCCGGGGGCGGCTCGGTGGGTTGATCCTCGTTGCATCCGGATCGCCGTTCCATCGCGGGTTCGGTGTGGCCCGCGGGGCGTCGCTGTTCCTCGGGGCAGCGGCGATGTCGTTGACCAGCAACATCGCCGGGTTCTGGCCGGGTGATCGCATCGACGTCGGCGGGTTCGGGCGCCAGTCGAAGGTGCTCATCGAGGACTGGTCGAGGTTCGCCCGCACCGGTCGGATCGAACCGACCGGCGCGGACATCGACTACGAGGAACGCATTGCCCGGTTGACGCTTCCCATCCTCGCGGTGACGCTCGCCGGCGACGATCTTGCACCGCGCGCGTCCATGGCCAACCTGCTGAAGAAGTTCCCGCGCGCGGAGGTCACCACGCGGCACCTCTCGTCGCCGCGCGGACACAACGAATGGATCCGGCAGCCGGCGACCGTCGTCGCGGAGATCGAGGCTTGGTTCAGTCGTTGAGGGTGTTCCACAGGAATCGGTACGTCAGCGCGGTCTTGAATGCGAGTTGCGCGTTGTCGGCTGCGCCGCCGTGCCCGCCTTCGATGTTCTCGAAGTAGCGGACGGTGTGCCCTGTTTCTTCGAGCCGAGCCGCCATCTTGCGAGCATGACCCGGATGGACTCGGTCGTCGCGGGTGGAGTTCGCGATCAGGATGGGCGGGTACGTTTTCTCTGCAGGCCCGACGACGTTCTGGTACGGCGAGTACTCGGAGATGAACGCCCACTCGTCCGGGTCGTCGGGGTTTCCGTACTCCGCGACCCACGACGCCCCGGCCAGCAGCAGGTGGTAGCGCTTCATGTCGAGAAGCGGAACCTGGCAGACGATCGCACCGAACAACTCGGGGTACTTGGTGACCATGATGCCCATCAGCAGGCCGCCGTTGCTTCCGCCCTGTGCACCCAGCTGACTCGGCGTCGTGATTCCCCGGTCGACGAGGTCGCGGGCCACGGCGGCGAAGTCCTCGTGCACCTTGTGGCGCCCCGCGCGGAGAACCTGTGTGTGCCAGTCCGGCCCGTACTCACCGCCGCCACGGATGTTGGCGACGACGTAGGTGCCGCCCTTCTCCAGCCAGGCCGACCCGGTCGCTCCGCTGTACGACGGGGTCAGCGAGATCTCGAAGCCGCCGTAGCCGTAGAGCAGGGTCGGGGCCGGGGAGCCGTCGGCGGGCTCCTTCCGGACGACGAAGTACGGGATCGCGGTGCCGTCGAGTGAGGTCGCGAAATGCTGTGCGACGGTGAGTCCTTCGGTGTCGAAGAACGACGGCGCTTGCTTGAGTGCCTCGACGCCGCCGCCGACGGTTCCGAACAGCAGCGTGGCGGGAGTGAGATATCCGCTCGACGACAGGAAGAACTCGTCGCCGTTCTCTTCGCCGTCGGTGCCGACGATCTCGATCGACGTCAGTTCCGGCAGGCCGGTGAGTGGCGTGTCGCTCCATCCGTCGGCGCTCGGGGTGTAGATGCCGATTTCGGTGGCGACGTCGACGAGGGTGACGACGAGCAGGTGGTTCTCGGTCCACGCCCACTGGTGCAGCGACCGATGGGCGTCGGGCCGGAAGAGGACCGTGATGTCGCGGCTGCCACCGACGAAGTCGTCGAAGTTCGTCGCGAGCAGGGCGCCCGACGGGTACGTCACGTCGCCGACGGTCCACTCGGTCATCGTGCGGATCAGAAGCCACTGCTTGTGCACCGAAGTGGTTGCGTCGGTCGGGGTCTCGACGAGCGTGAGTGTGTCCCCCTCGAGGAGGTACAGCTCCGCGTTGTAGAAGTCGGTGGCTCGCTGAACGAAGTCGCGTTCGAAACCGGGCGTCCTGTCGTGCCACGCCGAGATCGAGATGTCCGACGCCTCGCCCTCGAAGACCGTCGTCGCCTCGGCCAGGGGAGTGCCACGGTGCCAGCGCTTGGCGATCCGCGGATAGCCCGAGTCGGTCAGGGAACCGTCGCCGAAATCGGTTCCGACGTAGACGGTGTCCGCGTCCATGTACCCGACGTCGGTCTTGGCTTCCGGAACGAAGAACCCGTCGTCGCGAAAAGTCCTCGACTCCAGATCGAACTCGCGCACGACGGTGGCGTCGGCGCCGCCCCGGGACATCGTCACCAGCGCGATCTTCTGATCGGGACGCAGAACCTGTGCGCCGCTCCACACCCAGTTCTCGCTCTCCGCGGCGGCCACGGCGTCGAGATCGAGGAGAACGTCCCACGCGGGCTCGTCCTTGCGATATTCGTCCATCGTCGTGCGACGCCAGATACCTCGGACGTGGGATGCGTCGCGCCAGAAGTTGTAGAGGTACTCACCGCGTCGGCGTGCATACGGAATCCGCGCGTCGGTGTCCAGGACCTCGAGGATCCGTGCTTCGGTGGCGTCGAACTCGTCTCCGGCGAGTGCTGCGGTGGTCGCGGCGTTGCGGGTGCGGACCCAGTCGAGGGCCTCGTCGGCGGTGACTTCTTCGAGCCAGAGGTACGGATCGATCGCGTTGCTCATGCCCTATTTCTACCGTCTGCGAGTACTGTCCGTAGGTCATGGCCGGCCATGCGCTGACGTTCGCACTCGTGGGTCTCGTCGTCATGGTGTGGCCGTGGTCGGTGGTACCCGCGTTTCTGCTCGCGGCCACCGACAACGGTCCGAGAAAGCTTGTCGCGTACGTCCTCGGGTACGTCCTGGCCCTCGCCCTCGTGATGGTTCTTGCGGCAACTCTGCTGCCGCCGGGGCCGCGGGCGAAGTCGACGTCTCACGCCCTTTCCTGGTTCGAGCTCGCCGTCGGCCTCGTTCTGGCGTTGTTCGTCCTGGTTCTGTGGATCCGTGGGCGGCGCACGGCGGGGCAGACACCGAAGTGGCTGAGAGGACTCGATCGGCTGTCGGTGATCGCGGCGTTCGTGCTGGGCTTGTGGGTGCCCAATTACATGCTGGTGACGGTGGCGGTGGCCGAACTGTCGCTGTGGGAATTGCACGGCGCAGAAGCCGTCGCCGCTGCGGTGGTGTGGGTCGTGGTCGCGACGCTCGGGGTCGTCACTCCTCTGGTGGTGCTGGCGAGGTCGGGCCGCAACTCCGCTGCCGTCCAGCAATCCTGGCGAGAATGGCTCGTGCAGCACAGTGCTGCGATCGTGTGCCTGGTCCTCGGTCTGGTATCGGTGGTGTTGATCGTGAAAGGGGGAGCATCCGTATGACTTCGCGGGAAATGATCTTGTGGGAGCAGCACTGTTGCCTTCCGCTCGTCTCGGCGTCGTCGGATGGAACTGGCGCAGACATCGCCGAGGTCGCACGGTATCCGCTCGGTTCGTACGTGTCGGTGAACGTCGGGTTCTCGCCGCACTCGTATGCCGTCGCGACGGCGTTGGCCGAGGATTTTCGTCGTAAAGCGCTGTCGGACGGTCGATTTCGAATGGTCGACGAGGTGCCCGACGGCAACCTGATCACGCTCGCCTTCGACCTGGAGGATTCCGGTCCGCTGGAAGGCGACCTCGACAACGTCGCGCACTTCCACCGCCTCGGTGTCAGATCGATACTTCCGTCGTACAACTGGGCCAACGCGGCAGGCTGCGGATGCCTCGACACCGACGACACCGGCCTCACCGGCTACGGACGCGACCTCGTCGCGGAGATGAACCGTGTCGGCATGGTGGTCGACGGCTCGCACTGTTCGACGCGAACCGGCCTCGACCTGGCGTCGGCGACGCAGGTTCCGATGATCTACAGCCATTCGAACTTCTCCGCGCTCTGGGAGCATCCGCGCAACATCACCGACGAACAGGCAGTCGAATGCGCTCGGACCGGAGGAGTCGTCGGCATCAACGGCGTCGGCATCTTTCTCGGAAAGAACGGACGGGACGAGGGTGCGCAGCGGGTCCAGACCATGGCCGACCACATCGAGTACGGCGTCGACCTGCTCGGTATCGACCACATCGGAATCGGCTCGGACTACTCGTTCGATCACGAGGATTTCAATCTGGAACTCGCGACGCATCCCGAGGCGTTCTCGGAGGAGTACACCAAGTACGGGATGCTGCAGTGGGTGCCGCCGGAGGACGTCGTGACGCTGCCTGCTGTGCTGCGTGATCGAGGGTTCGACGAGGCGTCGATCGCCGCCGTGTACGGAGGAAACTTCGCGCGGGTCGCCGCCCGGAGCCGTGCTACCGGCCGGTAACCGGACCGTCTGGAGACAGTGATACACGACGGGACTATCCTGGGGAATCGTGACCTCACACTATGACGTCGTTGTCCTCGGAGCCGGTCCCGGTGGGTACGTCGCTGCTATCCGCGCGGCACAACTCGGACTGAGCACTGCCATCATCGAGCAGAAGTACTGGGGCGGTGTCTGCCTGAACGTCGGCTGCATCCCCTCGAAGGCTCTTCTCCGCAACGCCGAGCTGGCGCACCTCTTCACCAAAGAGGCGAAGCTGTTCGGCATCTCCGGTGAAGCGTCCTTCGACTTCGGCGCAGCGTTCGATCGCAGCCGCAAGGTTGCCGAGGGCCGCGTCAAGGGAATCCACTTCTTGATGAAGAAGAACAAGATCCCCGAGTACGACGGCAAGGGCACGTTCACCGACGCCAACACCATCGAGGTCGAGCTCACCAAGGGCGGCACCGAGACCATCACGTTCGACAACGCCATCATCTCGACCGGCAGCACCACCAAGTTGCTGCCCGGTACCGAGCTGAGCAAGAACGTCGTGACGTACGAAGAGCAGATCATGACGAAGGAGCTCCCGGGCTCGATCCTCATCGTCGGCGCGGGCGCCATCGGCATGGAATTCGGCTACGTCCTCAAGAACTACGGTGTCGACGTCACCATCGTCGAGTACCTCGATCGCGCGCTGCCGAACGAGGACAAGGACGTCTCGAAGGAAATCGAGAAGCAGTACAAGAAGCTGGGCGTCAAGGTCATCACCGGCGCAGGCGTGCAGAGCATCGACGACGACGGCTCCAAGGTCACCGTCGAGATCAAGCACAACAAGTCCGGTGAGAGCGAAACCTTCACCGTCGACAAGGTCATGCAGTCCGTCGGGTTCGCACCCCGCGTCGAAGGCTTCGGCCTCGAGAAGACCGGCGTCGAGCTCACCGACCGCGGCGCCATCGGCATCACCAACACGATGCAGACCAACGTCCCGCACATCTACGCCATCGGCGACGTGACCGCGAAGCTGCAGCTTGCGCACGTCGCCGAGGCTCAGGCTGTCGTCGCTGCGGAGACGATCGGTGGTGCCGAGACACTCCCGATCGACGATTACCGCATGATGCCGCGCGCGACGTTCTGCCAGCCTCAGGTCGCCAGCTTCGGTCTCACCGAAGACCAGGCCCGCGAAGAGGCTCAGGCTCGTGGCTCGGACATCAAGGTCGCGAACTTCCCGTTCGCAGCCAACGGCAAGGCACACGGTCTCGGCGACGCCACCGGCTTCGTCAAGCTCATCGCCGACACCGAGCACGGCGAACTGCTCGGTGGCCACCTCATCGGCCCCGACGTTTCCGAGCTGCTGCCGGAACTGACGCTCGCGCAGAAGTGGGACCTGACGGTCAACGAGTTGGCTCGCAACGTGCACACGCACCCGACCCTGTCGGAAGCGCTGCAGGAAGCCATCCACGGCCTCGCCGGGCACATGATCAACTTCTGATCCAGCTTCACCGAAGAGCATCCGCCCACAGCCTCGGCCGTGGGCGGATGTTCTCGTTTCTTCGGTCGGAGCTCCTCGGGCGAAGGCTCAGAAATCGCGCTCGATGCGAAGGGTGCCGATGGTGGTGGCCAAGCCGTCGTATTGGCTTACGAGCAACAGGAATTCGATGAGTTGGCGTTCGTCGAATTCCTGGGCCAGAAGGGTCCAGGTCGGGTCGGACAGGTTCTTGGTCTTCATAAGTTCGTCGGTTGCCGTGAGGATGGTTCGGTACCGAGGAGTCAATCCCGGGGACTCCGGCCCCTCTTTCACCTGTGCGAGAAGCTCTTTCGTCACACCGAATCGGCGTCCGATGCGGCTGTGGTGGTCCATCTCGTAGCCGCAGTCCCGTAGGTGAGCGACGCGGTTGATGACCAGTTCGGTCTCCTTCTTGGAGATGCGGCCACCCGGCATCAAGCGCCCGCTGAAGAACAGCCATCCCCGGAACAGGCCTTTGTTGCGGCCGAGGGTGCTGAACAGGTGAGCGTCGGGTGTGCCTGCGACTTTGGAGAGAATCCGACACAACGCCCAGTTGATCGGGCCCAGCTCCTTGAACGTGCCTGTCGGAATTCGAGGTGTGGAGAGGCGGGGTGTCGTCACCGGACCGACGCTACCGCCCGACCCCCACCCCGCACCAGGTAACGCGAGTCGTCGGCGTGGAACGAGTCAGGACTTCCGCCAATGGTCGAAGCGTTCCTTGATGTCCGACGCCACGTCGCCGATTCCGTTTCCGACGGCGTCGACGGCACCGGTGAAACCGCCGCCGAGATCCCGGATCGTCTTGATCAAGGGGTCTTCCGACTCGTCGAAGTTCTGCTTGTAGGTTCTGGCGGCGTTCTTGAATTCCTCCGACGCCTTGGCTCGGTGGTCCTGAGATTTCAGCGGGTACTCGCCGCGGAGCACGGCGGCATACTCCCCGCTGTCCACCCACTTCTTCAGCTCCGCAGCGCGTAGTACCGAGAACGGGTGGGACAGCAGTTCGATGTTGAGAAGTTTGAGGACGCCGTCGCGTAGGTCGCCGCTGGACTCGTACTCGGCGGCCTGCGCGAGGAACGCGTCGACGTCGATTTCGCTGATGCGGGCACCGCCTGCCAGCTTGAGTTGCACGCGGATGGCGGTGTGGACGTCCTGGCCGCAGAGCAGCCCGGCGCGGTCACCCGAAAGTTCGGATTTGCGTTGCCATTCCATCAAGCCTGCGATGATCGCCCGCAGCGCCCAGCCGCCGACGGGTATCCAGCCGATGGTTCCGGCGAGACGCATGAGGTGCATCAGAACGGTCCGGTAGACCGCGTGCCCGGACAGTGCGTGCCCCAGCTCGTGACCGACGACGAATCTCTGTTCCTCGTACGTCATGATGTCCAGCAGGCCGGTGGTCACGACGATGAACGGGCGGTCCATTCCGATCGTGAACGCGTTGACCACGGGTGACTGCATGACGAACAGTTCGGGCGTCTGATCCGCGCCGAGGATGCTCACGCAGTCGGAGCGAAGATCGTTCAGGTCCTTGAACTGCTTGTCGTCGACGCGTACGGCCGTGGCGAGGTACATCAGCCGGTGCTGGCGTTCCCTGAGCAGCCCGGAGAGGGTGCGGAGCACGGTGTCGAAACCCTTCAAGCTGCGCAGGGTCACGAGCGCGGCTCTGTCCGAGGGGTGTTCCCATGCTCGCGAGCTGATGTCCGGAAACTCGATACGGGTGCGGTCCGGTGCGGCAGTCAAGCGGTTCTCCCAGCGTCGAAGATTCGCAGTCCAAAGTATCAGTAAAACGGGCTGGACGGTCTGCCCATCGGCGACGCAAGACAGGCTAACCTTCATTGAACTTTCATTCATCGAGGTACGGAGGAATGCACGATGTCGAGGTCTGATCACCGCGGCGTGGCGGTAGCGGTCGGAATACTGGCTTTCGGTCTCGTGGCGTGCTCGTCGGGAGGCGGGGGATCGGCGAGCGAGTCCGACGGCAGCGCCGACGAACAGGGCACGCGGACCGTCGAGACCGTTCGCGGCAACGTCGAGGTTCCGGACAGTCCGATGCGCATCGTGACGCTCGAGCCGGTCGAGTTGGATACGTCCGTCGCTCTCGGTGTCGTCCCGGTCGGCACCGCTGTTCTCAGCGAAGCGACCGGTGTCCCGGCATATCTGGGCGACGAGGCCGCGTCGATCGCGACGGTCGGGACCGTCGCCGAGCCGAGGATCGAATCCATCGCTGCGTTGAAGCCGGATCTCATCCTCGGGACCGAGACGAGGCATGCCGAGTACTACGACCAACTCGCGGCCATCGCGCCGACGGTGTTCATGGCCTCGCAGTCCGATCCGTGGCAGGACAACGTCGACTTCGTCGGTCGTACGCTGGGCAGGGAGGACGACGCGCAGGCCCTGCTCGGCGAATATCGAGACCGCTGCTCCGACATCGCAACTCGATTCGACACCCAAGGTCGCACCGCGCAACTGATCCGGCCTCGGGACGACGTGCTCACGCTGTACGGTCCGCTGTCCTTCGCCGGCAGCACGCTGGAATGCGCAGGCTTCACCACACCGCCGCGGCCGGAATGGGCCGACGAGATCTCCGTCGACCTGTCTCCCGAACTCGTCACCGAGGCGCGCGCCGACGTCATCGTCGTCACCGCGACCGATCCGTCCGACCCGGCGGCGATCCCCGCCGCGATCACGGCGAACCCAGGAGCACTGCCGAACCCGCAGGCCGTCGATCAGTCCTACTGGATCACCGGCGTCGGACCGAGGGGCGGACAAGCAGTCCTCGACGACATCGAACGCATTCTCTCGCAGCCGAACTGAGACGTATCACGTGTAGGGGTACGGCAGGTCGGTGTCGACGTTCTCGTCGACGTGGACCTGCCGCCCCAGCTGTGGGAACGCCCGCTGCGCGCACGAGGTGCGTTCGCACACCTTGCATCCCGGGCCGATGGGCACCGCGGCGGCGCCGGAGTCCAGCGGCAACCCGTCCGCGTAGACGACTCGGCTCGCGTACGCGATGTCGCAGCCGAGCCCGATGGCGAAGTGCTTGCGGGGTGAGCGAAACCCGAGCCCACCGCTCTCGGTGGTGCGGGCGATCCACAGATAGCTGCGGTCGTCGGGCATCGTCGCGACCTGGGTGAGAATTCTCCCGGACGCCGCGAACGCGTCGTGAACCACCCACAGCGGGCAGCTTCCGCCGACCCGGGAGAAGTGAAATGCGGTAGCGGACTGGCGCTTCGAGATGTTCCCGGCGCGATCGGTGCGGACGAAGAAGAACGGGACGCCTTTGGCGCCGCGTCGTTGCAGAGTCGAGAGTCGATGGCAGACGGTCTCGAATCCCACTTCGAACGTCAGCGACAGCAACTCGATGTCGTAGCGCACCGACTCCGCCGCGTCCAGAAAAGTCCCGTATGGGAGCAGGAGCGCACCTGCGAAGTAATGGGCGAGACCCACTCGGGCGAGCTCGCGCGCGGGTGCGCTCAACGACGAATCGGCGTCGACGAGAGCATCGATCATCGTGGCCTGCGACAGAAACGCCAGTTGAGTGGCGATCTGGTACGCCCGCTGGCCCGCGGTCAATCGCCTGGCGAGAGTGAGCCTTCCCTGCGAGTAGATGCGCTTGGGGCCCAGCTGTTCCTTGGGGCCCAGCCGTCCCTTGGGGCCCAGCCGTCCATCGCCGTCGTCCTCGATGTCGACGGTGACGCCGTAGTTCGCCTCGATGACACGGGCCAGCTGCAGATCGAGAGCGCCGATGGTCAAGCCCTCGCGTGCGAACAATTCCTCGGCCGCGAGGTCCAGCTCCGGTATGTGATTGCGCCGATCGTAGAAGAAATCGCGCACCTCCTCGTAGGGCATCGGCGAACCGTCGACGGGCAGATCGGTGCCCCGGCCGTCGACACCCGCGGTGAGACGTTCCAATCGATCCGTCGTGGCGTGCAAACGCCGATGCAGACCGACGAGTGTGCGGCCGATGTCCGGCATCCGCGACACCAACTCCTGCACTTCCGACATGGAGACTTCACCGTCGTCCGAGGTCTCGGCGAGCACGTCGTGCAGATCGGCGACCAACCTGGCGTCGGTGTCGGTGGCGAAGAACGTGGGATCCAGGTCGAACGTGCTGTTCAGGCGCAGCAGGACCGGCACGGTGAGCGGACGCTGATCGTTCTCGAGCTGATTCAGATAACTCGGCGACAGCTCGAGCGTCTTGGCCAGGGCGAGCTGAGTCAACCCGCGGTCGGCGCGCAACCGTCGCAGGCGACTGCCGGCGTAGATCTTCTGCACTGCGACCTCCTCGTGCTGGAGAGAGTATCCGACGGGCATTCGCAACATTCGCAAATTTGCACCCTGCGCATCGCAAAAATAGGCACGGGCCACACCTTTCGCAGGTGAGGCCAGGTGCGTACGTTTGCAAAAGAAGCGTGACCGCACAGCAGAAGAGGACCAGTCAGTGAAGACCCATCTGGTACGTACCCGTCGATCCGCCGAGGACTTCCCCCGGTCCGAGCACCTGGCGTGGAAAGTCGCGGAGGTGGCGGCCGATGCCGTCCCGGTACCCGAGGACACGGCCGACATGATCGTGAACCGCATCATCGACAACGCGTCGGTGGCCGCGGCCTCCCTGGTGCGTCGACCGGTCACGAGTGCGCGCACCCAAGCGCAGGCGCATCCGTACAGCCCCGGTGCAACCGTGTTCGGCGTACCCGGCACGTTCTCACCGGAGTGGGCGGCCTGGGCCAACGGCGTCGCCGTGCGTGAACTCGACTTCCACGACACGTTCCTCGCGGCGGAGTACTCGCACCCCGGCGACAACATTCCGCCGATCCTCGCCGTCGCCCAGCATTCCGGGTGCTCCGGCCGAGACCTGATCCGCGGACTCGCCACCGGCTACGAGATCCAGATCGACCTCGTACGAGCGATCTCGTTGCACGAACACAAGATCGATCACGTCGCCCACCTCGGTCCGTCGGCAGCAGCGGGTATCGGAACGCTCCTCGGACTCGACACCGAGACCATCTACCAAGCCGTCGGCCAGGCACTGCACACCACGACCGCCACCCGTCAGTCACGCAAGGGCGCAATCTCGAGTTGGAAGGCGTACGCGCCGGCCCTGGCCGGAAAGGTCGCCGTCGAAGCCGTCGACCGGGCGCTGCGCGGCGAGGGGGCACCGTCGCCGATCTGGGAGGGCGAGGACGGCGTCATCGCATGGCTTCTCGGTGGACCCGACGCCGAATACCAGGTGCCGTTGCCCGGACCTGGCGAAGCCAAGCGCGCAATTCTCGACAGCTACACCAAGGAGCACTCGGCCGAGTACCAGAGTCAGGCGCCGATCGACCTGGCCCGCCGAATGCGCTCCCGCATCGACGATCTCGACCGGATCGAGACGATCGTGCTGCACACCAGCCACCACACGCACTACGTCATCGGCACCGGGTCGAACGATCCGCAGAAGTTCGATCCCACAGCATCCCGGGAGACGCTCGACCACTCGGTGATGTACATCTTCGCCGTGGCGCTCGAAGACGGCGAGTGGCACCACGAGCGGTCCTACGCTCCCGAGCGTGCGCAGCGACCGGCGACCATCGAACTGTGGAACAAGATCTCGACGGCGGAGGATCCGGAGTGGACCCGCCGGTACCACTCGACCGACCCGGACGAGAAGGCTTTCGGCGCTCGTGCCGAGATCACGCTGAAGGACGGGACCGTCATCGTCGACGAACTCGCGGTCGCCGACGCCCATCCGCTGGGCGCCCGGCCGTTCGCCCGTGAGCAGTACATCGACAAGTTCAGGACACTCGCCGACGGGATCGTGTCTCCCGACGAGCAGGACCGCTTCCTCACCGCTGCGCAGAACGCGCCGACGCTGGCGGCCGGGGAGCTCGACCGACTCACGTTCACGGTCGGCGGCGACGTGCTGGCCCGGGCGCCGAAGACCCCGAAGGGCATCTTCCGATGACCGGCCTCATTGCCGCATCGACGTCGGCGTCGGACAAGCGGGCGGCGTTTCGCGCCGGTCTCGCCTCGGGCACGATCCAGCGGTTGCCCGGTGCCTTCTCGCCTCTCGTCGCGAAACTGGTGCAGGAAATCGGGTTCGAGGGTGTGTACGTCTCCGGTGCAGTGCTGTCCGCGGACCTCGGACTGCCCGACATCGGACTGACGACACTGAGCGAGGTCGCGGGCCGAGGACAGCAGATCGCACGCGTGACCGACCTGCCGGTATTGATCGACGCCGACACGGGCTTCGGTGAACCGATGAGCGCCGCACGCACCGTCACGATGCTCGAGGATGCAGGCATCGCCGGCTGCCACCTCGAGGACCAGGTCAATCCCAAGCGCTGTGGCCACCTGGACGGCAAAGCCGTCGTCGACACCGAGACGATGGTGCAGCGCATCCGGGCCGCGGTGTCCGCGCGGCGCGACCCGAACTTCGTGATCTGCGCGCGCACCGACGCGCGCGCGATCGAGGGAATCGACGCCGCGATCACGCGGGCGAAGGCATACGCCGACGCCGGGGCCGACCTCATCTTCACCGAAGCATTGGCCGACGAGGCCGAGTTCGCCGCGTTCCGCGGTGCCGTCACCACGCCGTTGCTCGCCAACATGACCGAATTCGGCAAATCCGAGCTGATACCGGCACACGTACTCCAGGACCTGGGGTACAACGCGGTCATCTACCCGGTCACGACGCTGCGGCTGGCGATGTTCGCCGTCGAGAACGGGCTACGTGAGATCGCCTCCACCGGAACACAAGCCGCCGACCTGGACCGCATGCAACACCGCAGCCGCCTCTACGAACTGCTCGAGTACGACCAGTACAACCGATTCGATCGAGGGATCTTCACCTACACGAGGGACGCGAGATGACCTATCCGACAACGAGAGCTGCCCTGGCCGAGACGAAGACGATCCACAAAGGCCTGGCCGGAGTGGTCGTCGACACGACGGCCATCTCCAAGGTGGTCCCGGAGACCAACTCCCTGACCTACCGCGGGTACGCCGTGCAGGACCTCGCGGAGCACTGCAGCTTCGAGGAAGTGGCGTACCTGCTGTGGAACGGCGAGCTACCGACGAACCCGCAACTCGAGCTGTTCTCGCAGCGAGAGCGGGCTCACCGCCGCGCCGACCGATCGTTGTTGTCGCTGGTGGCGAAGATGCCGGACAACTGCCACCCGATGGACGTCGTGCGCACCGCGATCAGTTATCTGGGTGCGGAAGACCCGGCGGAAGAGGACAATTCGGCGTCGGCGAACCTGAACAAGGCGCTTCGGATGACCGCCGTCCTACCGACCATCGTCGCCGCGGATCACCGTCGTCGACGCGGCCTCGATCCGATCGCACCGCACACCCACCTGGGGTTCGCCGAGAACTTCCTGAACATGTGCTTCGGGAGCGTGCCCGACCCGAAGATCGTCGAGGCGTTCGAGGTGTCACTGATCCTGTACGCGGAGCACAGCTTCAATGCGTCGACGTTCGCAGCCCGAGTCGTGACCTCGACACTGTCGGACATCTACAGTGCCGTCACCGCGGCGATAGGCGCACTGAAGGGAACGTTGCACGGCGGGGCCAACGAAGCGGTCATGCACGCCATGCTCGACATCGGCGAACCGCACTTGGCGAGGCAGTGGCTCCTGGACAAGCTCGCGGCCAAGGAGAAAGTGATGGGCTTCGGGCACCGTGTCTACAAGAACGGCGACTCCCGGGTGCCGACGATGCGAGCAGCCTTCCAGGACGTGGCCGAAGCAACGAACGGCCGCAAATGGGTACGGATGTACGACGTACTCGAACGCACGATGAACGAGGAGACCTCGATCGAGCCGAACCTCGACTTCCCCACCGGGCCGACGTACTACCTGATGGGCTTCGACATCGACGTCTTCACCCCGATCTTCGTGATGAGCCGAATCACCGGTTGGACGGCCCACATCATCGAGCAGGGTGCATCCAATGCGCTGATCCGTCCGCTCAGCGACTACTCAGGCGTTCCGCAGCGCGCCGTCGGTGCATGACGCCGTCCGAGCTTCAATTCTGCACTGCCAGTGCTATCTTCGCCATCGACAGAGCCTGAGTCGCACGGTCGATGACGATCCGCTGCGCGAGGTCGATGTGCGCCAGCAGCGACGCTCGTGCCGCCGCGAGATCCCCCTCCACGACGGCCGCACAGATGGCAACGTGTTCGTCGACAGTGGACGCGATGCGCTCCCGAGTCAGGGAATCGAACATCCGCACCGGTCGTATCCGTGCGTTCACCGCACGAAGCGCCTCGGCCAACGCAGGATTGCCCGACGCCGCCAGCAGCGTCACGTGGAACGATTCGTCCCGCGCGACGAACTCCGCGTCCGGGTGCGGAAGTGACGACCTCGCCTGCGTCCAGTCGTTCAGGACCTCGCGGACCGCGGTGGCGTCGTGCGGCTCGGTGTCGACCCGGTCGATACCTCGGAGCTCCAAAGTCGTTCGGAGTTCGTAGAGGTCGGCCAGATCGTCGAGACGTGGCCGGTACGGAAAGAGGCCCGCGTCGAGTCGCTGCACCAACCCGTCGGCGAGAAGACGCGCCATCGCTTCTCGGACGGGCGTGCGCGACACCCCGTACGCCTCGGCGAGTTTCTCCTCGCCGAGGCGTGTCGTCGGGTCGAACACCCCCGCCATCAGATCCTGACGGAGCGCGACGTACACCTGTTCGCGCAGAGGTCCTCCGCCGCTGATCGCGGTGTAGGGCACATCTGTCATGTTCGTGGTCGCCGCTCAGATCGCCATCGCTGCACGAACGTCGGCTTCCGAATCGGCCCCGCCGGTGCCGCTCGACGTGATTCGCCCGGCCTCGAGAATGTAGTAGTTCTGTGCGGACTCCAGAGCGAAGCCGATGTGCTGCTCCACCAACAGGACACCGAGACCGCCGCGCCGGGTCAGATCCAGGATGGTGCGCTCGATCTCGGCGACGACCGACGGTTGGATGCCCTCGGTGGGCTCGTCGAGAATCAGCATCTTCGGTTCGGTGATGAGTGCCCGGGCGATCGCCAACTGCTGACGCTGCCCGCCGGACAGCAGTCCGGCACGACGGGTGAGGAGCTCCTTCAACGCGGGGAAGAGGTCGAGGGCCTCGTCGATCAGCGCTTTTCCGCGTTTACGGCCGTCGGCGACGACCTGCAGGTTCTCGGCCGTCGTCAACTGCCCGAAGGACTGTTGGCCCTGCGGTACGTAGGCGAGACCACGAGCGACGCGCGCGCTCGGCCGCAACGCGCTGACGTCCTCACCGTCGAACATGACCTTGCCCGAGGTGACCTTCAACAGTCCGACGGCGGCACGGAGCAGCGTCGTCTTCCCCGCACCGTTGTGTCCCATGACGGCCGCGACGCCGTCGGCCGGAACGGTCAGCGACGCACCGTGGATGACTTCGCTCCGGCCGTACCCGGTGCGTACGTCGATCAGCTCAAGCATGACTGTCTCCTTCTTCTGCGATCTGATCGAGTTCCTCGCCCGCCGCTGCGGTACCGAGATACACCTCCTGGACCTTCGGGTCGGCCTGGACCTCGGCGACGGTGCCCTCCGACAGGATTCGGCCTCCGGCGAGGACCGTCACCGACGTCGCGAACGCGCGCATGAAGTCCATGTCGTGCTCGACGACGACGACCGTGCGCTCACCGCCGATGCGGCGCAGCAGTTCACCTGTCTCCTCCCGCTCCTCGTGACTCATACCGGCAACGGGCTCGTCGAGCAGAAGCACATCGGCGTTCTGCACCAACAACATTCCGATCTCGAGCCACTGCTTCTGGCCGTGCGCGAGAATGCCCGCCGGCTTGTCCCGGTGCGCCTTCAGGCCGATCGTCTCGAGCGCCTCCTCGATCTCGTCCGACACCGTCTTGCGTTTGCGGAGCATCGTCGACCACGTGCGTTTCGACCCCGCTGCGATGTCGAGGTTCTGCAACACGGTGAGCTGCTCGAAGATGCTGGCAGTCTGGAACGTTCGACCGACGCCGAGCCGTGCGATCTGGTGCACCTTCTTGCCGAGCAGTTCGACGCCGGACTTGGTGACCGATCCCGTTGCTGGGACGAGTCCGGTGATGGCGTCGATCAGCGTCGTCTTGCCTGCACCGTTCGGTCCGATGAGAAATCGGAGATCGCCCTGCATGAGAGTGAGATCGACGTCGGTGTTCGCCTTGAAGCCGTCGAAACTGACGGTGAGACCGCGGACTTCCAGGTACTGGCTCGACATGCCTGCATTGCCACCGAACGTGGGCTGATGCCCCTCCACGTGGATCATTTGACGAGCTCCTTCTCCACGGCGTCGACGGTGACCACGTCGTCACCTGCCTTCTTTCGTTTCCGGAGTGCGAACAGACCGGCCACACCCGCGGGGAAGAATCCGACGACGACGATGAACAGCAATCCCTGTGCGTAGGTCCACCCGGACGGGAACTGCTCCGAGAGTGTGGTCTGAGCCCACGCGACGCCGAGCGCGCCCAGCACCGGCCCCAGAAGTGTGGTGCGTCCGCCGATCGCAACGCCGATCAGGAAGGCGATGGACGGGACGATGCCGACGTCGTTCGGTGAGACGATCCCGACGATGGGCACGAACAGGGCTCCGGCGAGGCCGGCGAAGAACGCAGCGGCGACGTAGGCGACGATCTTGACGTTCGCGGGATCGTATCCGAGGAAGCGGACGCGCTCCTCCTGGTCGCGAACGGCGACGAGCAGCTCTCCGTACCGCGAGTACATCAGCTGGCGAGTGATGGCGACGACCGCGAGCAGAACACCGGCCGCGATGAAGAACAGCATCTGCTTGTTGGCCGGGTCGTTCAGGTTGAACCCGAAGAACGTCCGGAATCGGTTGAGTCCGTTGGATCCACCGGTGCTCTGCTGACCGATCAGCAGGATGGCGAACGCAGCGGCCAGCGCCTGACTGAGGATGGCGAAGTACGCACCCTTGACCCGACGCTTGAAGACGCCGAGACCGAGGACGAGTGCGACGAAAGCCGGGATGAACAGGATCCCGAGGATCGTGACGAGCGGAGACTGGAACGGAACCCAGTACGACGGTAGCTCGCGAATACCGGCGATGGACATGAAGTCCGGGACCGCGTCGCCGCGGATGTCGGCGTCGGAGATCTTGAGGTGCATCGCCATGATGTACGCACCGAGCCCGAAGAACACACCCTGGCCGAGCGTGAGCATTCCGCCTCGGCCCCAGGCCAATCCGATGCCTACCGCAACGATGGCGTAGCAGATGAATTTGCCGAGAAGATTGAGCCTGAACTCACTGAGAACAGCCGGTGCGACGGCGAACAGGAGGATCGCGGCGATGGCGAAACCGAGCCATGCTCCACGTTTCGCGACGAAGGTTTTCACACCAAACTCCTTGTCTTGACCGCGAACAGACCCTGCGGGCGGGCTTGGAGGAAGATCACGATGAGGACGAACAGAATGACCTTGGCAATGGACGCCGTCGTGTTGTACTCGATGAACGAGTTGACGATGCCGAGTGTGAACGCGGCGATCACCGCGCCCTTGATCTGGCCGAGGCCGCCGACGACGACCACCAGGAACGCGTCGATCAGATAGCTCTGCCCGACGGTGGAACTGGTGGAGCCGATCAGCGTCAACGCCACACCGGCGACGCCGGCGAGGCCGGACCCGATGAAGAACGTCGAGATGTCGGTCCTACGGGACGAGATGCCCGACGTCTCGGCGAGATCGCGGTTCTGCACGACCGCGCGGATGCGTCGACCCATCGGTGTCGTCTTGAGCGCGAACGACAGTGCGAGAACGCAGAGTACGGCGAGAACGAGAATGAAGATCCTCGTCTTGGGGACGACGGCTCCGAGGATGTCGACACCGCCGGACAACCAGCCGGGGGAGACGACGTTGACGGCCGGAGCGCCGAAGATGTCGCGGGCGAGCTGCTGGAGAACCAGACCGACACCGAAGGTGACGAGCAGTGTGTCCAACGGCCGGTGATACATGCGCTGGATGAGCGTGACCTCGAGCAGGACGCCCATGGCGCCGCCGACGAGGAATCCGACGATCAGTGAGATGAACAGCGACGCTCCGCCGGTGGAGACGATCTGCTGCACGACGTACGCGGTGTACGAACCGGCCATGATGAACTCACCATGAGCCATGTTGATGACGCCCATCTGACCGAACGTCAGCGAGAGTCCCAGAGCGGCGAGCAAGAGAATCGATCCGATACTCAGGCCGGTGAACAGCTGCCCGACTACGACATCCATGTAAGGCTCCTTTACAGGCCCCTCCGTGCGCGTACATGCCGACCCTGGCCTACATGTGCGCGCACAGCGGGGACCGGGGTCAGTTGAGGTCGGCGGCCCAGTCGTAGGTCTCCAGGAACGGGTCGGGCTCGATCGGTGCCGGCGACTCCCAGACCGTGTAGATCAGGCCGTCGGGGCGGATTTCACCGATGCGCGCGGTCTTGGAGATGTGGTGGTTGTCGCCGTTGATGACCACTTCACCCTCGGGGGCTGCGAAGCTCACGCCGTCCGCCGCGGCCTGAATGTCGGCGACTGCGAACGAATCTGCCTTCTCGACGGTGTTCTTCCACAGGTACACCGAGGTGTACGCGGCTTCCATCGGATCGGAGGTCGGCTTGTCGGCGCCGTACTTGGCCTTGTAGTCGGCGACGAACTTCGAGTTCTCCGGTGTGTCGACCGTCTGGTAGTAGTTCCACGCCGTCAACTGGCCCGCGATGTTCTGTGCACCGATGCCCGCGACCTCTTCCTCGGCGATGGACACCGAAATAACCGGCATGTCAGCGGCATTGAGGCCGGCATTGGTGTACTCACGGAAGAACGCGACGTTGGAGTCGCCGTTGAGCGTGTTGAACACGGCGTCCGCGTCGGCGGATCGAACCTTGTTGACGATGGTGGAGAAGTCGGTGGACCCGAGCGGCGTGTAGTCCTCGCCCTTGATCTCGATGCCGTTGGCCGCGGCGTACGCCTTGATCTCGCGGTTGGCGGTCTGCGGGAAGACGTAGTCGCTACCGACCAGGTAGAGCGAGGTGACCCCCTGCTCCTTCAGGTAATCCAGCGCGGGGATGATCTGTTGATTGGTCGTGGCGCCGGTGTAGAAGATGTTGTCCGACGCTTCGAGGCCTTCGTACTGCACCGGGTAGTACAGGAGTGCGTCGTTGTCCTCGAAGACCGGAAGCATGGCCTTGCGCGACGACGACGTCCACCCGCCGAATACCGCTGCGACACAGTCGCTGCTGATGAGCTTCTCGGCCTTCTCCGCGAACACGGTCGGCTCGGACGCACCGTCCTCGGCGACCACCTCGATCTGCTTTCCGTTGACGCCTCCCGACGCGTTGATCTCCTCCACGGCCAGGGCGATCGAATCACGAACCGTCACTTCACTGATCGCCATCGTGCCGGACAGGGAGTTCAGCGAACCGACCTTGACGGTGTCGCCCGAGGTGTCGACGCAGGATTCGGTGGCCCCGCCACCCTCGCCCGACGCCGTGTCACCGGCCCTGCTGCCGCACGCGGTGAGGGTCAGTCCGACCATCGCCAGCGCTGCGGGGAGCACCAGTGCCTTGGTGGCGAACTTGCTGGAAGGAAGAGCAGGCATCGCGGAAGCCCTTTCGCTTGTATACGGAGTTGTATTCGCGATTGCAGACAGTAAAGGGGAAGTATTGCGTTGATATGTTCCGCGGTGACGAGTTCGTTGCACGGATTACGCGGGTGTAAACAACCGGCCGTCGACCGAAATGACAAGCAGGGTTGACATCCAGTGACAAGTCCGCTTGACTTTTACCTATGAGAGACGCGGCGAAGACCACCGACGCGCTGAAGATCAACTCGGTGCGCGAGCACCGCAAAGCGGCGCGGCTCACCCAGGCCGAGCTGGGCAAGATCTGCGGAGTCAGCAGGCAGAGCATCGTTTCGGTCGAGGGCGGCGATTACGCCCCGAGCGTCTACCTCGCGATCAAGCTGGCGCGAGCACTGGGAACGACCGTCGAAACACTCTTCGAAACGGAGTAGAGATGAGCACCTTCACAGCGGCGATGCAGTACATCGGCGATCTCGACGACGAATTCTACGACGACGAACGTCAGCGCGATGTGTGGAACGAGGCCTCGGCCATAGGGTTTCAGCTGTTCGTCTGGACTCTGCTGATCGCCGGATCCGTTCTCCCGTGGGTGGCAGGCGTGACCGGCAGTTGGATCACGCTCGGCGTGCTGGCCGTGTTCTTCACGGTGTCGTCGATGGTTCTGATGTACGCGAAGGCCCGAGGCCTCGACATGTACACCTCCCAATCACTGGCTCGCCCAAGGATCTACCTGTGCACCGGCGTGTACCTGATCGCGGCGTTCGGCGCGATGATCACCCTGGCTTCCGAGTACCTGAGCGCAGGAGGTGCAGCCGTGTTCGTCGGTATGGCCATCGGAGCGTGCGTCGGTGTCGGGTGCGGGGTGCACGGCCTCGTTCGCAAGCGTCGACTCGACCGCGAGGCCGAAGCTGCTGCCGAAGCAACCGAGCTGCAGGAACTGACGAAGGAGCAGATATGAACGCGTTCGTGAAAGCACTTCGATTCGTCGGCGATCTGGACGACGAGTTCTACGACGACGAACGTCAGCGTGATGTGTGGAACGAAGCGTCGGCCATAGGGTTTCAGCTCTTCCAGTGGGCCTCGCTCGTCTCTGCCGCGGTGTTGCCGTGGGTGGCAGGCACCACCGGGGCATGGGTCGGCCTCGGCATCCTCGTCACCCTCACCGTGATCAACGTCCTGACCATCGGTTACTCGGCGGCGCGGAAGGTCAACCTGTACACCGCGTCCAAGATCAACCGGGTGCGCGGACTCGTCGTCGCGGTGGTGCTGATCATCGGATACGTCGGGGCGTTGATCAGGTTGCAACCGAACACGTTCTCCGATGCGAGTTCCTGGGCAGGCGGTGTCGTCGGAGCCGTCGTCGGCGGCGGAGTCGTCGGACTCGGGGTGTGGTGGATGCGTCGTCGCAACGCCCGCTTCGAAGCCGAGGCGGACCAGTGACCCGGTAGCTAGGGTCGAGTGCATGAACGCACAGCAGATCGCCGACGGCACCTGGGCCCACCTGTGGACGCCTGGAGGCTGGGGCCAGACGAACACCGGCCTGATCGTCGACGACGGTGCGGCGTCGATGGTGATCGACACCGTCTGGGACACGGGCAGGGCCGACGCCATCGCATCCGAGAATCGTTCTCTCACACGACGATCACCGGTCGCCGACGTGGTCAACACGCACTCGGACGGCGACCATTGGTGGGGCAACGACACGGTTCCGTCGGACGCCAGAATCATCACGAGCGCAGCGTCGTTGCATGCGATGAAGGAGGAGACGCCCCCGTCGGGCGTGCACCTGTTCGCGTCGTTGGGGGCACTGGCGGGCCGGTTGCCCGGGCCGGTCGGAGCAACCGGGACTTACATGGACCGTGTGCGGGGCGGGGCGACCTTTCCCCGTACCTCGCCGCGGCTACCGAATCACACTTTCGACGTGACGGAACGGATCGACGTCGGAACCAGAGCCGTACAACTCAGATATCTGGGGCCCGCGCACACGGCGGGAGACCTGATCGCCCACGTGCCCGACGTCGGTGTCGTGTTCAGCGGTGACCTACTGTTCATCGGTTCGACGCCCATCCTGTGGCACGGCCCCTTGTCCAACTGGATCGACGCACTCGATCATCTACTGGCGCTCGACGCCGCCGTGTACGTGCCCGGTCACGGACCACTGTGCGGTGCCGACGAGATCCGCGCGGTCCGCGAGTACTGGACCTGGGTCGACGACGCCGGCCGCCAACACTTCGACGCCGGTGTCGAGTATGCGCATGCGGCACGAAACATGATGCAGTCGAGGGACTTTCAGCCGTATCAGGCGTGGGGCTCGCCCGAACGGCTCGTGCTCACCATGTCCACCCTCTACCGCCTGTGGAAGGGCGAGCCTGCAGCCCCGCCGACCCTGCTGCGCCGCGCACGAGCGTTCGCCGACGCAGGGGCGCTGCTGCGGGCAATAGAATCACGCTGAGTCCAACACTGTGCACGCTGCACCGACGCGGCAATCATCGTCCGAGTGACTCCTGCTCCAGTATTTCAGCGCTACCGCGACCCGGACCTACGCGAGCTCGCGCACCGGAACGAGACGCTGGAGGTGCTGCTCTCCCATCGCTCGGTGCGCAGTTTCACCTCGGACCCGATCGACACCGCCACCATCGAGACCATCGTCGCAGCAGCACAGTCCGCGCCGACGTCGTCCAACCTGCAGGCCTGGAGCGTCGTCGCCGTCCGTGATCCGGAGCGCAAGGCACGGATCGCGACGCTGGCAGGTGACCAGGCCTTCATTGCCCAAGCTCCGGTGTTCCTGGTTTTCCTCGCCGACCTGGGCCGTGTCCGGCGCCTGGCCGAACGCCGGGGTGTGCCGTCGGAGGGTGCCGACTACCTGGACTCGACGCTCCTGGGCGCGATCGACGCAGCATTGGCCGCGCAGAACGCCGTCGTCGCCGCGGAGTCACTCGGTTGGGGGACGGTGTACGTGGGAGCCGTCCGCAACGCGCCCGAAGAGATCTCCGACGAGCTCGACCTGCCTCCCGCGGCGTTCCCGGTGTTCGGGCTGTCCGTCGGCCGCTCCGCTGTCGCCACCGACGGCACCGGTCCCGGTATCAAGCCTCGACTGCCGCTGGCGTCGGTTCTCCATCACGACGTCTACGACGCCGAGACGGCCGACTCCGGCATCGACGTCTACGACGAACGACTGGGGGAGTACAACCGCGAACAGGGGCGCACGACGGCATGGACCACCGCCGTGCTCGCGCGGCTGCGCGACGCGACATCGCTGAAAGGGCGCGACACCATTCGGGATTCACTCTCCGCCCGCGGCTTGCTCTCCAAATAACAGAAAGACATTCGACGTGCGATTTCAGATTCTGGACATCATCTTCAACCCACCGCACCCGGTGACCGGGGAGGTCGTCCATCCGTCGGACAGGCTGGGTCGCGTCGTCGAAACGGCAGTTCTCGCCGAAGAACTCGGCTTCGATTCCTTCTCCGTCGGAGAACGTCACGCCGGGGACGTCCTGTCCTCGTCGCCGACGGTGATTCTCGGTGCCATCGCCCACGCGACCGACCGGATCCTGCTGTCGACCGGAGTATCCGTCGTCGCCGTCCTCGATCCGATCCGTGTCGCCGAGGACTTCGCGACGATCGACCAACTCAGCCGCGGACGATTCGAACCCGTCATCGGTAAAGGCAACGAAGCACTGCAGTACCCACTGTTCGGCCTCGACATCTCCAAGCAGTACGAGTACCTCACCGAGAACTACGAGCTGCTTCGGCGGCTCGTTCGTGAAGAGCACGTCGACTGGAACGGGACGCACCGGCACCCACTCGTCGACGCGACCACCCTTCCACGGCCGTTCGACGGGCCGTTTCGAATCTGGCACGGATCCGCGACGTCGGTGGAGGCGGTGGACCTGGCCGCGAAGTGGGGAGATCCCATCGTCACCGCCAACGCTCTGCAGCCGCGAGAGAACTACAAGGTTCTCATCGATCGATACCGGGAGCAGTACCTCGCGCACGGCCACGACCCGGAGAAGCTCTACGTCGGATCGGGTTCCGGTGGGCTGTTCCTCGCCGACACCACCGAACAGGCGACCGACGAGTTCCGCCCGATCTACGAAGGGTTCGTGGCCCAGCAGGACAAGCGGCTGGAGCGTAGCTTGCGGAGTGACCTCGGTGGCAATCAAGACCCGGCCGCGAAGGGGAAGGTGACGAGTTTCCGGACCATCGAGGATGCTGTCGAGCGCGGCCCGGCACTGGTGGGATCCCCGGACAGGGTTGCGGAGAAGATTCTCGACTACCACGACAGTTACGGGCACGATCTGCAGTCGGTGTCGGTGAATCATGTCCTGGACTTCGAGCAGCAGAAGGACACGCTTCGCCGCTTCGCGGAGGAAGTGATCCCTCTGGTGAAGAAGGAACTGTCCACGACACTGTGGAGTCCGTTCGACGCCGACCGAGCCAAGGGATTCACTGCCTCCTGACCCGCTGCGAGTGCGGCGACGCCGCTCAGCGAACGAGGTAGGGAGACACGGAGCTTCGATGCTCGTCTATGTCCAGGTCCTTGCCCAGGGGAGGGAAGGCGCGTTGAGGGCAGTTCGCCCGCTCGCAGACACGGCAGCCTGCTCCGATGGGCGTGGCGACCGACGACCCGTGTAGATCCAGCCCGTCCGCGTAGACCAATCGGCCCGCATGGCGGAGTTCGCACCCGAGTCCGATGGCGAAGGTCTTGCCCGGTTGGCCGTACCGCGCCGCGCGCCGCTCGACGGTCCGAGCGATCCACAGGTAACTGCGCCCGTCGGGCATCTCCGCGATCTGAGTCATGATCTTGCCGGGGTAGGCGAACGTCTCGTACACGTTCCACAGCGGGCACGTTCCGCCACTCGACGAGAAATGAAACCCCGTCGCCGACTGTCGTTTCGACATGTTCCCGGCGCGGTCGACGCGGACGAAGGAGAACGGAACTCCGCGGAGCTTCGGCCGCTGCAGTGTCGACAAGCGATGGCATATCGTCTCGAAGCTCACCGAGAAGAAGGCCGACAACCGTTCCACGTCGTAGCGGAAATCCTCGGCTATGTCGTGGAACTGGTGATACGGCAGAACGGTCGCGGCGGCGAAGTAGTTGGCGAACCCCAGCTTCGCGAGCTTCTTGGACGCCTCGGACGTGAAGCCTCCCTCCTCGACCATCTGCTCGAGCAGGTCCGCGCACTCCAGGTAGGCCAATTCTGCCGCGAACTTGAAGACCCGCTGCCCGCCGGACAGGTGGGGCGAGATCTCCAGCAGCCGAGTCTTCGGGTCGAACCGGTGCAGAACGTTCTCGCCCAGATCGATCCGATTGACGATCTGCACCTCGTGCACCGTGCGTAGGCGTTTGGCGATCTCGTTACCGACGTCGGCCCGATGGAAGCGGATCCGCGACGTCAATTCCTCTGCCGCTGTGTCCAATTCATGCAGATAGTTCTGTCGCTGATAGAAGTAGTCACGTACCTCCTCGTGCGGCTTGCTGATCGACCCGCTGCCGCTACCGTCGGCGAACCGCTCCTCGGTCGCCGCGGCGAGCTGAGCGGTGGTGTTGCGATACCGACGATGCATGTTGACCATCGCTCGCGCCAACTGCGGATGGGAAGACACCATCTGCGCGATCTCGTGCGCGTCGGCGACGATGCCCATGTCCTGATCCAGCGCGACTTCGCGCAGCTCGGCCACCAGCCTGGTGTCGTCCTCGGACGAGAAGAACGACGTGTCGACGCCGAACACCTCGGAAATCCGCAGCAGGACCGGGACGGTGAGAGGCCGCACGTCGTGTTCGATCTGGTTGAGGTAGCTCGCGGAGATCTCGAGCTGTCCGGCCAGAGCTACCTGACTCATCTTGCGTTCCGTGCGTAGTTGACGCAGGCGCACGCCGACGAACGTCTTGGGCATGCGCTCAGGTTACGCCTGCGAAGAATGGCGTTAACAGGCTTCACCGATCGGTGCGCACGTGCAGTTCCGGATGGTCTATGGATCACAATTCGGGGTCGAGCGGAACAACCGGGCGCTGGGAGGCGTATACCCATAGGTGTTGGTTCGCATAAGTAATTAAGAGGGAGGCCCATCATGTCCGACAATCTTCGTGAACTCGTCCGCGACGCCGTCGTACTCGTAGCAGGCACCGTTCTGGTGGCGTCGACCATCTGGCTTCCGGTCGACGGTGACACCGGCGTGTCCGGGGCCATTCTGATTCTCGGTCTGCTCGCCGCAGGCACCGCGCTGTGGGCGATGTCCGCGGCCTCGAGGTCGAGTCACTGGGCGCACGTCGTGCTCGGCGCGGCTCTCGCCCTGTCGCCCGTGGTTTTGGCGTTCCCTGCAGGCCTCGTGACAGCAGACCTGTTCGCGCTCGTCGGGGGCGTCGTCATCGCGGCCATGGGCGTTCTCGGCGTGGCCACCGGTCGTAGCGACATCCGGCCGAGTGTGCTCGTGGCGTCGTCGCCCGAACGCGTGCGGGTGCGCAGCTGACACGTCCCTCTCTCACCGGAAGCAGCCTCGGCACTGTGCCGAGGCTGCTTTCGTCGTCGGAGGCTCCGATCGTGGTATGTGATACTGGTCACAGTGCCTGCCTTCTGGCTCGATTCAGACGGTTTCATGAAAACAGTACGTTCGTCCGGTTGGAACGGCCGGACGGTTTTCGTAAATTGCGTTCATGAACTGCGCTTTCGTCCTACTGGCGAGTAGCAAAGCCGTCCGATCGGGCGGGTGTGATCCGACGGCGATCTTCGCAAAGTTAGCAAGGCTTGATTGAAACCTAACCAAGATTGGCACTTGTAACAGGTGGACGGCCCTTTTTGGGTGTGCCACTCTTTGGAAGAACACCCGCACGGCCTGGCAACGATGTGAAGAATTCGAGCACCGAGTCGGCCGTATCGCACATCCGATAGAGACTGGAGCTGAGATGTCGACCACCGGCACCCCGAAAACTACAGAAGAAATCCAGAAGGATTGGGACACCAACCCTCGCTGGAAGGGCGTGACGCGCAACTACACCGCCGAGCAGGTTTCCAAGCTGCAAGGCTCCGTCGTCGAGGAAGCAACCCTTGCTCGCCGCGGCTCCGAAATTCTTTGGGACCTCGTCAACAACGAGGACTACATCAACTCGCTCGGCGCACTGACCGGTAACCAGGCCGTTCAGCAGGTCCGCGCAGGCCTCAAGGCCATCTACCTCTCCGGCTGGCAGGTCGCAGGCGACGCCAACCTGTCCGGACACACCTACCCCGACCAGAGCCTGTACCCGGCCAACTCGGTGCCGCAGGTCGTTCGTCGCATCAACAACGCACTGCTGCGCGCCGACGAGATCGCCCGCGTCGAGGGTGACACCACCGTCGACAACTGGCTCGCTCCGATCGTCGCCGACGGCGAAGCCGGCTTCGGTGGTGCCCTCAACGTCTACGAGCTGCAGAAGGCCATGATCGCGGCCGGCGTCGCCGGATCGCACTGGGAAGACCAGCTCGCCTCGGAGAAGAAGTGCGGCCACCTCGGTGGCAAGGTGCTCATCCCCACCCAGCAGCACATCCGCACCCTGACCTCGGCTCGCCTCGCCGCCGACGTCGCGGACGTTCCGACCGTCGTCATCGCCCGCACCGACGCCGAGGCCGCAACGCTTCTGACGTCCGACGTGGACGAGCGCGATCAGCCGTTCCTCGACGGCACCCGCACGGCAGAAGGCTTCTACGGCATCAAGAACGGTGTCGAGCCCTGCATCGCGCGCGCCAAGGCATACGCGCCGTACGCAGACCTCATCTGGATGGAGACCGGCGTGCCGGACCTCGAGGTCGCCAAGCACTTCGCCGAGTCGGTTCGCTCCGAGTTCCCGGACCAGCTCCTGGCGTACAACTGCTCGCCGTCCTTCAACTGGAAGCAGCACCTGGACGACGCGACCATCGCGAAGTTCCAGCGTGAGCTCGGAGCAATGGGCTTCAAGTTCCAGTTCATCACCCTCGCGGGCTTCCACTCGCTCAACTACGGCATGTTCGACCTGGCACACGGCTACGCCCGCGAAGGCATGACCGCGTTCGTCGACCTGCAGGAGCGCGAGTTCAAGGCTGCAGCAGAGCGTGGCTTCACCGCCATCAAGCACCAGCGTGAGGTCGGCGCAGGCTACTTCGACTCCATCGCCACCACGGTCGACCCCAACACCTCGACCGCAGCGCTGAAGGGATCCACCGAAGAGGGCCAGTTCCACTGAGCTAGCCCGCCTCCCCGGATACACAGCACATCAGTCAGGCGGCCCCAGCGTTTCGCTGCGGGCCGCCTGATCTGTATCGCCCGGGTTCTAGGGGTACCCGGCCGGAGTTACCCCACCTCGCTTACAGCTGTTGTCGTGTACGCATCGAAGGAGTCCGCCGTGCCGGTCGAGAGGGTGGGGATTGTCGGCGCCGGCCAGATGGGGGCCGGGATTGCAGAAGTCTGCGCCCGGGCACACCTCGACGTTCTGGTCTACGAGCACACTCGCGAGCTGACGACCGCAGGACGCACGCGCGTCCTGCGATCGTTGGACCGTGGCGTCAGCAGCGGCAAGATCACCGAACGCGAACGCGAACAGGCAGCGTGCGCACTACGCTTCACGACCGATCTCGACGACTTCGCGGATCGAGAGCTCGTCGTGGAAGCCGTCACCGAGGACGAGGACATCAAGTCCGACATCTTCGCCCGTCTGGACGCAGTGGTGACGGACCCCGGCGCGGTCCTCGCGTCGAACACGTCGTCGATCCCGATCATGAAACTCGGTGTCGCGACGGCCTCGCCCGACCGAGTCGTCGGGCTGCACTTCTTCAATCCGGTGCCGGTTCTGCCTCTCGTCGAGCTGGTCACCACCGTGAAAACCAGTGACGCAGTGGCCGAACGCGCCGAGAAGTTCGCCGGCGACGTACTCGGCAAGCAGGTCGTCCGCTCGGCGGACAGATCCGGGTTCGTGGTCAATGCACTTCTCATTCCTTACCTGCTCTCCGCGGTTCGGATGGTCGAGTCCGGATTTGCCTCCAAGGAAGACATCGACAAGGCGACGGTGCTCGGTCTCGCGCATCCGATGGGGCCGCTTGCGCTCGCGGATCTGATCGGACTCGACACGGTCAAGTCCATCGCCGATTCCATGTACGCCGAGTTCGGCGAACCACTCTTCGCCGCCCCGCCGTTGCTTCTTCGGATGGTCGAATCGGGTTCGACCGGCAAACGCACAGGCGCAGGGTTCTATCGGTACGAGAACGGCCGGGTAGTGAAAGAGCCTTCGTGAGTGAAAATGTAGGTGTCGGGATACATTTCCACTCCCGACCGCAGTAACTTGGTGGTGCGCACACGGCGCGCCAGACGACGGCAGGGGAGAGCGATGAGCAAGTCGAAAAAGTCCGGTGGAGTGTTGCCGAAGGCGTTCGGTATCGGACTGGCCGCGACGGGCGCAGCGCACTTCGTGGTTCCCGAGGCATTCGAGCCCATCACCAAACTGCCGTTCCCGAAGGACACCCGCGACTGGATCACGCGCAACGGTGCAACCGAACTGGTCGTCGGAGCCGCCATCGCGTACCCGAAGACACGCAAGATCGGCCTGCTCGGCCTCGGTGCCTACGTCGGCTGGCTCGGATACAACATCGCTCGCAACAGCTGACGCCGAGAATGTAGCGAACGCCTCCCGCCGATCGGGAATTCCCTGCTCGCGGCGCCTTCACCTGCTCGAACGCGCCAAGGCTGTTTGCCAAGCTACCGATGCGTAGGTAGCAATGTAGTTATGACTTCAGCTACCGCGTACACAGCGACAGCCCCCGACGCACCCCTCGAGAAGGTGACGATCGACCGCCGCGAGCTAGGGCCCAAGGACGTCCTCATCGAGGTCAAGTTCGCCGGCATCTGCCACTCCGACATCCACACCGCCCGCAACGAGTGGGGCGGCACCACCTACCCGGTCGTCCCGGGACACGAAATCGCAGGCATCGTTGCCGAGGTCGGCTCCGGCGTCACCAAGCACAAGGTCGGCGACCGCGTCGGCGTCGGCTGTTTCGTCGACTCGTGCGGCGAGTGCGACGCCTGCCTGGCAGGCGAGGAGCAGTACTGCTTCAAGGGCGTCACCCAGACCTACAACTCCAAGCAGGCCGACGGGTCGATCACCCAGGGCGGTTACTCGACGCACATCGTCGTGACCGAGGGCTTCGTGCTGTCCATCCCCGAGGGCATCGAACTCGATGTCGCCGCACCGCTGCTGTGTGCGGGCATCACGCTGTACTCGCCGCTCAAGCACTGGGGTGCAGGCCCGGGCAAGAAGGTCGCCATCATCGGAATGGGCGGACTCGGTCACGTCGGCGTCAAGATCGCCCACGCCCTCGGAGCCGAGGTCACCGTGCTGAGCCAGACCCTGAGCAAGGAAGAGGACGGCAAGCGCCTCGGAGCCGACCACTACTACGCGACCTCCGACAAGGAGACGTTCAAGAAGCTGCGCGGCGAGTTCGACCTGATCATCAACACCGTCTCCGCCGAGATCGACATGGACAAGCACATGTCGCTGCTCGCGATCAACGGCTCGCTCGTCATCCTCGGACTGCCGTCGGAGCCCATCAAGGTTCGCGGATTCACGCTCGCTGCGAACCGTCGCAGCCTCGCAGGCTCGATGGTCGGTGGCATCGCGCAGACCCAGGAAATGCTCGACTTCTGCGCCGAACACCACATCGGTGCCGAAATCGAGACCATCCCGGCCGACAAGATCAACGAAGCCTACGAGCGCGTCCTGAAGAGCGACGTTCGATACCGCTTCGTCATCGACGCCAACACCTTCTGATCCACTCCTGTGGGCGGCGGGTAGCGACGGGCGCTACCTGCCGCCCACAGGCGTAACGTCGAAGTCGGGTCGGAAGATGTTCTCCGCAAGGAAAGGACACTTTCATGAAGACTTCCTCCAGCCGTCACGGCAAGATGGCCGCAGCCGGGCACAGCTCAGCCGGCCACGCACTGGTCGGCGCCCACCCCGGCGCCGCGCGGTATGCACTGGTCACCGTCGGTGTGCTCGCGCTCGTCCTGTTCGCACTGTCGGCCTTCAACGGTCTCGGCACCGTCGCCGTCATCGCCGGTTGCGTGTGCGTCGTCGCAATGGCGTCGGCGATGGGTCTCGTCGGCGGCACAGGGCACCCCGACTCCTGACCTGGTCGGACGCCTGACCTCGTCGGAGAGGTCCGTCGCTAGCTGTCCGCGAGACGCTGCTTCTCCACCTCGACGTCGAAATCGGCTTCGGGCCACTCGAGGTCGAGCTTCTGCAGTGCATCGATCAGCAGCTCGGTCACCGCCAAGCGTGCGTACCACTTCCGATCGGCCTGAATGACGTGCCACGGCGCGTAGTCCGTGTTGGTCCTGTCGATGACCCGCTGATACGCGGTGCGGTACTGCGGCAGAAAGCCGCGCTCGGTGACGTCGCCCGGGTTGTACTTCCAGTGCTTGTCCGGCCGATCCAACCTCTCCTGCAACCTGGTTCGCTGCTCCTCCGGAGAAACGAACAACGCAACCTTCACGATGTGCGTGCCGCCGTCGACCAACTCCTTCTCGAACGCGTTGATCTCGTCGAACCGCGGTTCCCAGACCTGACGCGGAACAAGGTCGTGGACGGCGACGACCAGCACATCCTCGTAGTGCGAGCGGTCGAAGACACCGATCCGTCCACCGCGCGGCAGGGCGTTTCGGATGCGCCACAGGTAGTGATGCTGCTTCTCCTCCTGCGTCGGAACTCCGAACGACGCCAGGTCGACGCCCTGCGGGTCGACCATTCCGATGACATGTCGCACCATGCCGCCTTTACCTGCGGTGTCCATGCCCTGAAGTACCAGCAGGATCGAGCGCAGGTCACCGGTCCGGCCGTTGGCGTACAGCTTCTCCTGCAACGCCGACAGCACCTCGCCGCGCTCTGCGAGCAGCGCCTGCCCGTCGGTCTTGCTGCCCTCGAAACCCGGAGTCAGTGAGCAGTCCAGGTCCGCGACGGATGTCTCGTCGGTCGCACGGAGGATGTCGGCCGCAGGTGTCGACCACAGGTTGCCGCTCTTCTTCGAATGCTTTGCCATGATTGGACCCTAGTAGCAGCGGGGACCCCACCCGCCGAGAACCGAGATGGCGTCGCGCGGCGCGGCTAACCTGGAGGCATGGCTCCGAAACTGGCAACTGCCGAATCCGTCGCACGTGAACAACTGCTCGACTTCGTCCGCCCACGTCATCATTCCACGCTCATCACGCACAAACGTGATGGTGGCCTGCAGGTTTCGCCGGTGACATCCGGCGTCGACTCCGAGGGCCGCATCGTCATCGCGTCGTACCCCGAACGCGCCAAGGTGGCCAACATCCGGCGGAACTCCGCCGTCACCGTCTGCGTTCATTCCGACGAATGGAACGACGCCTACGTCCAGATCGACGGAACCGCTGAAATCCTCGACGTGCCGGACGCCGTCGAACCGCTCGTCGAGTACTTTCGCAGCATCGCCGGGGAGCATTCCGATTGGGACGAGTACCGCGAGGCAATGGTGAAGCAGGGAAAGTCGTTGATACGCATCACGATCGAATCCTGGGGCCCCGTCGCCGAAGGTGGCTTCCCTCCGGGAAGAATGTGACAAGCCCTCCGGGAAGAATGTGACAAGCCCGCCCGGGAGAATGTGACAAGCCCTCCGGCAAGAATGTGACAAGCCCGCACGGGAGTATGTGACGGCTCAGCAGTTGCTGGGCGCGGGGCCGCCGGTGAAGCGGTCGTCGACCCAGGTTTCGACGAGGGTGCCGGGGTCGACGTCGTGACCTTGGCCTTCGAGGCGGACGGCCAGCAGGGTGTCGCCGAGGCTGCAGGCTCGCCCGAGCGCGGATTCGGTCCAGGCGGGTTTCACCACGGTGTCCTCGGAGCCGTAGACGGCGAGGATCGGTGCGGGTGATGCTGCGCGTGGCAGCGAGTACTCCTGCATGCGGCGAGTCAGTTGTTCGGCGGCTGCCGGAGTCGATGCGGTGGTGTCACCTGGCTGGACGTCGGCGGCTGCGGCGGCTTGTGCTTCGCTGCTCGCGGTGTTGCATCCGACGAGTTGGTCGAGGTTGCCGGTGAGGGCACCGTGCAGGTGGTCGGCGGGGTCGATGGACGGGTCGACCCGGGCGGCGCCTTCGACGATCAGTGGGTACACCGCCCGCTGGCCATCTGCTTCGCCTGATGTTCCCGAGCTCTGGGCTTCGATGATTCCGGGCGAGATGTCCAGTGCTGGAGACAGGACTGCGGCGCCGCGCAGGTCGAGTCCGTCCCCGTACACGTCGTCGAATTCGTTTGCAGCCCACGCTGCTTGACCACCCTGGGACCAGCCGACGGCGACCCATCGTGTCGACAGGCGCGGGTCGAGGTTGCGGGCGGCGCGGACGGAGTCGATGACGTCGAAGGCTGCGGTCCGAGGTTCCAGATACGGGTGTGGCGGCGAGTCGACGGTGCTGCTCAAGCCCTGGTAGTCCGTGTATGCGACGGCGTATCCGCGTTCGAGGAAGCGTGACACCACGTCGGCGTCGCCGGCGAGGTCTCGCTTCTCGGACGGGGCGCACCCGGGGGAGATGCCGACGGTTCCGTGCGCGTACGCCACGACGGGTCGCCCGCCGACGGGGGCGGGGCCGTCGGGGACGAACACTGCGCCGCTCACCTGGGTCGGGCTGCCGTCCACGCCGGACACGGAGTTGTACACGACAGTCGCCGCGGTGGTGCCGGCCGGGAACAGAGCTGGATCGAACGGCGTCGTGGTGGAACTCGACACGACGGTTCCGCGCGCGGCGACGGTCTCGGCCGTGGCGGTGGGGATGCTCGTCGAATAAGCGGGCGGCTGGGCGGCCGAGTGTGCGGGTGAGGGTGCGTGCGGCTGGGCGGAGGTGGTGCTGCACGCCGCCGCAAGGGTTGCACATACGGCGAGCGCAGCCGCGCTGGCCTTCGGACCCACTGTCGGTTTCGCCGGCAGGAACCGGGGAGCGCGAGAACCGAACACGCGTCGATCCAACCACGGTCGGCAGTGCGGAACCAAAGCGTTCTCGGTGGGCAACGACGAGCGGCCCCGCCCTTCTGTCGAGGGGCGAGGCCGCGGGAGTGTCGTTCGTCAGCCCTTCAGCGGAGCAGCGAACAGCGGAACAGCGTTCTCGAGGGCGTATCGGGTACCTGCAACCGAGGCGGCCGAGAAGGCGTTGCTGAGGTCGAGGTCACCGAGAACCACCAGACGCCCGTCGCGGGCGACCGGGAGACCCTGGATCGACGGGTCGTTCGCGATGGCGTCGGCGGTCTCGCCGATGGGGAACATCACGGTCAGGTCCGCGTCGAGCTGGGCTGCGTTCTCGGCGGACAGGTCGATGGCGAACTTCCCGTCCGACGCCTGGGCCTGAATTTCCGGCTTGTTGACGAAGCCGAGCCGCTTCATGAACTCGACGCGAGTATCGCCGTCGACGTAGGCACCCAACTGCCCGCTGTACAGCGTGCCGACGACGACGTTCTTGCCGTCGAACTCGGGGTTGGCCGCTGTTGCGGCGTCGAACGCGGCGTTGGTCTCGTCGATGAGCGTCCGGCCTTCGGCTTCCTTGCCGAGTGCCTCGGCGACCAGTTCGGTCTGACCGTCCCACGTGGTGCCGTACGCGATCTCGGTGCCGGCGGGTGCCCCGACCGTCGGCGCGAGTTCGGACAACTGGTCGTATGTGGCTTGGTCGTTGGTGCTGCGGGTCCACAGGATGAGGTCCGGGTCGAGCGCGGCCACGGACTCGATGTCCACCTCGTACGTGCCGAGGACGGTAGGTGGCGTGTCGTAGGACTCCTCCACCCACGGGCCGAGTCCGTCTCCGCCGACTGCAAGCCAGTCACTGGCTCCCACCGGCTGCACTCCGAGCGCGAGTGCGGTCTCGGCGTCGGACCAACCGAGGGCCACCACGCGTTGCGGGTTCTCGGGAACGGTGACGTCGCCGAAGATGGTCGAGACGGTGGCACCCTCGGCGTCCGTGTCCGACGAGTCGGAGCTGCTGCAGGCGGTCATCGTGAGGGCCGCGACCGCGGCGATCGCGGGGGCGAGTAGAGCAAGGCGGGATGTGCGCATAGGCAACGCTAACCTACGGTGTCCGATTTCGAGAACTGTTCCACCAGTGCAGCGCAGAAGGCGGGGAGGTCGTCCGGGTTACGGCTCGAGATCAGATTTCCGTCGACCACCACTTCCTCGTCGACGACGGTCGCACCCGCATTGCGCAGATCGGTGCGGATACTCGGGAACGACGTCAAGGTGCGGCCCTGGAGAACGTCGGCCTCCGCGAGGGTCCACGGACCGTGGCAGATGACGGCGACGGGCTTGCCCGAGGACACGAATCGGCGGACGAATTCCACTGCGTCGGAATCGGTTCTCAACTTGTCCGGGTTGGTGGTCCCGCCGGGGAGGATCAACGCGTCGAAATCCTCGGGAGACACATCCGCGACGACAGCGTCGACCTCGAACGTGTTGGAGGCGTCGACGTCACCGGTCATCGCTTGAATGTCCCCGTGAGTCAGCGAAATCAATGTCGTTGTGCCACCGGCGGATCGGACCGCATCACGAGGTTGGACCAGTTCTACTTCTTCGACGCCGTCGGTAGCGAGAATGGCCACCGTGCGTCCTGTCAACGAAGGGCTCATGGTGCCAGGGTGACCGGCGAATCGGCGTTTCAAACCGAGCGCTGGTCCTCCTCGTCCTTCGGGGTGACGAGCGGATGCGGCTGCGCGTTGAATTTCGCCGGGGAACCGTCGGCCATCGCGACGCCGTGAATTCCGCCCCACGTCATCATGCTGAGGTAGTCGATGAGGTCCTCCATCGACATCGACTTGTTCGAGATCCACCAGTGGGTGGCGAGTTGCACGGCCCCGACGATCGCGAACGCGAACGGCACCGAACCGCCGGAATCCATTTCGCGCTGGCGTAGACGCTCGCCGAGAACCGTCGCCAACAGTTCGGCGATCATGCGCTCCGACTCCGCGACGACGTCCCGGTTGCTGCCCGCGTTGTTCGCCATCACGTACAGGTAGACCTCGGGATCGGTGGCAACCGTCTCCACGTACGCCGCGATGACCGCCCGGGTGAGGTGGTACTCGTCCAGTTCCTCCGAGATCGCGAAATAGATCCGCGGCGCGAGCGTCGTCTCGACGTACCGCGTCATCGTCGCGTTGGTCAGGTCCGCCTTGTCGGTGAAGTACCGGTACAGCACGGTCTTCGAGATACCGATCTCCGACGCGATCTCGTCCATCCCGATCTCGCGCCCGCGCAGGCGGATCGCCGCGAGAGTGCCGTCGACCAACTCTTCCCGACGCGCGATCTTGTGGTCGCGCCAGCGACGCTTGCGTCCGTCCGGCTTCTCCGTCTTGGTGGCCTCCGTCTTACCGGCTCCTGCGTCCTTGGCTGCTGCTTCGGTGTCGTCGTTGTTCGCTGATGTTGCATTTCTCGCCACGTGTGCCCGCCGTATCCCATCGCCTTCGTATGCAGATCAGCTTAGGCGTCCGTGCTGGGAGAGGTCGTCCATGGTGCGGCTCACGTTTGCAACGCCCGTGCGCGGGCACAATGGCGCTGTGGAACTGATGAAGATGGACGACGCGACCAAGCGTCGTGATCTGCGCAAGATGAAGGTCGTCGCGACCGGATTCCTTGCGTTCGCGACGGTGGTCTACCTGATCTGCCGTTGGCAGGAATCCCGCGGTGCGGGGGAGTGGGTCGGGTACGTCAGGGCGGCGTCCGAGGCGGGCATGGTGGGTGCGCTCGCCGACTGGTTCGCGGTGACCGCGTTGTTCAAGCATCCGCTCGGCATTCCGATTCCGCACACCGCGATCATCAGGAAGAAGAAGGATCAGCTCGGATCCTCGCTCGGATCCTTCGTGGGGAGCAACTTCCTCGCGCCCGACGTCGTGTCGGAGAAAGTACGGTCCGCGCAGATCCCGCTGCGGCTCGGAACGTGGCTCGCCGAGCCGCAGAACGCCGAACGTGTCGCCGCGGAATCCGCGACGATTCTGCACGGCGCCGTCGAAGTCCTGAAGGACGAGGACATCACCCAGATCATCGACAGCACCATCGTCAAACGTCTCGGCGATCCACAGTGGGGGCCGCCCATCGGACGCGTGCTCGACGAGCTGATCAAGGAGAACCGGCAGCTACCGCTCATCGACATGCTGGCCGAGCGCGCACACCAGTGGGCCCTCGGCAGTGAGGAGACCATCGAGCGCGTCGTGTCCCGTGACTCACCGACGTGGTCGCCGAAGTTCGTCGACGCCCTGCTCGGCGAGAAGATCTACAAGGAACTCGTCGAGTTCACCTGGAAGGTTCGGTCCAACCCGCAGCACGAACTGCGCCTGGCCGCCAACAAGTTCCTCGTCGACTACGCCCACGATCTGCAGAACGACCCCGCGACCATCGAGAAGGCGGAGTCGCTCAAAGCGCAGATCATGGGCCGTGAGGAGATCACCGGGCTCGCCGCGGCAACGTGGAAGGTGGCCAAGCGGCTCATCACCGAATCCGTGGACGACCCGTCCAGCACCCTGCGACGCAAGGTCAGCGAGAACGTCGCGAGCTGGGGCGCGAGAATCCGCGACGACGAGGAACTGCGCGCCAAGGTCGACGGATGGCTGCTCGGCGGGGCCCGCTACGTGGCGTCCAACTACGCGGACGAGATCACGACGATCATCACCGACACCGTCGCACGATGGGACGCCGACGAGGCGAGCCGCAAGATCGAACTACAGGTCGGTCGCGATCTGCAGTTCATTCGTATCAACGGCACCGTCGTCGGTTCCTTCGCCGGACTGGTGATCTACACGTTGTCGCACCTGCTGTTCGGCTGATGGCAACTACTGCTAGCAGAGTGCTTGCAATAGTTAGCACCCTTGGGTAGCCTCGGACGAGTACACCGAAGACCACAAGTTCGAGACACACGAAACGAGTGGTGACCATGACCCCCAGCAGTGAAGATCCGATCGACAGTCAGATCGACAACCAGGGGATAGTCGCGAAGGTGTCCGAGGCGACGGACGTCGTGGCCGAAGCGAGCGACCTCGTCGCAAGCGTCGTCACAACCGCGGCGTCGGACATCGGTAGTTACATCCGTAGCCAGCGCGAGGCAGCCCAGGTATCCATGCGGCAACTCGCGTCGAGGGCGGGGGTGAGCAATCCGTATCTCAGCCAGATCGAGCGCGGATTGCGCAAGCCCTCCGCCGAGGTGCTCACGCAGATCGCCAAGGGTCTACGTGTGTCATCGGAAGCTTTGTACGTACGGGCCGGGTTCTTGGAAGAACGACCACACGGTCCAGTCCGGGACGCGTTGCTCGGCGACACGGAGATCACCGAACGGCAGAAGCACGTGCTGATCGAGATCTACGACTCGTTCCGCCGAGAGAACGACCAGAAGAACGCAGCCGGACCAGATCCGACAACCGACACCGAATCACCCTTACAGGAGTCTTCCCATGACTGATCCCAGGAACTTCGACAACGTCAAAACCCCCCTCTACGCCGCAGTCGGCGCAGGCGATGCCGTCGTTCAGGCCGTCGCCGACGTCGTTTCGCAGGTACGCAGTCGCGCCGAGACGCGCGGTAGCGAGGTCACCGATCGCGTCGACACGGCACGGGCACGGATCGCCGACCTGTCCGAGGACGTCACCGAAGGAGTCGAGTCCCTTCGCGAGCGCTTGGCGAACCTTCCCGCCGAACTCCCCGACGAGATCGCGGATCTGCGTGAGCGCTTCACCCCGGAAGAACTGCGCAAGGTCGCCGAGGCGTACCTGAAGGTCGCGTCCGATCTCTACACCTCGCTCGCCGAGCGCGGCGAAGAGACCGTCGAGCGGATTCGCCGCACCCCCGCCGTCGAAGAAGGACTCGAGCGTGCCAACTCCGCCGCCAACGACGTCGTCGACCTGACCGAGCAGGCTCTCGGCACCGTCGCCTCGCAGACCCGTGCAGTCGGTGAGCGCGCTGCCGCACTCGCAGGCATCGCGTCGGACAAGGTCCGCGACACCGCCGACGACATCTCCGATTCGGCCGAGGAACTGGCCGAGGGCATCGACGAGGCGGGCGAAGGCGCCAAGGAAGCCGCAACCGACGCATCGCAGAAGGTGAGCGGCGTGGCAGGCAAGGTCGAGTCCAAGACCCGCGGCACCGCCAACGCTCCGATCAAGAAGGCTGCGCCCGCCAAGAAGGCGACGCCGGCAACCGCAGCGAAGAAGGCACCGGCCAAGAAGGCTCCGGCCAAGAAGACCACCAGCTGAGCGTCCGAACGGCTGTCGACCCCTGCACCGAGCGGTGCAGGGGTCGAATTGCCCAGTTCGAGTGGTTAGTATGGGCCTTGTGCCAGCCGTAGACAGCCTCACCGGACTGATCCTTCTCGTCCTGCGCTTCATCGCGCTGGCCGGCGCCGCCTACGCGGTGTTCCACGCAGTCAGGCAGCGGCCCGACGCTTTCACCGCGGTGGACAAGTTGACCAAGCCCGTCTGGCTGGGAATCCTCGTCGTGGCGTTGCTCGTCATCTTTGCGTTCGGAATCAACTTCATCGGCCTGATCGGCATCGTCGCGGTCTGCGTCTACCTGGTCGACGTCCGACCGAAGGTCGACAGCATCCAGCGCGGCGGCTCGCGCTGGTAGATCCTCGCTCGCCGATCCCGCGGGGCGTGGGCCTATCTTCTAGGGATGATGGAGTACCGGGTCGACGATCTGGCGCGTCGCGCAGGGGTGAGCGTTCGTAACGTCCGCGTCTACCAGGACCGTGGACTGCTTCCGCCGCCGCGGAAAGAAGGACGAACCGGCTGGTACAGCGAGTCTCACCTCGCCCGGCTGGAGCTGATCAGCCGGATGCTCGACCGCGGGTACACCTTCGCAACCATCAGCGAACTGCTGATCGCAGCGCAGTCCGGGCTCCGCATCGAGGACGTTCTGACCGCCGACGACGTCGACGACACCGCCCGCAGGCAACGGGAATCGACCCGCGTGACCCGCGAGGACATCACCCGGAAGTTCGCCCGAGGCATCACCGACGACGAACTCGACCGGGGGGTTGCCCTCGGCGTACTGGCCCGCAGCTCGGATGGCTACCGCGTCGACCAGCCGGATCTGCTCGACGCCGCGACACTGCTCCACGACGCGGGAACCTCGGTCGGTCGCATCCTCGACGAGACCGAAGCGGTGCAGAAGGACCTCGATGACGTCGCCGCAAGGTTTGTGTCGTTGATCACAGACAAATTCGTCGGCGAAGGCAAGGATCCGTTCGACACCGATGCCCTGACCGTAGGGCAACTGGCAACGCTGATCGACAACCTCCGGCCGCTCACGCATCGCGTGGTCGGAGCGCTGTTCCGGGAAGCAATGGAACACCGAATCACGTTGACCATGGAAGAGATGGTCGCGCAGTACAGCGCGGAAGGCGACACTGCGTCGGAAGGCGCGGCACTGTCGCAGACAGGGGAGGCTTGAAGTGGTTACACGCAAGGCAGTCGAGGCAACGATTCTCGGAGTCGGAGGTCTCGCGGCGATTGCGGGCATCGGTGCCCTCGTCCGCAGAAATCGCCACGCGAACAGTTTCGTCCGCGCGGCGGACAGTCGACCCGACGAGCTGCTGCACCAGCCGACACACGTTCCTCGGACCGTCCCCGTCGTCACCGACGACGGCGCGCAACTGCACGTGCGGATCTACGGAGACCCCGACGCACAGCCGATCGTGTTCAGCCACGGTTGGACGTGCTCGGTGGACTACTGGACACCGCAGATCAACGCCTTCGCGGACAACTACAAGGTCATCGTCTACGACCAGCGTGGCCACGGTCGCAGCGACGTCGGCACCAGGCCGCTCGGCCCCGACGTACTCGCCGACGACCTCGCGGACGTTCTCGCGGCCACTGTCGATGAATCGGACAAGGCGGTGCTCGTCGGCCACAGCATGGGCGGAATGTCGATCATGGCCTGGGCGGGGCGGTACCCCGAACAGGTCGACCGCCTGGTGAGCGCAGTCCTGCTCGCCTCGACCGCCACGGACAGCCTGGTACGTGAGACCACGGTCATCCCGCTCCCTCAGCGATTCCCGCGGGTACCCGTGCCCGTCGGGCGGGTGGTCCTCAAATCAGCGGTCCCGCTACGACCGTCGTCCGTCACCCGCCACGCCATCAAGTACGTGTCGATGGCGCCGGGATCGACGCCTGCCGAGGTCGCGTTCTGCGAGAAGATCGTGCTCGAGTGTGCGCCCCGAACCCGAGGAATCTGGGGCGCTGCACTCACCGACCTCGACATTCACGAGGCGCTGAAGAACCTCAACGTGCCGACGACCGTGCTCGTGGGAACCGCGGACCGGCTCACGCCTCCCGTGCACGCCCGCAAACTGGCCGAAGCGCTCGACGCCCACGACCACCTCAGCGCCCTCGTCGAGATTCCCGGCATCGGCCACATGAGTTCGGTCGAGGCCATCGACGAGTTCAACGCCGAAGTCGCGCGCCTGCGCAACTTGTGAAGCCCGCGGGCAACTAGCTGAAGACGACTGTCTTACGGCCGTGGACCAGGACACGGTCCTCCAGATGCCATCGGAGGCCACGGGAGAGAACGAGCTTCTCGATGTCCCGGCCCTGGCGCACCATGTCGGTGACCTCGTCGGAGTGGTCGACGCGAATGACGTCCTGTTCGATGATCGGGCCGGCGTCGAGCTCGGCCGTCACGTAATGGCAGGTCGCTCCGATCAGCTTCACGCCACGGGCGAATGCCTGGTGGTAAGGGCGTGCGCCGACGAACGACGGCAGGAAGCTGTGGTGGATGTTCAGCGCGCGGCCGGCCCAGTGCTCGCACAGATCCTCCGGCAACACCTGCATGAACCGGGCGAGAACGACGGCGTGGGGATCATAGGAGTCGACCAGCTCGCGAACCCGATCGAACGCCGGGCCTCGTTCGGCCGGATCCTTCGCGAACTCGACATGATGGAACGTGATGCCGTGCGCTGTCGCCACCGGTTCCAGCGACTTGTGATTACCGATCACGGCCGAGATCTCGGCAGGTAGCTCGCCGCCCGCCGCGCGGCCCAACAGATCGTGCAGGCAGTGCGCTTCCTTGCTGACGAGAAGTACGACGCGTTTGCGCTCGCCGGAATCCTGAAGCGTCCACTCCGTTTCGGGGCCGATGTCGTCGGCGACTTCCTGGAATCGTGCGCGTAGATCCTCGATGCTCATGTTCACCGACGACGCCCGGACGGCCTGGCGGGTGAAGAACCAGCCCGTGTCCGGGTCGGCGTGATACGCGGCTTCGACGATCCAGCCGCCGACGTCCGCGAGGAACGAGGAAATCCTGGCAACGATGCCGGTGGTGTCGGGGCACCCGAGGGACAGAACGTAGCGACGGTCGTCGGCTACAGCAGCGGAACTCATGCGTCGATTCTCTCAGGCGGTCCTGACGCCGGTTGCGACCAGTGTGGTGGCGTCGACGAAATCGATACCGCGCTCGGTCAGCAGCTCGCCGAACTCCCGTCGGATCGCGAGTGTGGTGGACTCGTCGAAGTTGCTCAAGGCGCCACGAAAGCCGCTGCCCAACACGAAGTTCCACACGAACTCCTCGGTGGCGGGAACGTGATTGGACAGTTCCTGAACCTGTACGTCGCTGCATCCCTCCGACTGCAGCCACTCGGCCAGGGAGTCCGCTGTCTCCACCCGTCGGATGGGGTTGGTGTCGTAGTTGCTCCTCGACCGAGGACCGTTGTGCGCGACGTCCGGCGCGTAGCGGGCAACGACGTCGAAGAACGCGTTACCGAACGCTTCCACCGCGCCCTTGCGCCACACGGTGACGCCGACACGACCGCCAGGTCGAACCAAGCGAACCAGGCGCGCGAACGAGATGTCCATGTCCGGAAGAAAGAAGATGCCGTAGGAGCAGGACAACGCGTCGTAGCCGTCCGGAACGGAACTCGGTGTCTCCCACTCGGTGGCGTCGGCGCACACGAAGTCGATGTTGCGCAGTGCGGCCGCCGTGGCCTTCACCCGCCCGACCTCGAGGAGGTCGTCGGCGAGATCGATGGCGTGGACGATGCCGTCCGGACCCACTGCCTGCGCTGCGGGGAGCGCCGACGCGCCCGTACCCGTGCAGACGTCGAGCACCGCGTCCCCGGCCCTCAATGCGAGCGCGAACGCCAACGACTGGCCTGCCGGACCCCAGACGAGCGGGGTGACGGAGTCGAAATCGGAACTCGTGGAATTGAAAGTGCCTGCGACGCTCATGACCGATGAGTTTATGTCGTTCGGGGGCTGTGGTTGGGTGGTCTCATGTCTCTCTCACGCGGAGCCCTCGCCCGAATGGTCGACCACACCCTGCTCAAGCCCGAAGCCACGTCCGACGACGTGACTGCACTCATCGCCGAGGGCCTCGAACTCGGTGTCCTCGCAGTCTGCGTGTCACCCTCGATGCTGCCGATCAGGGCCGACGGACTCGTCGTCGCCGCAGTCGCGGGATTCCCGTCGGGCAAACATCATTCGCTCGTCAAGGGAGCGGAAGCGCGGCTCGCCGTCGATCAAGGTGCGCAGGAAATCGACATGGTCATCGACGTCGGAGCCGCAGTCGCCGGCGACTACAACGCTGTGCTGTCGGACATCCTGACCGTCCGCGAAGCCATCGGACCGACGGCTGTGCTCAAGGTGATCATCGAATCGGCAGCCCTGTCCGACGACGCGATCGTCGAAACCTGCCGCGTCGCGGAGAAAGCCGGTGCCAACTTCGTCAAGACCTCCACCGGCTTCCATCCGGCAGGCGGCGCCAGCGTCGAAGCAGTGCGGTTGATGGCGGAGACCGTCGGCGGACGACTCGGCGTCAAGGCCAGCGGCGGCATCCGTACGACGGACGCCGCCCTGGCGATGATCGACGCGGGCGCAACCCGATTGGGTCTCTCGGGTACTCGCGCCGTCTTGGCAGGAGTGGAGCCTGCGGAATGACCGAATGGCAGGGGTGTAGGGGCCAGTTTCCGCTACGCGAGCATTCCGCAGCCTTCGGGAGCCTCGACCGTCTGACCCGGTTGGGCGGCGGGAATCGAGTACTGCCCGCCCTGCAGGTTCAGTGCGATGCCGCTGTCGGTGACGGTCAACGACGTCGGCGTCATGTCCAGCGGGTACTGCTGGAGGCTGTCGGAGAGGACGCCGACGATGCTGTCGACGAGGTCGGTCGGGATGCCGAGGCCGAGGATCGATGCGTCGACGGTCTGGACGTCGACGCGGTCGCCGGTGACGGTCGGCTTCACGGTCAACTGCGCGAGGCCGCCCACCGCGAAGGACAGCGTGCCCGCCGCGGCGTCCGACGTCACACCGGAGACGAGGGCACCGATGCCCTGGGACTGCAGGGTGCGGGCGATTCCGTCGGTCGACCACGAGATGTCGGCGCTGGAGCTGCCGATGGTCCCGTTGCTGTCCGCGGTCTGCGCGAGGTCGACGTCCTCCACCTCCGCGTGGACGGTCATGCCCTCGGCGGGGCCGAAGCGGGCATCGTTCGAATCGAGCGTGACCGAAGAAACCTGCTTGTCGACGAGCGAGATCAGAATGGGCTTCCATCCGAGACCGACGTCGACCTGGCTGCCGATCTCGGACTCCAGTTGGCCGGCGAGGCACGACTTGATCTGCTGCCGGAAATACAGTTCCCCGCCGAGCAACGCCGCGACGAGAACGAGTACGACGAGCACCGCGATCATGGGAGCTTTGCTTCGTGTCATTCGCCGCAGTCTTCCCGATGATTCTGAAAGTCCTCTGTGAAACAGAGATACAAGCGCGGGAAAGATGGATCGACACGGGAGTAGTGCCGATTCTTTGTGATGTGCAACACAGATTGTCGTACGCTGGGGCGCATGAGCACGTTACGGCCGAGCACCGTCGAACTGCGTCGTCTGGCAGCACGCCAAGACGGATACTTCACCACCGAGCAGGCCGAGGCCCTGGGCTTCGAGGCCCCTGCAGTGGTCGCCAACATCGCCGTCGGCGACTGGACCAAAGTGGAACGAAACCTGTGCCGGCTGACCGACTGGCCGCACAGCGACCTCGAACAGTTCGCCATGTGGTGCGCGTGGTTCGGTGGTGATGCTGTGATCTCTCACCAAAGTGCCGCCGAGCTACACGGATTCGGACACCTGCACCCGCAGTTCGTGCACGTCTCCGCGTACACCAACCTGCGTCTGACCGACACGCGCCTCGCCGTGCACCGACTGCAGCTGTCTCCGAAGGACTTCGAGTCCACCGGCACGTTCCGGATGACCACCCCGGTCCGAACTGTCCTGGACCTCGCCGCCGGAGGAATCTCCCAGATCACCCTCGACGAAGTGGTGGGCGACGCCGTCGCCATCGGCCGCGTCGACCCGGGAACCCTGTACGACGAAGCCGTCGGCGGGCCGGAACGAGTGGCCGAACGCGTCGAGCTCGCCCTCTCGTCCTGCACCTAGGTCTCGGCGGGCGCCACAGCATCCCAGGGAACGGTGAGGATGTTGTCGCGTAGCCTGCGCCGCGGCGCCGTGGTGGGAAGACCCTCGGCGACCAACTGATTCAAGGCCGCCCGCCATCGCACTCGCGGGCCGAACGGTGCCAGCGGCGCCGCCGTCGACCACGCCCTGTCCGCGGCGCGCAGCACCGCATGAATGCGTTCACCCGGCACATTGCGGTGAATCAACGCCTTCGGCAGACGCTCCGCGATGTCCGACGGCGTCGCGACGGTGAACGGATCCCACGCCAAGGTCAACGAGATCGGACCCTGCTGCCCGACGAGCACCCACGCGCACCGACGGCCGAGTTCGTCGCACGTCCCGTCGACCAGGAGCCCGCCGGGTTCGAGCCCGGACAGGATGCGGGCCCAGGCGTCGGGAACAGCGTCCTCGGGGTACTGCCGCAGCACGTTGAACGCGCGAACCAGGTTCGGTCGGAGGCCGGCGAGCTCGAAGCCGCCGCGCGCGAACGTGACGTTCTCCTGCGACTCGACAACTCGTGCGGGATCGATCTCGAGGCCGGTGACCCGCAGGTCCGGCCGAACGGTTCGGAGCCGACGAGCCAGCTCGAGCGTCGTGTCCGGCCGTGCGCCGTACCCGAGATCGACGACCAAGGGATCGAGTGCATCGGTCAGCACACGGCGCACCAGTGGATCGTGCATCAGCCACCGATCACTGCGGCGGAGGCGGTTGATGCCGGTGGTGCCGCGGGTAACAGTGCCTTCAGGAGTGGAGCCTGCGGAACGACCCGGTTGGCCAGGAGTGGAGCCTCTAGTTGTTCTGGGCAAGCCAGTCGGCGGTGACTTCGCCTTCGCCGCGCCAGAGGTCTCGGAGGTTGACGAGCATGAGCTGTTCCAGTTTTCCGCCGACGAAAGGAAGGAACACCTTGGCCTCGGAGGAGGTCCGCAGCGTCGAGCCCGTGTCGGTGGAGAACAGCGAGGTGACGCCCTTGAGGCTGCCGGGGCCGGCGGGGATGGAGGCGTCGTATTTGCCTTCGGTGGTGTCCGAGTAGGGGTCGAAGTGCACGTTGCGGGTGATGACCATGTCCTTCTTCATGACCGTCTGCGCGATGTCCGGCAGTTCGGTCCTGGGAATGATGTGGTGCATCACGACGTCGATGCCTGCGTCGGAGACCTCGAAGCTCTTCAGCTCGTTGTGGGAGTACTTCTTCATCTCCTCGATGCGAGCGTCCCAGTGATCGCGGCTCGACAATGCCGCGTACACCTGCTCGGTGGAGTAGGTGAACCGGGCTGAGTAGTTCATTCGGCGCGCCATAACCGGAGAGGGTACCTATCCGAGGTTGTCCGCGATCCAGTTGCCCGTGAAGTCGTGCTCGTTGTCGATGAGCCCCAGTACCTGCTCGCTGATCATCGCTTCGATCTTGCTCCCGAAGAGAGGGATCTTGACCTCGGTGGTTCCGGACAGCGACATCGTCGACGACGTGTCGTCGCCTTCGAGGAGCGTGGTGCCGGAAATGGTTGCCGGAGCGCCGTCGACGGTGGCTCCGAACTTGCCCTCGGCGCGACCGCCGCCGAGAGGACCCCACGACTCGGTGCGCTCGATGATCAGCGGGCCCTTCTTGAAGGCGGTGACCGCGGCGGGGAGTTCCTCCTCGGGAACCGACTGCGTGATGACGACGCTGATGGTTCCGTTGATCGCGGTGACGCTCACCAACTGTGCGCCCGGACCGCCGATCTGCTCGATGCGGTCCTTCCAGTACTTCTCGGACACGAGCGCGGCGTGCACCTTGTCGACGGGTGCGGGAACGGGCGCGCTGTGCGCGATGGGGCGAGGCATAGGCGGAGGGTACCGGTGGCTCCCGACATCCGCGTCGACCGGTACCCTGGACTCCCGTGCCTACCGCAATTTCCGAGCTCACCACCATGCGACTCGGTGGCCCGGCTCGCGAGTTCGCCGTCGCAACGACGTCCGACGAACTCGTCTCCCTCGTGCGCGACGCCGATGCGTCGGGAACCCCGGTGCTGTTGGTCGGTGGCGGATCCAACCTCGTCGTCGGGGACCAGGGTTTCGACGGTCTGGTGATCAAGGTCGAGACGTCGGGAGTGCGCGTCGACGGTGATTCCATGTGGGTCGCTGCCGGTGAGCGGTGGGACTCCGTCGTCGCCGCGTCGTTGGACGAGGGTCTTGCCGGGATCGAAACCCTGTCCGGCATTCCTGGATTGGCCGGTGCGACGCCGGTGCAGAACGTCGGTGCGTACGGCACGGTCACGTCCGACGTGCTGGAATCGCTGACGGTGTACGACCGCGAGACAGGCGAGACCGCCGTCTGGTCGCCGGACCGATGTGGTTTCGGATTGCACCGTCAGTCGGTGTTCAAGCATTCGATGCGATACGTCATTCTCGACACGACGATGGGGTTGCGACGGTCCGTGTCCTCCGATCCTGTCCGCTACGCCGGTCTCGCGGACCGGCTCGGCGTCGACATCGGTGACACGGTCCCTGCTCTCGATGTGAGAGAAGCCGTACTCGATCTGCGTGGCCAGAAGGGCATGGTGCTCGACGCGGCAGATCACGACACGTGGAGCGTCGGCTCGTTCTTCCTGAATCCGGTGCTGACGGAGATCCCCGCGTCCGCATCGAGGGCGCCTCAGTATCCGGACCCGTCGGGCATCAAGATCCATGCCGCCTGGTTGATCCAGAACGCCGGCTTCGCGCACGGCTACGGCACGGAGTTCGGCAACGGAACAGTGTCGTTGTCCACCAAGCACGTGCTGGCCATCACCAATCGCGGCGGGGCGAGCACGTCGGACGTCATGGCGTTGGCGTCGCACATTCGTGACGGAGTGGAAGCCGAGTTCGGCATCACCTTGGTGCCGGAGTGCGATCTCGTCGGCTGCTCGCTGAGTTGAATCGGTAGCAGCATCGAGTCGGTGGCAGCGCCTACCATTGATTCTTCGTAGCAAGTTAAGGAGTAGTTCGTTGCAGGTCACAAGCGTCGGGCACGCGGGGTTCCACATTCGGACCGATGCAGGCACCATCCTGTGCGACCCGTGGGTCAACCCTGCCTACTTCACGTCCTGGTTCCCGTTCCCGGACAACACGCAGTTGGACTGGGACGAGCTGGGCAAGTGCGACTACCTGTACGTCTCGCACCTGCACAAGGACCACTTCGACCCCAAGAACCTCGCCGAGCACGTGGACAAGGACACCACCGTTCTGCTGCCGGACTACCCCGTGCCGGACCTCAAGCACGAGCTGGAGAAGCTCGGCTTCCACAAGTTCTTCGAGACGACGGACTCGGTCAAGCACCGCATTTCCGGTCCCAAGGGCGATCTCGACATCATGATCATCGCCCTGCGCGCACCCGCCGACGGCCCGATCGGTGACTCCGGCCTGGTCGTCTCCGACGGAGAGACCGTCGCGTTCAACATGAACGACGCCCGGCCCGTCGACCTCGACGTGTTGACGGAGGAATTCGGGCACGTCGACGTGCACATGCTGCAGTACTCGGGCGCGATCTGGTACCCGATGGTCTACGACATGGTCGAGCGCGCCAAGAAGTCGTTCGGTGAGCAGAAGCGTCAGCGTCAGATGGATCGTGCGCGCCAGTACATCGAGCAGATCGGCGCGACGTGGGTGATTCCGTCGGCAGGCCCGCCGTGTTTCCTCGACGACGAGCTCCGCTTCCTCAACGACGTGTACGAGGACCCGTCGAACATCTTCCCCGACCAGATGGTGTTCCTGGACCAGATGCGCCGCAACGGTCACGACAAGGGCCTGCTGCAGATCCCCGGCACCACGTCGACGTTCTCGGGCAGCGAGCTCGTTTCGCACGAGCACCCGATTCCCACCGAAGAAGCCGAAGCCATCTTCACCACCGGCAAGGCCCAGTACATCGAGGATTTCGCACAGCGACAGGCAGGCGTCATCGCCGCGGAGAAGGCAGCGTGGGCACCGGCCGAGGGCGAGCCACTGCTCGAGCCACTGCGAGAGCTGTTCGAGCCCATCATGATTCAAACCGACCAGATATGCGACGGCATCGGGTACCCGGTGGCCCTGATGCTCGGCGCGGAAACCGTCGTGCTCGATTTCCCCAAGCGCATCGTGCGTGAGCCCCTGCTCAAGGAGCGGTTCCGGTACAGCTTCACGATCTCGCCGCAGCTCGTGCGGACGGCCGTGCGGGACAAGGAACCGGACTGGGTCAACTCGATCTTCCTGTCCACCAGGTTCCGGGCACGACGCGTCGGGGGATACAACGAGTTCCTCTACACGTTCTTCAAGTGCCTCACCGACGAGCGCATCGCCTACGCCGACGGGTGGTTCGCCGAAGCACACGACGACACCGCCACCATCGTCAAGGACGGCTACGAGATCCAGCGTCGCTGCCCGCACCTGAAGGCGGACCTGTCGAAGTTCGGCATCGTCGAGGGCAACAAGCTGACCTGCAACCTGCACGGCTGGGACTGGAACCTCGATACCGGCCGCTGCCTGACGTCCAAGGGACACGAACTCAGGTCGACGAAGCTCTGAAGTGCGCGGATTGTCCGAATCTCCTCGAGGATTCGATGTGAATCTCCGCGCACCCGAGCTTTCGATAGTGGTTCGCCCATGAGCCGCGAGTACGTTGGAATACGTGCATGAGCAGGTAGAACAGACAAAACGGACGCGGTTGTTGTGGCTGGTCACAGCAATCGTGGCGTTGGCGGCGCTCGTCGCGGGCTGCACCATCGGTGGCACCGACGGCTCCTCCGGCGGGTCCGAGCCGACCACCGAAGCGGCTCCCGTCGCCCAAGTGACGCAGAACCCCGCCGACGGAGCCGAGGACGTCAGCCCCGTCGCGCCGATCTCCGTGGCCGTGAAGAACGGGACCCTGGCCGACGTCACCCTCACCAACCCCGACGGCAAGGTCGTCCAAGGCGCGCTGGCGCCGGACAAGGCGTCGTACTCCGTCACGGAGCCGCTGGGCTACGGCGTCTCGTACACCTGGGCGGGCAACGCCGTCGGAAGCGACGGCAAGTCCGTACCCGTCGAGGGCAGCTTCACGACGGTCACGCCGGACAGCCGCACGTCGGTGAGCACCAACATCGGTGACGGCCAGGAGGTGGGGATCGCGGCCCCGATCATCCTGCAGTTCGACTCCTCGATCGAGGACAAGGCCGCCGTCGAGAAGGCGTTGACGGTGACGACCAACCCGCCGACGCCCGGCGCGTGGGCGTGGTTCCCCGACGACAACGGCTCACGCGTCCACTGGCGCCCCACCAACTACTGGGCTCCGGGCACGACGGTGTCGGTGAAAGCGAACCTGTACGGGGTCGACTACGGCGGCGGTGCGTACGGCGCCGACGACGTGACACTCGACTTCACCATCGGTCGTAGCCAGATCGTCAAGGCGGAGGCGACGAGCCACCGCATGCAGGTCGTGCGCGACGGCCAGACCATCATGGACATCCCCGTCAGCTACGGCGAGGGCAACGAAGCGCGCAACGTCACGCGCAGCGGAGTGCACGTGGTGACCGAGAAGCACGAGGACTTCCTGATGTCGAACCCGCCGTTCTACGAGAACGTGCGCGAACGATGGGCCGTGCGGATCTCCAACAACGGCGAGTTCATCCACGCCAACCCGGAGACGACGGGTGTCCAGGGGGCGTCCAACGTGACGAACGGCTGTATCAACCTGTCGACGTCGGACGCGGAGCAGTATTTCGGGACCGCGATGTACGGCGATCCGGTCGAGGTGACGGGTACGTCCATCGATCTGTCGGCCGCCGACGGTGACCTCTACGACTGGGCGATCGACTGGCCGACGTGGGAGTCGATGTCTGCGCTCTGATGCGCATCTCAGGTGAGTGGAAATGTAGGCCCTGGGACAGGAGCGGAGCCTGCGGAGCGACCAGAAGACGCTACATTTCCACTCACACAAAGGGTTCTATTTTCTACTGAAGCGGCCGGGGCCGGCCTGGTCACGCGGCTTGATGATGATCTGATCGAGGTTCACGTGCGACGGACGTGATGCCACGAACCCGATGATCTCGGCGATGTCCCTGGCGACGAGCGGCGTGATGCCCTGATAGACGGCGTCGGCCTTGTCCTCGTCTCCGTCGAAACGGACGAGCGAGAATTCGGTTTCCACGGCTCCCGGCGCGATCTCCGTGAGCCGAACCGGCTGCCCGAGCAGCTCGCCGCGCAGCGTGCGATGCAGGACGGCCTGTGCGTGCTTGGCGGAGGTGTATCCCGAGCCGTTGTCGTACGCCTCGAAGGCGGCCACCGACGTGATGGTGACCACAAGTCCGTCGCCCGACTCGATGAGTTTCGGAAGCAGAGCCTTGGTGACACGCAGGGTGCCGAGGACGTTCGTCTCCCACATCCAGCGCCAGTCGTCGAGATCGGCATCGATGACCGGTGCCAGTCCCTTCGCGCCTCCCGCGTTGTTGATCAACACGTGAACACGGGGGATCACCGCGGTGAACGCGGCCACCGAATCTTCGTCGGTGACGTCGAGTTGCAGTGCAGTCCCGCCGATTTCGGATGCCAGCTTCTCGAGTCGATCGACGCGACGCGCACCGACGACGACGTGGTAGCCCTGCTCGGCGAGTTGGCGTGCGGTTGCCTCACCGATGCCGGAACTTGCGCCGGTGACTACGGCGATGCGGGCGTCGGACGGGATTTGTTCTGACAATGTCATGGCAGAAATTCTAGACTCCGGTCGGGCGCGGCCGGTACGCAGCGGAAATCTTGCCTGTATTGGTGATCGGGCGGGGAAGTGCTACTTTTGCGTTCATGTCCGCCAGCCACACTCCCGCACTGCGCGTCACGTACGTGACCGCTGCTCTGGGTTCCCGGCTGCCGCTCCCTCGCGAACTGTGTTGTCGCAGCTTCTAGGCCTGTAGCTTTCTCGGGATCGCTTCTCGATTCTCGGCCGTATCGGTCGTTCTGCAGGCGTCGCTCGCTCGACTTTCTCCTTCTCCAGCACCTGTGTCACCCACGATTCAAGTGGGTCTACTGCCGAGGACGAACCACAGTGTCACTTGCAACTTTGCCGGTATCTTCCACCTCCGTGAACCTTCGAGGGTCACGGCCCACCTCTCTGTCCCGTTCAGCGGGACGGGCCCGAGTCCAGGTCGTTGCACCCGACCTGCGCATCGCCGACAGTCCCGCCGCATCGGTGCTTCGCGTAGCCTCCGCCGACGGTCCGCTTTCCCGCGATATTGCCGCTCGCGCAACAGGATTGAGTATCGCTACGGTCAACCGTCAGGTCTCCGCCCTGCTCGGCGTCGGGTTGCTTCGCGAACGCGCCGATCTGACGGCCTCCGGTGCGATCGGCCGCCCACGCGTGCCGTTCGAGGTCAACCACGAGCCCTTCGCCACCATCGGAATCCACATCGGTGCCATCGTCACCGGCATCGTCGTCAGCGACCTGCGTGGTCGCATCCTCGGCGCCGTCGAGATCCCGACGCCGGGCGGCCCCGCCTCCGAAGCGTTGTCCGTGATCACCCGCAGCGCAGGCGCTTTCGCGGCGCGCTGGCACCGTCGAACTCCGCTCTGGGTGGGTGTCGCCCTCGGCGGTCGAGTCGACGGTGCGTCGGGCACGGTGGATCATCCCCGCCTCGGCTGGGAGAACGCCCAGGTCGGCGCCATCGTCGGTGGCGGTCTGGGGTTGCCCGTCTCCGTGTCCGGTCACGTCGAGGCGATGGCGGGCTCCGAACTGCTCCTGACGCCGGCGCGGGCGGACACGACGACGACCGGTACCAGCCTGTACTTCTATGCACGCGAGACCGCGGGAATCGCGTTGACGATCGACGGCCGGGTGCACACGCCCTCCACCGGACCCGGGTCGATCGCTCACCTGCCCACCGGATCGAACGTGCTGTGCCAGTGCGGAAACCGCGGATGCCTCGAAGCGACCGTGAGCGACCGCGCGGTGCTGGCCATCGCCGTCGAGCGTGGGGTTCTCCCGGCAGGATCGGGCGTCGCCGCGCTGTACCAGGCCGCACACGACGGCTCGGCGGCGGCGCAGCAGATCCTCGTCGAACGTGCGAAGGTGCTCGGTCGGACGGTCGGACTCCTGCGGGATCTGTTCAACCCCGATCGGGTGGTCCTCGGCGGACAGGCGTTCACCGAGTACGCCGCGGGTATTCCGTACGTCGCCGAGGCATTCGGCCAGACGTCGACGCTGCCGCGCAAGGACATTCGAATCTCCGGTTTCGGAAACAAGGTGCAGGAATTCGCTGCGGCCGTGGTGTCCCTCAGCTCGGTCTACTCCGATCCGCTCGCGTCGATGCGCCGGGCCGCCGCGTAACTCGCGCTCCGAGCAGTCGGGCAGTCGGGCACCCGGGCATGATGGGGGCATGACTGGATCGGTACGCCACGCCACGAGCCGAATCGACACCACGACGGCAGGCACGAACATCGTCTATCGAGTGAGCGGCGACGAGTCGCACCGCCCGCTCGTCCTGCTGCACGGGTGGGCGCAGTCGTCCGCGTGCTGGGGTGACCGGGTGTTGACGACGCTGGCGGAGTCGTACCGGGTGATCGCGGTCGACCTGCGGGGCCACGGTTACTCGGACGCGCCGAACACGGGGTACGGCGAATCGGCCAACTGGGCGGCAGACGTGCACGCGGTACTGACTGCCGAGGGAATCGAGCAGGACGCGGTTCTGCTCGGCTGGTCCTACGGCGGCCTGGTCATCTGCGACTACCTGGCCGCACACGGGACAGGGGCGGTCGCGGGCATCGTGCTCGTCGGCGCGATCACCAGCATCGGCAGGGGGGAAGCCGGTGGTCGAGTCGGCAGCGCGATGCGCGCGGCGATCCCGGACGCCATGTCGGAGGAGCCGCGGGTGGCCATCAAGGCGCTCGGCAGCTTCGGTCATGCACTGACAGGACCGATCGAGGGCGAAGCCCTGAAGGGGCCGATCGAGGGCAAAGGCGCGCAGGCTCAGGCCCTGTTCGGGGCGACGCTGTCCACGTTGCCCCGCGTCCGAGCAGCGCTGTTCGATCGGGCTGTCTCGCACGACGACCTGCTCGCGGGCCTCGACGTGCCCGCGCTGGTCCTCCACGGCACCGCGGACACCGTCGTCGACGTCTCCGCTGGTGAGCATGCTGCGTCGCTGATTCCGGCGGCAACCGCCTCGTTCTGGGAGGGTGTCGACCACGGCCCGTTCGTCGCCGATCCCGACCGGTTTCTGGCCGAGGTGACGGCCTTCGTCCAGGGTCTGTGAACCCACCCGGCGCGGGAGAGTGCAAACTGGTGTGGTGAGTGGTCGCCAGTTGAATCGGGTTGCAGTGTTGTCGTTGCATACCTCGCCGTTGGCGCAGCCGGGCATGGGGGATGCGGGCGGAATGAACGTCTACGTGCTCCAGAGCGCCAAGGAGCTGGCGAAACGGGGCGTCGAGGTGGAGATCTTCACCCGGGCGACGTCGTCGGCGGACAAGCCTCTCGAGGAAGCGGCGCCGGGCGTTCTGGTGCGCAACATCGTGGCAGGGCCGTTCGAGGGGCTCGACAAACAGGACCTCCCGACGCAGCTGTGCGCGTTCGCGGCAGGAGTCCTTCGTGAAGAGGCCCGGCACGACGCCGGCTACTACGATCTGGTCCATTCGCACTACTGGTTGTCCGGCCAGGTCGGATGGTTGGCCCGTGATCGCTGGGGCGTGCCGCTGGTCCACACGGCCCACACACTCGCCGCCGTCAAGAACGCGTCGTTGGCAGCGGGGGATTCCCCGGAACCGGCCGCGCGGCAGATCGGCGAGCAACAGGTGGTCGCCGAGGCGGACAGGCTCATCGCCAACACCGGCGAGGAAGCGAAGCAGCTGATCGAGATCTACCACGCATCGCCTCGATCGATCGACGTCGTCGCCCCCGGCGCCGACCTCGGCCGGTACCGGCCCGGTGACAAAGCCGCTGCGCGAGCCGAATTCGGTATCGATCCGTCGGAAACCGTGGTCGCCTTCGTCGGCCGGATCCAACCGCTCAAGGCCCCGGACGTGTTGTTGCGCGCCGCAGCGGAACTGGTGGCCGCTCGGCCGAGCCTTCCGCTGCGGGTGCTCGTGGTCGGAGGGCCGTCCGGCAGCGGCCTCGACCGCCCCGACAGCTTGATCGAACTCGCTGCAGAACTGGGTATTTCGACGCGAGTGACGTTCCTGCCGCCGCAGCCCTCCGAGAAACTCGTCCAGGTCTACCGTGCCGCCGACGTCGTGGCGGTGCCGAGCTACAACGAATCGTTCGGACTCGTCGCGATCGAAGCTCAGGCCAGCGGAACCCCGGTGATCGCAGCGGACGTCGGCGGGCTCGGGGTCGCCGTGCGGTCCGGGGAGACGGGCGTGCTCGTGCAGGGGCACCGGACCACGGAGTGGGCGCGAGCCCTCGGCACAATGCTCGCGGATCGAGATGGCCTGGCGCACATGGCGTCCGCGGCCCCGATCCACGCTGCGAACTTCTCGTGGGAACACACCGCGGAAGGCCTGCTGGACAGTTATCGTGCAGCACAGTTCCACTTCGACCGTCACGAGGCCCCGAGCGAGTTCTCGCCGCGGCGCGTGCGCGGACTGTCGAAGCTACGAAGGGCGGGGGCAACGGCATGAGCGAGCTGATCGAGCTGATCGATTCGGTACTGAGCGAACGCGAGCTCGAGTACCAACGCAAGGGGGACAACGCGTTCGTCGTCGAACTGCCGGGCGAGCGGAAGCTGAAGACGACCACGATCCTCACCGTCGGGCACCACGGCGTACGGATAGAGGCGTTCGTCTGCCGTAAACCGGACGAGAACTTCGAGGGCGTCTACAAATACCTGTTGCGCCGAAATCGACGGCTCTACGGAGTGCACTACACCCTGGACAAGGTAGGAGACATCTACCTCGTCGGACGGTTGTCCACCCATGCGGTGACGGGGGAGGAAATCGACCGAATACTCGGCCAGGTGCTCGAAGCCGCCGACGGAGATTTCAACGTTCTGCTCGAACTCGGCTTCGCCGAATCGATCAAACGCGAGTGGGCCTGGCGTGTGTCCCGGGGCGAGTCGTTGGCGAACTTGAAGGCCTTCGAACACCTGGTTACACCGTCGAAACTCGACAACTGATCGGACGTAACCGAGGGTTCGTACGCTTCGGTGCATGACCAGGCCAGAGGACGCCACGCCGCCGGTGCTTCAGATGTTCGGGTACGGCATGCAACACATCCTCTCGATGTTCGGCGGCGTCATCGCAGTGCCGATCATCGTCGGCGGCGCGGCGGGGCTATCCGGTACCGACCAGGCGCTGCTCATCTCCTGCGCTTTGTTCGTCAGCGGTGTCGCGACGGTGCTGCAGACGGTCGGCGTGCCGTTCTTCGGTTCGCAACTGCCACTGGTACAGGGTATTTCGTTCGCCGCCGTCTCCACCATGCTGACCATCATCGTCGGGGCAGAGAACGGCGAGACCGGCCTGCGAACCGTGCTGGGCTCGGTGATCGTCGCCGCGCTGATCGGCCTCGCCGTCGCACCGTTCTTCTCGAAAGTGGTGAAGTTCTTTCCGCCCATCGTCACCGGATCGATCATCACGGTCATCGGACTGTCGCTGATGCCCGTCGCGGCCCGGTGGATCACCGGGCAGGAAATGGTCGGCGGCGCACCGAATCCGGAGTACCTCGACGTCGGCAACATCGGATTGGCGATGTTCACTCTGCTCGTGGTGCTGATCCTGACGAAGACCCCCACGGTGTCGCGGCTGTCGATTCTGCTGGGACTTCTCGTGGGCACGATCGCCGCATTCGTCTTCGGAAAAACAGATTTCGACGGTGTCGGCGATGCGGACATCGTGGCACTGCCGACACCGTTCGCATTCGGCAGTCCCATCTTCGCCGTGGGCGCCATCATCTCGATGACCATCGTGATTCTGGTGATCATGGTCGAGACCACGGCCGACATCCTCGCCGTCGGTGAGGTCGTGGGCACCGACGTCGACACCCGGCGCGTCGGCGACGGTCTACGCGCGGACATGCTGTCCTCGGCGATCGCTCCGGTCTTCAACTCGTTCCCCGCCACCGCGTTCGCGCAGAACGTGGGGCTCGTCGCGATGTCCGGAGTGAAAAGTCGATTCGTCGTTGCCGTGGGCGGTGGAGTGCTTGCGCTGCTGGGTCTTTCGCCGATTCTCGCGGCGGTCGTCGGTGTGATTCCGCTTCCCGTACTCGGCGGGGCGGGCATCGCACTGTTCGGGACCGTCGCGGCCAGTGGCATCCGCACACTCGGCAAGGTGAACTACGACAACAACAACAATCTCGTCATCGTCGCGGTGACACTTGCCTTCGGGCTGATTCCCGTTGTGGCGGGCGACTTCTGGGACGAGTTCCCGGACTGGTTCGTCACTGTGTTCCACTCCGGCATCAGCGCCGCGAGCATCGTCGCGGTGATACTCAATCTCTTCTTCAACGTCTTCCGACCCGGCACGCCCGAGGACCCTTCGATCGTCGCTGCGGGCCCCGCCGTCATGGTGCGCGACGACGAAGCCGACGTCCCGAGAGACCGTGACGGGAGCAGCGTCGACGGCCGGAAACCGAACCCCCGGGACCCGGAGGCGTAAGGCGCGAAATCATGCGGGTAACCCGAGCGAGTAGTAGCGTCCGCAATCAGACAAACTAGCCACACACCGATCGCGTGTTCACGAGACCCGCGAACACGCAGCAGCGCCACCGTGCTGCACCGAACACTGGAGGAAGTTTTGACCGTCGTTCCCCGCTCACACACCCGCAGACTGGTATTCGGGGGAGTCGCGTCGCTCGGGGCGGTCGCACTCGTCGCTGGATGTGGCTCCGCCCCCGAGGACAGTGGATCGGATTCCGGTGGCACAGCAGCAGGCGACTTCAAGCCCTGCATGGTGTCCGACGCAGGTGGCTTCGACGACAAGTCGTTCAACCAGCTCAGCTTCGAGGGGTTGACCAACGCCTCCGAAGAGCTCGGTGTCGAGCCCATCACCGTCGAATCGGCGTCGCCGACGGACTACAACCCCAACCTGAACAACCTGATCGACCAGGGATGTTCGCTGATCCTGACCGTCGGATTCGACCTCGCCGACGCCACCAAGGCCGCCGCCGAAGCGAACACCGACATCGACTTCGCCATCATCGACGATTCCAGCATCGACCTGCCGAACGTCAAACCGCTGACCTACGACGCGGCCCAGGGCGGATTCCTCGCCGGCTACGCCGCTGCGAGCTTCTCCAAGACCGGTGTCGTCGGTACTTTCGGTGGCTCACAACTGCCCACCGTCACCATCTTCATGGACGGATTCGCCGACGGCGTCAACTACTTCAACGAGCAGAAGAACGGCAACGTTCGCGTCATCGGCTGGGACGTCCCGGCCCAGAACGGCTCGTTCACCGGCGGTTTCGAAGCCAACGCCGTCGCCAAGAACACCGCTCAAGGCCTCATCGACCAGAACGCGGACGTCATCTTCCCCGTCGGTGGACCGATCTACCAGAGCGCGGCACAGGCAATCCGTGATTCCTCGCGTCCCGTCGCTCTGATCGGTGCCGACGCGGACGTCTACGTATCCGACCCGTCCGTCGGCGACCTGCTCCTCACGTCGGTCACCAAGGGCCTGCAGACCAGCGTCGACGAAATCGTCGCCTCCTCGGGTGACGGATCGTTCGACAACGCACCCTACGTCGGCACCCTCGAGAACGACGGTGTCGGCATCGCACCGTTCCACGACTTCGAGTCCCAGGTGGACCCGGCACTGCAGGGCGAACTCGACACGATCAAGGCAGGCATCATCGACGGTTCGATCACCGTCGAGTCCCCGTCCTCGCCCAAGTGACGTGAAACTCGAACTACAGGGCATCACGAAGAGGTTCGGCTCGCTCGTCGCGAACGATTCCATCGACCTCGTCGTCGAGCCGGGAGAGATCGTGTGCCTGCTCGGCGAGAACGGGGCAGGCAAGTCGACGCTGATGAACGTTCTCAGCGGCCTGTATCGCGCCGAGGAAGGCAAGATTCTGCTCGACGGCGTCGAGCAGAATTTCGCCGGCCCCGGTGAGGCCATGAGCGCCGGAATCGGCATGGTGCACCAGCACTTCATGCTGATTCCGGTCTTCACCGTCGCCGAGAACATCATCCTCGGGCACGAGACAACCAAATCCGGAGGCAGACTGGATCTCGCCGCCGCCCGGAAGCTGGTGCGGGAGATTTCGTCGCGCTTCGGTTTCGACCTCGACCCGGACGCCAGGATCGACGACCTCCCCGTGGGCGTTCAGCAGCGCGTGGAGATCATCAAGGCGCTCAGCCGTGACGCCAAGGTGTTGGTGTTCGACGAGCCGACGGCTGTGCTCACGCCGCAGGAAACCGACGACCTGATGCGCATCATGCGTGAATTGGCTGAATCCGGCACGGCCATCGTGTTCATCACCCACAAGCTTCGCGAAGTGCGTGAGGTGGCGGACCGCATCACCGTCATCCGGCTCGGCAAAGTCGTCGGCGAAGCGGAACCGACGGCAACCAACGCCGAACTGGCTGCCCTCATGGTCGGACGCGATGTGCAGCTCACGGTGTCGAAGGAACCGGCGACGCCCGGGGATGCCGCGCTGGTCGTGAGAAATCTGACGGTCTTCGACGGAGCCGGTCAGAAGGTCGTCGACGATGTCAGCCTCGAGGTCCACCGAGGTGAGATCCTCGCCGTCGCCGGTGTACAGGGCAACGGGCAGAGCGAATTCGTCGAGGCCCTCCTGGGAGCGCGCGAGCAGATCAGCGGCGAGATCGAGCTCGACGGTCGCTCTCTCGTCGGCGCATCCGTGCACGACGTGCTCGGCGCAGGTGTCGGCTTCGTGCCCGAGGACCGCACGGTCTACGGACTCGTCGGCGAGTTCTCGATCGCGGAGAACCTCATGCTGGACAGGTCGACGGGGGAGCCGTTCGTTCGTCGCGGCGCCATCCGACGCGAGTATCTGGACACGTTCGCCGCCGAGAAGGTCGAGGAGTTCGACGTCCGAACTCCGGGAATCGACACACGCGTCGGGCGGCTGTCCGGCGGTAATCAGCAGAAGGTCGTGCTCGCTCGCGAACTGAGCCGAGACCTCCGGCTGTTCGTCGCGTCGCAGCCGACACGAGGTATCGACGTCGGCTCGATCGAGTTCGTGCACAAGCGGATCGTCGCGACTCGGGACTCCGGTGTGCCGGTGATCGTCGTCTCCAGCGAACTCGACGAAGTCTCGGCGCTCGCCGATCGAATTGCAGTCATTTACCGCGGGACCATCGTCGGCATCGTGCCTGCCGACACGTCCCGCGAAGTTCTAGGTGTGATGATGGGTGGAGAGAAGCATGGCTGAAACGCCTGCACCGTCGCGGTCCCATGTGGTTCTGCGGCAGATATTCACCGGAAGCGCGATCATTTCCGTGCTCGCCGTGTTCATGGCGGTGATCGTCGGAGCAGTGCTGATCGCCGTCACCGACGATCAGGTGCAGGAGACCGCCGGATACTTCTTCTCGCGGCCGTCGGACATGCTGGTGGCGGTCTGGGACGCAGTGTCGGGGGCGTATTCGTCCCTGTTCCAGGGGTCGGTGTACAACTTTCGGCGACCCGGATTCGAGAACGGCATCCGGCCGCTCATGGAGACACTGACCTTCGCGACGCCATTGATCGTCGCCGGTCTCGGTGTGGCACTTGCCTTCCGGGTCGGAATGTTCAACATCGGTGGCCGCGGCCAGATGCTCATCGCCGCGGCGTGCGCCGGGTGGGTCGGTTTCTCGCTGCAGCTCCCGGCGGGGATTCACCTGATCCTGGCGATCCTCGCGGGTGTCGTCGGCGGCGCGGTGTGGGGCGGTATCGCCGGAGTGCTCAAGGCGCGCACCGGTGCCCACGAAGTCATCGTCACGATCATGCTCAACTACGTCGCGTTCTACCTCGTCGCATATCTGTTGCGCACACCGGGCGCACTGCAAGCACCCGGGCAGAACAACCCCAAGACCGCAGCGATGGAATCGACGGCGGTCTTCCCGAAGCTGTTCGGTGACCGCTATTCCCTGCATCTCGGTTTCGTCCTCGTCGTCGTGGTGACCGTCGCGGTCTGGTGGCTTCTCGAACGATCATCGTTGGGATTCCGCTTCCGCGCCGTCGGCGAGAACCCGCATGCGTCGAAGATCGCGGGCATCGATGTCAATCGGATGTACCTGTACGCGATGGTGATGTCCGGCGCCCTGGTCGGCTTGGCAGGTGTCGCCCAGGTTCTGGGCACGGTCACCACCGGTTTCGGCGCGGACATCGACGCAGGCATCGGATTCGACGCCATCACCGTGGCCCTGCTCGGCCGTTCCAAACCGTGGGGAGTGTTCTTCGCGGGCATACTGTTCGGTGCCTTCAAAGCCGGTGGATTCGCGATGCAGGCGGCCGAGGGCATCCCCATCGACATCGTTCTCGTCGTGCAATCGGTCATCGTCCTGTTCATCGCGGCGCCTCCGCTGGTGCGAGCTGTCTTCCGATTACCGCCACCGGGAGCCGAGACCGCGGCCCGCGCCGACACCGCGAAGGTGGGAGCACTGTGACCACCCTCGACACGGCGCCGGAGGTACTGACGCCGAAGCGAAGCTGGAAGGTACCGGGCGTCCTCGGTGCAGCGACTCTGCTCGGGCTGATCCTGTTCGTCCTGCGCGGCAAATCCGGTACGACCACCTTCGGCCTCGCCAGCGAGAACGACTTCTTCGCGCTCCCGGCAGTGGGAGTCCCGACCGGGGCGACCGGAATTCTCGTCGTCGCGGCATTGGCTGCGATTCTCGCGTTCTCCGTCTGGAACGTACTGCGCCACAGGACAACGCCGCTGTGGCTCCTCGCAGTGTTCGCAGTGCTGTTCGTACTCGGGTTCCTGACGTGGGCCGCCGCCGGAGCAACCGTGCCCGTGCCCGGACTGCTCATCGGCGCCGTCGCACTCAGCACACCGCTGATCTTCGGCGCGATGGGCGGCGTCATCTCCGAACGCGTCGGCGTCATCAACATCGCCATCGAAGGCCAGCTTCTGTCCGGCGCCTTCGTCAGCGCCGTCGTCGCGTCGATCACCGGATCCGCCTACGTGGCTTTGCTCGCCGCATTGCTGGCCGGAGCGTTGACCGCGGCACTGCTGGCGATGTTCTCCATCAAGTACTTCGTCAACCAGGTCATCGTCGGCGTCGTACTGAACGTTCTGGTCGTGGGACTGACGAGCTTCCTGTACTCGGTCGTGCTCACGAAGAATCCCGAGACCCTCAACTCCCCGCCGCGGTTCGGGCGCATCGAGATTCCGGTGCTGTCCCAGATCCCCGTGATCGGCCCCGTGCTGTTCCGCCAGACCCTGATCGTCTACATGATGTACTTTGTCGTCGCGCTGGTGTGGTTCGGTCTGTTCCACACCAAGTGGGGTCTGCGTCTGCGCGCCGTCGGTGAACACCCGCAGGCTGCGGACACCGTCGGTATAAACGTCGCGCGTACCCGCTTCTGGAACGTCTGCCTCGCCGGAGCCATCGCCGGCCTGGGCGGTGCGTACTTCACCCTCGGATCGGTCGGCGCATTCGGTAAGGAAATGACCGCGGGTGCCGGTTACATCGCCTTGGCCGCAGTCATTTTCGGCCGATGGGACCCGATACGCGCAACGCTGGCGGCCCTGCTGTTCGGCTTCGCGTCGAACCTGCAGAACGTGCTCGGCATCATCGGCTCGCCCGTTCCGAGCGAGTTCATGCTGATGCTCCCGTACGTGGTCACGATCTTCGCGGTCGCCGGTCTCGTCGGTCACGTGCGTGGTCCCGCCGCTGCCGGTAAGCCGTACGTGAAGTCCTGACTCGCCAGTAGGTCACCTGTCGGTTGTGACCGCGTTCACTGTAGGGTTTCGGACATATTGCCGTAAGCGTGTTCGAAGGAGAGTCATGAGCTTCAACAGCCCCTTTCCCGACGTAGAGATACCGAACCTGAGTGTCTACGACTACCTCTTCGGTTCCATCACGGACGCCGACCTGGAGAAGCCCGCCCTCATCGACGGCGCCTCGGGGGATGTCACGACGTACCAGGCTCTCATCGGCCAGATCAACGGCATCGCAGGAGCACTCGCCGCGCGCGGGCTAGAGGTGGGCGACGTCGTCGGCCTGCATTCGCCCAACGTGCCCGCGTTCGCCGCGGTCCTCCACGGCATCCTGCGCGCAGGCGGCACCGCGACCACGATCAACGCGCTGTACACCGCCGAGGACATCGCCAAGCAGCTCACCGGGTCCGGCGCGAAGTTCCTGTTCACCGTCTCGCCGCTGTACCCGCAGGCCAAGGCCGCCGCGGAGAAAGTCGGTATCGACGACGACCACGTCATCGTTCTCGACGGCGCCGAAGGCCACCCGAATCTGCGCGACCTGCTGACCCAGGGCGCGCCCGCCCCCGACGTGACGTTCGATCCCGCAACCCAGGTCGCCGTGCTTCCGTACTCGTCCGGAACGACCGGTGTGCCGAAGGGCGTCATTCTCACGCACCGCAACCTCGTCGCCAACGTCGCGCAGATGGAACCCCGCGTCGGCATCGACACCGACGACGCGATCCTCGCGCTGCTGCCGTTCTTCCACATCTACGGCCTGACAGTGCTTCTCAACATCGCCCTGAAACTGCGTGCACGACTGGTCACCATGCCCAAGTTCGACCTCGTCGAATTCCTGCGCATCATCCAGGACAACAAGCTGACCTACCTCTTCATCGCACCCCCCGTCGCCGTTGCACTCGCCAAGCACCCCTTGGTGGACCAGTACGACCTCTCCAGCGTGCACACCATCTTCTCCGGCGCAGCCCCGCTCGACGAAGAACTAGGCAAGGCCGTCGCGGCTCGGCTGAACACCCGCATCCGTCAGGGATACGGCATGAGCGAGCTCAGCCCGGTCAGCCACGCAATCCCGTTCGACCGCGACGACATGCCGCTCAGCTCCGTCGGCCTCCCGCTGGCCAACACCGTCAACAAGCTCGTCGACCCCGAGACCCTCGAGGAAATCGACATTCCGGCAGAAGGACGGTCCAAGCCGGGCGAACTGTGGGTCAAGGGGCCGAACGTCATGGCCGGCTACCTCAACAACCCGACCGCTACCGCAGAGACCCTCGACGACGACGGCTACCTGCACACCGGAGACATCGCAGTCGTCGACTCCGAGGGCGTCGTCTACATCGTGGACAGGCTCAAGGAACTCATCAAGTACAAGGGTTACCAGGTTCCGCCCGCCGAGCTCGAAGCTCTGCTGCTCACCCACCCCGAAATCGCCGACGCCGCCGTCATCGGTGTACTCGACGACGAGGGCGAGGAAGTGCCGAAGGCCTTCGTCGTGTTGCAGGCCGATGCGGCGATCGACGAGGACGGCGTCATCGCCTTCGTCGCCGAGCGGGTCTCACCGCACAAGAAGGTCCGCAAGGTCCAGTTCATCGACACGGTTCCGAAGTCCGCTGCGGGCAAGATCCTGCGCAAGGACCTCAGGGCCGCGGAAGTAGCACAGTAGGACCTCCGGGAGTGGTGTGACAATCACGTGCTCAGCATTCGGATTCCCGCCTGCGTAGGACGGAACTGTCACACCACGCCCAGTCGTTCGGGTAGTAAAGATGTATGGACGTCACAGTCGACATCGCTCAAGGCACGATCCGCGGTCAACAGAGCGGACCGGTCACCTCTTTTCTCGGAATTCCCTACGCCGAAGCGCCGTTCGGTGCCCGCAGGTTCGCGGCGCCCAGCGCACCCCCGTCGTGGAGCGGTGTCCGAGATGCCGTGACGTTCGGGGCCACGGCCCCCAAGATCGGATACCGACCGCCCGTCAGCGACATACTCACCGAGCCAGTGGTTCCCGGTGACGAATGCCTGAACGTGAACGTGTGGACACCCGACGTGTCCGCGTCGGGACTGCCGGTGTTCGTCTGGATCCACGGCGGGGCATTCGTGAACGGGAGCAACGCCGTACCCATCTACGACGGCTCGGCGTTCGCGCGGGACGGCATCGTCGTCGTCACCGTCAACTACCGTCTCGGCGCCGACGGATTCGCGAGAATCGACGGAGCGCCTGCCAACCGAGGTCTCCTGGACCAGGTCGCCGCACTGAGGTGGGTGCGTGACAACATCGCTGCCTTCGGCGGAGACCCGAACACGGTGACCGTTGCCGGTGAATCGGCAGGGGCGATGAGCGTCGGGACCCTGATGTCGATGCCGTCGGCGGAGGGGCTCTTCCGGCGCGCGATACTGCAGAGCGGGGCGGGCTACCACGTCATCACCGAGGGTACTGCCACGAAAGTAGCCGAGGCGCTTGCCGATTCGCTCGGCGTGCAACCCGATGTGAACGGTTTCGGTTCTGTGCCGGTGGAAGCGTTCGTCGACGCTCAGCGTGAGCTCGGCGACCGCGTCACCGCGGAAGCCCCGACCGGAGCGTGGGGTGAACTGGCGTTCAACATGATGCCGTTCGAGCCCTATGTCGACGGAGATGTCGTGCCCGACGTTCCGCACCGGAGAATCGCCGCAGGCGCGGGCTCGGAGATCGATGTTCTGATCGGCACCACCAGCGAGGAGTTCGCGTTCTTCCTGGTGCCGGCCGGTGTCGTCGGGTACGTGGACGAGGCACGGGTTCGAGCCGCGATCGGCGCGTACGGTGCCGACGTCGAGCAGACACTCGACGTCTACCGGGCGCAGCTGCCCGACGCGTCACCCGGCGAACTGCTCATCGCGGTGATCACCGACTGGTTCTTCCGCATCCCCGCCGTACGCGTCGCGGAGACCCGCGGCGGAAACGCCTTCGTCTACGAGTTCACGTGGCGATCCACTCTCTTCGACGGCGCCCTCGGGGCATGTCATGCCCTGGAAATACCGTTCGTGTTCGACCTGCTGGACAAACCGGAGACGGCGCGCATCACCGGAGCGAACCCACCCCAGCAGGTGGCCGACGACATGCACCGAGCCTGGGTCGACTTCGTGCGCGACGGCTCGCCCGGCTGGTCCCGGTACGGGGCGGATCGATCGGTGATGATGTTCGGCGACCGGACCGAAGTGGTCGACGACCCCCGTGCGTCGACGAGGGAAGTCTGGGCCGGGGTGCGCTGACGAGGTCTCGTTTCACAGGTAAGGCGTCGACAACGGGTCTATAGTCACCACCAACCTGCGGGCTGGAGTGGCAATGGACGCTTTGGATCTATCGAGGTGGCAGTTCGGAATCACGACTGTCTATCACTTCGTATTGGTGCCGCTGACCATCGGTCTCGCGCCGATGGTCGCGATCATGCAGACGATGTGGATGATCACCGGGAAGGACTCCTGGTACCGGCTCACCAAGTTCTTCGGCAAGCTTCTGCTGATCAACTTCGCGCTCGGCGTCGCCACCGGAATCGTTCAGGAGTTCCAGTTCGGCATGAACTGGAGTGAGTACTCGCGGTTCGTCGGCGACGTCTTCGGTGCTCCGTTGGCGATGGAAGGTCTCGTCGCGTTCTTCCTCGAATCCACGTTCCTCGGACTGTGGATCTTCGGCTGGGAACGACTGCCTCGGGGCGTCCACCTCGCGACCATCTGGCTCGTCGCGATCGGTGTGAACGCGTCGGGATACTTCATCGTCGTCGCGAACTCGTTCATGCAGCATCCCGTCGGCGCGGAGTACAACGCCGAGTCCGGCCGGGCGCAGCTGACCTCGATCGGTGACCTGCTGTCGAACAATACTGCGCTGGTTGCCTATCCACACGTCATCGCCGGCGCATTCCTGACGGCCGGAACCTTCGTCGCCGGTATCTCCGGCTGGTGGATGGTGCGAAACATGCGTCGGGGCCGCGAACAGGAAGCTCGTGAACTGTTCCGTCCGGCAACACGTCTCGCGCTGTTGGTGATGGTCGTGGCAGGCGTCGCCGTGGCGTGGACGGGGGACTCGCAAGGCAAGCTGATGTTCGTGCAACAGCCGATGAAGATGGCGTCGGCGGAATCGCTGTGCAACACCGAGACCGACCCCGACTTCTCGGTCCTCACGATCGGCACGCACAACAACTGCGACAGCGTGACATCGGTGATCGAATTACCCTTCGTGCTCCCGTTCCTCGCGGAAGGCAAGTTCTCCGGAGTGACACTGCAAGGCGTCGAACAGTTGCAGGAGCAGTACGAGCAGGAATTCGGACCGGGCAATTACACACCCAATCTCTTCGTCACGTACTGGTCGTTCCGAATGATGATCGGGCTCGCCGCTGGATCGGCCGCGCTGGCGCTCGCCGGGCTGTGGGTCACCAGGCGCGGGCGGGTGCCCGATCAGCGCTGGTACTCGTGGCTGGCGTTGATCGCCATACCGATGCCGTTCCTCGCCAACAGCGCCGGCTGGATCTTCACCGAAATGGGCCGACAACCGTGGATGGTGCACCCCAACCCGACCGGCGTGGACATGATCCGGTTGACCGTCGACCAAGGTGTGTCCGGGCATTCCGCCGCAACCGTGTGGATTTCCATCGTCACCTTCACGCTGCTGTACGGGGCACTGGGCGTCGTGTGGCTGAAGCTGATGATCCGATACGCGAAGGAAGGCCCCATGGATCACGACAGAACACCGCCGGATCCTGCTGAACCGAAGCAACTTTCGTTCGAGTACTAGGAGGCGACGATGGCCGAGATGTGGTTCGTGATCGTCGCAGTACTCTTCGTCGGCTACTTCCTACTGGAGGGCTTCGACTTCGGCGTCGGAATGCTGATGCCGATCGTGGGGCGGCGCACCGATATCCCGCCGGACGTTCGACGTCGGGTCGTATTGAACACGATCGGACCGGTGTGGGACGGCAACGAGGTCTGGTTGATCACCGCGGGCGGCGCACTGTTCGCAGCCTTCCCGGACTGGTACGCAACCCTGTTCTCCGGCTTCTACCTTCCGCTGCTGCTGATCCTGGTGGCCCTGATCCTGCGGATCGTCGCGATCGAATGGCGCGCGAAGATCGACGACGACAACTGGCGCCGACGATGCGACTGGGGGATCGTCTTCGGGTCATGGGTTCCGGCCGTGATGTGGGGCGTCGCCTTCGCCAACATCGTGCGCGGGGTCGAGATCGATGCGCAGAAGCAAGTGGTGTCCAGCCTCGTCGATCTGCTGAATCCGTACGCCCTGTTGGGCGGCGTCACCACCGCCGTGGTGTTCGCACTCCACGGCGCGGTGTTCCTCGCACTGAAATCGGCCGACGAGATCCGCGAGGACGCAGTCGCCATCGCAGCCAGGCTCGCGGTACCTGCCGTGCCGATCGCCGGATCCTTCGTACTGTGGACCCAGATCGCGTACGGCAAGGGATGGACCTGGATCCTCGTCGGCCTCGCCGCGGCAGCCCTTCTGGGCGTCGTGGTCTTCACCCGAGACGAGAAGGAAGGACGTGCCTTCGCGCTCACGTCGATCGCCGTCGTCAGTACCGTGACACTGCTGTTCGCGTCGCTGTTTCCCAATGTCATGCCGTCCACCCTCGACCCGGCCTACAACCTGACCATCGCGAACGCGTCGTCCAGCCCGTACACACTGACCGTCATGACCTGGGTCGCCGCCTTCATGACGCCCGTCGTGATCCTGTACCAGGCATGGACGTACTGGGTCTTCCGTCAGCGCATCTCCAGCACCGCCATCGGACAGTCCCACGGATTGAAATGGGCGGGGCGTAGCTGACCCTGTTTCTGTAGAAGGGGTGCCAGGTCAGGACCTTCGCCCGAAATGTCCGATAAACGTGTGCAGCACAAGACAATTCGGTCTGCTCTGGCCTATCGTCGACGCCTGTGAACCAACCGACGAGTAAGTTCAGGCTCAACCCCATGCGCCCGCGTGACGCAGCAGAACCGCATCGCGCCGCGAGTCCGCTGGAGTTGTTCTTCGACCTGGTGTTCGTGGTCGCCGTCAGTATCGCGGCGGTTCAGCTGCATCACGCGTTGACCGAGAACCACGTCCTCGACGGTATTGCCAGCTACCTCATGGTGTTCTTCGCCATCTGGTGGGCATGGATGAACTTCACCTGGTTCGCGACGTCGTTCGACACCGACGATTGGCTGTATCGCGTACTGACGGTGGTGCAGATGGCGGGCGTGCTCGTGCTTGCCGCGGGAATCGAACCGGCGTTCACCGACAAGGACTTCACGATTCCGGTGCTGGGCTACGTCGTGATGCGTATCGCGATGGTGGCGCAGTGGATTCGAGCGTCGAGGGCGCCCGAGCACCGGAAGACGGCGTTGATCTACGCGTCCGGTATCACGGCCGTTCAAGTGCTGTGGGTTCTCTGGCTGCTGGTCCCGCAGAGTCCGGTGCAGATCGTTCTGTTCGTGGTGTTCGCGGCACTGGAGATCTCGATTCCCGTCGTCGCCGAGAAGTCCGGTGGCACAACACCGTGGCACCCGCATCACATCACCGAGCGATACGGACTGTTCACGCTCATCCTCCTCGGCGAATCACTTCTCGCGTCGGCCAACGCCATCATCGAAGCTCTCCACGACGAGACCGCGCTCGCGCCACTGATCTCCATCTCGGTGCTGACGCTCGTGGTCACCGCCGGACTGTGGTGGATCTATTTCTGGCCGCCACATCACCGTGCGATCGGTGGATTCGGCACGTCACTGACCTACGGTTACATGCACTACTTCATCTTCGCCGCGGCCGGCGCGTTCTCGGCAGGCATCGAAGTGGAGATCGACGTGCTGACCCATCACAGCGAGCTCGGCGACGTCGCCGCATCGTTCACCGTGACGGTGCCCATCGCAGTGTTCGTCCTCGGCATCTGGTTCATCGCTATCAAAGACAACGCGGATCGCGTCGTCAACACCGTCGTTCCCGTCGGCGCCCTCCTGGTCCTCCTCGACCCGGTCATTCCCATCCCGATCACGCTGACGGCCGTCGTGATGGCGGTGATCGTGGCGGTGCTCGTCGTACACCGTCCCGTCGACGCGGCGCACCACGAAACCGGGCATGAGAAACTCTCCTCATGAGTATCGGAACCTTGATTCTGCTCCGCCACGGCGAGAGCGAATGGAATGCGTCGAACCAGTTCACCGGGTGGCAGGACGTTCGCCTCACCGACAAGGGCGAAGCAGAGGGCAAGCGCGCAGGTGAGCTGCTGAAGGAAGCAGGAGTGCTCCCCGACGTGCTGTACACCTCGCTGCTGCGTCGCGCGATCAGTACCGCGAACATCGCCCTCGACGCCGCGGACCGGCACTGGATCCCCGTCGTCCGCGACTGGAAACTCAACGAACGTCACTACGGCGCGCTGCAGGGACTGAACAAGGCTGAGACGAAGGACAAGTACGGCGACGAGCAGTTCATGCTGTGGCGTCGCAGCTACGACACCCCGCCGCCGCCCATCGAGGTAGGCAGTGAATTCAGCCAGGACAGCGATCCCCGATACGCAGACCTCGACAGCGTTCCACTCACCGAGTGCCTGAAGGACGTCGTCGACCGGCTCATCCCGTACTTCGAAGACGTCATCGTCGCCGAACTGAAGGCGGGCAAGAACGTGCTCGTCGCCGCACACGGCAACTCGCTGCGCGCTCTCGTGAAGTACCTCGACGAGATCTCCGACGCCGACATCGCCGGCCTCAACATCCCGACGGGCATTCCCCTGCAGTACGACTTCGTCGACGGCGAAGGCAAGCTGGTGCCGTCGAACCCGGGCGGAACATACCTCGACCCCGAAGCCGCCGCCGCAGGAGCCGCCGCGGTCGCCAATCAGGGCGGCAAGTAAGGCCCCGGTCCGAAACAGCAGGTGAACGATCGAAGAACACTGCCGACGAGGACTATGACGACCAGGGAAATGCCTGCACCCTGCGTATGTGAGGTGTCCATCGAACGTACGATTCCGGTGTGAGTGTTGCATCGGCCGTACTGCTGGCTATCGCCACGGCCTTCGTCGGATATCTCGTCGGCGGTGTTCTGATCCCCTATCTCGCGACACGTCACTCCGAACGCGCACGCGCAACGTCGGGACTGACGATGTCGCAGGTACTGGATCTGATCATCCTGGCGTCGGAAAGCGGCATCGCCGTCGTCGACCGCTTTCACGACGTGGTCCTGTCCAACCCACGGGCCGAGGAGCTCGGTCTGGTGCGTAACCGCCTCATCGACGACCGTGCATGGGAAGCCGCACAGAAGGTCCTCGCCGACGGCCACCCCGTCGAAGTCGACATCAGCTCCAAGGACGCCCGCACCACCACCAGCCGAGATCGCATGGCCGTACGGTGTGTGGCTCGGATGCTGAGCAAGGAAGACCAACGCTTCGTCGTGCTGTTCGCCGACGACGATTCCGAACAGGTTCGGATGGAAGCGACCCGTAGGGACTTCGTCGCCAACGTCTCTCACGAACTCAAGACGCCCGTCGGCGCCATGAGTCTGCTGGCCGAGGCGTTGCTCGAGTCCGCCGACGACCCCGATTCGGTCCGCCACTTCGGCGGAAAGGTCGTAGCGGAGTCGAAGCGCCTCGGCAACATGGTGACGGAGCTGATCGCGCTCTCCCGCCTCCAAGGCGCCGAGAAATTGCCCGACCTCGAAGTCGTCGACGTCGATACCGTCGTCAACGAAGCTCTCGATCGGTCGAAGATCGCCGCCGAGAACGCGGGAATCACCGTCACCACCGACCACCCCAGCGGCCTCGAAGTGCTGGGGGACCAGGCACTGCTGGTGACGGCGCTCGCCAACCTGATCCAGAATGCCATCGCCTACTCATCGGACGGATCGCCGGTATCGGTGTCGCGGGCACTGCGAAGCAGCTGCGTCGCCTTCGCGGTCACCGACCGCGGAATCGGCATCGCGAAAGAAGACCAGGAGCGGGTCTTCGAACGATTCTTCCGCGTCGACAAAGCACGGTCGCGGGCAACAGGAGGCACAGGTCTCGGCCTGGCCATCGCCAAACACGTCGCAGCCAACCACAACGGGAGCATCTCGCTGTGGAGCAAGCTCGGCACCGGATCGACATTCACTCTGCAGATCCCTGCGTATTTCGAAGAGGACGACCTCGCGTCGTTAGAAGGAGAAGAACAGTGACCAACGTCTTGATCGTCGAGGACGAGGAATCGTTGGCCGACCCTCTGGCCTTTCTCCTGCGCAAGGAAGGTTTCGAGGCCACCGTCGTCGGCGACGGACCCTCCGCGCTGGCCGAGTTCGACAAGGCCGGCGCCGACATCGTGCTGCTCGACCTGATGCTGCCGGGAATGAGCGGCACCGACGTGTGCAAGCAACTGCGTGCACGGTCCGGCGTCCCGGTGATCATGGTGACCGCACGCGACAGCGAGATCGACAAGGTCGTCGGACTGGAACTGGGTGCGGACGACTACGTCACCAAACCGTATTCGGCGCGCGAGCTCATCGCCCGCATCCGCGCGGTACTCCGCCGGGGCAGCGACGCCGAGCTCGACGGCACCGCGGACACCGGTGTGCTCGAGGCAGGCCCGGTCCGCATGGACGTGGAACGACACGTCGTCCTGGTGAACTCGGAACAGATCACGTTGCCGCTCAAGGAATTCGATCTGCTGGAGTACTTGCTCCGCAACTCCGGTCGGGTCCTCACCCGCGGACAGTTGATCGACCGGGTGTGGGGCGCGGACTACGTCGGAGACACCAAGACCCTCGACGTGCACGTCAAGAGATTGCGGTCGAAGATCGAGAACGACCCTGCCAAGCCGGAGCATCTCGTGACCGTCCGAGGCCTGGGCTACAAGCTCGAAGGCTAGATCCTAGGGATGGGGCCTCACCCTCGCAGGATCGGTGATACTTGAAGGTTTAACATTCAAGTATTGCAATGAAACTGTATCGAGGAAGAAGTAAGTAATGAAGGCCCTTCAATACCGCTCCATCGGATCCCGCCCCGAACTCGTCGACATCGACAAGCCTACACCCGGTGCATCGGAGATTCTGCTTCGCGTCACGGCCGCAGGCGCCTGTCACTCCGACGAATTCATCATGGGCGTCTCCGAAGAGGAGTACTACTTCAAGCCCCTCCCGCTGACCCTCGGCCACGAGGTCGCAGGCGTCGTCGAAGCCGTCGGCAGTGGAGTCCACGACGTGGAGATCGGCGAATCCGTCATCGTCTACGGACCCTGGGGATGCGGCCGCTGCTACGCCTGCGCACAGGGCGACGAGATGAACTGCGAGAAGGGGATGCGCGCGCCCGGCATCTTCAGCGACGGCGGCATGGCCGAGTACATGATCGTCGACGACGCCCGCCACCTCGTCCCGCTGGGTGACCTCGACCCCGTGACGAGTGTGTCGCTCACCGACGCAGGCCTGACGCCGTATCGCGCGGTCAAGTCGGCGCTGAACAAGCTGACGCCCGGCACGACGGCCGTGGTGATCGGCGCGGGTGGTCTCGGGCACGTCGCCATCCAGATCCTCAAGGCGCTGACGCAGTCGACGGTGGTCGCGCTCGACCTGGGCGAGGAGCAGCTCGAGTTCGCCAGGAAAGTCGGTGCCGACCACACGTTCACCTCCGACGCAGCGGCTGCCGAGTCGGTCAAGGGACTCACTCGTGGCCTCGGCGCGGACGTGGTCTTCGACTTCGTGGGCATCCAGCCCACCGCGGATCTGGCCGCGAAGATGGTCGCGACCGCAGGACAGGTCGTCGTCATCGGTGTGGCAAGTGGCGCGGTGCCGATCGGGCAGCGGACGGTTCCACTGGACGTCACCGGACGTGCGATCAACTGGGGTTCGCGCGCCGAGCTGATGGAGGTCGTCGAGCTCGCCAAGCGCGGCGCCATCGAGATCCACGTCGAGAAGTACAGCCTGGACAACGCCACCGAGGCGTACGACAACCTGCACGCGGGCAAGATCCGTGGCCGCGCGGTGATCGTGCCCTGACGTCCGTTGTGAGTGGATATGTAGGCCTTGGCCTACATATCCACTCACGTAGGGGAGAGGGCCTACTTCGTCCGCTGGGCCTCACGAGTCGCTGGGTGCACCGCGATGAGGCCGAGGCCGCGGCGCCGCTTGCACAGCGACGCCAACTCGTCGTACGCGGGCTTGCCGAGCAGCTCGGTCAGCTCGGGCTCGTAGGACTCGAACACCTGCCTGCTGCCGACGTGCGCGTCGGGGGAACCCGAGCAGTACCAGGACAGGTCGTGCCCGCCCTCGCCCCATCCGCGCCGGTCGTACTCACCGATGGTCGTCTTCAGAACCTCGGTGCCGTCGGGGCGCGTCACCCAGTCCTGAGTGCGGCGAATCGGTAGCTGCCAGCACACATCCGGCTTGACCTCCAGCGGCTCGATGCCTTTGCGCAGCGCCATCGAATGCAGTGCGCATCCGATGCCGCCGGCGAACCCCGGACGGTTCTGGAAGATGCACGCACCCTTGTAGCGACGGGTGCGCAGCGACTGCTCGTCCTCGAGATCGTCGTACTCGACGTATCCCTTCTTCCCGAGTCCCTTGTCCCTGAACTGCCAGTCCTCGGCCGTCAGCATCTTCACCGACGCGTCGAGTTTCTTCTTGTCGTCGTCGTCGGACAGAAACGCGCCGTGCGAACAGCAGCCGTCGTCCGGGCGCCCGGCCACGGTTCCTTGGCAGGCAGGAGTGCCGAACACACACGTCCAGTTGGACAGCAACCACGTCAGGTCGGCGGCGATGATGTGTTCGGAGTTGTCCGGATCGGGGAATTCCACCCATTCGCGAGGGAAATCCAGGTCCACTTCTGCGGCGAAGGTGTGCTGCTTACTACCTGCTGTCACAAGTGTCGACGGTAGACCCAGTACCGTGGTCCTGTGCGATTAGGGGTGCTCGACGTCGGAAGCAACACGGTGCATCTGTTGGTGGTGGATGCGCACCGCGGTGGTCACCCCACACCGATGAGCTCGTCGAAGGCCACGCTGCGACTGTCCGAGAACACCGACGCCGACGGCAACATCACCCGCGAAGGCGCAGACCGGCTGGTGAACGAGGTAGGCGACTTCGCCTCGATCGCGACGAAGTCCGGTTGCGAGGAGCTCATGGCCTTCGCCACGTCGGCGGTGCGTGACGCACACAACAGCGACGATGTTCTGGCCCGCGTTCAGCGTGAAACGGGCGTCGCGCTGCAGACGTTGTCCGGTGTCGACGAAGCCCGCCTGACGTTCCTCGCAGTCCGCCGCTGGTACGGGTGGAGCGCCGGTCGCATCCTGAACCTCGACATCGGCGGAGGGTCGCTCGAGCTGACGTCGGGAACCGATGAGGACCCCGACGTCGCGTTCTCCCTTCAACTCGGCGCAGGCCGCTTGACCAGGGATTGGCTCGACGGTGACCCGCCGGGCAAGCGTCGCGTCGCGGTCCTGCGTGACTGGCTCGACGCCGAGCTCGCGACCCCGGCGAAGGAACTGCTGGCCGCTGGCGAACCTGATCGTGCCGTCGGAACGTCGAAGACGTTCCGGTCGCTCGCCCGGCTGACCGGAGCGGCGCCGTCGGCAGCAGGTCCGCGAGTGACCCGGACGCTGACGGCGAACGGTCTCAGGCAACTCATAGCCTTCATAACGAGGATGACTGCATCCGACCGTGCAGAATTGGAAGGAGTCAGCGCCGACCGATCACAGCAATTGGTGGCCGGGGCGTTGGTGGCAGAGGCGAGTATGCGAGCACTGTCGGTCGAGCAGATCGAGATATGCCCGTGGGCGCTGAGGGAAGGTTTGATTTTGCGGAAGCTGGACACCGAAACGGACGGCGATCTGGTGGTGCGGTCGACATGAGCGAGAACAACACCGATCCGGAGGACACCGGACAGATCTCCGTAGCCGAACTGCTCGCTCGCAACGGACAGAAGTCGACGTCGTCGAGCACCGGTGGACGCCGTCGACGCGGCGTCAAGGGCGGCATCTCCGTAGCGGAACTGACCGGCGAAATTCCCGTCGTCCGCGCCGAGCCCGCATCCGACGAGGCCCCGGTGATCGCCACGGACTCCAAGCAGGTGCCTGCGCAGGCCCCGGCGCCGGTCCGCACGCGCGAGACCGACGAACCGGAACCCGAGTTGCTGTCCGGATCGACGACGGCAGCCGGCGACCTGATGAACCGAGCTCACGACGAGGCCGACGAGCGGCGACCGTACGGCTCGACCGCGTCGCAGCGTCCGGTGCCCGCGGCGGGTCGACGCACGCCCGACGAGACCTCACGTTCCACGTCCGGCAGGCAGACGACCGGATTCGTGGCCCGTCCCCGCCCGTCGCGCCCGGAGCCGTCCGCCGCGACACCTGCGGACGCAGAACCGAAGACCGACGTCACGCCCAAGCCTGTTGTGCCCCCGAAGGCGGCAGGCCCGGCAGTCACGTCCACACCGGCAGCAACGTCGAGCCCAGCGACGCGTGCGTTCGCTCGACGTGACGACGCAGACGAGAAAGCGCTCGCCGAGGAGGAGACGACGCAGACTCCTGACCTGGTGAAGAAGGTCGCAGCGCTCGCCGACACCGAGGACGCTCCAGCCGAGGACAGCACTGCCGAGAACAGCACTGTCGCGGACAGGGACGCCTCCGCCGAGAGCGTCGAGGAGACGGACGAGTCGCAGCCGAGAGCCGAGAAGAAGGATGCCGCCAAGCAGTGGCTCGGGCTCGCAGGCCAGGGTGTTGTGGCGGTGGTCGTCGGCGCGCTGTTGTTCAAGGGCTTCGAAAGGCTGTGGGACGTCCTGCCGTGGGTGGCGCTCGTTCTCGCGGTTCTGGTGATCGTCGGTCTCGTTGCCGTCGTGCGGATCCTGCGCCGCACCGACGACCTCGTCAGCATGGTGATCGCCGTTGTGGTCGGTGTGTTCGTGACGCTCGGTCCATTGGCGTTTCAACTGAGTACTGGCTGACAGGCGCTCGGGTGTCGGGCGTAGCTGTCGGGTTGTCCACTGCCTCGGTGTATCCGCAGAACACCGAAGCGGCGTTTCGATACGCCGCCGAGTTGGGTTACGACGGCATCGAGCTGATGGTCTGGGCGGAGTCGGTGAGCCAGGATGCGGAGGCCGTACGGGCGTTGACCCGCAAATACGGCGTCCCGGTCCTGGCGATCCACGCGCCGTGCCTGCTCATCTCGCAACGCGTGTGGGGTGCGGATCCGGTGGCGAAGCTCGAGCGTTCGGTGCGTACGGCGGAGCAGTTGGGTGCGGCGACCGTCGTCGTCCATCCGCCGTTCCGGTGGCAGAAGAAGTACGCCGAGGGCTTCGGTGACCAGGTCGCCGAGCTGGAATCCGCGTCCGAGGTCGTGGTGGCCGTGGAAAACATGTTCCCGATGCGCGCGGACCGATTCTTCGGGCGCAAGGAAGGCTCGGCGGCGAGGCTCCGCAAGCGTGGTGGGCCGGGGGCTGCGGTGTCGGCGTTCGCGCCCTCGTACGATCCGACGGATTCCGGCCACGCGCATTACACCCTCGACCTGTCGCACACCGCGACCGCCGGGACCGACGCCGTCGACATGATGGACCGGATGGGCGACGGGCTCGCGCACCTGCATCTCGCCGACGGTCGGGGCGCGTCGATCGACGAGCATTTGATCCCGGGCCACGGAGATCAGCCGTGCGCACAGGTCTGCGCCGAGTTGGTTCGCCGCGGCTTCCGCGGGCAGGCGGTGATCGAGATCAACACTCAGAACGCACGAACTCTGCCGGAGAGAGCATCGATGCTCGGCCAGGCCCTCGCGTTCGCACGCCGCCACCTGGCGTGAGCGCACCAGTACGTCCCGATTCGAAAGGCACACCACCGATGACCAGCCCCTTCGCCGCGGCGACGACGTTGACCCCGCTGGAGAGATCCGAGTTCGAAGGCAGCTACGGCGCGGTCATCGATTCGATCTGGACGATCGGGCCGAAGGTGCACGGAGGCACGATGCTGGCGACGTGCGCCGCCGCAGCGAAGGCGCAGCTGGGGGACGAGGGAGTACAGCCACTTGCCGTCAGTGTCAGCTACCTCAGCGCACCCGACCCGGGTGAGGTGCACCTGACCGCAGTACTTCGCAAACGCGGAAAGCAGGTCTCGCACGTCGACGTCGAGATGACGCAGGGCGGACGTGCCGCGGTTCGTGCAGTCGTCACCCTGGGGCGGCCGGACACCGACACTCCCCGGCACACGGTGGAATCGTCGCTGGCGTCGATGCCTGCCGCGCCGCCGCCGGAGACGGATGCGATCGGCGGCGAGCATCCGATGGCGTCGATCGTGCACCTGGCACAGGGGTGCGAGATGCGGATCGACCCGACGTCGGCGCACTTCCTCACGGGACAGCAGGGCGAACCCGAAGTTCGCATGTGGGTCAGGCCCCGGCCGGGCGACGAGAACGACGTGGACACGGCAGCCCTGTTCGCGCTGATGACGGGCGACATCTGCGCACCCGTGACGATGAACCGAGGGATGTTCGGCTGGGCGCCGACTGTGCAGTTGACGACCTACCTGCGCAAGCAGCCTGCACCGGGATGGCTCCGGGTCGCCGCGAGCAGCACCGTCATCGGCGGAACGTGGTTCGAGGAGGATCACCTGGTGCTCGACGAGACGGGCGACGTCGTCGTGCAGAGCAGGCAGTTGGCGATGGTGCCCCGGTAGCGTTCGGCGACTCCCGGGCCGCAATCTACGCTTGTCACCCATGACGAGAATTGCAGTAATCGGAGGCGGGCGGATCGGCGAGGCGCTGATCGCCGGACTGCTCGAAGCAGGCCACGCAGTCCGCGACCTGGTGGTCGCCGAGAAGTTCGAGGCCCGGGCGGCCGAGCTCGCATCCACCTTCGGAATCCTCACGACCTCGATCTCGGAGGCGTCGGAGAACGCGGACGTCATCGTTCTCGCCGTGAAGCCGGGCGACGTCGACGGCGTCATCACCGAGGTCGCGAAGATCGACCTGGACGGCGAGCGTGAACAGCTGATCGTGTCGTTGGCCGCCGGAGTCCCGACGTCGAAGTTCGAGCCGAAGCTGCCCGCAGGTTTTCCCGTCGTCCGAGTCATGCCGAACACACCGATGCTCGTCGGCGAGGGCGTCAGCGTCCTCGCGCCCGGCCGGTACGCCAAGACCGAACACCTCGAACTGGTCGAGAAGATCCTGTCCTCGGTGGGCAAGGTCGTCGTCGTCAAGGAGAATCAGCTCGACGCGGTGACCGCGGTGTCCGGTTCCGGTCCGGCGTACTTCTTTCTCGTCGCCGAGGCGATGATCGACGCCGGTGTCGGATTGGGGCTGCCACGGGATGTGGCGTCGGCGCTCGTCGTTCAGACGATGATCGGCTCGGGTGCGATGCTGGATCGCTCCGACGACACCCCGACCGAGCTGCGCTACGCAGTGACCTCACCTGGGGGAACGACGGCGGCAGCGGTGCGCCGGCTCGAGGAGGGCGGTCTACGGACTGCGTTCTTCGACGCGTTGTCCGCAGCCAACGATCGTGCAGCTGAGATGGGCGTCACACCAGAATAAAAAATCAGTTCCCTACACCCGTCGCAGTAACCCCATTGGTCACGTTAAGCTCACAGGTAGCACGTGCGTGTCTGTTCGGCAGGAGGGGAAGCCTGCCGCGCGAGACGTGCCGGAGGTAAGTGGATTGATGGTGCCTGCAAACAAGCCGGTCAAGAGTGCGTCCCAGGACGGACAGTCAGCTGTCGCTGGAACGCAGTTCCTCACGGTCGCGGAGGTCGCGACCCTGATGAGGGTGTCGAAAATGACTGTGTACCGATTGGTGCACGGCGGAGAATTGCCTGCTGTGCGAGTGGGTCGATCGTTCCGTGTGCATGCCAAGGCTGTGCACGATTACCTCGAGACCTCGTACTTCGACGCAGGCTGAGCGGCCCGAGAGTCGTCGGCGGTACACCTCGCCGAGCCGGTTTCGTGGAACCAGGTCCACCCCGGTAAGGTGAGGTTTCGTCGTGGTCGAGTAATATCGACACTCGTGCCAGGAGCTTCAAGAGCTTCGTCGGTTGCATCGAGCTTCGGCAAACGAGGCCCGAGCGCCAGCTTGGGGATCGACGGCTCGGTCCGCAGTACGTGGGCGGATGGGTTCGAGGCTGCCAGGTAGGCGTACGCAACTTGCGTGCGCGAAACGCTAGAGAAGAACGTGAGGACACCCGCCATGGGTTCAGTGATCAAGAAGCGTCGCAAGCGCATGTCGAAGAAGAAGCACCGCAAGCTGCTTCGCCGTACCCGCGTTCAGCGCAGGAAACTCGGCAAGTAAATCTCGTCTCGACGGGCCCGTCACCTCGCAGGAGGTGTCGGGCCTTTCGTGTGTCATGGGACCGCTTGTTGCGTTTTCCACTGTCCTCGCATCTTCCGCGGATTCCAGTAGGCTTGCCGCCAGCGGTAATCAATCGGGGGTGTGAGTGACTTCGAACGAGCGAGGCGTCGCGGCGCCGAAGGTAGTGCTGGTCACCGGCGCGAGCCGCTTCCTCGGCGGATATCTCGTCACCAGACTTGCGCAGAACCCGGCTGTCGAGCGCGTCATCGCCGTCGACGCACAGTCACCGAGCAAAGACCTGTTGCGACGCATGGGCCGCGCGGAATTCGTGCGCGCCGACATCCGCAACCCGCTGATCGGCAAGGTCCTCCGGAACGCCAACGTGGACACGGTGGTGCACGCCGCCACCATCACCAAACCGCCCCGCTCGGGTGGTCGCGCCACGATGAAGGACCTCAACGTCATCGGGGCCATGCAGCTGTTCGCCGTGTGCCAGAAGTCTCCGTCGGTACAGAAGGTGGTCCTCCGTTCCTCGTCCTCGGTGTACGGGTGCAGTGCGAAGGATCCGGTGAAGTTCACCGAGGAGATGAGCGCCAGGCGGCCGCCGTCCGGAGCATTCGCCCGGGACACGATCGACATCGAGGGCTACATCCGCGGCCTCGGTCGGCGCCGCCCGGACATCGCCGTGTCGATCCTGCGGATGGCTCCGCTGATCGGTCCACGACTGAACGGGTCCATCTCGCGATACATGACGTCTCCGATCATTCCCAGCATCATCGGCCGCGACGCGAGGATGCAGCTGCTGCACGAGGAGGACGCACTCGCCGCGCTCGAACGAGCCACCGTCAGCGGTCCCGCGGGCACCTTCAACGTCGGCGCAGACGGCACCATCATGCTGTCGCAGGCCATCAGACGCGCAGGCCGTATCGAGGTACCCGTCCCGTTCGCGCTGTTCAAGAGCGTCGGGCGCGCCCTCATGGGATCGATGATGCGGGAGTTCACAACCGAACAGTTGGACTACTTCCACTTCGGCTGCGGACTCGACACCACTCGTATGCGATCGGACCTCGGATTCGAGCCTCGATGGACTACGGTTCAGGCATTCGACGATTTCGTTCGAGGCGCGGCGCTACGGCCGGTACTTCGCACGGAATGGGTCGATTCGGTGGAACAGCACGCGCTGCGCGCAGTCGACGGCGGCGCTGCCGTCACCAAGGCAGCACTGACGGCTGTGTCGGGTTCAGGACGGGAGGGGTGAACGAGGTGGCGAAGGTAATCCCGCTGCACGGCACCGGTTCCGGACGCGACGGAGCCGGTCGAGAGCGCGCTGCCCGCGCACGTGCCGACAACAATCGTGCCGATACCGGTGCGGCGAGCAGCCGTAGCAGACACCCGTCGTCGTACGCCGAGCCGACGCCGCCGATCCCACTGCTCACGCCGACCGAATCCACGGCCCACCCCACCACGGCGACGGAGCCGTCACAGATCGACGACGTCAAGGCGAAGATCGTCGACACCATCTCGGAGACAGCGGAATTCGTGCGCCGCCGTCTCGCGGGCGATTACACGGTCGACGAGTTCGGATACGATCCTCATTTCGCCGACGCCGTCTGGCTGCCGCTGCTGCGACCTCTGTTCGACAAATGGTTCCGTGTCGAGATCAAGGGAATCGAGAACATCCCCGACGACGGTGGCGCGCTCGTCGTCGCCAACCACGCAGGGGTCATTCCCGTCGACGCGCTGATGACGTCGGTCGCCGTCCGTGACCACCATCCTGCGCACCGCCCGTTGCGAATGTTGGCCGCCGACATGGCGTTCGAGATGCCGGGCGTCGGAACCATCGCTCGAAAGGCCGGGCACACCCTCGCCTGCAACCCGGACGCAGAACGTCTGCTTCGTATGGGTGAGGTCGCTGCGGTGTTCCCCGAGGGGTTCAAGGGCATCGGCAAGCCGTTCAGCGAGCGGTACAAGCTGCAGCGGTTCGGTCGCGGCGGATTCGTGTCCGCCGCTCTGAAAACCGGTGCGCCGATCATTCCGTGCTCCATCGTCGGTTCGGAGGAGATCTATCCGAAGATCGGCGACATCACGCCGCTCGCACGTCTGATGGGTATGCCGTACTTCCCGGTCACGCCGTTCTTTCCGCATCTCGGGCCGCTCGGTCTCGTTCCGTTGCCGTCGAAGTGGTACATCGAATTCGGTAAGCCGATCTACACCGACTCGTACGACGCGCAGGCGTCGGAGGACCCGATGGTGTTGTTCGAACTGACCGACCACGTCCGTGAAACCATCCAGCACACCCTGTACCGACTGCTGGCCAAGCGCCGCAATGTCTTTCTCGGGTAGGCAGTAACCTCGCCGGTGTGCTGATCAGAGACACCGTCACCGAAGATCTCCCGTCGATTCTCGACATCCACAACGACGCCATCCGGAACACGACGGCAATCTGGGACGAAACCGAAGTCGGTCTCGACGAGCGGATGGACTGGCTCGACGGCCGACTCCGCGCCGGATACCCCGTGCTCACCGCAGTCGTCGACGGCGCAGTCGCGGGGTATGCGTCGTACGCGCAGTGGCGCCCGAAGAGCGGATACCGTCTCACCGTCGAACATTCCGTGTACGTCGGTAGCGACTTCCACCGTCGCGGAATCGCCAGCGCCTTGATGGCCGAACTGATCGCCCGGGCATCCGCCGCGGGGATCCATGCGCTCGTCGGGGTCATCGAATCACGAAACACGACGTCGATAGCGCTGCACGAGAAGTTCGGATTCGTCACCGTCGGGCAGATGCCCGAGGTCGGCATCAAGTTCGACCGGTGGCTCGATCTCACCTTGATGCAGTTGACGCTCTAACGCCTGCTCAGGCTCGGCGGCGGCCGATTACCGCGGCGAGGCCGCCGCCGACGGCACCGAGCGCGAGGGCCGTCGGGACGCCGATCTTGGCCGCCTTGCGGCCGGTGCGGAAGTCGCGGATCTCCCAGCCCCGATTCTTCGCCAGCTCGCGCAGGTCCGCGTCGGGATTGACTGCAACTGCAGTTCCGACGAGCGAGAGCATCGGCACGTCGTTGTGACTGTCGGAGTACGCGGTACACCGCTTGAGGTTGAGGCCCTCGCGTACGGCCAGGGTGCGGACGGCGTGAGCCTTGCCGAGACCGTGCAGGATGTCGCCGACGAGCCTGCCGGTGAAGATGCCGTCGTTGCTCTCGGCCACGGTTCCCAGCGCGCCGGTGAGACCGAGGCGTTCGGCGATGATCTGGGCCAACTCGAGCGGGGTCGCGGTCACCAGCCACACCTGTTGGCCGGCGTCGAGGTGCATCTGAGCGAGTGCTGCGGTGCCCGGCCAGATCTTGTCCGCGATCAGTTCGTCGTAGATCTCCTCGCCGAGCAGACGTAGCTCCGCGGTGGAGCGACCCTTGATGAAGGACAGCGCCTTCTCGCGGCCGCTCGCGACGTCGTCGCTGTTCTCCTTGCCGCTGACCCGGAACTTGACCTGCTGCCAGGCGAACTGCGCTAGGTCGCTACTGGTGAAGTACTTGCGCGCTGCGAGCCCGCGCGCGAAGTGAATGATCGACGCACCCTGCACCATCGTGTTGTCGACGTCGAAGAACGCTGCCGCGGTGAGGTCGAGTGGGACCGAACCTCCCGACTCGGCCTGCAGCGCTATCGCAGCATCGGCACTGGCCTCGCCTGCGACATTCGCGCGCACCTGTGCATCCGACGGACCGAGTGGATTACGGAGTCGCCGCTTGCGGCGCTTGTCCTCCCGCGGATGCTCCGTGTCGACCATGACCTCGTCCGGCACCTCGGTGATGGGAAGGTCGGGCGTCTCGGCGCTCGTGTCCGGGTCGCTGCTCCCGAGCGGGCCGTCAGGAGTACTTCCAGGCGTCTCGGAACCCCCGTTGCTCATCACGCGCACCTCCATGTTCGAGCACTGCCCCAAACCCTAGTCCGTAGCTCTCCGCGGGGAATCCCTCGCACTCGGTCACCCCCACCGAGGACCTGCAGGCTCCACTCCTGTGTGACCGGGTCGTTCCTGCAGGCTCCACTCCTGTGTGACCTTCGTCTCTCTACTGTGGGTGAGAGGGTGGACGGTATGACTACAGCTGGTCCCACCGTGGTTCTTCTCACCCGAGCCGGATGTCACACATGTGTGGCCGCCTTCGAGCGATTGGTGGCGGTCTGCAGCGAGTTCGGGGTGACGCCGACGTCCACCGACGTCGACGAAGTCGCGAAAACTATGCCTGACCTGCGCGCGGAGTACGGCGACCGCGTCCCTGTCGTGCTGCTCGACGGCCGCGAACACAGTTACTGGGAGGTCGACGAACCACGTCTACGTGCCGATCTCGCAGCCAGAAGGGCACCCTAATAACGGGCCGTCGGTGCTCGCTTTGCAGGTGAGAGCCCCTCTAGCACGGATGCAGCGACTTTGTTCATTCGTTCACAAGCAGTTACCGTGGTGTCGGCGCAGGAATGGAACTGCGTGCAGTTTCTGGTGAGAGAAGCCCGCGGATCAGCGTGAAGACCGGCCGTCGCAGCCGATCGGACGAGGAGCCATGAACGTGACCGAAGAGCGCCCGGCCATGCCGGCTGGTGTCGACCGGTCACCTGGTGTCGATCCAGCCCGATCGGGCACTGCCGAACGGGTCATCCCACAGGCTACGGTGACGCGATTGGCCACCTACTTGCGGGTCCTCGGAATCCTCGCCGACGACGGCGTTCTGATCGTTTCGAGTGAAGAACTCGCCACTGCCGCCGGAGTCGGATCGGCCAAACTTCGCAAGGATCTTTCTTTTCTCGGGCCCAACGGTGTCCGCGGCGTCGGTTACGACGTTCTGCGACTGCGCGCCAAGATCGAGACCGCACTGGGACTGGACCGCGGGCACAAGGTGGTGCTCGTCGGCGTCGGAAACCTCGGCGAGGCCCTCGCTCGCTACGGAGGATTCGGCCGTCGTGGCTTCTCCATGGTGGGTCTGTTCGACCGCAACCCCGAGCGGGTCGGCCTCGACATCGACGGACTCCGCGTCCAGCACGTCGACCGGCTCGAAACGTCGTGCCGTGAACTGGAAGCGACCATCGGCGTCATCGCCACCCCCGACGATTCGGCCCAGGACGTGGCGTCGGCGTTCGTCGCCGGCGGAGTCCAGAGCATCCTCAGCTTCTCTCCGGTGACGCTGGACGTTCCCGACGCAGTGGAGGTCCGTCGCGTGGATCTGGCCGTCGAGATGCAGGTCCTGTCGTTCAACAGCTCCCGCAACGACGCGTCCGCGCTGTCGGCAGCGCCGCGGCTCGGCAGAAGCAGAGGCCCCCGCGTCACGCCCGGTTCTCTGGCAAGTTCGGCGCAATCCGCGCTCGGTACCCCGGTAAGTAGTTCGGCAAGCAGTAGCTTTACACAGAACGGATCGGTGATTACACCGTGAGTGTCCTCCTCGTCGGGATTTCGCATCGAAGCGCTCCCGTCGCAGTCCTCGAGCGTGTCGCCATCACGGAGACCGACCGTCCGAAGTTGACGGACAAGCTGATGGCCAGCGGAAACATATCCGAGGTCATGGTCGTGTCGACGTGCAACCGCGTCGAGGTCTACGCCGTCGTCGACGCCTTCCACGGTGCGCTCGCATCGGTGGGGGAGATCCTGGCCGAGCACTCCGGTCTGATGGTTCCCGAGCTGACCAAGCACGCCTACGTTCGCTACAGCGAAGCCGCTGTGGAGCACCTGTTCGCCGTCGCCAGCGGACTGGACTCGATGGTCATCGGTGAACAGCAGATCCTCGGTCAGATCCGTGCCGCGTACGCGGCATCCGATGCCTCGCAGGCGTCGGGACGTGTTCTGCACGAACTGGCCCAACAGGCACTGCGTGTCGGCAAGCGTGTGCACTCCGAAACCGGGATCGACGCCGCAGGCGCATCCGTCGTGTCGGTGGCGCTCGACCGCGCCGCCGCACTGTTCGGCGGCAGCCTCGAAGGCCGAACCGCTGTCGTGCTGGGCGCAGGGGCCATGGGCGGGCTGTCCGTGGCTCATCTCGGTCGGGCCGGAATCGGCTCGCTGGTCGTCGTCAACCGCACTCGTGAGCGTGCGGACCACCTGGCCGAGACCGCGGTGTCGGCCGGTGTCGCAGCAACCTCCGTCGACCTCGACGACCTCGCATCCGCCCTCGCCGACGCAGACGTGCTCGTCACCTGTACCGGCGCGGTCGGCGCCGTCGTCTCGCTCGCGGACGCCCACCACGCGCTCGCGCAGCGAGAAGCAGGCCGGCCGCTCGCCGTGTGCGACCTGGGACTGCCCCGCGACGTGGATCCGGCAGTCGCAGGACTCCCCGGAATCAGCGTGTTCGACATGGAGTCGCTGCAACGCGACCCCGCAGCCGGAGCGGCCTCGTCGGACGCGTCGGCGGCCCGCGAAATCGTGTCCTCCGAGCTTTCCGGCTACCTGGCGGGCCAGCGGCTCGCCGAGGTGACGCCGACGGTCACCGCGCTGCGCCAGCGCGCAGCGGAGGTCGTCGAAGGCGAGCTCATGCGTCTGGAATCGAGATTGCCCGGCCTGGACTCACCGCAGCGCGATGAGGTCGCGAGGACGGTGCGGCGCGTCGTCGACAAGCTTCTTCACTCTCCGACGGTCCGGGTCAAGCAGCTCGCCACCACCCCGGGTGGGGACTCGTACGCGGCTGCTCTGCGCGAACTGTTCGAGCTGAGTCCGGGCACGGTCGAGGCCGTCGCGAGCCCGATCGAGATCAACGGAATGGAACTCGTGGACGACTTCACCGCCAGCCGCACCGATGGTCGGAAGGGACAGTCGGAGTGAGCGTGAGTGAAAAGAATGTCGTTCGGATCGGAACGCGAGGGTCTCTGCTCGCCACGACGCAGGCCGAGACGGTCCGTCAGGGCTTGATCGCAGCAGGCCTCGACGCCGAACTCGTCATCGTCAAGACCGCGGGCGATCTGTCCGCTGCTCCGGTGCAGACCATCGGCGTCGGTGTCTTCACCGCCGCGCTGCGCGAGGCTCTCACCGACGGCAAGGTCGACATCGCGGTCCACTCCTACAAGGATCTGCCGACCGCACCCGACGAGCGCTTCGTCATCGCGGCAATCCCGCCCCGCGAGGATCCGCGCGACGCACTCGTCGCACGCGACGGCCTCGTTCTCGGCGAACTGCCCGCAGGCGCGAGGATCGGAACTTCGGCGCCGCGTCGCGCGGCGCAACTTCGAGCTCTGGGGCAGGGGCTCGACGTTCAGCCGCTACGCGGAAACCTCGACACCCGCATCGGCAAGGTCGCCTCGGGCGAACTCGACGCCGTCGTCGTGGCTCGGGCCGGACTGGCCCGCATCGGCCGCCTGGACGTCGTCACCGAGGCTCTCGACCCGGTCCAGATGCTTCCCGCGCCCGCTCAAGGTGCCCTCGCCGTCGAATGTCGGTCCGCGGACGTCGACCTCATCGAGGTGGTCCGCACACTGGACGACGCCAACGCGCGGGCATCCGTCGCCGCGGAACGTGGACTGCTGGCCGAGCTGGAGGCGGGATGCACCGCTCCCGTCGGAGCCATCGCCGAGGTCGTCGAATCCATCGACGAGGACGGGCGAGTGTTCGACGAGTTGTCGGTCCGTGGATGTGTCGCGGCAATCGACGGCAGCGACAGCATCCGAGCGTCCATCGTCGGCGCAGTGTCCGGCGCCGAGGAACTCGGTCGCGATCTCGCCCGCGAACTCCTGGACCTCGGTGCCCGGGATCTCGTCGCGGTGACCGAACCTGCACCCGCAGCCGGTTCCGCCGCTACCGGGGGAGCCGACCATGTCTAGGTCCATCACGGCTCCGACACGCGGACGAGCCAAACGCAGGGCCCCTCGGCCACCTGTGCGCGGCGGCGCGATAGCGACCGCGCGACTGATACCGAAACGGGGCCCGGCAACCCCGCTCGAACTGCATTACCCACACAAGACAGCACTGGAGAACAACCGATGAGCCCAGTCCGCAAGAACGCAAACGGACGGATCCTGTTCGTGGGATCGGGGCCGGGAGATCCGGCTCTGCTCACAGTCCGCGCACGCGAAGTGCTCGGCGCAGCCGAACTCGCCTTCACCGATCCCGACGTCGACAAGGGTGTCGTGGCGCTGGTCGGCAACGACCTCCCGCGTGACCCGGAGACCGGGGAGAACGGTGTCGACGTCCGTCCCGCCCTCGGTGAGCCCGCCGAGGTCGCGAAGACTCTGCTGGCCGAGGCCAAGAACGGCCACGACGTCGTCCGTCTCGTGTCGGGTGATCCGTTGACGACCGATTCGGTCATCGCCGAGGTCGCTGCCGTTGCTCGCACCCACGTTCAGTTCGAGGTCCTGCCGGGTCTCCCGTCCGGATCGGCTGTTCCCAGCTACGCGGGCATGGCCTTGGGCTCCGGTCACACCGAAGCCGACGTGCGCGGCGAGGTCGACTGGGCTGCTCTGGCGGCCGCTCCCGGCCCGCTGGTTCTGCACGCGACGTCCGGCCACCTCGCCGAGACCGCGAGTGCGCTCACCGAGCACGGGCTCGCCCCACAGACACCTGCCGCGATCACCGTTCGCGGCACCACCCGTCAGCAGCGGACCGTCGAGGCCACCCTCGCGACGCTCAACGACGCGGGCAGCGAACTCGTCGGCTCGCTCGTCGTGACCGTCGGAAAGGTCGTTTCGGGCCGAAACAAGATGTCCTGGTGGGAATCTCGGGCGTTGTACGGGTGGACCGTGCTGGTGCCTCGGACGAAGGATCAGGCCGGTGAGATGAGCGATCGGCTCGTCACGCACGGTGCGATCCCGATCGAGGTTCCGACCATCGCCGTCGAGCCGCCGCGCAGCCCCGCGCAGATGGAACGCTCGGTGAAGGGCCTCGTCGACGGCCGCTACCAGTGGGTCGTCTTCACCTCCACCAACGCCGTGCGCGCAGTGTGGGAGAAGTTCGAGGAGTTCGGGCTGGACGCTCGCGCGTTCTCGGGCGTCAAGATCGCCTGCGTCGGTGAAGCAACCGCGGACAAGGTCCGTTCGTTCGGAATCAACCCCGAACTGCTGCCGTCGGGTGATCAGTCCTCTCTCGGCCTGCTCGAGGACTTCCCGCCGTACGACGAGGTGTTCGACCCGGTCAACCGAGTTCTGTTGCCGCGTGCCGACATTGCCACCGAGACCCTTGCCGAGGGCCTGCGTGAACGTGGCTGGGAGATCGACGACGTCACCGCCTACCGCACGGTGCGTGCAGCGCCGCCGCCCGCCGAGACCCGCGAGATGATCAAGACCGGTGGATTCGACGCCGTGTGCTTCACGTCGAGCTCCACGGTCCGCAATCTCGTCGGTATCGCCGGAAAGCCGCATGCGCGCACACTCGTCGCGTGCATCGGGCCGAAGACAGCCGAGACGGCGGTGGAATTCGGTCTGCGCGTGGACGTGCAGCCGGAGACCGCGCAGGTCGGTCCGCTGATCGAAGCGCTCGCCGAGCACGCAGCTCGGCTGCGCGCCGAAGGCGCACTGCCTCCTCCCCGCAAGAAGTCCCGTAGGCGCTGAGGCCGGTGTTTCCCGTAGACCGTCCCCGCAGGCTCAGGCGTACCCCGGCGCTCCGGCGCCTCGTCGCCGAAACGTCGCTGCAGCCACGGCACCTGGTGCTGCCGATGTTCGTCGCCGACGGTATCGCCGAGCCTCGTGAGATCTCGTCGATGCCCGGAGTCTTCCAGCACACGCTCGATTCGTTGAGCACAGCCGCGGAGGAGGCTGTCGCAGCAGGCGTCGGTGGTGTCATGCTGTTCGGCGTGCCGAAGGCGGAGGACAAGGACGCCGAGGGTTCCGGCGCGAGCGATCCGGACGGCATTCTCAATCGCGGTCTGAGGCGGCTGAAGTCGGATCTGGGCGATGCGACGGTCATCATGGCCGACACGTGCCTCGACGAGTTCACCGACCACGGTCACTGCGGTGTCCTCACCGAGGACGGCGCGGTCGACAACGATGCGACGCTGACTCGTTACGTGGACATGGCGCTGTCGCAGGCCGATGCAGGGGCACACCTGCTCGGACCGAGCGGAATGATGGACGGGCAGGTCGGCGTCATCCGTGAGGCACTCGACGCCGCCGGGCACCGCGAGATCGGACAGTTGGCCTACTCGGCCAAGTACGCTTCGGCGTTCTACGGTCCGTTCCGCGAGGCCGTCGGCTCGTCGCTCCAGGGCGATCGCCGTACCTACCAACAGGATTCGGCGAACCGCCGCGAGGCCGTGCACGAGGTGGAGTTGGACCTGAACGAGGGCGCGGACATGGTGATGGTCAAGCCTGCGATGTCCTACCTCGACATTCTGCGCGACGTCGCGAACATCTCGTCCGTTCCGGTTGCGGCGTACCAGATCTCCGGCGAGTATTCGATGATCACCGCGGCCGCCCAGAACGGGTGGATCGACCGCGACGCGGCAATCCTGGAGTCGTTGACCAGCATTCGCCGTGCAGGCGCAGACGTGGTGTTGACCTACTGGGCGACGGAAGCGGCGGGCTGGCTGTGAGCAATGACGGACAACGCCCGCCCGAGCCCGACTGGGCACGCTGGGAAGCCGAGCACGGCCCCGTGGGATTCGACGCCATCCCGCCGCAACAGCCCGCGGCCCGCAGTTCGGCTCCTCTGGACATCGAGACGTCACGGCATCTGTGGTGGGGTGTGACCGCGCTCGGGTTGATCAGTTCGATTCTGACCCTGGTGATGGTGAACTCCGATCGCACGCCGTTCGCCCAGCAACTGGTCGACGACGTGGCGAGACAGGATCCGTCGCTGCCGCTGACGCTCGAATCCGCGGAAAGTTACCTGACCGGCGCCCTGGTGTTGATGGCCGTCATCGGCATCGCGTTCGCGGGGCTGTTCCTGTACTGGGTGAACAAGATGCGACTCGGACGGCTCTGGGCGCGAACCGTGCTCACCGTCATCGGAACCGTCACGGTGGTGCTCGCCGTCCCGCAGCTGTTCGCCTTCGGTGTCGACGGTGGAGCCATGCAGATCGCCATGAGCGTCGCGGGCATTCTGCAGGGTGTTCTGGCGGGCGGCGCGGTGTATCTGATGCATCGCAAGGAGTCGCAGGCGTACTTTCTGGCGGCGCGGAAGCATTGACACTCGGCCGACGCTCCGCGTGTCACATCAGCCACATGCGCCACATGTGACTACGATCACGCGATGGGGGAACCCGTCGAGTAGATCGGACATCTCATGGCCCTATCCGAAGTTCCCGAGCCCGAACGCGGCCGTCCGCTGTGGGCGCTCCTCGGCCTGCTCACCGCCGTCTCGGTAGCCGTGCTGATCGTGAGTATGGGGTTGAGTGCAGCCTGACCTGGTGATTAGGGTGAGCACCCGAGGGAGGGTACGGTGACAATTGTCACTGCAGATGCCCGTGCGTCAGGATGAGGTGAACCCATGGTTCAGGCAAGTTCGAGGCGGATCGCACCACCCGCCGAGCGCACGATTCCCGTCGAACACGGTGTCACCCGAGAGCTCTTCCTGATCGCCCTCGTGGTTGCCATGGGCATCCTCGCATCGGTCGCAATCGTCATTCCGGCGCTCGTCTCGCACTGAAGATTCGCGCGGCGGTTCTCGGCCGACCCACTGTGGTTCGATCACACGCAACCGGGCACTATGAAATCGTGAATTCGGACAAGGACGCACGCCCGCGCGTCGTCACCGCTGCATACCTGCTGTGGCTGATCGCTGCGGTACTGCTCGTCTTCGTCGCGTTGATCACGCTGACCGTGCCGGTGGACCAACTACGCACCTCTCTCGCCGACGAGGGCAACACACCCGCTCAGATCGATTCCTACCTCGGCACCATTCGTCTTCTCGGTGCAGGCTGCGGACTCCTGGGCATCGTTCTCGGATTCCTCGCCGGACCCGTGCGCGCCGGACACGCAAGGATGCGGGCCGTGTCCGTACTGCTGTCGTCGGTCACCGTTCTGCTGCTCCTCGTGGTGGTCTTCGTTTTCGGTCTGTTCTCCGAACTACTCGCAGTCGCCCTCGTCCTGATCGCCGCCTGCGTGGTGATCTACCGCCCCTCGGCGACACCGTGGTTCGCCCATGACTGACTCGAACGACGCGCTGTTCGAAGAGCCGGGAGCTCGGTGGCGATCGCTGCTGTGGGGGCCTGCCTTCTGCGCTGCGGTACTGGTGTTCGAGCTGCTGACGGGGCCTGTCGTCCACTGGGTCGCGCTCGCAGTGGTTGCCGTCGTGCTGACGGGCTTCACCTACGTTCAGGTCAGCGCAGCTCGCCGCCACGTCAGCGTGGCCCTCACGGCGACCGAGCTTCGCCAGGGCACCGAAAGGCTGCCCGTGGCGGACATCGCCGTCGTCTTTCCGGCGCCCGAGTACGCCGCGGGTGAATACGAGCCGAAGAAGTGGGAAACCGCCCGGGTGCTGGGTGAGCTCACCGGCATCCCCCGCCGACGCCACGGCGTCGGGTTGCGCCTGGTGGGAGGCGGCCTGGTTCAGGCCTGGGCGAAGGACGACGACGGCTTACGAGAGGCCCTGGAAGAAGTGGTGGTGAGCGGCCCATGAGATCCGCGGTGGAGGTGCTCGGTGCCGTGCTGTTGTTCGCGGCGGCCGTCGTGTGCTGGAACCTCGGTGCGACGGAACACCTGTTCGCGGCCACGGACGAGGGCGCGCCCGAATTCGTGGCGGTTCGGTACTCCGGTTCTTGGACAGCGGCCGGTGCTGCCTGCGTGACCGTCGCATTTCTACTGCTGGTCGACGCAGTCAGAGTTCGTTTTCAGGGGCGTTCCCATACCCGGTAGGGGTATCATCGGCGGCATGAGTAGTTACACGAGCGAGCAGGACGATCTGCTGAAGCGGCTGCGTCGCATCGAGGGTCAGATCGCCGGCATCTCGCGCATGGTCGCCGAGGATCGGTACTGCATCGATGTACTGACCCAGGTCTCGGCGGCAACCAAAGCGCTGCAGTCCGTCTCGCTCAAGCTGCTCGACGCGCACCTCGCGGGGTGCGTCGTCGAGGCTGCCAAACGTGGCGGTCCCGACGCGGACGCAAAGGTGAAAGAGGCATCGGACGCCATCGCACGGCTCGTTCGGTCCTGAAGTCGCAGCCAACGGAAAGAAGGTGTCGAGCGTGGAGAACAGTTACATCGTCGAAGGAATGACCTGCCAGCACTGCGCTGCGTCGGTGTCGGAGGAGATTTCCGAGATCGGTGGCGTGACCGGAGTGACGGTGGACGTGGCGTCGGGCAAAGTGGTGGTGACCAGCGATACTGCACTGGAACGAGAATCGATCGCCGGTGCGGTGAGCGACGCGGGATACCGTCTCGTATCGTAGAAATGTCCGGTTTACCGGCCGCGGTTCGTGGTACAGGTCATAGATCATCCCTGCTCGCTTTCGAGGAGACGATCTGTGAACAAGTTGCTGGCCGGTACCGGAATCCTGGTGACCAGTCTTTCTCTGACACTCGCGTGTTCGACGGGGGCGGTGGCTCAGCCCCCGGAGGGCGGCGTCGGGTTGACCGTCACCACCGAGCTCGACGGGCTCGCCCGGCCGTGGGACGTCGTCCAGGCCCCCGACGGGACGATCCTCACCGGTGAACGTAGCGGCAGATTCGTCGTCAAGCGGGCAGACGGGTCGGCCGGCGAAGTCGCGGCGAATCTCGACGACCTCTACGCCCAGGGTGAGACCGGGCTGATGGGAATCGAACTGGCCCACGACTTCGAGCAATCGCGGGCACTGTTCACGTGCCAGGGCGTCGAGGGAGCAGGCGTCGACACCGGGAGCGCGGCGCCCGGTAGCTCGCAGGCCGGAAGCGGCAATCACATCGAGGTCGTCCGGTGGACCGTCGACGAGGCATGGACGACGTTGACGCGGGACCGGGCCATCATCGACGACATCCCCGTTGCGTCCAGTGGCAGGCACGGCGGCTGCCGGATCCTGGCCGCACCCGACGGAACCCTGTACGTTGGCACCGGAGACACGGCGTCCCCGTCGGTGCCCCAGGATCGGAACTCGTTGGGCGGCAAGGTGTTGCACGTCGACGCTGTCGATGGCAGCGCCGCAGCGGATGCACCCGGCCGCATCTACACCCTCGGGCATCGCAACGTTCAGGGTCTCGCATTCCAACCCGGCACCGGCCGCCTGTACGAGGTGGAACAAGGCTCCACCCGCGACGACGAACTGAACCTACTGGTCGCGGGCGGAAACTACGGCTGGAAGCCGGACCGGAACCCGTTGATCTACGACGAGTCGGTCCCGATGACCGACCCCGATCGCGTTCCCGGCGCCATCGACGCGGTCTGGAGCTCGGGCGAGCCGACCATCGCCACCCCCGGCCTGACGTTCGTCGACGGTGCAGCATGGGGCGACTGGTCCGGCGCCGCAGTCATCTCCAGCCAGCAGGGCGAAAAACTGGTGTTCCTGAAACTCGGCGCCGACGGAATCACCGTCGAACAGGAAGTGGACGCGCTCGAAGGCGAGTGGGGCCGGCTCCGCTCACTCACCTCCACGGGCGACGGGTCGTTCCTGCTCACCACCGACAACGGCTCGGGTGACCGAATCCTCCGCGTCTCACCGGCCGGAGCCTGACCCACGGTCTCCCGGAGCCCCCGTTTTCGAGACCGAACGTGCCGTTCAGTCACTTGAAGTGACTGAACGGCACGTTCGGTCCGGTGCGAAGGCGGGTGCTCAGGCCTTGCTGGGGTTCGAGGCGGACTCTTCGTCGCTGCCGGCCTGGGGGTGACCGAGCATGGCTGCGCCGAGGAGCTGTTCGGGAACGCCGAAGCCTTCGACGAGTTCGAGGGCGTGCGGACGGAGGGTGCGGCAACGTTCGTTGATGCCGCGGGTGACGGCTTTGGAGCGTTCGGTGGAGAGGTAGCGGTGTTCGATGAACCACGCCTTGTCTTCTTCGATGACCGACAGTGCGTAGAGGTCGCAGACCTGCTCGAGTAGTTCCTTGGCTGCCTCGTCCTCGCAGGAGGAGATGCCGGCGACGAAGGCTTCGAGGATGATCCGATCGATGTGTGCGCTGGCTGCGTGCAGCACGTGGTCCTGCACGGCGTTGAAGGCGTCGAACGCGCTCGTTTCCTTCGATTTGCTCTGCAGCCTGCGGGCGACGGTGGAGAGCAGGTAGTCCTCGCGGTCCTCGAACATCTTGACCTGGGTTCCGCGGTTGAACAGGGAGCCCTCTTCCTCGTTGTCCTGGCGGGTGTCGAGGATCGTCTGCATGATCGTCTGCGCCGCAGTGCGTTTGACGACGCGATCACCGGCGAACTCTGCGGCGAACCGCACCCATTCGACGGGGCTCATGGACTTGACGTCGTCGGCGTACGCGGTGAGCAGTTCCTTCGCCACGAGCTGCGTGAGCACGTGATTGTCGCCTTCGAACGTGGTGAACACGTCGGTGTCGGCCTTGAGGGATATCAGCCGGTTCTCCGCGAGATAACCTGCGCCGCCGCATGCTTCACGTGCTTCCTGGATCGCCCTGGTGGCGTGCCAGGTGTTGGCGGCCTTGAGGCCGGCGGCTCGGGATTCCAGTTCGCGCTGCTCTTCGGCATCGGGGTTGTCCGAGGTCTGCATCTCGTGCAGTTTGGCGACCAGTTCGTTCTGCGCGAACTGCAACGCGTAGGACTTCGCGATCAACGGGAACAACCGGCGCTGGTGCACGAGGTAGTCCATGATGAGCACCTCGTCGTCGGACTTCGGTGCCGAGAACTGCCTGCGCTGCAACGCATATCGCGTGGCGATGTCGAGGGCTACCCGAGCTGCTGCGGCGGCGGACCCGCCGACCGTGACGCGGCCACGGATCAGCGTTCCGAGCATGGTGAAGAAGCGACGGCTCGGGTTCTCGATGGGCGAGGAGTACGTGCCGTCGGAGGAGACGTCCGCGTACTTGTTGAGCAGGTTGTCCCGCGGAATGCGGACGTTGTCGAACATGATGCGGCCGTTGTCGACGCCGGGCAGTCCGCCCTTGTACTGACAGTCCGAGGTGGTGATGCCGGGGAGGTCGTTGCCGTCCTCGTCTCGCAACGGGACGAAGAAACAGTGGACGCCGTGTCCTTCGGGTTCCTCGCCCGGGCCGGCGGTGATCAGCTGCGCGAACACTGCGGCCACCGTTGCGGTTTCGGCTGCACCACCGATGTAGTCCTTGCGGGACGACGGTGTGGGGGAGTGGACGACGAACTCGTCGGTCTCACGGTCGTAGGTTGCCGTCGTCTCGAGCGACTGCACATCGCTGCCGTGACCGGTCTCGGTCATCGCGAAGCATCCGAGCAAGTCGAGGTCGATGAGGCGCCGTACGTAGGCGTCGTGGTGACGCTCGGTGCCGAGGTTCTCGATGGCGCCGCCGAACAGTCCCCACTGGACTCCGGCCTTGACCATGAGCGACAGGTCCGACATCGCGAGCATCTCGATCATGGTGACCGCGGCTCCGACGTCGCCGGTGCCTCCGTGCTCTTTCTTGAAACCATCGTCCGCCGCACCGTGCTGGGCCAGCAACTTGAGTTGCTCCAGCGCCTTGGTGCGCGCGATCACGGTGTTGGGGGTGTAGTGAGGACGGAATTCGTCGCGAACCAGTTGAGCGCGCGCTTCGTTCTTCACGTCGCGCCAACGGCCGTCCAATGTGTTACGCAGATGCTCCGAAGTGGTTGCCATACTCGACGGTAACCTACGGATCCGGCTCGCTCAGGCGGGCCACAGATATTCGCGGCCGAACTTGCGCATCCGAGACCAGAACTTGCTGCGCCCGTAGGGCCCGTCGCCGAAGACCGAGGCGCCGTTGTCCTCCAGAGCGCGGGTGACGAGAGGGCTGTAACCGTCGAACTCGCGGATCAGGTGCTCGCGGAACCCGTCGGGCCACGAATACCGGGCCGGCTCGTGTTGTGCCTCCATGCAGGCGAGTGTAATGCAGACGTAACACGGGTGTTACATATTCCACTTGCCCGGCTTCGCCCCCGAACGAGAACGGACACCAGCTTGGACGCAGCGCAGATCGCCGCAATCGACGCGCAGCACGTGTGGCATCCCTACGGTGGATTTCCCTCTGCGACGTCGCCGCTCGTCGTCGCGGGCGCATCGGGTGTCCGGCTGACGCTCGCCGACGGGCGCGAACTCGTCGACGGAATGAGTTCGTGGTGGGCGGCGGTGCACGGATATCGCCATCCGGTGCTCGACGCGGCCGCGCACGCCCAGATCGACCGGATGAGTCACGTGATGTTCGGCGGGCTCACGCACGAACCCGCGGCGCGGTTGGCCGAGCTGCTCGTGAGCATCACCCCGGACGGTCTCGACAAGGTCTTCTTCGCCGACTCCGGTTCGGTGTCCGTCGAAGTGGCGGTCAAGATGTGCATCCAGTACTGGCGGAGTCTGGGCAAACCGGCCAAGTGCAGGCTGCTGACCTGGCGCGGCGGCTATCACGGCGACACGTTCGCGCCGATGAGCATCTGCGATCCCGACGGTGGGATGCACTCGCTGTGGTCCGGCGTCCTCACCCGGCAGATCTTCGCGCCTGCCCCGCCGAGGCAGTTCGATGCCGGCTACCTCGGGCAGTTCGAGAACATCCTCTCGGCGAGGGCCGACGAGATCGCGGCCATCGTCGTCGAGCCGCTCGTGCAGGGCGCGGGAGGCATGCGTTTCCACGATCCGAGGTATCTCACCGAGCTACGGAGGATGGCCGACGAGCACGATGTGCTGCTGGTGTTCGACGAGATCGCCACGGGATTCGGGCGTACCGGTGAGTTGTTCGCCGCCGATCACGTCTCGGTCGCTCCCGACGTGATGTGTGTGGGCAAGGCGTTGACCGGCGGGTACATGACCCTGGCGGCGACACTGACGACATCGCACGTCGCCGAGGTCATCAGCGGGGGTGAGGCGGGCGGGCTCATGCACGGCCCGACGTTCATGGCCAATCCGCTCGCGTGTGCCGTCGCCGTCGCCGCGGTGGAGCTCCTGCTGGGACGTGACTGGAGGTCCGAGGTCGCGGGCATCGAGACGGGCCTGCGCGACGGTCTGGCCGGGGTGGGGGATCTGCCGGGCGTCGCCGACGTTCGTGTGCTGGGCGGGATCGGCGTCGTGGAGATGGACGAGCCCGTCGACATGCAGCGGGCGACCGATGCCGCCGTCGGCGAGGGTGTGTGGCTCCGGCCGTTCGGGAAGCTCGTCTACACGATGCCGCCGTACGTCTGCGCGGCCGAGGACGTTGCGCGGATCGCGCGTGCGATCGGGGCCGTCGCGCGAACTTGAACGGTGTTCAAGTAGGGTCGCCCGTGTGGCGGCACTCGACTGGTTGACCGAAGCGGCACGCCTGCGCAGCGAGCGCGGGGTCCACCGAACGCTGCGTCCGCGCCCCGCTCGGCCCGGTGATGACGGCCCCGTGATCGATCTCGCCTCGAACGACTACCTGGGCCTCTCTCGTCACCCCGAGGTGGTGGACGCCGCGTGCGCTGCGGTGAATCGGTGGGGCGCGGGTGCCACGGGTTCGAGGCTCGTCACCGGCACCACGACGCTGCACGAGGAGTTGGAGGACGACCTGGCTCGCTTCGTCGGCGCGGAATCCGCGCTGGTGTTCTCCTCCGGGTACACCGCCAACCTGGGCGCCGTCGCCGCGCTGGCCGGACGCGATTCGGTGGTGCTGTCCGATTCCGCGTCGCACGCGTCGCTGATCGACGCATGCAGACTGTCGAGAGCACGGATCGAGGTGTTCGACCGTACGCACCTGGACGCCGTCGAACACTCGCTTCGAACACGAACCGAGGACCGTGCGCTCGTCGTCACCGATTCTGTGTTCAGCACCGACGGTCACCTCGCGCCTCTGCGAGAACTTCACGGACTGTGCCGACGGTATTCGGCTGCCCTGCTCGTGGACGAGGCGCACGGAATCGGCGTCCGTGGGTCCGGTGGCCGTGGTCTGGTGCACGAACTGGGATTACAGGGCCTGCCTGACGTCGTCGTCACCGCGACGCTCTCCAAATCCCTTGCGTCGCAGGGTGGTGTGGTCCTCGGGACGCACGCGGTGCGTGATCATCTGATCGACGTCGCACGGCCCTTCGTCTTCGACACCGGGTTGGCTCCCGCGGCTGCCGGAGCAGCTCGGGCAGCACTCGCGATCCTGCAGCGAGAACCGGAACGGGCGGCGGACGTGCGTCGTCGCGCACACCAATTGGCCGACATCGCCGGCGTCGAGCGTTCCGAGTCGGCCGTCGTCTCCGTCGTTCTCGGCGATCCGCAGCGGGCGTACGACGCAGCGCAGGACGCCTTTCGGCGAGGCGTACACGTCGGCTGTTTTCGGCCGCCGTCCGTGCCGGAAGGGACTTCCCGGCTTCGGTTGACCGCGCGCGCGAACCTCACCGACTCCGAGCTCGCGGCCGTCGCGAACGTCCTCGATTCCGTTCTGCATCGGGCTGCGGTATGACGGTTCTCGTCGTGACCGGCACGTCCACCGACGTCGGAAAGACCGTGGCGACAGCGGCGATCGCGGCAACGGCGTCTGCTCTCGGGGCGTCGGTCGCCGTCGTGAAACCGGCGCAGACAGGTCTGGGCTACGGAGAGGCGGGCGACCTCGCGGACATCGAGCGGCTGACCGGGATCACCAGGTCCGTGGAAACTGCGCGCTATCCGGACCCGCTCGCGCCCGACGTCGCCGCGCGCCTCGCCGGAATGCCTGCGTTGGAACTGGGCGCGGTGGTGGACGACATCGTCTCGCTGACCGAGGACGTCGTACTGGTGGAAGGTGCCGGTGGCCTCCTCGTCCGGCTCGGCGCCGAGGGGTTCACACTGCTCGACGTCGCGGCGAAGATCGGTGCACCGGTCGTGGTGGTGTGCGGCGTCGAGCTCGGAACCCTCAACCACACCGCGCTGACGGTCGGCGCGCTCGACCGGGCAGGCGTCTTCTGTGCGGGACTGATCGTGGGAGCGTGGCCATCGCAGCCCGACCTTGCCGCTCGTACCAACCTCGTCGAACTTCCCGACGTAGCGGGGGTCCCGATTCTCGGGCGAATCCCGGCGGGAACGGGGAGCGTGGACCGGGAGCAGTTCCTCGCCGACGCACCCGCATGGTTCGACTCGGAGGCCGTCGCCGACATCTTGAACCGGTGAACCGCCGGTTCGTAGTTTGTCGAACCCCCGTGCGGGTACCCGAACCCATCATCGACAAGTTGGGGGCTCCACAATGAACACAGCAGTATGGATCGTCATCGCAGTAGTAGTGGTACTTCTCGTCGTGGCCGTCGCGCTGGCCCTGTCCAAGAAGCAGAAAGCAAGCCGTCGGGTCGAGGCCGAACGCATCCGTGAGCAGGCCGCCGACCGAACAACGGAAGTCGAAGAGCGTCAAGCGCGCGCCGACGAAAGCGCAGCCAAAGCCCGCCGCGCACAGGCCGACGCCGAAGCGAAGGCAGCCGAGGCGCGCAGGCTCACGCTGCAGGCAGAGAACCACCAGGGTGACGCCGCGTCCTCACGCGACGAACTGGACGCGGAATTCGCACGCGCCAACAAGATCGACCCCGACGTGAAGACCCGCTCTCGCTCGGGTGACGTGGACAAGGCGTCGGCAGAGAAGATCGTGCACCAGGACGCGCGCTCGGGCGACCACAGTGCCACGCAGAACCCGGCCCACACCACCCACAACCCCACGAACAATCCCGGTAACCCGCTCGATCCTCGCGGCAGCAAGATCGACCCCCGCACCGACGACAACCACGTCGGCGAGCACCGCCAGCCGTAATTCCGCGGTTGTTCCGGCACGCGCTTACGCTCAGCGGCGATGCACACATTCGTTCTCGTCCCCGGCGCAGGCGGTGACGCACGGTACTGGTCGCGGTTGGAGCCCGAACTGCGCGACCGCGGCCATGACGTCGTTGCCGTGACTCTTCCCGCGTCGGATCCGAACGCCGGACTCGCCGAATACGCCGACGTCGTCGTGGACGCCGTCGGCGATCGGCGGGGCGTGACCGTGGTCGGCCAATCCCTCGGCGGGTTCACCGCGCCCCTCGTCGCTCCGCGTGTCGACGCGTCGATGATCGTGCTGCTGAACGCGATGGCACCGACACCCGGTGAGCCACCCGGGGAGTGGTGGGAAGCCACGGGGTTCGGGCACGCGCGCGCCGTCCAAGCCGAGCGCGATGGACGGGACCTGGACACCGAGGATCTGGTTGCGGATGTCTTCCTGCACGACGTTCCGGCCGATGTCGTCGCAGAGTTGGGCGGCACGGCACCGGACCAATCGGACGGCCCGTTCGCACTGCCATGGCCGCTGACGGCGTGGCCCGACATCCCGACGCGTTGTCTTCAGGGCATCGACGATCGGTTCTTCCCGGTCGAGTTCCAGCGACGCGTGGTTCGCGACAGGCTGGGAATCGAGGTGGACGAGATGCCCGGCGGCCACCTCGTTGCCCTGTCCAGGCCGGCCGAACTCGCCGATCGATTGGATCGATATCGGGCTGAACTCGTCGGCGATCCGCGATAACCTGGCTTTTCGGACACCGACCGAGATGGGGTGCTTGTCCATGGGATCCGATATGGAGAAGCTGCGCGTCAGTACCGCTGAGCGCGAGGCCACTGCGCAGCTCCTCGGCACCGCGATGGCGGACGGCAGGCTGACGCTCGTCGAATACGAGCAGCGCCTCGACCTGGTGTGGAAATCAGCGACGCGAGGCGAACTCGCGAAAGTGACCGACGATCTCCCTGTGCCCACGCAGGCCACGGAACCCGCGGAGTCGAAGGATGCTCGCGAGTGGCGCGAGTACTGGGACGAATGGCGATGGTGGCTCGGCGGCGTCATCATCATGTCCGGCATCTGGGGATTTCAGTCCATCTCCGACGGGGAACTGAACGGGTACTGGCCCGGGTGGCCCATCGGTATCTGGGCGCTGATCCTCGTGGCGATGGCAGTCATGCCCGAGGACAAGGACGACGACGAGGACGAGAAGTCCTGAATTATTACGCCCTGTAGTTGGCGAAATCGACGAACCTGGGACACTGGGGGTCGTGACTGTTTCTCCCGGCGACGACGCACCCGTATCTGCCCAGCTCTTCGAGCGCGCGAGCGCAGTGATCCCGGGTGGGGTGAACTCCCCGGTTCGTGCGTTCCACTCGGTCGGCGGTACGCCGCGCTTCATCACCGAGGCCAGCGGATACACCATGTTCGACGCCGACGGGAACTCGTACGTCGACCTGATCTCGTCGTGGGGCCCGATGATTCACGGGCATGCTCATCCGGTCGTCGTGGAGGCCGTGCAGAAGGCCGCGAAAACCGGTCTGTCGTTCGGCGCTCCGACCGAGCGGGAAATCGCACTTGCGGAAGAAATCGTGCGCCGCGTCGGCCCCGTCGACCAGGTTCGGCTTGTGAATTCCGGCACAGAGGCGACCATGAGCGCCGTCCGCCTCGCCCGTGGTTTCACCGGGCGCACCAAGATCGTCAAATTCTCCGGCTGCTACCACGGCCACGTCGACGCGCTTCTCGCCGACGCCGGGTCCGGTCTCGCCACTTTCGGCCTGCCCACCTCTCCCGGGGTGACTGGGGCACAGGCGTCGGACACCATCGTCGTGCCCTACAACGACCTCGCCGCGGTGGAGCACGCCTTCGCCGAGAATGCCGGCCAGATCGCGTGCATCATCACCGAGGCCGCCGCGGGCAACATGGGCGCAGTTCCACCGGTCCCCGGCTTCAACGAGGGGCTACGACGCCTGGCCACGGACAACGGCGCACTGCTCATCATGGACGAGGTGATGACGGGCTTCCGCGTGAGCGCAGCGGGCTGGTACGGCATCGACGGCGTCGCGGGCGATCTGTACACCTTCGGCAAGGTCATGAGCGGTGGACTACCGGCCGCAGCCTTCGGTGGGCGCGCCGACGTCATGGCCTACCTCGCACCGGCCGGTCCCGTCTACCAGGCAGGCACCCTGTCCGGTAATCCCGTCGCCGTCGCGGCCGGTCTCGCGAGCCTGCAACTGGCCGACGCGTCCGTCTACGAGAAGCTGCAGAACAACGCGGAGCGACTCGGCGGGCTGCTCGGTGATGCCCTGACCGCCGAAGGCGTTCGTCACCACGTCCAGTTCGCAGGCACACTGGTGAGCGTGTTCTTCTCCGACGGGCCCGTCACCGACTACGCAGGCGCGAAAGCAGCCGAGACGTGGCGATACCCCGACTTCTTCCACGCACTGCTCGCGCGCGGGGTCTACCCGCCGCCGAGCGCATTCGAAGCCTGGTTCGTCTCCGCTGCCCTCGACGACGCCGCGTTCGAGAAGATCGCCGACGCCCTTCCCCACGCCGCACGTGCAGCGGCCCGAGCCGAAGCAGGAACCAAGTGAGTACACCGGAGGCGCATCCGCATCAGACGACGCGCACCATCGTCCACGTGTTGCGGCACGGTGAGGTCCACAACCCCAAGGGCATCCTCTACGGACGCCTCCCCGGGTTCCGGCTGTCGGTGAAGGGGCAGACGCAGGCGACAGCTGTGGCGAATGCGCTTGCCGGACACGACATCACCGCCGTCATCGCGTCCCCGCTGCAGCGGGCGCAGGAGACGGCAGGTCCGATCGCGAAGGCGCACGGACTCGACATCGCCACCGACGACAACCTCATCGAGGCAGGAAACGAGTTCGAAGGCCTCCGGGTCGCCGTCGGCGACGGGGCACTGCGCAGGCCACGGCACTGGTGGAAGCTGCGGGACCCGTTCACGCCGTCGTGGGGTGAGCCGTACCTGCAGATCGCGCACCGGATGCTGGCCGCAGTGAACGCCGCTCGCGTCGCAGCCGTCGGCCACGAAGCCGTTGTCGTCAGTCACCAGCTCCCCGTCTGGACCCTGCGTCGATTCCTGCAGGGTGAGCGTCTGTGGCACGACCCGCGGCACCGTCAGTGCGGTCTCGCGTCGCTGACTTCCCTTGTCTACGAGGGAGACACGCTCGTCGACATCGTCTACTCCGAGCCCGCGGGCGCCAGCGATCCACGAGTCACCGGTGCGTAAGGTACTCGCTTCGGCTCTGGCCGTCGTCGCAGTCACCGCAGGCTGCGCGACGGGTACCGACGCGGTCGCGACCGGCGGAACCTTCGACTTCGTCTCACCCGGCGGCCAGACCGAGATCTTCTACGACCCCCCGTCGGATCGCGGCACCATCGGCGAACTGTCCGGCCCCGACCTGATGGAAGACGGAAAGACGACGTCGCTCGCGGACTTCGAGGGCCAGGCCGTCGTACTGAACGTGTGGGGCCAGTGGTGCGGACCGTGTCGCGGTGAAGCCGACGATCTCGAAGAGGTGTTCGAGAACACCAAGGACCTCGGCGTCCAGTTCCTCGGCATCAACGTCCGCGACAACGCGCAGGACAAGGCGCAGGACTTCGTCATCGACAACAAGGTGACCTACCCGTCCATCTACGACCCTCCGATGCGCACCCTCACCGCCCTCGGCGGCATCCCCACATCGGTCGTCCCGACGACCATCGTGTTGGACAAGCAGCACCGCGTGGCGGCGGTGTACCTGCGTGAGCTGCTCGCCGAGGACCTGCAACCCGTCGTCGAGCGGATTGCAGGCGAGGAGACGGAAAGCCAGTGATCGAGTTGTACGCCGCAGGCATAGGCGAGACGTTCCAGACCACGGCGGCTTCCGGGCCGCTCGTTCTCGCGTTCGGTGTCTGCATCCTCGCCGGCCTCGTCTCGTTTGCGTCGCCGTGCGTCGTACCTCTCGTTCCCGGTTACCTGTCCTACCTGGCGGGCGTGGTCGGTGCCGATGCGCCTGCCGTCACCGCGGCGGAAGCGTCGACGACGAAGGTGCGCACGGCCAGCAAGCTGCGGGTCGCGGGCGCCGCGGGCTTGTTCGTCCTCGGTTTCACCGTCGTCTTCGTCCTCGCGACGGCCACGGTGTTCGGGGCGATCTCGGTGTTGTCGGTCAACCGTGAACTGCTGATGCGCATCGGCGGGGTCGTCACCATCGCGATGGGCCTGGTGTTCATCGGTCTGGTACCGGCACTGCAACGCGACGTCAGATTCGAACCACGCCGGGTCGGCAGCCTGTTCGGCGCTCCATTGCTGGGCGGAGTGTTCGCCCTCGGATGGACGCCGTGCCTCGGACCGACGTTGGCGAGCGTCATCTCCCTGGCCGCGGGAACCGAAGGTGCGACGGCAGTGCGCGGTGTCGCGCTGATCGTCGCCTACTGCCTCGGCCTCGGCCTGCCGTTCGTGATCCTCGCGTTCGGCTCGGCAAGCGCTCTACGCGGAGTCGGCTGGCTTCGCACCCATGCACGACAGATACAGGTGTTCGGCGGAATCATGTTGATAGCAGTAGGAATTGCACTCGTCACGGGTGCGTGGGACGTGTTCGTGAGCTGGGTTCGCGACGCCTTCGTGTCCGACGTGGTGCTGCCGATATGACCGACCTCGACACTCGCGTCGCACCGCAGAAGCAGTCGCTACCCGGGCGTGCGCTCGCGTTGGTGCGCAACACCTGGAGATCGCTGACGAGCATGCGCACCGCCCTGGTGCTGCTGTTCCTGCTGGCCTTCGCCGCGATCCCCGGCGCTCTGGTTCCGCAGCGCAGCCTCAACTCCGGCAAGGTCGACGAGTACATCGCAGCCAGGCCGACGCTCGGTCCGTGGATGGACAGGCTCGAACTGTTCGACGTCTTCTCCAGTTTCTGGTTCACCGCGGTCTACGCGCTGCTGTTCATCTCGCTGATCGGCTGCATCGTGCCGCGATGCGTCGAACACGCCAAAGCTCTCCGCACCAAGCCCGTCCCGACGCCGCGCAACCTGTCGCGTCTGCCTCACCACCGCCGGTACGTGTCCGACGAATCCGCCGAGGACACCGCGGCGAAGGTGAAGGCGCAGTTGCGTGGGTGGCGCGTCGCGCAGCGCACCGGTGGCACCGGCGAGGTGACGCTGTCCGCCGAGAAGGGATACTTCCGCGAGTTCGGCAACCTCGTCTTCCACCTTTCGCTCGTCGGACTTCTCGCCGCCATCGCCCTGGGAAAGCTGCTCGGATACGAAGGCAACGTCGTCGTCATCGCCAACGACGGACCGGGCTTCTGCAGTACGACGCCCGCCATCTACGACGGTTTCCGCGCCGGCCAACTCGTCGACGGCACCGGCCTCGAGCCCCTGTGCATCCGCGTCAAGGACTTCAAGGCCGACTACCTCGAGAACGGTCAGGCCGAGATGTTCACGTCGAACATCGAGTACCAGGCAGGCGAAGACCTGGCGAGCAACACCTGGCGCGACGACATCCTCCAGGTCAACCACCCGCTCCGCGTCGCAGGCGACCGTGTCTACCTGCAGGGCCACGGATACGCACCGACGTTCACCGTGACGTTCCCGAACGGCGAGACACGCACCGAGACGATCCAGTGGCAACCGACCGACGCCACCACGTTCCTCTCCAGCGGAGTCCTGCGAATCGACCCTCCCGGCGGCCTGTACCCGGAAGCAACCGAGCGTCGCAAGAATCAGATCGCAATCGAAGGTCTGTTCGCGCCGACGGCGTTCTTCCACGGAAACCTGCTGTCGTCGAGCTACCCGGCGATGACGGATCCCGCCGTCGCGATCGACATCTACAAAGGTGACACCGGCCTCGACACCGGATACCCGCAGTCGTTGTTCTCCCTCAACCAGGAAATGGTCAACCAGGGCAGGCTCGTCAAGCAGGACCGGGTCAACTTGAAGCCAGGGGAGTCCTCGACCCTGTCCGACGGCACCAACGTCCGCTTCGACGGCGCAGAAGAGTTCGTCAACCTGCAGGTATCGCATGATCCAGCACAGAACTGGGTGCTGGTCTTCGCACTGACGATGATGGGCGGACTGCTCGTGTCGTTGGTGATCAAACGACGCCGAGTCTGGGTCCGGCTGCACACGGATCCGGACTCACGACGTACTGTAGTAGAACTCGGTGGACTCGCCCGAACCGATCAGGCGGGCTGGGGAGAAGAATTCGACCGGTTGTGTGAGCGGCTGATCGGCGAAGTCAAGACAGTGAACACAGACAAGCAGGAGAACTGACCGATGCCGATCAACGAGACGCTCTCGCAGTACAGCGACTGGTCCTTCGAATCCGCGTTCACCATCTACGTCCTCGCGTTCGTTCTGCTCATCGCGCAGTACGCCTCGCAGCGGGCCACCAAGGTCCAGGCACGCGAGCTCGTCGGCAGCGGTGCCCCCACTCCGCTCGGGGCGGGCGTACCGGGACGTGTCGTCGAGACCCCCAAGCGTCCACTGTCGGAGCGTCTGGCAGGCATGGGCTTCGCTCTGCTGATCCTGGCGCTCGTGCTCCACGTGGCATCCGTCGTACTGCGCGGCTTCGCCACACACCGGTTCCCACTCGGCAACATGTACGAGTTCGTGACCATGGCGACCGCCGCCGCAGCGCTCACCTCGATCCTGTTGCTGCGCAAGAAGACGATGCGACCGATGCTCGTGTTCGTCCTCGCGCCGATCATCGTCCTCATGTTCATGGCCGCGACCAAGTTGTACGCCGACGCAGCACCTGTCGTGCCTGCGCTTCGCTCGTTCTGGCTGCCCATCCACGTCACCATCGTCAGCGTCGGCAGCGGTATCTTCCTGGTCTCCGGCGTCGCCAGCCTGCTGTTCCTGCTCCGCATGAAGCAACCCGCGGGCGACGAGAGCAGCAGCTTCTGGGGTCGCTTCGCGTCCAGGCTCCCCGACGCCCAGGCGCTCGACCGACTCGCGTACAAGACCACCATCGTCGCGTTCCCACTCTTCGGTGCAGGCGTCATCCTGGGCGCCATCTGGGCCGAAGCAGCCTGGGGCCGTTTCTGGGGTTGGGACCCCAAGGAGACGATGTCCTTCATCACCTGGATCATCTACGCCGCATACCTGCACGCCCGCGCAACATCGGGATGGCGCAACACCCGCGCTGCCTGGATCAACATCACCGGGTTCGCAGCCATGCTGTTCAACCTCTTCATCATCAACATGGTGGTCTCGGGACTGCACTCCTACGCAGGGCTCAACTAGCCGATAGGGCGCATCGGTCGCGGGCGAGAGGTCGCAGGCTCAGCTGGTAACGTCCGGCGGTGACGGGTGCGCCGGGGGCGCGCACCCTCCGACTGGGGAGTCGGATGATGGGGGGGAAACGCCATGGCCGAGTGGCAGATGAGTTCGTGGCAGCCGGTACGTCCGGCAGAGCAGGGGGAGGACGACGGCGCACCCGCCGCGCCACCGCCGGAGGCTGGGACCGGGGCATCCCCGAAACCTGACGTACCGGACGCCTCGCCCTGGCAGCGACGCGCCGAAGCTCCGACCGAGAAGGCGACAACAGCAGCTCCGGAAAAATCAGCGGCCCCAGCGAAAGCAGAGCCGGCGGCGAAGTCCAGTTCGGCCGACGAGGCTGGGTCGTCTGTCGAGCCTGCTAGTAGTGGGCCCAGAACCGGGGGATTTCGCTCGACCCCGGTCCCGATGCCGCCCGAATCGACCACCTACGGCCGTGTGAGCACAGAAGGCCGTGCCACTGCAGAACCCAGGCCGACTCCACCGGACCTCGGAACGCAGGGGCAGTTGCCACCGGTCGCGTCGGCGTCGGCGTCGGATCTCACCAATGCCCTTCTCGTGAGACAGGTTTCGCCGCCGCCTGTATCCGGGTGGCGGAAGTGGGTCTACGACGTGACGCTGCGGCGGGTCAATCTCGGCAACAGCCATCGCGACGAGCGTCTGGCCCGGCTCTCTCGGCAGGCGGAGCGCCATCTCGTCGGCTGCTATCGCATTTCGGTACTCAGCCTCAAGGGCGGCGTCGGCAAAACGACGACGACGGCATCGCTCGGGTCGACGTTCGCATCCATTCGCGGGGACCGCGTCATTGCCGTCGACGCCAACCCGGACCGCGGAACACTCAGCCAGAAGGTACCGCTGGAGACGCCCGCGACGGTTCGAAACATGCTGCGGGACATCGACGATTTGAGTCGCTACAGCGACGTACGGGCATACACCTCACAGAATGCGCACCGTCTCGAGGTGCTCGCGTCGGACACCGACCCCGCCGTGTCCGAGGCGTTCAGCGGCCAGGACTACGACACCGCGGTGGAACTGCTCGAGAAGTTCTACAGCATCGTGCTCACCGACTGCGGTACCGGGCTCATGCATTCGGCAATGAACAGCATCCTCGCCGGCTCGGACGCGCTGGTCGTGGTCAGCTCCGGGTCCGTGGACGGCGCCCGCAGCGCGTCGGCGACACTCGACTGGCTCGACGCGCACGGTCACAGCGAGTTGGTCCGCTCATCTGTCGCGGTGGTCAACGCAGTTCGGCCGCGAGCAGGCAAAGTAGATCTGGGCAAGGTCGTCGAGCACTTCGAGCAACGCTGCCGTCAGGTTGTGTTGATCCCGTTCGACCCACACCTCGAGGAAGGCGCCGAGATCGACTTGAACAGGTTGAAAAGCGGAACTCGCGCCGCGCTGCTGGAATTGGCGGCGGCGGTGGCGTCGGGATTTCCCAGCAACCGGCCGGAAGATCTTCAGCGCGCGAACGAGTCGAGGACGCGCTAGGCGCACCCGAAGGGGCGAACGGAACAGCCCGCCTCGTGAGGCGGGCTGCTGTACTTCATTCTGTAGGTTCGGTTTTGCCCGTGTCCTGACTGTCCGTGCCCGACCGTCGAACATCTCGGTTCATACGCCACAGGAACTCCGGGTCGTCATCCGGACCGACGGTCCGTCCAGCCGGAGCCTGCGCAGTCGGACCGAAGGCCTTCCAGAACAGGACGATGACTGCCACCAAACCGATCAACGCCAAAAGATAGATCACGACGCACCTCCTCAGACCAGCGTAACCGCGTTGGGATGCGGTGTGCACCCCAACGCGGTTCGCAAGTTCCTGAGAATATGCACTTGTGTTCGACCTGGCGTCGGTAGTCGGTCTACGGGGTCAGTGGTGAGCGGCCTCGGTGGTCAGAGACGACAGAAGCTGCATGACCTCGGCCTCGCGGAACCGGCGGTGACCGCCCGGCGTACGCAACGATCCCAGACGACCGGCATGCGCCCAACGGGTGACCGTCTTCGGATCCACATGGAAGAGCGCCGCTACCTGCCCCGGTGTGAGCAGTGAATCCTGAGCCTTGTGCAGTGTTGGTGCGCTCATCTTGGTCGTGTCCTCCTGCGTGCGGTGTCCGGTAGGCCCGGCCCGAAGGCGGGTCACGAACCGGACAGTGGATGGAGCAAATTCGTGTTCGAGCACCATGGTGGCACTCGAACCCCTAGGTACTCGACTGATCTAAAGAAGGTAAAGGGGAGGTAATAGACAAATCGGTCAAGTCCGGCTGTCCGATATGCGACGTTGCAGCGGGTCCAACCGCAGGTCGAAGGGCGGGTAGCCTGAAGGCCGTGAACGAACGCAACACACCACCCGAGCCCACCGCGACCAAAGGACGCCTCCTGCGAGACGTCGCGATCTACAGCGGAGCGCGTCTGCTTCTGGTCCTCGTGATCGCCGCCGTGATCGTCGGAGTCGGGCTGCTCGTGGGCGTCGAGATCCCCGTACTGGTCGCCGCGGTGTTCGCCGTATTGATCTCGCTGCCCCTCTCGCTCGTGCTGTTCAAGTCCCTGCGGATCCGCGTCAACGAGTCGATCGCCGGCGTCGACGAGGGCCGTCGCCGTGCCCGGGCCGACCTTCAGGCGAAGCTGCGCGGCGAGGACGGCAAGTAGTGACCAAGGTCGTCGACCGTTCCGAGGCCCGCGACTGGGTCGACAACGCGGTACGCCTCATCGACGCCGACGCTCAACGATCGGCCGACACACATCTGCTGCGGTACCCACTTCCCGCGGCATGGGGAGTGCAGCTCTACCTCAAGGACGAGTCGACGCACATCACCGGCAGCCTCAAGCATCGCCTGGCGCGCTCGCTGTTCCTGTACGCGATCTGCAACGGATGGGTCACCGAGAACACCACGGTCATCGAAGCCTCGTCGGGATCCACCGCCGTCAGCGAAGCGTATTTCGCGCGCCTGCTCGGCCTCGAGTTCGTCGCAGTAATGCCGCGCAGTACGTCGCCGACGAAGGTTGCACTGATCGAATCACACGGGGGTCGTTGCCATTTCGTCGACGATCCTTCCGCCATGTACACCGAGGCGCACCGACTCGCAGCGGAGCCGGACTGCCACTACATGGACCAGTTCACCCACGCGGAGCGCGCAACCGACTGGCGCGGAAACAACAACATCGCGGAATCGATCTTCGATCAACTCACCCACGAGGAATCGCCGATCCCGACGTGGATCGTCGTCGGGGCGGGCACAGGCGGAACCAGCGCAACGATCGGTCGGTACATCCGATACCGACGCCACTCCACCCGACTGGCCGTCGTCGATCCCGAGAACTCCGCCTTCATCGGTGGCTACGAGACCGGCCGTGCCGACTTCTCCACCGGAAAGCCGTCGCGCATCGAGGGCATCGGCCGTCCCATCGTCGAGCCGTCCTTCGTCGGACAGGTCATCGACAGAATGATCGCGGTACCCGACGCCGCCTCGGTAGCCGCTGCGCGGCACGCATCGACGGCCCTCGGGAAAAGCGTCGGAGGCTCTACCGGCACCAACATCTGGGGTGCATTCGGCGTCATCGCGGAGATGATTGCGGCCGGCAGATCCGGCAGCGTCGTCACCCTGCTGTGCGACGGCGGTGAGCGTTACGCCAATACGTACTTCGACGACGCCTGGGTTGCGTCGCAGGGCATGGATCTGGCCGGGCCGACCGAGGTGTTGGAACGCTTCGTACGAACGGGCGAGTTTCAGCCCTGACGCGTCAGCACCAGTGACGCTGCCGCGGTGGCTCCGGCTGCGACGCTCACCGCCGGCCACGCTCCGATTTTCTTGGCCAAGGGGTGCGATGCGCCGAAGCCGACGAGGTACGTCGTCAACAGCGCACCCGCGACCTTGGGACCGGCAGCCGCATTCCATGACGCGGTGCTCGCCACACCCACAGCTGCCAACACAGCGCCGCCGAGTTGTCGATTCTTGGTCTGCTGCGCAACAGCGAAGCCGCCCAGCAGGCCTGCGGCCGCCAGAGCCGAGGTAGCGAGTGATGAGGTCGTCGAGTTCGTCCGAGCCATACCTCCAGACTAGATGCTCGTGTTCCGTCTGCGGCCGAGCCTGCCAACCCGGCCACGCATGCTGTACTCGATCCCGCCGAAACCCCCGTATCGAACATACTTTCGAATATACCGAGAGGGTCCGACACGAACCGCAGAAAGCCGGTTCGACCTGCGGTTTCCCTCGAAAAGCGCTGGAAGTGCACCGCGCCACGGGTGTAGCGTCCGGCCACTATGACAGTGAACAACGATTCCACCGACGATCCGATGGACGGGTGGTTTCCGGAAAGTGTGGCCGCGCGATACGACGATCCGGGAGGCGAGAACGATTCTGCGGCAATCGATCCGGCGGTGGAGCTGCTGGCGCAGTTGGCGGATGGTCCGGTCCTGGAGTTCGCCGTGGGGACCGGACGGATCGCTGCACCGCTGGCGTTGCGCGGGCTACGGGTGAGCGGCATCGAACTGAGCGGTGCCATGGCGTCGAGAATTGCAGCCAAACCTGGTGGAGAGTCGGTCGAGGTGCACATCGGAGACATGACCTCGACACGGGTCGACGGTGAGTTCGCCCTGGTGTGTCTGGTGTTCAACACGATCGGAAATGTGACCACTCAGGACGGGCAGGTGGCCGTGTTCGAGAACGCCGCATCCCACCTACGTCCGGGTGGACGATTCCTCGTCGAAGTCGGGGTGCCGGACGTGCGCCGGCTACCGCCCGGTCAAGACACGGTCCCGTTCGCGGTGAACGATGCGGGCGACGGCGGTGGATATGTCGGGTTCGATCGGTACGACGTCGCCACGCAACAGTTCACCTCGACTCATGTGACGGTCTCATGTGACGGCTCAGGGTCTTTCCGCCGCATTCCCTTTCGATACGTCTGGCCCGCCGAGCTCGACCTCATGGCCCGGATAGCCGGGATGAGGCTCGAGAGTCGGTGGGCCGGTTGGGATCGGTCGGATTTCACATCGGACAGCGTCAAGCACGTGTCGGTCTGGCAGAAACCTACCGGTTGAACGCCCGACGCACGCGAATACTCCGGGCCAAGTGATCACGCTGCTCGACGACGAGCCTGCGCAACGCGGCCGGTGCCCACTCGTGGGCCGTGAGCCACGCGTCGGCGGCGTCGGTCGAATCCTGCTGCGGAAACAGGCCTACGACGAGTCGGCGGGCGATCTCGATGCTGCGGGTCGACCACAGGTCGGCTATGACGTCGAAGTAGCGATCGTCGAACGCGGACAACAGCTCACGGCCGCCGGCACGGAAACCGGCAAGTGTGGCGTCGACGGCGTCGTTGGACAGTTCGTCGGAGTCGATCACGTCGGCCCAGGCCCGTGCCTTCGCCTCGGGCGTCGGTTGCGCGGCGACGGCGGCACGGTAGGAGTTTCGGCCGGAGGACGTCGCGTCCGTGTCCAGCTCGGCATCGAGGCGCGCCACGGTGGTACGGCCGAGGGCGCTGAGCGAACGCAGCAACAGCCATCGCTGCTCGGAATCGAGATCGATTCCCTCGATCGGCAAGGTGCCGTCGACTACGCGCTCGATCTGCCCGGCCCGAACATCCGACCTCTGCGACGCCGACGCCACCGCTCGGAACCAGACGATCTGTGCGTCACTGCCCGGGTCCGCGGTTTCGAGCCTGCTCCAGCACGTTGCGAGCCAATCCGCGGCCGCCGAGCCGGTTTCGGGCAGATAATGATCGACTGCGTACTGGCTGTTCGCCACCACCGCGCCCGCGATGCCTACCTTCGGCTCCGATCCCGCGAATCTCGACGCGATGTCGAGGTAGATCGCGGGGTCCAGCTCGGCGTCGCGCGTCGCATTCCACAGTGCCGACCACACCAACCCGCGCGCCAGGGGATCGATCAGACGCCCGAGCGATGTTCTGATCGTCTCCAGCGAGCGGTCGTCGAAGCGGATCTTCGCATAGGTGAGATCGTCGTCGTTCAGCAAAGTCAGTGCAGCGCTGGGTAGATCGACGGGTGTGGTTGCATCGGTGATGTCGATCTCGTGACGGCCGGTCCGCACGAGGTGCCCGTCGGAGTCCTCGTCGTACAGTCCTATGGCGAGGCGGTGCGGACGTGGATCGGTCTGTTCGACGGCGGATCCGGTGTAGGACAGCGTCGACACGCCCGTCGTTCGGAGCCAGGCCGACGCCCATTCGTCGAGGTTTCGTCCCGACGCCGCCGAAGCGTGGGTCAAAAGATCCGCGAGCGTGGTGTTTCCGTAGGCGAATTCCGCGAAGTAACGCCGCGAGGCCTCGAAGAACGCGTCCTCGCCGACGTATGCGGCAAGTTGTTTGAGGACGCTGGCCCCCTTGGCGTACGTGATGCCGTCGAAATTGAGCTTCGCTGCTTCGAGGTCCGGAATGTCGGCGACGACGGGGTGCGTCGTCGGCAGTTGGTCCTGAAGGTAGGCCCAGGCTTTCCGGCGGTTGGCGAAGCTCACCCAGGCGTCGGAGAATCGCGTTGCGCGAGCCGAGGTGAACGCACCCATGAAGTCGGCGAACGATTCCTTCAACCACAGATCGTCCCACCACTCCATGGTCACCAAGTCGCCGAACCACATGTGCGCCATCTCGTGCAGGATGGTGTTGGCGCGTTGTTCGTACTGCGCTTCCGTTGCCGCGGAACGGAACACGTAGGACTCGGTGAACGTGACGAGGCCAGGATTCTCCATTGCGCCCAGGTTGTACTCCGGGACGAAGATCTGGTCGTACTTCCCGAACGGATACGGGAAGTCGAACGCATCGTGATAGAAGTCGAGGCCCTGTTTGGTGATCTCGAAGATGTCGTCGGGGTCGAAGTGCTCGGCAAGGGACGCGCGGCACAGCGTAGCCAACGGTACCGTGAGTTCTCCTCGCTGCCAGGAAGAGTCGACGCGGTGGTACGGCCCGGCGGCGACGGCCGTGATGTACGTGGAGATCGGCAACGTGGGTTCGAACGTCACGGTGGCGCCGGACCTGGTGCCGGTGCGGTTCGACAGCACTTCCCAATTCTCGGGCGCCTGTACCTCGAACACGAACGGCGCCTTGATGTCCGGCTGCTCGAAGTTCGCGAAGACTCGCCTGGCGTCGGCGGGCTCGTACTGCGTGTAGAGGTAGACCTCGTCGTCGGCGGGATCCACGAACCGGTGCAGCCCCTCGCCGGATCGGCTGTACCGACCCACTGCGTCGACGACGACTACATGGTGGCCACCGAGGCCGATGAGTCCGATGCGCGAACCGTCGTGGTCGACGGGGACGGGTGTGCCGTCGACGGTCACGGAACGGACCTCGGGACCGATGAAGTCCAACCATGTCGCTTCGGTGGTGGCGTCGAACTCGAGGGTCGTGCGGGTGCCGAAGGTGGTCGCCCCGGATTCGGATGCTTCCCGCAGGTCCAGCTCGACCCGATACGACACGCCGGTGATGTGGCGGGCGCGGCGTCTGGTCTCGGTTCGGGTCAGGTTCGCGGTCATGGGTTCCACCCTAAGGGAGTGGCATTGTCGTCAACCAGGGTTGACAACAGGGCAATGTCAACTTAAGTTGACGACATGACGGAAGCAACGACTCTGGCGGCTGCGGCAGGTAGCGCCGATCCGAAGGAAGGGCTCCGGGCGGTACTGGCCCTACGGCGACTCCTCGAGCGGCTCGAAGCGATTCAGGTCACGAACGCACGCAAGCAAGGCTGGTCGTGGCAGGCGATCGCCGACTCGCTCGAAGTGAGCAAACAAGCAGTGCACAAGAAGCACAACAACATCTGACGCACGACACGTAGGGAGGACGGCGATGTTCGAGAAATTCACCGACGAGGCGCGGATGGCAGTCCTCGCCGCGCAGACGGAGGCCCGCGAACTGCACGCGACGCGGATCGAACCCGTGCACGTGTTCCTGGGCGTGCTTTCCTCTGCCGACCGCGATCTGAAGGCCGTACTCGAAGACGAGGGATACACCCGCGATTCGGTGCGTACGTCGTTACCCGACGGCGGCGCCCTCGGCGCGAGCGATGCCGAAGCGCTCGGTTCGATCGGGATCGATCTCGATGCAGTGCGGGCAAGCCTGGAAGCGTCGTTCGGTGCAGGGGCACTCGATCGACCACGGAGCGAGAAACGAGGATGGCTCGGGCGCAGGACGGGGCACCTCGCGTTCGCGTCGGCATCGAAGAAGGCACTGAAACTGTCGTTGGTTGAGGCACTTGCCGCCAAGGACTCCGAAATTCGCTGCAAGCACGTCCTGCTCGGGTTGATCAGAGCCGGAGATCTCGAGCGGAACGGAGTCCTCGACGACCCGGACGGATTGCGCGCGCGTCTCGCGTCGTGACCGGATTCGAGTCCTGGGGCGAGGATGTGTGCTCGCATAGGGTGTGGGCATGACATTCCTGGTACGGCTCGTCATCAATGCAATTGCGATCTGGCTCGCGGCGCAGTGGGTCGACGGCATCGACCTGGCCAGCTCCGGGCGCGGCACCGGATGGGATCTGGTGGTCCTCGCGGGCATCGCCGCGGTGTTCACGATCGTGAACGCATTCATCAAGCCAGTGGTCAAGCTGCTGTCGCTACCGCTGCTGATTCTGACGCTCGGGTTGTTCACCCTGGTCATCAATGCCCTCATGCTGATGCTCAGCGCGTGGATCTCCACCGCCACCGATTACGGTCTGCTCATCAGCGGATTCGGCGCAGCGTTCTGGGGCGCGTTGATCATCTCGATCGTCAACTTCCTGCTCGGTGCGTTCGTTCCCGAGAAGCGCTGAGCCCCAGCAGGCTGGGAGACAGACAGGCAGGCTAGGCGACGGCGAGTGCGATGCCGGTCGTGAGTCCCCACACCAGCATCGCGAGCCCGGAGTCACGTAGGGCGGGGATCAGCGCGAGGCCCGTTGCTCCGGACCGGACCGGCTTGTTCGCCCGAGCGGCGAGCGGCAGTGCGATCAGAGCGATCAGGGCCCACGGTGTGCGCGCGACGAGCGCTACGGTGACCGCGAACGGAGCGACGACCAACGCCAGGTGCACGAGGCGAGTCCGGGTGTCTCCCAACCGGACCGCGAGTGTGTTCTTGCCGGAATCCGGGTCGGTGTCGATGTCCCTCAGATTGTTGGCTACCAGAACTGCGCTCGAGAACGAGCCGACGGCCACCGCCGAGACAACACCGGCCCAGTCGATCCGGCCGGCCTGAACGAACTGAGTTCCCAGCACCGCCACCAGACCGAAGAACACGAACACTGCGATCTCGCCGAACCCGCTGTAGCCGTAGGGTTTGCTGCCGCCGGTGTAGAACCATGCGCCTGCGATGCAGACGACGCCGATGACCACGAGCCACCACGCGGATGTCGCCGCGAGGACGAGCCCGGCGACGGCGCCGACGGCGAAGCATCCGATGGCAGCGGACTTCACTGCCCTCGGCGACGCGACACCGGAGCCCACGAGACGCAACGGCCCGACTCGCTCGTCGTCGGTCCCACGGATGCCGTCGGAATAGTCGTTGGCGAAGTTGACGCCGATGATCAACGCGAGAGATACGACGAGCGCCAACACTGCTTTCCACCACACGGCCCCATCGATCGACGCCGCCGCGCCTGTGCCGACGAGAACCGGTGCAATGGCGTTCGGGAGGGTCCGCGGGCGTGCGCCCTCGATCCAATGTGCTGTGGTGGCCATGGCTCGATCCTTGCCTATCGACTCCGAGCGCGTGTCGGTGAGGTACCGAGCACGCCGATCACGGGAACGGTAGGCGCGGAATCGGGGGTAGTTGGATCTGAGGCAGCTCGATACGCGGAAGCCCGAACGGGGCAGGCGGTGGCGGGGGAGGCGGCGGAGGAGCCACGTAACCGCCGCCGTAGCTACCGCCACCGTAGCTACCACCGCCGTAACTACCGCCACCGTTGCCGGAGTGCGGCGCAGGTGCTTCGGGGTCCGGTTGCGGCGCCGCGGTGGTCGTTGCCGTGACAGTCGGCGCGACCGGCGGTGCGGACTTGTCGGCTGCAGACGCCGTCGGCTCGTCGGACGCGGTCACCTTCGTCGTCGACGCGGTGTCGGCGATGGTGGTCACCGGGGTACCCGCCACAGTGCGGTCGGTGCCGTCGTCGGGCCACACCATCCAGGACAGAAAGCCGATGGCGACGATCGACGGCAGGCCGAACCTGAGCAACGGCGTCAACAACGTGCGAGCACTGCGTTTCGCGACCGTCGGCGCGGGCGGTCTGGCACCGTCCACCCTCGTCGCGTACAGCGCAGCACCCTCGGCGGCCATGAGTTCCGGGGCGTCGGGCACCACGACGGGAATGCGAAGGTAGCGACTCAGGACGTCCCGGATGAGCGGAATTCGTGCGCCGCCGCCGATGGCGACGACGACCTCGGGTGGTATCTCCGACATCTCGGCCAGATCGCGCAGCGCGATGGCCGTGCGCTCGGCGGGGCGGATGATCTGGAGGTCGAACATGCGCCGATCCATCAATCGGAACTGACCGTCGGAGGTCTGCGTCGCCTCGTGGGTGGTGAGGGCTTCCTTGATCTCCCGGCTGAAATCCAGCAGTGAGGCTTCTTCCTCGTGGTTGCGAGGTTCCGCGAGGATGTCGAGCGTCAGCAGGTGTTCGCGAACGGTCCAGTCGATGGACGAGCCACTGAGCTCGTTGGATCGGGTGGCCGCGTAGATCGTCCCGCTGTCGATGTCCGCGATGGTCATTTCCAAGCCGGTGGCGCCCAGGTCGTACAACGCGACCGTGCGATATCGGAACTCCGGATCGGCCCGCAGCTTCTCGATGGTGCCGGAGATCTCCGAGATGATGTGCACCTCGGAGACGTACTCCTCGACCAGCGCGGTCTTGAGGGCGGAACTGTAATCCGGGTCCGGGAAGGCGACACCGAGCGACGTCGGTGCATCCGGCCGATCGACGATGGCGCGAATTGCGTGCGCGACGTCCTCGGCGTCCGGGACGGACCGCGCCGACGGGAAGGTCTCGACGGTGAACGAATGCCCGTCCGACGTCCGGACCGCGCGGATGCCGCTCGCACCCATGGACATGCCGACTGACGAACCCATCGTTGCTCGTGGCCTCCCGTCCAGTGAGCGTTCCGATCCCCGACCCGTCACACCATACCGTCAATCGGTTTGTTTTCCGACTCATAACCGACTGAAAGGTGAAAATGCAGGTGATGTCGACCGGTGACTACGATTGCCCGCAGTGCACACGCAACCCGTCGACCAGCGCGCGGCCGACATCAGGCCGACCCCACGTCCCGACGTCGAGGTGGGGTTGCTCGGTGCTGTCGTGACACGGACCGACGGTGTGCTCGTGTCGGTGCCGGGCGCTCGGGCGAGGGCTCTGCTGGTGGCGCTGGCTCTCGATCCCGGTCGCCGACGGTCCGTTGCTGCGCTGGTCGACGACGTCTGGCCGGGTGAGCCGCCCCGCTCACCGAAGAACGCCCTGCAGACCCAGATCTCGCGGCTTCGGTCACTGCTTCCCTCCGGGGCGCTCGATGTGGGCCCGAGCGGCTATGCGCTCGTTCTCGGCGTCGACAGCGTCGACCTGACGCAGGCGACGTCGCTGTTGTCGGCTGCCCGACGCCACGTCGAACGCGGTGACCACACGGAGGCGCTGACATCCGTCGCCGACGCCCGCGAACTGTGGCGCGGTGAGCCGGGCGCCGACCTCGGTGATCTCCCGATCGTCGAGGATCTCCGCCGTCGGTCCGACGCTCTTTCCGTGGACCTCACCTCGGTCGAGATCGCGGCCCACCTCGGGAGAGGTGACCACCGGGCCGCATTGCCGTTGCTGACCGCGTCGCACGAGAACGATCCACTGGACGAGGGGGTCGCTGCGGAGTTGATGCGCTGCCTTCGCGCGCTCGATCGGACCAACGAGGCCCTGGCCGTGTTCGCCCGTGTTCGACGCCTCCTCGTGGACACCCTGGGTGCGGATCCGTCGCCCGCGCTGGTGGAGTTGAACGTAGAGCTCCTGCAGGCTCCTGCTCCTGCGCCGAGGAGCCAAGCCGCGGTCGGGCTCAGAGCATCGCCGAACGCCCTGATCGGCCGCGGTGCGGACATCGATGCCATCGAAGCGACGATGCGAGAGGCGCGCGTGACGACCATCGTCGGGCCCGGCGGCGCGGGTAAGACGCGCATCGCACACGAACTGGGTCGGCGTGCCGCCGCGAGCATGCCGGTCGCCTTCGTCGAACTGGCGTCCCTGAGGCGAGGGGAGGACGTCGCGTCGGCGATCACCGGAACCCTCGGCCTGAGCGAATCCGACCTCAAGATGACCGGTTTTCCGATCACGCGGGTGCAGACCGCGGGTGAACGTCTGCGTGACGCGCTGTCCGTCGCGCCCGGCCTGTTGGTCCTGGACAACTGTGAGCACGTCGTCGACGACGTCGCGCAGGTCGTCGACGAGTTGGTCGCCGCCAGTGAGTACGTCACGGTCCTGACGACGTCGCGATCACCGTTGGCGATCACCGCGGAGGCGACGTACCAACTGCCTGCACTCGAGACGGACGGGAACGACTCGGCCGCGACGCAGTTGTTCGTCGCGCGTGCTCGGGCCGTGCGTCCCGGCGTGACGTTCGACCGGGGTGACGTCGCGAGCCTGTGCCGGTCGCTCGACGGGTTGCCGCTCGCGATCGAACTTGCCGCGGCTCGGGTCCGCACCATGAGTGTCGCGGACATCGGCGCCGGTCTGGAGCACCGATTCTCGTTGCTGCGCAGCAGTGATCGGACGAGGCCCGAGCGGCATCGCACATTGCGCGCGGTGATCGACTGGAGTTGGGACCTCCTGCTCCCCGCGCATCGTGCGGTGCTCAGCCGGTTGTGCCGTTTCCCGGCGGGCTTCACCGCCGACGCTGCGGCTCGCGTGGCCGGGTTCGGCGACATCGACATCGCCGATGTCGCCGACGCGGTGGACGGGCTCGTCGGACAATCGTTGCTGACGGTCGAGGACCGGGACGGTCGAGTTCGGTACCACATGCTCGAGACCGTGCGGGAGTTCGGCGAGGAGCATCTCTCGGCCGCCGATTCGGCGCTGGTGACCGACCGGCTGATCGAGTGGGGCGTGCACGTTGCCGGTGTCGCCGAGGTCGACTTCCGGGCGTCGAGGCAGATGGTGGCGACCGCCTCCATCGAGGCGGAGCACGACAACATCGTCGACGTGCTGCGCAGTGCGTTGCAGGAGAAGCGTTGGGCCGCAGCGTACTCGGTCTTCGCGATACTGGCCTGCTCGTGGTCCATGCGCGGCGCGCACACCGAGGTGTTGAACTGGGCGCCGCGGATGACGGAGGCCCCGTTCGACGGTGACGGCGTGCGCGATGTCGACGACAATTCGATGGTGCTCGCCCACCTGGTGTTGCTTGCGCACGTCGGGTACAACGCCGACGTTAGGTCATCGGCTCGAATGCGTGTGCGGCTGCGTCGAATTGTCGGGTCCAGGAACGGCATCGACGCGAGCCTGAGGTTCGTCGCCGCGGCGCTGCTCGGACGATCCGACGGACGTGGGCTCGCTCGGATGCTCGCGCACGGCACGCGGTCGGCGGATCCGGCAGTGCGCAACGCAGCCTTCATGATCAGAGCGTCGCTGCACGAGAACTACGGCCACCTCCACGAGGCGGCATCCGACGCCGAGGCAGCCAAACTACTGGCTGCCGAACGCGGAGACCTGTGGAGTGTCGCGTCGTCGGCGCAGGCTCTCGGCAGCATCCACGGCCAGGCGGGAGCGGCGGACGACGCAATCGAGAACTACACTCTCGCCGCGGATCTGCTGTGGGACATGCACGCCTACGACGAATCGGTGCAGACCCGAGGATTCGCCGGTGCGTCGATGATCGCGGCCGGACGTGTAGACGAGGGGCGGGCCGTGCTCGATCGAATCACCGAGTTGGGCTCCGGATCCGGCTCGGCGTTGTCCTCGGATGCCGAGTACGCGGATCAGCGGGCAGTATCCCTCGGCGCGACGCGGGCGGAAGCCGATCTGGCAGAGGGGAAGATCGCCAGCGGGCTACTGCTGTACCGGCGGGCGATCGACGGTGCACGGTTCGAGGAGGAACGACGCGGCGACCCGTACATCACGATGCTCGCCAGCGCGTCCGTCGCCGCCCACGCCCTGCACGGCGCCACCGGTGAGATCGACTCGCAGGCAGCCGATCTGGGCGCCGCGGCCTCGCTGCGGTTGGGGCCGGTGGGTTTTCAGGATCTGCCGCAACTGGGTGCGGTGGCGTGTGCGCTCGGCTCGTACCTGGTGCAATCCGGGCGCGACGCCGGTGGCGGTGTCTCGCTGATCGCGCTGTCCCGCAAGCTTCGAGCGAGGCAGGACTACCCGTCCATGCGGATCGATCGGCACCTGGACGCAGCCCGAGCCATGCTCGGCGCGGACGTCGTCGATGCCGAACTGACACGAACCGAGTCGACGAGCCGAGCCGGAGCGCTCGCGGAAGTGTGCGAACTGCTCCGGCTCTGAGGCTCACGCCTTGCGCATGTAGGCCTTGACCGTCAGCGGGGCGACGATCACGACGACAGCCGCCGCGCCGACGAGCGACCACACCAGGTCCATGCCGACGGTGCCGTTGTTCGCCAGGTCACGCACCGCGGTGACCAGGTGCGAGACGGGGTTGACCTTGACGAATGCCTGCAGCCAGCCCGGCATCGTGTCCACGGGAACGAATGCGTTGGACAGAAATGTCAGCGGGAACAGGATGAGCATCGAGATGCCCTGCACCGACGACGCCTTGTTCATCAGGACACCCATCAGGGCGAAGATCCAGCTGATGGCCCAGGCGCAGAAGATCACGAGAGCCCCCGCGGCGACGAGGCCCAGTGCACCGCCTTCCGGTCGGTAGCCCATCGCGAAACCCGTCGCGAACGTGATGACGGTGGCGATGAAGTACCGCACCACATCGGCGGTCAACGCACCGGCCAACGGTGAGATGCGCGCGATGGGAAGCGATTTGAAACGGTCGAACACGCCCTTGTCCATGTCTTCTCGCAACTGCGTACCGGTGACGACGGATGTGGTGATGACCGTTTGCGCGAGGATGCCGGGAATGATCAACGGGAGGTAGCTCGACACGTCGCCGCTGATCGCGCCGCCGAAGATGTAGCTGAACATCAACGTGAAGATGACGGGTTGGAACACCACGTCGAACAGTTGCTCCGGGTTGTGCTTGAACTTGAGCAGTCCTCGGTACGCCATCGTGAACGAATTGGCGAAGGACTGGCGTAGCGAGATGTGGCGCGTCGGATTCAGGTCCGGTTGTACCGCGGCTGGTCGGTCGATTGTCGTGGTCATGCTGCCTCGTTCTCGTCGCGGCCGGTGATGGTCATGAAGACCTCGTCCAGGCTGGGTTTGGTGACGGTGATCTCGTCGACATCGATACCGTTGTCGCGCAGACGAATCAGAATGTCCGGTGTCTGCGACGCATCGGTCATGGGTGCGGTCAGACGACCCGATTCCGGGGTGATCTGAACTTCGACTCCCAACTGCTGGGCGACGATGGACCGCGCCTCGGCGAACCGTGTCGGCTCACGCAACGTCAACTGCAACGACGACGATCCGACGGAGGACTTCAATTCGTCCGCCGTGCCGTCGGCGATGACCTTGCCGTGGTCGATGACCGCGATGCGGTCGCACAACTGATCGGCCTCGTCGAGGTACTGCGTGGTGAGCAGGACCGTCGATCCCTGGGCGACGAGGCGTCGGATCGTGTCCCACATCTGGGCGCGGGTGCGGGGATCGAGCCCGGTGGTCGGTTCGTCGAGAAACAGCAGTGGAGGGGAGGAGATGAGGCTCGCCGCCAAGTCCAGGCGTCGACGCATACCGCCGGAGAAGTTCTTCAGCGGCTTGGTCGCGGCCTCGGTCAGACCGAATTCCTCGAGCAGCTCGGCTGCCTTCAGTCGGCTGTCCCTCCGGCTACGACCGAGCAGCCTCGCGAAGACGATCAGATTCTCCGTCGCCGAAAGATCCTCGTCGACGGACGCATACTGCCCGGTCACACCGACGAGGGACCGGACAGCCGTCGACTCGCGGGTGACGTCGTGGCCGAAGATGCGCGCCGAACCTGCGTCGGGACGCAGGAGAGTCGCGAGCATTCGGACGGTGGTGGTCTTGCCTGCTCCGTTGGGGCCGAGGACTCCGTACACGGAGCCGGTGGGGACGGTGAGGGACACACCGTCGACTGCGCGGTGTGCGCCGAACGATTTGACGAGGCCGTCTGCCTCGATGGCTGGGTTCATGTCGACCAGCGTGAACCCAGCCGCTTGCACGGTGCATGCACGACGCTTGCACCGTGCGCGCGGTCAGAGCGGTAGTGCCGTCTCCGTCAGCCCCGGGCCACCGCCGACGCGTCGGAACCACTCGCGTCCGAACACACTCGCCAGTATTTCCGGTGGCATCTGCAGGAACGGGCCGAAATCGCCGACCTGGGTCTCGTGCGCTTCCATTGCTCGTCGCTTCGCATCCATCACCGAGCTGACGTCGACGACGGTCGTGATCTCCGATTCCGGCAGACCGAAGCTCTCCACGTCCGGCGGGGTGCTGTCGTCCGACCAATTGGGGTTGGCCTCCATCAGCCGCTTCATGTGATCGCGGTTGGTGGTCGTTTCGTAGATGTGCGTCGTGCCGGCCAGCTCGCCCGCCCGGAGCCCGACGACGTGCACCTTGATGTGGTCCGGGTGCCCGTAACCACCGTGAGGGTCGTAGATGGTCAACACATCCGCCCGCTCCTCCTCCAACACGGCCGCGAGCTGGCCTGCCGCCTCGTCGACGTCGGCGTTGCAGAACGCCGTGCCCAGATCGTTCTGCGGAGTGCCCGCCATGCCGGAATCCGCATAGTGCAGCAGCACGATTCGGCTGACACCGAGAGCGTCGGCCGACTTCTGCAACTCGGTCCTCCTGCGTTCCGCGAGCGACTCGCCGTCGGACAGAATGCCGTCCGGGAACTCGCCCAGTGCTCCGTCCGTCGCCGTCACCAGTACGACGCGGTGGCCGGCGTTCGCCGCGAGACGCATGACGCCACCGGTCGTGAAGACCTCGTCGTCGGGATGGGCGTGAAAGCAAACCAATGTGCTCATGACCGGAAATGCTTGCACACCGTGCGCCGGGCGGTCGACTTCACCGGCTCGGGCTCGACGCGGTCAGTATCTCGCGCAGGCGGGCACGATCGAGCTTGCCCGGTCCGCGGGTGGGGAGGGCGTCCACGAGATACAGCTCCCGCGGTGCGGCTGTGGCATCCAGGGTCGGGGCAACGTGCGTACGCAGATCGTGGAGTGTCAGTGGCCCATCGGCTACCACTGCCACCACGACCTTCTGGCCGAGTCGCTCGTCCGGCAATCCGAGAACTGCGCACTCGCGTACCAGCGGATGCGTCGCGAGAGCCGCCTCGACCACCTGAGGTACGACGGTGAGCCCACCGGTGGAGATCGCCTCGTCGAGACGCCCGGAAATGGACAGCACGCCGCCGGAGACCGCCCCGGCGTCGTCGGTTCGGAACCAACCGGCCTCGGCGAACGCAGGGTGATCCGGCATGCCTCGATACCCCAGAGCGATCGTGCTCCCACCCAGCACCACTCGTCCCGAGTCGATACGAAGCAGAGTGCCGTCCAACGGAACTCCGTCGTAGACGCATCCGCCTGCGGTCTCGCTCATCCCGTACGTTCGGATCAGCCGAATACCCGCGGCAACAGCGCGCTCGCGCAACGGAATCGGTGTCGCCGCACCGCCGAGCAGTACTGCGTCGAGAGAGGCGACCGCCTCGGTCGCCGCCGCATCGTCGAGAACCTTGACCAACTGCGTCGGCACCAGTGAGGTGTATCGAGGACCGCGCATCCGCCCGATCGCGTCGGGCAGCAACGACGTGTCGAACCCGCCTGTGACATCCACGATCTCCGGATCGGTGCCCGCCAACACACTGCGCATCAGGACCTGGAGCCCAGCGATGTGATGCGCAGGCAGCGCCAGAAGCCACGATCCGTGACCACCGAGCCGAACCGCCGTGGCCTCACCGCTCGCGCGCAGCGCCGACGCCGACAGCATCGCTCCCTTCGGCGTGCCCGTCGTACCCGAAGTGGCGACGACGAGCGCTGCGCCGTCCTCGATCTCGGTTCCCGGGGCCAGAGCGTCGCGCAGCCTCTGCGTCTCGCGTGGATCCGAAGCGGGAACCGGGAGCACCGCGGGCGACGAGCCATCCAGAACGTCGACAAGCCGCGGCAGGATAGCTGCCGCGGCGTCGCCGGTGGGGATCTTCAGTTCTTCGAGCACGCTCACAGGCGAAATTCTAGATCGTGAACGGATCCGCCAATGGCCAACCACCCGCAGCCAGCTTCGATCGAACTCGCGAGATGTCCTCCTCGCGAGGCATCTCGTTGGTGACCTTCGTGATGACGACGGCGATACCCGCTTTGTCGGCGGGCAACTGACCTCCCGCGATGAGCGCATCCACGACGGCCTGGATCTCGTCCTCGGTCAACCGTCGAGTCAGAAGAGCCAGTAGCGGAACGTAATCCGCATCCGGCACACCTTCCGGATACCCCGCTCGAAGCCACTCCAGAATCGACTGGAGAAACGAGGGCACAGCCATCACACCCCACCGTCCGTCACTCTGGGGTGAACCCGGGGCGTTCCGCGAGAGGCCAACCGCCCGACGCCAACTTCGCCGAGACGCGGGCGATGTCGTCTGCCGTCGGCTCGTGGTCGACGAGTTCGCGGATGTAGTCGGTGATCTCGGAGTTGGTGATGGCACCGTCCTCGAGCGCGCCGCCGTTGGGTGCGACGAGGCCGAGCACGACTTCGTGGACCTGAGCATCGGTCAGTGCCGCCTTGCGAAGCAGCGCCACCAGAGGAAAACGATCCTTCGGTGGAACGCCCTCCGGGTAGCCCGCGCGCAGCCACTGAAGCACCGACGCCGGGAAGGTTGCTGTCTCGGTCATGGTCATGCCTCTCAGAAGACGGAGATGCCGAAGGTGCTGTCCAGGAAGTTCTTCATGATGAAGAGGATTCCCGCGACGATGGCGACGACGACGACGGCGAAGCACAGGATGCCGGCTGCGGTGGCCGCGGCCGGGCGAGCGCGGACGGTGCCGTCCTCGGCGATGTCGCCGGTGGAGAGTGCTCTGAGCCCCAGAGCGAAGATGGCGGGCAGTCCTGCACCGAGCAGCAGTCCGACGAGTACTACCTGCCAGAGCGAATCGAGGGTGTGGGTGAGGGTTTCCATGTCAGTCCTAAACCTTGCTCGGGGTGTTCTCGTCGGCCGGGATCAGGCCGCCGTCCCACTCGGCGTTGACGTTGTCGGGGTCGACGGGCTGGCGGCGCGAGCGGATGTACATCAGCGCCGACAGTGCGACGAGGATGGCGAACACCAGCAGAATTCCGGGCAGGCCGCCGACGATGTGAGCGAGGAACCAGCAGACGGCTCCGACGATGCCCGCTGAAGGAAGGGTGATGACCCAGGCGACGGCCATGCGGCCGGCGACACCCCAGCGGACCTGAGCTCCCGGCTTGCCGATGCCGGATCCGAGAATCGATCCGGTCGCGACCTGCGTCGTCGACAGAGGAAGTCCGAGGTGGCTGGAGGTCAGGATGATTGCTGCCGAGGACGACTCCGCCGCCATGCCCTGCGGTGACGCGATCTCGACGAGTCCCTTGCCGAGCGTGCGAATGACACGCCAGCCGCCCAGATAAGTACCGAGCGCGATGGCGAGTGCGCAGGTGACCTTGACCCACAGGGGCATCTCCGAGTCCGGCGTCACGGTTCCGTAGGCGACGAGCGCCAGGAAGATGACCCCCATGGTCTTCTGTGCGTCGTTGGTTCCGTGGGCCAGCGACACGAGTGAGGCGGAACCGATCTGGCCCCAACGGAATCCACGTTCCTTGTTCTTCTCCGGGATGGCGTTCGTGATGCGGTAGACACCCCAGGTTCCGACGGCGGCGACGAGGCCTGCGACGACCGGCGCGAGGACGGCCGGAAGGACGATCTTGCTCCAGACTCCGTCCCACACGACACCGGAGGTGCCGAGGCCGGCGATGGTGGCGCCGATGAGGCCGCCGAACAGAGCGTGGGAACTGCTCGAGGGGATTCCGAGGAGCCACGTCGCGAGGTTCCACAGGATGCCGCCGACGAGGCCGGCGAAGATGATGGTCAGGAGGGATTGTCCGCCGGTGTCGCCGAGGTTGACGATGCCCTTGGCCACGGTGGCGGCCACCTCGACGGACAGGAAGGCGCCGACGAGATTGAGGACGGCGGACAACGTGACGGCAACCTTGGGCTTGAGTGCCCCGGTCGCGATGGACGTCGCCATGGCGTTGGCGGTGTCGTGGAAACCGTTGGTGAAGTCGAAGGCCAGTGCCGTTACGACCACCACGAGAAGTACGAGGAATTCTGCGCTCACGTCTTGAAAGTGTGGGGTACCGAGTGCCCGTTCGGATAATTTTGCTCAGAGTGTTCTTCTCGGGTTCTTCGACGACGCCTCTGGTTCATCTTCCGTTCACCTTTTTGCACTAATTGCCCGATTTGTGAGAGGCGTGCGTCACTCGGCTCCGAGGGCGGGTCGGACCGCGCGATTGTGGGACAGTGGACGGCATGCAGATCGACGACGCAGTGGCCGCAGCCCTGTCGTATCTGGACTCCGTCGACCCTGCGTCGGCAGCGGATGCGGCGCTGGGATGGGAGGGGCTGCGTGCGGTCTCGCCACCCGGCGGTCCGACGCAGATCTCGGTGCAGACGTTTCTGTGGTCCTACCTCGGCGAATCGGTGGGGGACCCGGATCGTGCGTGGGACATCGCGGAAGCGCTCGCAGAACTTCTCGATCGGCTCGGGCACGCCCGGTACGCCGACATCGCGCGCAGCGAACGGACGCGCGAGCTACTGACGACCACCGACGAAGGCAGTCGGCAGGAACGCGTCGAACGCGCCGTGAACGCCTCGGGTGTCGCACCCGAGGACAGCGACCTGATCACCTGGCAGGACGTTCCGGAAGGGGCCGAACGCGCCATGGTCGACCTCATCGGAGAAACCCTCGAAGTCGCTTCCGTCGCAGGAGAATTCCAGTCCTCCGGTATCGACGGCAAGCCTCTGCGGGACTCGGCGGTCGCCGCGAAACGTCGACGGATCACCGACTCGGTCCTCCGATCCGAGCGTGCCGGTGGTGTTCTGCTCGAGCAACTGCTCGACCATCGGATCGCACTCTGGACGAGGTACAGCCCGCCGCGCGTCGAGCTCTACCGAGACCTGAACACCGCGCTGCACGACGCGATCGCCCCGGCCTACGGCTGCGTCCGGCGACTCGAAGGCATGCTCGCCATCGTCGGCGACGGAATCACGTTGACCGACAAGGGGTATCTCCCCGCTCCGGTCGTCGAACAGGCACTCGGGACACTGTGGACACCGCGGGAATGGCCGTTTCCCGTCGGCGACGAACGAGGAACCGAGCCCGTCCTCCGTGTCCGACGACTCCTGCTCCGGTTGGGTCTGGTCCGGAAACGCCACGGTCGCCTGCTGCCGACGGCACGCGCCAAGGAGATGAGCGCGGATCGGTTGTGGTCGACGCTCGTCGAACGGCTCGTCGGCGCCGAGTACCACCCGGAGTCCATCGCGGCCGAGGTCGTGTTGGCGGACGTCGCTCGAGGCAGTTGCTCGGACGATCCGTCTCCTCTGGTGACCGAGCTGTTGGCCGCCGAGGGGTGGTCGCACGTCTGCGGCCCCGACGCTGCCGACAAGGATCTACCCCTCGGCGACGACGTTCTGCAGGATCTGGCGGCGCTCGGCCTCCTCGTCTACGGCGACGATCCCGCTCCCACGCCCGATGGGATGCGTCTCGCGGCCGCTGTTCTGCGGCGGAGACTGCTTCACACCCGAATTCCGTCGGTGTGATCGGCAGGGTTCGGGCGGTGTGACCGGAATCCGACGCTAAGCTGACGTGCGGCCGGATTTCGAGAAGGCTCGAACAGCAGGGCCGGGACTGCGGGACAGGAGACGACGATGGAGCACGATCCGTCCTCGGCTGCCCGTCGGCCGCAGGCTCGCAGGCAGAGCGATTCCGCCCGCCGGTATCTCGATCTCGAGGCGACCACCCCGGCGTTGCGGTCGACGGTGGAGCTCGCGGCACGCAGTGTCGGCTTCGCCATCGCCCAGCTCAACGTCCTCGACGAGACAACCCAGTACACGCTCGTCAACATCGGCGGGCCGCCGGTGTCGACGGTCGAACGCTCGGACACCCTGTGCGACGACGTCGTCCGCAGTGAGAAGGCCGCCGTGTTCACCCGCAATCGCGTCGACGCCACGGTGCGGCAACGCAACATTCTCGACCAGAACGGGGTCGCGTCCTACGCGTCGGTTCCGCTGCGCGGGCGTGAAGGATTGGTCATCGGCACCTTGTGTCTGCTCGACAGGATGCCCCGCGAGCTCAGCGACAGTCAGCTGCAGGAGCTCGAGCAGTACGGGTCCGTCCTGGAAGAACAGCTGGATCTGCATCGCAGAGTCGGGTCGACGGCCGCGAAGCTCGACAACGACCACGACCTTGCAGGTGCGCTGTATGCGGGCCAGATCGTGCCGTGGTTTCAGTCCGTCGTGGATCTGCGCACCGGGGAGATCATCGGGTTCGAGGCACTGGCACGCTGGCACCACCCGCGGAAAGGCCTCGTCTCGCCCGCCGACTTCGTGCCGTTCGCGGAGTCGAGTGAACTGATCATCGACATCGATCTCGAAGTACTGCGCCTCGCGGTGAAAGAAGCGGAAGCCTGGCATACGACACGACCGGACCTGAGGTTGAGCGTCAACCTGTCCGGTCGCCACCTCGCGCACCCCGACGCCGTCGCTCAGTTGCAGAGCGCCGTCGCCATGTCTTCCGTCGCGCCGAGCTCGATCTCGCTGGAACTGACCGAGACGTCGTCCGTCAGCGACGGACCGCTCATCCGCAGACACATCGACGATGTGCACGCGCTCGGATTCCGGGTGCTGCTCGACGATTTCGGCTCCGGCTGGTCTTCGTTGGAACGCCTCGTCACGTTCGAGCCCGACGGAATCAAGATCGACGGACACCTGACGAAGTACATCGACACTCCCCGCGGGCGGGCACTGCTGCGTGCCCTGTCCACCGTCGCCCTCGACCTCGGTCTGGTCATGATCATCGAAGGCATCGAGACGCGAGCTCAGGCAGACGTCGCACTGGAGCTGGGTTGCACTCTGGCACAGGGGTTTCTGTGGTCGCGGCCCCAGTCGGCAGCAGCCGTGCGCAGGGTCGTCGCCGCGACACGGTCGTGAGAACCGGCGATCTTCCCGGCGTCAGCCCCGCGTGTCCCGCCTGAGCGGATGGTCCGCGGGAATTTCCACCAGAACGATCGGCACCCCGTCCGGATCACGAAGCCACATCTCGATCAGGCCCCACGACTCCTGCTTCGCGTCACGCTCGATCGGGACGCCCCGACCTCGAAGCTCGTCGGCAGCGGCCTCTGCGTCGCGGACCTGCAGCCACAGCGCCCCGTCGAACACCTGCGCCGAGCCCGAACTACCGTGAGCCGCGATCTCGATCAGCGACTGCCCGGCGAAGAACACCGTCCCCGCCCCGTACTCGCGATGCACGGCGAGCCCGAGGCCGTCTCGGTAGAACGCGAGAGTCTTCTCGTAGTCGACTGGACGCAGGATCGTTCGGCCGCTGAGTATCTCCACGCCTCATCGATACCACAGCCTCATCGATACCACAGCCTGCACGACGTGTGTGAGCATCAGGGCGTTGCTTCGTGGCCCGATTTTTCGTGTGTGCGCCGCGACTCCTTCATTTCCGCCTCGAAGACGTGTCGCTTCCCTTCCTGCAGTTCGTCCCTCGTCTGCTTCTCGTGCTGCCGGAACGCCGACCAGTAGAGATCGTCGAACTCCTCCACGATCTGGAACGACCACCTGCCGTCGATCGCGTTGCGACCGATCATCTCCTCCGACAGTCGGTCGGCTGCCGACGTGTTGCCGGCATCTCGCAGCGCATCGACGGCCTCGCCGAGCTGCAGGTCCGCGTGTCCCATCAGCTGGTGGAACGAGTACAGGTGACCGCGGGCGCGTTCGATCGTCTCGAGTGCCTCGGAGACCTTGCCGACGGCAGCGACGGTGTCGTCGGACAGTCCGTCCGGTCGTCGGTGTTCGGGAGACGGGGTCTGGCGGTCGGTCGTCATGATCGGTGTATTGCCGCTTCGTCAGGTTTCAATCAGGCACGGTGTCAATCAAGCACGGTGTCGATCGGCACACGGTCAGATGAGGGTGGTGACCACTCGGTTGCCCCCGGACGCTTTGGCCTCGTACATCATCGAGTCGGCCACTCTCGACGCAGTGTTCACCGTGTCCGTGCTCGTCGTCCACAGCGGGGACTCGGCGTACAGAATCGCGGCGCCGACGCTGACGGTGACCGGAACGGAATCGCCCTCACCGTGCAGGGCACGCCTGATTCCGTGGATAAGCGCGTCGATGTGCAGTCTCGACGTCACCACCGCAGCCAGATACTCCTCACCGCCCGTGCGTCCCAGCGCTCCGTACCGCGACACGTGCATGGTGAGGCGCTCGGCGACGCGGCAGATCACCGCGTCACCCTCGTCGTGGCCGTGGATGTCGTTGACCGACTTGAAGTTGTCGATGTCGACGACGATCACCGCAGCGCACTGACCTTCGCGGCGTCCCCGCGGCCACAGGTCCTCGAGGGCGGCGTCGAGACCCCGACGGTTGAGCAGGCCCGTCAGTGGGTCGAGCTTGGAACTCCGCGCGTCGGCGGACAGCGTCGTCAGGAAGATGTGCGAGGTGACGGGCACACTCATGATGCCGAGCAGCACCACGTCGGTCTGGACGAGCAGGGTGATCGTGTCCATGTCGCCGCGCACGTAGATCGCGACTGCGAAGCCGATGGCGATTCCGGAGGCGAAGATCAGGTGCGCCACCACCCAGCGCGGGCTGAGGAAGAACGTCACGAACGCACCGATCACTGCGTACAGGACACAGCCGAGCAGCGCGTTACGGAGATCGAGGACCGACAGCGCGGCGGCGACGCCCAGGTCGGAGTAGATCGCGAACGACACCACGCCGAGACGCCCGGGGAACGGCCGCAGTACCCACAGTGCAGCGATGATCAGGTTGACGGTGCACAGCGTCAACGTCAGCGCAGTCGCCGCAGTACCCGTCGGGCCGCCGATCGCGAACAGCGACGTGAACGACATCGCACTGATGTTGATCATCGACAGGGCGACGATGATCCGAACGATCTTTCCCGACGGCCGCGAGTTCTGGAACTCGCGCATCCACTCGTAGTCGTGCTTCTGCAGAAACCACGACGTCACCGACGACCACGCACTGTCCGGTGCGCGGCGTCGATGCGTGAGGGGATTTCGAGAAACGGACATGAAACCTTTAGAAGTAGCGGGGGAACGGCGACCAGTCCGGATCCCTCTTCTGAAGGAACGAATCGCGGCCCTCGACGGCTTCGTCGGTCATGTACGCCAGACGCGTCGCCTCACCGGCGAAGAGCTGCTGGCCGACCAGGCCGTCGTCCTGAAGGTTGAACGCGTACTTCAACATCCGCTGCGCCTGCGGAGACTTGGCGTTGATCTTCGCGGCCCACTCGATGGCCACGTTCTCGAGTTCGTCGTGATCGACGACGCGGTTGACTGCGCCCATTCGATGCATCTCCTCGGCCGTGTACGTGTCGCCGAGGAAGAATATCTCGCGAGCGAACTTCTGTCCCACCATCTTCGCGAGGTACGCACTGCCGTAACCTCCGTCGAAACTGCCGACGTCGGCGTCGGTCTGCTTGAACCGCGCGTGCTCGCGGCTCGCGAGCGTCAGGTCGCAGACGACGTGCAGGCTGTGGCCTCCGCCCGCAGCCCAGCCGTTGACCAGACAGATGACGACCTTGGGCATGAACCGGATCAGGCGCTGCACCTCGAGGATGTGCAACCGTCCGGCCCGGGCCTTGTCGACGGTGTCCGCCGTGTCTCCCTCGGCGTACTGGTAGCCGCTGCGTCCACGGATGCGCTGATCTCCGCCCGAGCAGAACGCCCAGCCACCGTCCTTCGGGCTCGGTCCGTTGCCGGTGAGGAGCACCGTGCCGACGTCCGAGCTGACGCGCGCGTGTTCCAACGTGCGATACAGCTCGTCGACGGTGTGGGGCCGGAACGCGTTTCGGACCTCGGGACGGTCGAACGCGATCCGCACGGTGTCGTCGGTGACGTGGCGGTGATAGGTGATGTCGGTGAGGTCGTCGAACCCGGGAACCGGCTGCCAGAGCGAAGGAGTAAAGGTCACCTGGGCCACGATAGAGCCAGTGCTTCGGACCGCACGATACGGTGCAGAGATGAGTGAAGACGCACGCCAGGACGAGTACTCCCACCACGGCGGATTCCCGAAGTTCACCCCCGCGAACGTCGGCCCCGAGTGGGGACGCCTCGTCGAGGCGCTGCGGACGCTGCAGGACCTCGCCGTCAGTACCGCTCCCACTCCGGAACTGACCGAGAAGCTCGCCGAGCAGGTCGAGGCGATGAACGCCGAACTTGCCCCGTTCCAAGTTCCCGAAGGCGAATCTCCGGCGGGGCGGGCCATCCGTCTGCCGGGCCGCGGATCACTGCTGATGCTGCCGTGGCGCATCGAGAAATTCGACGCGGAAGGCGTGCGCAGCCGAGGCGTGTTCCGCCGCTATCACCTGGGTGGGAACGGCGCCGCGCACGGAGGAACACTCCCGCTGCTGTTCGACGAGATGTTCGGGCTGATCCAGCACGCGTACGGACGCCCGATCAGCCGAACCGCATACCTGCACATCAACTACCGCAAGATCACCCCACTGAACACCGAACTCGTGGTCGAGGGCAGCGTCGACCGAGTGGAGGGCCGCAAGACGTTCATCAGTGCCGTCCTGCGTGACCTCGACGGAAACGTACTCGCGGACTCCGACGCCCTGATGGTGCAACTTCTCGAGGGCCAGCCGTGACACCGCCTCTCGAGGAGCTTCTCGCGTCCTCACACGTGCTGTCCCTGCCGATGCGCACGAAGTTCCGCGGCATCACGACACGCGAAGTGGTGGTGTTCCGCGGGCCCGCCGGCTGGGGCGAGTTCGGACCCTTCGTCGAATACGACGACGCCGAATCGTCGAACTGGCTGCGCTCGGCCGTCGAAGCAGCGTGGGACGGACCTCCCCAGCCGTATCGCGAACGCGTCCGCGTCAACGGAACAGTCCCCGCCGTCACCCCCGACGAGGTTCCCGGCATCCTGGCCCGGTACCCCGGCGTCGACACCGCCAAGGTCAAGGTCGCCGAGAAAGGCCAGGTCGGTTTCGAGACGAGCGTCTCAGGCGACGTCGCACGGGTTCGAGCCGTCCGCGCGCTCGTTCCACACGTCCGAGTGGACGCCAACGGCGGGTGGACCGTCCCGCAGGCGGTGACTGCCATCTCGGCGCTGCTGGAGGACGGCGACCTCGAGTACGTGGAACAGCCCTGCGCGACGGTCGCCGAGCTCGTCGAACTACGACGCCTTCTTCCCGGAGTGCGCATCGCGGCCGACGAGAGCATCCGACGCGCCGAGGACCCGCTGCGGGTGGTCCGCGCAGGCGGAGCGGACGTCGCCGTCGTCAAGGTCGCGCCGCTCGGTGGCATGCGGGCGCTCCTCGAGCTCGCCGGTGAACTCGAGGAGTACGGGGTGCCCGTCGTGGTGTCGAGTGCACTCGACTCCGCGGTGGGGATGGCGTCGGGTCTCGCCGCTGCGGCCGCGATCCCCAGGCTGGAGTTCGCGTGTGGCCTCGGGACCGGAAGCCTGTTCACCGGTGACGTCGCGGACGGGCAGGACATCGTGGACGGAACCATCGCGGCCGTGCCCGTCGAACCCGATCCGGACAGGTTGACGGCACTCGCCGCCGCACCCGAGCGGGTGCAGTGGTGGCACGAGCGAGTTCGGCGAACATACACCTACCTGCGGTAGTCTTCCCCGGTTCGAAGGAAGAAACTGAACCTCCGGGAGGAATTCGAAGTGGTTGCTGCACTCAGGGAATCGTTGCTCGACGAGTCGAAGCGCGATGTTCTGCTGCCCGACGTCCTGGCGCTGATCGACGCCGAGGTGTCGGACAAGAAGGGCGCCAGTGGCCTGGCGGTCAAGGGCGGCTACGGAGCCGTCAAGAAGGTCGGACCGTCGTACATCGAAAAGGCCGTCGAGACACTGTGGCCCGATTTCGTCGATCAGCTCGAGCCGTTCTGGCAGTCCTACAACGCCGCGCCCACCGGGACGTTCTCCGACTACCTCGTCGCGAACTCGGACCAGGTGTCGAACGCGCTGCTGTCGGTGACGGACTCGCGCATCGAGGACACCGACAAGAGCGTCGTGAAGAAGTTCTACGGCAGCCTGCGCGGTTCTGCGCAGAAGAACGTTGCCGAGGCACTCCCGCGTCTGGGCGCGCTGGTCACCAAGTACGCCGCCTGAGCCTCACGTGAGTGGAGCGGAACCGGCGGGTCACTCCGCAGGCTCCGCTCCCAGTAGGCCAGGGCCTACAGTTCCACTCAGAACAGTTCCACTCACAACGCGAAGCGGCCCCGGCGAACGGCGTCGACGAGCAACGCGTGATCGGCCTCGGTCTGATCGGCGTACAGCCGGGCGAACCTGCACAGAGCGACATCGAGCGTGTCGGACGTGCCCACGTAACCGGCGATCATCGACGCACCACTGGTACGCGCATGGCCCTTGGCCAGCAGCCGACCGACCACTCCCGCGTAGTCCACGAGGGCCGGAGCATCGATCGAACCCAGGTCGATCGTGCCCTTCATGTTCCGGAACTGCCGCACGTAGTACTGCCTGCCGTCGATGGTCGTCCACCCCAGCAGCGGATCGCTCACCGTCTGCAGATCCTGCTGGTACTCCACCACCCGCTGCCCCTGATGCGCGTGCCACGCATCCTTGCCGTGCACGTACGGCGCCAACACCGAACGCCTCGCCTGCTTGAGCTGCAGGAACACCACGTCGTCCGGGCTCGATCCCTCGAGCAGCGCCACGTACGCCCGCAGTCCGACGCTTCCGACGCCGACGACTCGATGCGCGACGTCGATGAGCGTGTACCCACCGAGCACCCGACGCCAGTGCGGGGAGAGCGTCGTCAGATACTCGTCCAGCCCCTCGGCCAGGAGATCCTCGTCGCGGGCCGAGATGCGGGTGGTGATCGGGGGCTCCTCGACCAGCCTGCGGGTGCCCTCGTGTTCCTCGGTGAACCGGGGAAGGACGCGGTCGCTGGTGCGCCGGCGAGCCTTCTTCGTGGCCCGCTTGATCTCCTTGCGCAGCGAACCCTCGGTGGCGTCGGCCTGCAGTTTCTCCGCAGTGAGCCGCTGGAACGACCGCGACATCAGCGGCTCGTCGGCCAGGCGTGACACCTCGACGCGGTACGCCCGCACACATGCCGCGACGGCTTCCTCGCACTGGGCCTCGGTGCGCCCGTTCTGGCGGCCCGCCACCCAGATGCTCGCGACGAGGCGTCGGAGATCCCATTCCCAGCCGCCGGGGTGCGCCTCGTCGAAATCGTTGAGGTCGATCACCAGATCACGCTCGGGAGATGCGTAGAAACCGAAGTTGCCGAGATGTGAGTCTCCGCTGATCACCGGATTGATGCCGGTCGACGGCAGCAGCGCCACGTCTCGGGCCATGACGATGGCGGTGCCGCGCAGGAACCCGTACGGCGACTCCACCATCCGTTCGGCCCGCACCGGGATCAGCCAGTCGATTCGACCGTCGTGGGAGAACTCGATCTGGCGGATCGGGTCGTAGCGATCCGCGGGCGGAGTCCAGTCGCCCATCGACTCGCGGGAGACCTTGTCACGCAACTGCTTGCCGAGTTCGTAGCGTTCGGCACGTGGCGTCGGCCGTGATCGGAGCGAGGCGTAGGCCTGACGACCCATCTCGCCGATCTCGGGAAGCACTGCATGACCTTTTCGAGCATCGGGCATGACTAGAACTGTATGACCTGTGCCTCAGTCCGTGGTCGCGGGACGCCCGGGTCGATCGAGCAGACGAACCTCGGGAGGAAGACCCCATTCGTTGCGGCCGAGTCGACTGGCCGGGGCGACGGCGGCGAACGACGGCAGCCCGTCGTCGGCCAGGGCATCGGTCCGGACGGCGAGGGCGACGACGCGGCCCATGACGACGAAGGAGTCCCCGACCTCGACGATTCGGTGCAGCGTCGCCTCGATCGCGATGGGTGAGTCCGCGACGCGGGGCGGGGCCACCTTCTCGCTGTGTTCGCTCGCGATACCGAGCTCCTCGAGCTCGCTGACGCCGTGCTCGTAGCCGGCCGAGGACGCGTTGATCTGCTCCACCATCGCGTCGGTGGCCACGTTGATCACGAACTCGCCCGTCGCCTCGATGTTCCGCAGGCTGTCCTTGCGGCCCACGGACGTGAACTGCACGACGGGCGGGTTGGACGAGGACACCGAGAAGAAGCTGTACGGCGCGAGATTGGCCACACCGTCGGCGGACACCGTGGAGACCCAGGCGATCGGACGCGGCACCACGGACGCTGTGAGCAGGGGATAGAAGCCACCGGGCGGCATCTCGGACGGATCGAAGACAGTTCTCACTGCTCCATGGTGTCAAACAGGACACATGCGGGCCGACTAGGGCGCCGACGCGAGAATCTGACAATCTGAAGTGGTGAACCCGTCCAGTGCTCAGGCCACAGCTGTCGTCGACGAACTCGTCCGCGGTGGTGTTCGAGACGTCGTGCTCTGCCCGGGCTCGCGGAACGCGCCGCTCGCGTTCGCTCTGCAGCAAGCCGACGCCGACGGACGGCTTCGCTTGCACATGCGCATCGACGAACGGACTGCAGGGTTCCTCGCGATCGGCCTTATTCTCGGCAGCGGTGCCCCGGTACCGGTGGTGATGACGTCGGGCACCGCCGTCGCCAACCTCGGCCCCGCGGTACTCGAAGCCAACTACGCCCGCCTACCGCTGATCGTGCTCAGCGCGAACCGCCCGTACGAAATGCTCGGGACCGGCGCCAACCAGACCGTCGAACAACTCGGGCTGTTCGGCAGTCAGGTGCGCGCGACCATCAGCCTCGGGCTCGCCGAGACCGATTCGCAGAACAGTCAGTGGCGCAGCGCCGTGTGCCGTGTCCTTGCCGCGTCCCGCGGAACCAGGTCGGGAAACGCCGGCCCCGTCCACTTCGACATCCCACTGCGCGAGCCCCTCGTGCCCGATCTCGCCGACGCCACCGCCGCACCCGCGGGCCGTGTGGACGGGTCCGCCTGGACGACGACCCAGCAGGCGACGCTCGACGTACCCGTCGACATCGATCTGTCGATCGACACCGTCGTCGTCTCCGGGCACGGCGCGGCCCTGCGGCCGGAGTTGGCGGGGTTGCCGACCGTCGCCGAACCCACAGCTCCGCTGCACGGGCTGCCGCTGCATCCGCTCGCGCTGGCACAACTGCGGCCGAAGCAGGCGATCATCACCGGCCGCCCGACGCTTCATCGCCCGGTCTCCGCCCTCCTCGCCAACCCCGATGTCGACGTCTTCGCGATCACGACGGGTCCGCGGTGGCCCGACGTCTCCGGCAACGTTCTGGCCACCGGAACGCGGGCTGTGGTGACGGGAAACCCGAGCGAGGGATGGCTCGCACGCTGCGGCGAACTGTCCGCGCGCGCCGACATCGCCGTGCGGGACCAGCTGGCGGCGCACCCGAAACCCACCGGCCTCCACGTCGCCGCAACGGTCATGTCCTCGTTGCGGGACGGTGACCAACTGCTGCTCGGAGCATCCAACCCGGTGCGCGACGCCGCACTCGTGGCGTATCCGACGCCGGGAGTCCGGGTCCGGTCCAACCGCGGCGTCGCCGGAATCGACGGCACCGTGTCGACGGCGGTCGGTGCGGCACTGACGAGCCCCGGACGCACCATCGCGTTGCTCGGTGACCTGACGTTCCTGCACGACGCGTCGGGCCTGCTCATCGGTACCGGTGAGCCGAGGCCGGAGGACTTGACGATCGTCGTCGCCAACGACGACGGCGGCGGCATCTTCGAACTGCTCGAACAGGGCGATCCGCAGTACGCCGGTGCATTCGAGCGTGTCTTCGGAACCCCGCACGGCATGGATCTCGCTGCCCTCTGCGCGGCCTACCGAATTCCGCACTCCCGCGTCGACGTGACCGAACTGGCCGACGCGCTCGCCGGCCCCGCTCCTGCCCCTCTTGGTCGTTCCGCAGGCTCCACTCCTGCTCCCCATGGTCGTTCCGCAGGCTCCACTCCTGCCGGCATCCGGGTACTCGAAGTGACGACCGAACGCTCCGGCCTACGTGAACTGCACGCCGGGATTCGCGCTCGGCTGTAGGAGTTCGGTCAGTCGGTGTCTCTCGCTTCGGCCCACTCGACGGTCTCGCGGGTTTCCTGGTCGACCATGTCCTTGATCATGTCGTTGATGAGCGACTCGATCTTGCCGCCGATCAGAGGGATCTTGACGGTCGAGCGGCCGCGCACCGTCAGGATCGACCCGTCACCGTCGGGTCGAAGCGCCAACGTGCCCTCGACCTTCGCAGGCAACGATGACGAGCCGCCCGCGAGGGTGCCGTCGGCTGCATCGCCGTCGAGTGGCCCCCAATGGTCGGTGCGGGTGATCAGCAACTTGCCCTTGATGACCTTCTTGACGAACCCCGGCAGCTCGGACGTGCCGACCTCCTCGGAGATGTCGACGGTGAAGGCGCCGTCCTCGTGGCGGATCATTTCGTATCCGTCGGTCTTCTTGGCCTTCTCGAACCGTGCCAGCCACTGATCTTCACTGGTCAGTGCTTCGTGGACGTCGGCGGGAGGGTACTCGGAGACGATCGTGAACTCGAAGTCGCGAGACATGCCAGCAGACGCTACCTAAAGAGGCGAGCCGGTGGGCGCACAGTAACGTTTATCGGCGTGAGCACCCCGAAAGTCACGCATCGAGCGCGGATCTCCGTCCTGATCGTCGCTACCGGGATTTCCGTTCTGGCGTTCCTGTTGGTGGTCGCGGCGTGGCAGAACGATCGCACCATCACCTCGGACGAGGGACGCGCGACGGCGGAAGTGCTGTCGGCGGGAAAGTTGCGTTCCGCAGTCAGCTTCGTGACCCCGGACGGTGTCACCCACAATCCCCAACTGGGTGTGCTGTACCCAACCAATCTCATTGCAGGACAACGCATCGACGTGGAGTACGCGCGTGAAGATCCCGATCTCGTCCGTGTGGCCGGCCGTGACGCAAGCGTCGCGCTCGTTCCCGCCGGCTCGGTCATCGGCGGGACCTGGATCGTTGCGGGTGGAGTGTTGTTCCTTCTCCGGCGGCGGGAGACGTCGGCTTCCTGATCGGCCGAGCGGGTCGCATTGTCCGATACTCCGCGCATCGACGGGAATGCGGCAATCGAAGAAAGTATCGGGCAATTCATCGCATCATGGGCGATCGTGGGTCAGGCGGTGGACGACGGCTCTCGCGGATCCATCGTCGTCTCGCGCCGGGACTCTTGTGTGACGCCGCGCAGCATTAGCGCGAACTTCGCCCGCTCGTAACGTCGGCGCTGCCGGATGGTCCGAGTGCGACTCCACACTGAGGATCGTGCGAGTAGCCATCGTTGCGGAATCGTTCCTACCCAACATGAACGGCGTCACGAATTCGGTGCTTCGAGTTCTCGAACATCTCCAGCGCACCGGCCACGACGCCATGGTCGTCGCTCCGGACAATCCAGCGGGCAAACCGCGAGCCTCGATCGAGCACGATCGCGTACCGGTCCATCGAGTACCGGCCGTCATGGTCCCCAGGATCAGCTCGCTTCCTGTCGGCGTGCCCGGCCCGGGCCTGACGGCGACGATCCGTGAATTCGCTCCGGACGTCGTTCATCTCGCGTCTCCGTTTCTGCTCGGTGCGGGCGGACTCGCAGCGGCCGGCCGCCTCGGTGTGCCCGCGGTGGCGGTCTACCAGACCGACGTCGCAGGGTTCGCCGAAAGCTACGGCCTCGGTCTGACATCCCGTGCGGCATGGCGGTGGACACGTCGGGTTCACCGCGGAGCGGCACGGACGTTGGCCCCGTCGAGCTCGGCCGTCGAGGCACTCGAACTGCACGGTGTTCCGCGGGTCCACCGTTGGGCCCGAGGTGTCGACGCCGTCCGTTTCGCGCCGTCGTCGCGCCGGGAGGCGCTGCGTACGCAGTGGTCGCCCGACGGCAGGCTGATCGTCGGGTTCGTCGGGCGTCTCGCTCCGGAGAAGCACGTCGAACGACTCGCCGCGCTGCCCGACGACGTGCAGGTGGTGATCGTCGGCGACGGTCCGGACAGGGGCGCTCTCGAGAAGCTGATGCCGACGGCGGTCTTCACCGGCCAGCTCGGCGGCGACGAGTTGGCGCAGGCGTACGCAAGCTTCGACGTCTTCGTGCACCCCGGCGAGCACGAGACGTTCTGCCAAGCCGTCCAGGAAGCACTCGCCAGCGGGGTCCCGGTGATCGGTCCCGACGCCGGAGGCCCACGCGACCTGGTGGCGCACTGCCGCAACGGCTACCTGTTGCCCGTCGACAGATTCTGCGAGTTGCTGCCGAGCGCCGTGGCGGCATTGGCCTCGCCTGTCATGCGTGCCCGGTTCGGTGAGGCCGCCCGCACGTCGGTGCTGCACCGCACCTGGCCCGCGATCTGCGACGAGTTGCTCGGCCACTACGGCGACGTCCTCGGGTGGCAGCGCGAGCGGTCGCTGAGAACGGCCTGATCCCGGCGGCGGCTAAACTCGATCGTGTGCCTACAAGTTCACGTGCCACCCTCGAGAAGGAACCGCACGAGGTCGCCTCGATGTTCGACGGCGTCGCCCGTCGGTACGACATCACCAACACCGTTCTGTCGTTCGGTCAGGATCGCAGTTGGCGGAAGCTGACCCGCGCTGCGTTGAACCTGAAGCCGGGGGAGAAGGTCCTGGACCTCGCGGCTGGAACCGGGGTCTCCACGGTCGAACTGGCGCGTAGCGGCGCGTGGTGCGTCGCAACCGATTTCTCGAAGGGGATGCTGCAGGCGGGCGCTGCCCGGCCGGTGCCGATGGTGGCAGGCGACGCCATGCACCTGCCGTACGCCGATGCCAGTTTCGACGCCGCGACCATCTCCTTCGGGCTGCGGAACGTCTCCGACTTCCAGGCGGGTCTGAAGGAAATCGCGCGTGTCACCAAGCCCGGCGGTCGCCTCGTGATCTGTGAATTCTCGACGCCGACGTTCACCCCGTTCCGCACGGTGTACATGGAATATCTGATGAAGATGCTCCCTGCCGTGGCGCGGGCCGTCTCGTCGAATCCGGACGCCTACGTATACCTGGCGGAATCGATCCGCGCCTGGCCGACGCAGGAGCAGTTGGCCACCACCATCGCCGAGTCGGGCTGGTCCGGAGTGCAGTGGCGCAATCTCACCGGCGGAATCGTCGCGCTGCACCGCGCCGTGCGCTGATCGTCAGGTGAAGGGCGGCCGGCTGTCGACCTTCAGTGACGCGGTGCCCGACGCTCTCCATGCCCTGGCGACGAGGTCCGAATCTGCCTCCGTCACCAGGTTTCCCATGACGCGCACCGCGACGGTCATCAACGCACGCGAGCGCATACCGATCGGTCCCGTCGCGGGCAGGAAGCGAGGGACGGTCAGGAGCCCGGCGAGGCGTCGGGCGATGGAGAAGGCCTGTCCGTAGTGCTCACGCAGCAGCGTCGGCCATGCCAGTGTGAGGTCGTTCTCGCTCAGCATGTCGGCGACGAACCGGCCGCCTTCGAGGCCGTAGTCGATTCCTTCGCCGTTGAGCGGGTTCACGCACGCGGCGGCGTCGCCGATGATCGCCCAGTTGACTCCGGCCACGTTCGAGACCGCGCCGCCCATGGGAAGCAGAGCCGACGCCACTGCGCGAAGGTCACCCGTCAACGACCAGTCCTGTCGACGCTGCGAGGTGTACAGATCCAGCAGTGGCCGCAACGCTCCGGGGCCGGGGCGCTTGGCTGTCGCCAATGTACCGACGCCGATGTTCACCTGACCGGTGCCGAGCGGGAAGATCCAGCCGTAGCCGGGCTGTACGGTGCCCGCGGCGTCACGCAGTTCCAGGTGGGAACTGATCCACGGATCGTCCGACCTGTCGGAGTCGATGTACGCGCGGGCAGCGACCCCGAACGTGGTGTCGCGATGCCACTGTCGACCGAGTTTCTTACCGAGTGTGGAACGCACACCGTCGGCGACGATCAGCTTCTCGCAGCGGATCTCCTCACCGTTCGCGAACGTCACCGAGGTGACTTTCGCGCCGTCTCCGGTTGCGTCGACGGCCTTCGCGCCCTCGATCATCGTGGCACCGGAATCGACCGCCGCAACACGGATTCGGTCGTCGAGTTCGGTTCGCGGGACTGCGCTCCCGACCGTCGGCAAGGACCCGCCCGGCCATTCCAGCTGAAGTTCCTGACCGAAACCGGACAGCCGCAGGCCGCGATTCTCCGCTCGTCCGCGAACCCAGTCGCCGAGTCCCAGACGATTCAGCTCGGCGATCGCGCGCGGTGTAAGTCCGTCGCCGCACGTCTTGTCACGCGGAAAGGTCGCCGCGTCCGCGAGGACGACATCCCGGCCTGCTCTTGCCGCCCACGCCGCGGCGGACGACCCGGCAGGGCCCGCGCCGATGACGAGGACGTCGGTGCTTCGCACAGCGCTCACCCGTCCAGTAAAGCAGTGGCGCCGACGGGCCTGCTCCCGCGGGGTTTCGGCCCCCTCTCGCGTGGTGTGTGGCACCTTCCGGCGCTCGCCCGCGCCAGGTTCACTACGGTAGAGACGAAACGACGCCCCCGACGAGGACAGGACGAACAATCGTGAGCACTTTCGACGCGGCCGGATCGACGGTCGTTGCCGGGGTCGACCTCGTCGATCCGCAGCTTGCAGACACCGTCGCCGCGGGGCTGGAACGCGTCGAGAAGCTGATGATCGCCGAATTGTCCGACGGCGAGGATTTTCTCACCGAGGCCGCGCTGCACTTGGCGAAAGCGGGCGGTAAGCGATTCCGTCCGCTGTTCACCGTGCTGACGGCTCAGCTCGGACCCAACCCGACGGACGAGTCGATCGTCACCGCAGCGACCGTCGTCGAACTGGTGCACCTGGCGACGCTGTACCACGACGACGTGATGGACGAGGCGACGATGCGGCGCGGTGCCGAGTCGGCGAACTCGCGCTGGGGCAACAGCATCGCCATTCTCGCCGGCGACTACCTGTTCGCCCATGCGTCGCGGTTGGTGTCGACGCTCGGTCCCGAGGCCGTCCGCATCATCGCCGAGACGTTCGCCGAGTTGGTCACCGGCCAGATGCGCGAGACCATCGGCGTCAAGAAGGACGAGGATCCCGTCGCACACTATCTCCGCGTCGTCTGGGAGAAGACCGGTTCGTTGATCGCGGCGTGTGGACGCTTCGGCGGTACGTTCTCCGGCGGAGACGCTGATCACGTCGCGTCGCTGGAACGTCTCGGCGACGCTGTCGGTACGGCGTTTCAGATCTCCGACGACATAATCGACATCTCGTCGGCGACGGAGCAATCGGGCAAGACGCCGGGCACCGACCTTCGTGAAGGTGTGCACACACTGCCTGTTCTGTTCGCGCTTCGGGAGGACGGCGCCGACGGCGATCGATTGCGGGTACTGCTCGACGGCCCCGTGACCGACGACGCGTCGGTCACCGAGGCGCTCGAACTGTTGGGGCGCTCACCGGGAATGGTTCGGGCCAAGGAGACTCTGGGAGAGTTCGCCGCGAAAGCACACGCCGAGCTCGAGAAGCTCCCGCAGGGTGCAGCCAACGATGCGCTGGGTCGACTGGTGGACTATACCGTCGAGCGGGTCGGCTAGATCCCGCTCGTCTCCGGCGCGCTACCCACGGGGAACTTCGTGGGGTGCGCTGATCGTTCTTCCCGTGGGTAACGAGAGAACTTCGGGAAGAGGCGCTGCAATGGGTTTCGCGAACAACGCAAAGACGTTCGGCCTGTTGGTCGGTATGTCCGCGCTCATCGTCTTCGTGGGGGCGTTGTTCAACAGTCCGACGATCTTGTTCGTGTCGATCGCGCTCGCCGTCGGGATGAACGGCTACGCCTATTTCAACAGCGCGAAGCTCGCACTGCGAGCGATGCACGCCCAGCCGGTCACCGAGGTGGAACAGCCGGCGATGTTTCGCATCGTGCGCGAGTTGGCGACGACGGCGCACCAGCCGATGCCCGCGCTGTACATCAGCCCGACGAACAACCCGAATGCGTTCGCCACCGGCCGCAATCCGCGCAACGCTGCGGTGTGCTGCACCACCGGCATTCTTCAGATCCTGGACGAGCGTGAGTTGCGGGCCGTTCTCGGCCACGAACTGTCGCACGTCTACAACCGCGACATTCTGATCTCGTCGGTGGCGGGCGCGATGGCCGCGGTGATCTCCGGGCTCGCGAACTTCGCGATGTTCGCATCCATGTTCGGCGGCCGCGGCAACGGCGGCGCCAATCCCTTTGCGCTGCTGCTCGTCTCGCTGCTGGGGCCCATCGCGGCCACCGTCGTCAAGCTGGCGGTGTCGCGTTCTCGCGAGTATCAGGCGGACCGGTCGGGAGCCGAGCTGACGGGCGATCCGCTTGCTCTGGCGTCGGCGCTGCGCAAACTGGAGCGAGGCGTTCAGGCGGCACCGCTGCCGCCTGAACCGCGCCTCGCCGCCGAGTCCCACCTGATGATCGCCAGCCCTTTCCGGGCCGGAGACAAGGTCGGCAAACTGTTCTCCACGCACCCGCCGATGGCGGACCGCATCGATCGCCTCGAACGAATGGCCAGGGGGGAGTAGAGCTAGCGGTAGTTGACGAACTGAAGCGCGAGGCCGAAGTCCTCGGACTTGAGCAGCTGCTGCACAGCCTGCAGGTCGTCCCGCTTCTTGCTGCTGATGCGTAGCTCGTCGCCCTGGATCTGCGCCTTGACGCCCTTGGGGCCGTCGTCGCGGATCTTCTTGGTCAGCTTCTTCGCGTTCTCGCTCGAGATGCCCTGAACGAGCTTCCCGGTCACCTTGTAGACCTTGCCCGACGCCGCCGGCTCGTTGGTCTCGAACGCTTTCAGCGACACATCGCGGCGAATCAGTTTTTCCTTGAAGACGTCGAGGGCGGCTTTCACCTTCTCTTCGCTCTCGGAGGTGATCACGATCACCTCGTTGTCGCCGCTGCCCGACCACTCGATCACGGTGCCGGAACCGCGGAAGTCGAACCGCGTCGCGAGCTCCTTCGCAGCCTGTCCCAGAGCGTTGTCGACCTCTTGACGGTCGACCTTGCTCACTACGTCGAAGGAAGAATCAGCCACGTGCAACTCCTGTACTCGAATCGGTTTCGATCGGCTTCTGTGAGCCGATCCGTGAGGCTCGTCCTGACGACGTTAGCTCGTTCGCACCCGCGCTATCCACCCGGTTTGCGTTTCCGGGGGACGTTCGTTGTATTCTTCTCTCCGCGTCGAAGAGAGCGAAAGTTCTCGTCGAGCACCCGGCAGATTGCCCGAGCGGCCAATGGGAGCGGACTGTAAATCCGTCGGCTTATGCCTACGTAGGTTCGAATCCTACATCTGCCACACAGATGCCCCGGCGAGAGAAATTCTCGCTGGGGTTTCTACTGTAAGAGGATCCGCAGAAGGCGCGGCGAGCACGCAATTTGGTACTCGACGCTCGGACTGTGTAACCTCTTGAAGGCTTCGACGCACGGCTTGCCGCGTAGAGAAGCGAACGCCCCCTTAGCTCAGTCGGTAGAGCGTTTCCATGGTAAGGAAAAGGTCAACGGTTCGATTCCGTTAGGGGGCTCGCTGGATTGGATGGTTCGCGTCCACACCCTTGTTAGTGAGATGGTGTAGGGGTGAGCACCTGAGGCGGTGTAGCTCAGTTGGTAGAGCAAACGACTCATAATCGTTGCGTCGCCGGTTCAAGTCCGGTCACCGCTACACAAGAAGAATGCACAGTCCTGATTAACCGGATCAGATTTACCCGAAAGTAGGCATCCAGTGGCCTCCTCCACCGATGTGCGGCCCAAGATCACCTTGGCCTGCGAGGTTTGCAAGCACCGTAACTACATCACGAAGAAGAACCGCCGCAACGATCCCGACCGCCTCGAGCTGAAGAAGTTCTGCTCGAACTGCGGCACGCATCGCGCGCACCGCGAGTCTCGCTAGTCGCGAGCCTCATCGGCTGCTGGTTCTCGTTCGGAGTCGACGCCACGCGTTAGGCTTACTTTTCGTGCCCTAACCGCATCTGCGTCCTGGGTAGAAAAGGTTCTTTCAGCGTGACCGAGTCAGTGCAGGACCCAGAGCTGGTGCAAGATCCAGCTCTGCATGCGGCGGCGATGGTGGGCCACCACTACAAGGTGGACCACGCCTACGAGGTCGGTCGTGAGAAGGTGCGTGAGTACGCCCGTGCCGTCCAGGACTGGCACCCCGCCCACCACGACGAGGATGCAGCCAAAGGCCTCGGATACGACGGCCTGCTTGCCCCGCTGACGTTCATCTCGTTGGTCGGCATCATCGCGCAGTCGCGGATGTTCAAGGAATTCATCACCGGGTACGACCCGAGTCAGATTCTGCAGACCGATCAGAGGCTGCAATTCCACAAGGCCATTCAGGTCGGTGACGAGTTGTCCTGCGAGGTCTACCTCGAATCGTTCCGCCAGATGAGCGGCAGTGACATCATCACCACCAAGAACATCGTGACCGATCAGAACGGCGAGCTGGTCCAGACGACCTGGACGACGCTGGTCGCCCGAACCGGCGGCGAAGTCGATGAGAACATCGCCCACGCAGTCAAGGAAGTGATCATGCATGGCGCTTCGTAGTTTTGCGGATGTGGCGGTCGGCGACGAGCTGCCCGAGCGCGTGGTCAAGCTGACCCGCGGTGACCTGGTCAACTACGCCGGCGTGTCCGGTGATCCCAATCCGATCCACTGGAGCGACGAGGTCGTCAAGCTCGCGGGATTGGACAACGTCATCGCCCACGGCATGTTGACGATGGGTCTCGGCGCTGGGTTCGTGACGTCGTGGCTCGGCGACCCGGGTGCGGTCACCGAGTACAACGTCCGCTTCACCAGCTCCGTGTACGTGCCCGCGGATTCGGCCGCGTCGGTCGAGTACACCGGCAAGGTGAAGTCGGTCGACCCCGAATCCAAGTCCGCGGTCATCGCGATCACAGCGAAGTCCGAGGGCAAGAAGATCTTCGGTAGGGCGACGGCAACCGTCCGTCTGGCCTGACCTGCCTGATTTCAAACTTCCATAGCCTGTGCAGTACACTGAGATTTCTGGGGTTGTTCAGCGCTGCGCGCTGCCAAGACTCTCTTTCGAGGGTGTGAGGTAGCGCGTACGTCGTGTGTGACTCCAGAACGGTCCGATTCCAATCGGGTTGGACCGAAGGGGCGTAGCTCAATTGGTAGAGCAACGGTCTCCAAAACCGTAGGTTGCAGGTTCAAGTCCTGTCGCCCCTGCCCATGTGGCTCCCTCACCGCATTTCCGGTGAGGAGAGCGACGGTGTCAGCTACTGAGAGGAACGACGGGTGAGCGAGGAGCGCGGCAAGCGCGAAGACGAGTCCGGGGATTCGTCAACGCCCGATTCGTCGACGCCGGATGCCTCTGTATCCCAGAACGACACTTCCTCCGCCGCTGTCGCCAAGCCTTCCGGCAAGCGCACCGCGCGACGTTCACGGACCGCAGGCGCTGCGTCCGAGCCCGTATCGATCTCCAAGTCGTCGGACGGCAAGTCCACCGCGCCGGCAGGCAAGGCATCCGTTGCCACCCGCCCGCCGAAGTCCCGCGAGGCGAAGCGCCCGAACATCTTCAAGCGTCTGATCCAGTTCCTGCGCGAGGTCGTCGCAGAGCTGCGCAAGGTCATCTGGCCGAACCGCAAGCAAATGGTCACCTACACCAGCGTCGTGCTCGTGTTCGTGGCGTTCATGGTCGCGTACATCAGCGGTCTGGACCTGGCATTCACGCAAGGCGTCGAGTGGCTGTTCGGTTGACACCGATCCGCTGGCCGAGTCCGATGAGTAGTACGACATGCATGAAACGACAGAAAGGGTGCCTGCTGTGAGCACGCCGCACAACGACGCCACCGAAGTGGCCGCATTCGACGCCGATGTCGAGGCGACCAAACAGGGCCTCGAAGCGGAGCAGGCCGCTCTGGACCGCGAGACCGACGAGGCCATCGCTGCCGACGTCGCCGCTGCCGCCGGTGACGACGCGGTAGCCGACGAGACGGCAGAGGCCGAGCCCGCCGAGGTCGAGGATCCGGTCGCCGAGTTCAAGGCAGCTCTCCGACGCGCACCCGGTGACTGGTACGTCATCCACTCGTACGCAGGCTACGAGAACAAGGTCAAGACCAACCTCGAGACTCGTGTGCAGAACCTCGACGTCGGCGACTACATCTTCCAGGTCGAGGTCCCGATCGAAGAGGTCACCGAGATCAAGAACGGCCAGCGCAAGCAGGTCAACCGCAAGGTTCTGCCCGGCTACATCCTGGTCCGGATGGAACTCAACGACGAGTCGTGGGGCGCGGTGCGCAACACCCCCGGTGTCACCGGATTCGTCGGCGCCACGTCGCGTCCGTCGCCGCTGACCATCAACGAGGTCGTCAAGTTCCTCATGCCGCAGGACGGGCAGAAGAAGGACGCGAAGGCCACGGCTGCTGCAGCCGAGGGCGCTACCACCGAGACCACGTCGAAGCCGGCCATCGAGGTCGACTTCGAGGTCGGCGAGTCCGTCACCGTCATGGACGGCCCGTTCGCGACACTCCCGGCCAGCATCAGCGAAGTCAACGCCGAGCAGCAGAAGCTCAAGGTGCTGGTGTCCATCTTCGGCCGTGAGACTCCGGTCGAACTGGGCTTCACGCAGGTCGCCAAGATCTAGTCGGCGCCGCGTGGGCGAGCCCACACAGAACTTGCAGTAGTTACCGCAAGAAACCCGAGCGAATACAAGGAAAAAGAAATGCCCCCGAAGAAGAAGAAGCTAGCCGGGATCATCAAGCTTCAGATCCAGGCAGGACAGGCCAACCCTGCTCCTCCCGTCGGCCCCGCACTGGGTCAGCACGGCGTCAACATCATGGAGTTCTGCAAGGCGTACAACGCAGCGACCGAGTCGCAGCGCGGAAACGTCGTGCCGGTCGAGATCTCGGTCTACGAAGACCGTACGTTCGACTTCAAGCTCAAGACTCCTCCCGCCGCCAAGCTGCTGCTCAAGGCTGCAGGCGTCGCCAAGGGTTCGGGCGAGCCGCACAAGACCAAGGTCGCCAAGGTGACCATGGACCAGGTGCGCGAAATCGCCAAGACCAAGGCAGAAGACCTCAACGCCAACGACATCGACCAGGCCGCGAAGATCATCGCCGGTACTGCTCGTTCGATGGGCATCACGGTCGAAGGCTGACCTAGGCCTCGTCACACACGAAGCGTCACGTGGGAGGGCCTGCCAGGCCTGTCAACCACACTGAACTCATGATTGGACAGTAAGAAATGGCAAAGCGCAGCAAGGCCTACCTCGAGCAGGCCGCAAAGGTGAATGCAGACAACCTGTACTCGCCGCTTCAGGCAGCACAGTTGGCCAAGGACACCGCGTCGAGCAAGTTCGACGCCACCGTCGAGGTCGCCGTTCGTCTCGGCGTCGACCCTCGTAAGGCCGACCAGATGGTGCGCGGCACCGTCAACCTTCCCCACGGCACCGGCAAGACCGCTCGGGTCATCGTTTTCGCCGCTGGTGAGAAGGCTGCAGAAGCAGAGGCAGCAGGAGCCGACGTCGTCGGCGCAGAGGATCTGATCGAGCGCATCCAGGGCGGTTTCCTGGACTTCGACGCCGCGATCGCCACCCCGGACCAGATGGCCAAGGTCGGCCGCATCGCCCGCGTCCTCGGACCGCGTGGCCTCATGCCGAACCCGAAGACGGGCACCGTCACCAACGACGTCACCAAGGCCGTCAACGACATCAAGGGCGGAAAGATCAACTTCCGCGTCGACAAGCAGGCCAACCTGCACTTCGTCATCGGCAAGGCATCGTTCGACAACGCCAAGCTGGTAGAGAACTACGGTGCGGCACTCGACGAGATCCTCCGTGCGAAGCCGTCCTCCGCCAAGGGCCGCTACGTCAAGAAGATCACCGTCTCGACGACGACCGGACCGGGAATCCCCGTGGACCCGAACCGCACGCGTAACCTCCTCGAGGACGACGCAGAAGCGTAAGCAGTAGTACCGGAAGAGGGCCGACCCCACCGGGGGTCGGCCCTCTTTCGTATTTCGTGCGTCTCGCGGAACCGATCAGGCTCGCGCGAAGTTGGACGACAGTTCGCCGAGGATTTCGTCCCACAGTGGACGGGGGAGGTCGTGGCCCATTCCGCCGATGAGGTGGAGTGAGGATCCGGGGACTGCTCGGGCGACGGCTTTGCCACCGGAGGGGCGCATGAGGCGGTCGGCGCGGCCGTGGACGACGACGGTGGGTGCGGAGATCTGCGCGGCGATCCGGCGGAGACTGCCTGTCCCGGTCACGGCGGCCATCTGGCGAAGTGCGCCGGCGGGGTTGTAGTTGCGGTCGTACATTTCGCCTGCGGTGACGAGGAGTTCTTCCATGGGCGTGGGATACGCGGGGCTGCCGATGATTCGTCGGGTGTTGGCGGAGTGGGCGACGATCTGTTCGCGGGTGGCGCCCGGGCCAGGGCCTTTCATGAGGGGGAGGAGTGCGCGCGGGTCGGGCGGCGGCAGGAAGGCCTCGTTGGTGCTGGAGAAGATGATCGCGGTGCTGAGTACGCGATTCGGGTACAGCCCGGCGAAGACCTGCGCGATCATTCCGCCCATGGATGCGCCGACGACGTGTACCTGTTCGATGTCGAGGTGGTCGAGTAGGCCTTTGGTGTCGAGTGCCATGTCCTTCAGGGTGTACGGGACGGTGCTCGACGCGCCGAGGCCCGTGCGGATCAGCCGGAGCAAGGCGGAGCCTTCGATGCGGAGCCCGTCCATCTTGGTGGACAGTCCGATGTCGCGGTTGTCGAATCGGATGACCCGGAATCCCAGGTCGACGATTCGCTCGCAGAATTCCTTGGGCCACAGCGTCATCTGGGCACTGAGCCCCATGATCATCAGGACTACCGGGTCGTCGGGGTTGCCCATGTCCTCGTAGGCGAGTTCGATGCCGTTCGACGGTGCGAAGCCGGTGCGGGTCTGCATTGGTTCTCCTTCACCAGCCTGGGTCGTCGAGCATGGGCACGACGAGGAAGCTGGGGTTCTCGGGATCGATGACGATGTCCTGGCTGCGGGCTCGGGTTCGAAGCAGGTCGGGGAGGATGGGCATGAATCGGGGCGGGTCGGCGGCGAATACGTCGACTCTCAGGCGGTGTCCGACGGAGATCGCGGCTTCGGTGGTGAGCAAGTCGATGTCGAGGGTCAACGGTTCACCGACGGGTACCGGAAGCATCGAGGCTTCGGTCAATGGGTGGTGCGGGCGGGTGTAGTCACCGTTGGGGGCGAACAAGGACTTCTCGTCGTCGACGGCTCGGCGCGATGCGAGCAGGGCCCCGTTGGTCACGACGGTGGACGTGCCGTCGGGTGCGACGTCGCACACCATGATGGCCCAGAGTGCTTCTCGTGCACGGCATACGACGCGCAGATGCAGATTCATCGGTCCCGAGATCACCGTGTCGACCGAGGCCGGCATCGTCGTGAAACTGACCGCGGCGCCCTCGGCGAATCGATTGTCGTAGGTGAAGCCACCGCCGAGGACGGCGGTGACTCCGGCGAGCACCTGCGTCGTGTCCCGTGAGACGACGGCTCGAAGCGAGGGGCGGACGGTGAATGTTCCACTGCTGCCGTCGGATCGGCCGCCGAGTGTGCCGTCGGCTGCTGCGTGCCGCGCCGTTCCCGACGTGGCGGCGGACAGGTAGAGCCGTTGCGGTACGGCGTGGGGTGCGGGGAAGCGGCCGTGGGCCGTCCACGATCCGCCCTGGCTGCGGAGCGTGACGGGCCCGAATCGCTCGATACCGTTGTCCTCGTCGCGTAGCCAGCGGTCGAACCATGCTCGTTCCAGTACGTCCAGCCGTGGCGGGAAACCCGGTCGGCCGAAGCCGATTCCGGGGTTGCCGTGATAGCCGTCTCCGACGAGGAGTTGTTTCCGGCCGCGTTCGAGGGCCAGGCGGTTGTAGATGTCGGGTGCGGATCCACCGAAGATGTCGTGCCAGCATCCGTACACGAACGTGGGGACGTCGATCTCTTCGATGTCCGCGTCGATGTTGTCGTAGTACGGGTCGTCGTAGATCCGGGTGTCGCCACCGGTCAGGAAACCTTTGGCAAGGTCGAACATGTGGGTCGCGGGGGATGCCGCTCGGTCGCGAAGCCACGTCAGGGCGTCGACGCCGCGGAGCGTCGGAAACCATTTGAGCGCGTTCACCGCCGTCAGCCACAACGGGATGAACAGTGACGGTGCACCTCCCGTCGCGAAGATCTCCCGAACGATGTCGACGGAGCCCTCCACGGCGAACACTGCGTGCAGGCCGTCGGGCCGCTTGGATGCTGCTTGCAATGCGTTGATGGCGGAGTAGGAGATACCGGTCATGCCGACGCGGCCGTTGCACCAGGGCTGGGAGGTGATCCAGTCGATGATCTCGACGGAATCGAGCTGCTCGCGATCCCCGAGGATGTCCCACGTGCCGTTCGACGAGCCGGTACCACGTGCGTCGACGATGACCTGGACGTAGCCGCTTCGAATCAGATGCCGGTTGACCGACAGCAGATCGGCGGCACCGCCGTCGACGATGCGCGTGATCTCGGTGATTCCGTCGAACGCGGTGTTGCTCAGGTCGAATCGACGCGACGCACCGCGAAGGGCACGTCCCAGGACGGGCGCCCCGAGGAGTGTGTCGATGCCGGTGATCAACCGCTTGTTGTACGGGGTGATGTTGAGGACCGCGGGCAGTGCGGTCTCCACGGCCCGACCCGCCGCGTCGGCCGGACGCATGACATCCGCGCGTAGCACCGTCCCGTCGCTCATCGTGACCGGGACGTTCCGTGCGCGTGCGATCCGCGGGTACAACGGTGGTGATTCGACGAGGCTGCGCCAGGCGGCAGCTGCGTCGCCGCCGCTCGGGTCGCGCTCCGGGCTCGATCCGGCGGAGTCCGGTAGGAGCAGTGGGCGTGGCTGCGCTGCCGTCATGTTCTCGATTCAACAGCCCCGAGTACCGTCTTGTCCTGCGTGCGCCGATTGTTGTTCACGATGACAGCGTCGCCGGTGCGTCGTCACAGCAGCGCGTTTTGGACTTTGCGGCGCAGCGCTGTAGTCTGGTTGACGGCTCTGAATCGGATTTCGGTTCGGATCCGCCCAAACAAGTTCTACCCAAGACCGTTGGTCACCGCCTTCTCGGGGGATTTCTTTCACGAGATTGCGGTTGAAGGTCCGAGACACTCGGACGGCCCACGCAGGAGAACGAGGTAAGGGACCTGTTCGACGGTTAGGGTCACTCCACGCCGCCATCATGTCTACGCCCCGTGTGCCTCCTGCACCGGGGCGTTCGTCGTTTCTGCAGGACCTCTCGCGATCGACATAACTTCCACGAGAGGAGGCGAAGTATGGCAAAGCCCGAAAAGGTCTCAGCGGTTTCCGAGATCACCGAGCAGTTCAAGGGTTCGACGGCTGCCGTCGTCACGGAATACCGTGGCCTGTCGGTATCCGGATTGACCCAGCTGCGGCGTGCGCTCGGCGACAGTGCCACCTACTCCGTCGCCAAGAACACCCTGGTCAAGCGCGCTGCTGCCGAAGCCGGCATCACCGGGCTGGACGAGTTGTTCGTCGGACCGACCGCCATTGCGTTCATCAAGGGCGAGCCGGTCGACGCTGCGAAGGCCATCAAGGCCTTCGCGAAGGACAACAAGGCCTTGGTCGTCAAGGGCGGCTACATGGACGGCGCGACGCTGTCCGTGGACGAGATCAACAAGATCGCGGACCTCGAGTCCCGCGAAATCTTGCTTGCAAAGCTCGCAGGTGCCATGAAGGGCAACCTGTCGAAGGCTGCAGGACTGTTCAATGCACCTGCTTCGCAGGTTGCACGTCTGGCTCAGGCATTGGCAGACAAGAAGGCCACCGAAGGTTCTGCAGCTCCCGCAGCTGCTGCAGCCGAGGCACCGGCAGAAGCAGAAGCTCCCGCCGAAAGCTGATCCGCACTCACAGCGACAGCTACACAACCAACCTGTGTCGCGGATCAGCGACTCGGTACTAAAGGAAGGACCGCCACCATGGCGAAGCTCAGCACCGAAGAATTGCTCGACCAGTTCAAGGAGCTCACCCTCCTCGAGCTCAGCGAGTTCGTGAAGGCATTCGAGGAGACCTTCGAGGTCACCGCAGCCGCTCCCGTCGCCGTCGCCGCTGCTGGCGCACCGGCTGCCGGTGGCGCTGACGCTGCCGAGGAGCAGGACGAGTTCGACGTCGTCCTCGAGTCGGCCGGCGACAAGAAGATCCAGGTCATCAAGGTCGTCCGTGAGGTCGTCTCCGGCCTCGGCCTGAAGGAAGCCAAGGACCTCGTCGAGAGCGCTCCGAAGGCAATCCTGGAGAAGGTCGCCAAGGATGCAGCCGAGGCTGCCAAGGAGAAGCTGGAAGCAGCCGGCGCGAAGATCTCCGTCAAGTAATTCTGGCGTAGCTCGTACACACGAAGGGCCATCCCCACTCGGGGGTGGCCCTTCGTCGTGTCGTGTTCGGGTCTGTTACCTATGTCTTCGCCTCGGTTCTGTTCGTTCTCACAACGCTGTGCCGTTGGGTTTCATCACAAATCGGGCGAGTCGCACGCGTGTCGTGGTGAGATGAGCCACACTGATGCAAGGACCGCAGCCCGACTCGGGGAAGTTATTACTGGGCAGTAAGCTCCGGTGTCGGTGTGGACACTCGTGTGCGATAGAGTGACCCAACCCACATCCGGGTCGATGTGAACGAACTGTGGAGGTCAGCGTGGGAGTCGAGGTTTCGGTCGAGGGATTGACCAAGTCTTTCGGTGTCCAGAAGATTTGGCAGGACGTCACTTTGACGTTGCCGTCGGGCGAGGTCAGTGCACTGCTGGGACCGTCGGGAACCGGTAAGTCGGTGTTCCTGAAGTCGCTGATCGGTCTCCTTCGCCCCGAGCAGGGCAAGATTTTCATCGACGGGACCGACATTCTGCAGTGCAGTTCGCGGGAGCTGTACGAGATCCGCAAGCTGTTCGGAGTGCTGTTCCAGGACGGTGCTCTCTTCGGGTCGATGAACTTGTACGACAACGTGGCGTTCCCGCTGCGTGAGCACACCAAGAAGTCCGAGTCCGACATCCGCAAGATCGTCATGGAGAAGCTCGAACTGACGGGCCTGATCGGCGCGGAGGACAAGCTGCCCGGCGAGATCTCCGGAGGTATGCGCAAGCGCGCCGGCTTGGCCCGTGCGTTGGTGTTGGACCCGGAGATCATCCTGGTCGACGAGCCGGACTCGGGGTTGGATCCGGTACGTACGACCTACATTTCGCAGACGTTGATCGACATCAACGCCGAGATCGATGCGACCATTCTGATCGTGTCGCACAACATCAACCTGGCTCGGACGGTGCCGGACAACATCGGGATGCTGTTCCGCCGTCAGTTGGTCATGTTCGGTCCGCGTGAGGTGCTGCTGACCTCCGACGAACCTGTGGTCAAGCAGTTCCTGAACGGCACGATGATCGGGCCGATCGGTATGTCGGAGGAGAAGGACGAGGCGCAGATGGCGCACGAGCAAGCTCTTGTCGACGCCGGGCATCATGCTGGTGGTGTCGACGACGTGGAAGGTATCGTGCCGCAGATGAAAGCGACTCCCGGTACGCCGGTTCGGCAGGCAGTCGGTCGCCGTCAGGAGCGGGTGCGTCAGATCATGCACACCCTTCCGCAGAGCGCTCAGGTCGCCATTCAGGAAAGCCTCGACACCACGGACCCCGGCAGCCAGACACCCGCGTACGCGGGGAGCCAGACGTACGAGAACGACGGCCACACCGGTTACGACAACGCCGGCTACGACAACGCCGCGTACGACAACTCCGGCTACGGCAACTCCGGCTACGACCAATCCGGGTACGACAATTCAGGCTATGACACTTCAGGACGTAGCGATCAGGGCCACGGTCCTGCGCAGGGGCGGGGACAATAAGCACCATGGGGGGATCGAAGAAGTCCGCTCTTGCTCCGGCGGGCGCAGCACTCGCGCAAGCCGGAAACATCGTAGAACTACTGGTCGACGTCGTTCGGAACACGTTCAGACGGCCCTTCCAGTTTCGCGAGTTCATCGAACAGGCCTGGTTCATCGCCAGCGTCACGATTCTGCCGACGGCGCTCGTCGCCATTCCGTTCGGCGCGGTCGTCTCGCTGCAGACGGGTTCTCTGATCAAGCAGCTCGGCGCCGAGTCGTTCACCGGCGCGGCGAGCGTCCTGGCGGTGATCCAGCAAGGCAGCCCGATCGTGACGGCGCTGCTGATCGCCGGTGCTGCCGGGTCGGCTGTGACCGCCGACCTCGGTTCGCGAACCATTCGTGAAGAGATCGACGCGATGCGAGTACTCGGAATCGACCCGATTCATCGTCTGGTCGTACCGCGCGTGCTCGCCATGATCCTCGTCGCGCTGCTCTTGAACGGATTGGTGTCCGTCGTCGGAATCGCGGGCGGCTACTTCTTCAACGTCGTGCTGCAGGGCGGTACCCCCGGCGCTTACCTCGCCTCGTTCTCGGCGCTCGCGCAGCTGCCGGATCTGTATGTGGCCGAACTGAAAGCAGCGATCTTCGGGCTGATCGCAGGCATCATCGCCTCCTACAAGGGACTCAATCCCAACCCCGGCCCCAAGGGCGTCGGCGAGGCAGTGAACCAGACGGTGGTCATCACCTTCCTGCTGCTGTTCTTCGCCAACCTCATTCTCACCCTGGTGTACCTCCAGGTCGTGCCGGCGAAGGGAAGCTGACGCGCAATGACCATCGCCAAAGGTCGCGGCGACCGTACTCTCATGCGCGCGAAGCGCATCGCCGGTGCTCCGCTCACCGTGTTGGACAACGCGGGCGAGCAGATGTCGTTCTACGTGCGTGCCATCGGATGGATTCCGCGCACGCTCGTTCACTACAAGAAGGAAGTTCTGCGACTTCTCGCCGAGGTCACCTTCGGCTCGGGAGCCCTCGCGGTCATCGGCGGCACCATCGGCGTCATCGTCATGATGTCCGGTGCCACCGGTGTGGTCGTGGGTCTGCAGGGATACGCCGCACTCGAGCAGCTCGGAAGCTCGGTCCTCACCGGCTTCCTCTCCGCGTACGTCAACACGCGTGAAATCGCGCCTGTCGTCGCAGGTCTCGCCCTGTCCGCGACGGTCGGGGCCGGATTCACGGCACAGCTCGGCGCGATGAGAATCTCCGAGGAGATCGACGCGCTCGAAGTGATGGCGGTGCCCAGCGTTCCGTTCCTCGTCACCACACGCATGATCGCCGGATTCGTCGCCGTCATCCCGCTCTACATCGTGGGACTCCTGGCGTCGTACATCGCATCACGCGGAATCAGCACGATATTCAACGGGCAGTCGGGTGGGTCGTACGACCACTACTTCAATCTGTTCCTACCGCCCGAGGATGTTCTCTATTCGTTCCTCAAGGTGTTGATCTTCGCGTTCGTGCTGATCATGATCCACTGCTACTACGGATTCCATGCATCGGGCGGACCTGCAGGCGTCGGGGTAGCCGTGGGCCGCGCCGTGCGAACGGCCATCGTGACGGTGGCGGTACTGGACTTCTTCCTCAGCCTCGCAATCTGGGGAACCACGACGACAGTGAGGGTTGCAGGATGATCGACTCGCCGTCGCGGCTGAAGCGACTTCTGCTCGGCCTCGCGTTCTTTCTGGTGTTGATCCTCTTCCTCGGATGGTCGGTCACCTCGTACAACAAGACCTTCAAGAAAGTCGTCAGTATCGACCTGGTGACCGATTCGGTGGGTAATGCGTTGCCCAGCAACGCGGATGTGAAGGTTCGCGGTTTGATCGTCGGTGAAGTGCGGTCGGCGTCGTCGGTCGACGGTGTGGTGACGGCGAAGTTGGCGATCGATCCGGACAAGGCCGATCTGATTCCGTCGAACGCGACGGCGCGGTTGTTGCCCAAGACGTTGTTCGGTGAGCGGTACGTGGCGTTGCAGATTCCCGAGAACGACACGGCGTCGCCGATCACCGACGGGACCGTGCTCAGGCAGGACACCAGTGGCAGTGCCATCGAGGTCGGTCAGTTGTTGGACAACTTGCTGCCGTTGCTCGATGCGATTCCGCCGCAGGATCTGGCGAGCACGTTGGGTGCGTTGGCGCAGGGTCTGAGTGGTCGTGGTCAGGAGTTGGGGTTGACGATCGATCGGTTGGACACGATCTTCAAGGGT
>NZ_KB911554.1:0-226300 GCF_000383555.1 Rhodococcus sp. 114MFTsu3.1 | reverse complement strand
GCGGCGGCCGCGAACTCGTCCGGACCGAGCTCGCGAGCCAGCTGCGCCAACTGCCGCTCCGCGCTCGCCCGCGTCTCGACATCGCTTTTGCTGCCCAGGCGCCGGAAGAACTTGCGGATCACCTCCTGCGGTTCCTCGTCGAGCACCCCCTCCTGCGCGGCAGCAGCTGTCGCGGGCAGTTCCGGGGCCAGACGTTCCCCCGTCATCGCTGTGCGGGTACCGAGGGTCTCCGCCAAACGGATACGCTGCCCAGCCCGCCTGCGGGAGATCCGCAGCAACACCGCCAGAGCGTCGGGGACCGATCCCCAGATGTCGTCGAGACCACGCAGATCCATCAGATCCGCCAGCCAGGTGTGCGACTGCCCGAACAACGACCGCGTCACCGCCTCGGTACGCACCAACACCGCACGCTGATCCGCCGTGCTGGCGCCGCGCATGTTCATCCGACTCAGAATCTCCACCTGACGCTCCAACGTCGCCACCACCTGAGCCAGATACGCCGCCTCGATCGGCAACACCGACCCCGTACTGTCGACCGCCGCGTCACCGACCGCCGCGTCACCGACCGCCGAGTCGTCGACTGCTGTCCCCGAACCCTCATCCCCCATGAGCATGACACCACGATAACCAGACCCACCGACAAGTTTTCGAACACACGTTCGCATGAATAACGCTGTGCAAGTTGAACTTTGAACGACCCGTGGTGTAGCTGGCCACACCTTCGGCATGGTGGCCCGCACCCTCGATTCGTCGGCCCTGACAGGCAAGGCTGAGTGCATGACAACTCTGGTGGAGATCGAGGCAGTGGATACTGAATCAGCCGGAACGGGAGAGAGGGCGAGATCGATGACGAGCCTGATACTGCGCGCGCCGATCGACGGCCGCACCTGGCGCGAGGGCGGCTATCTTCTGGTGAGCTCGATGCTGGGAGCGCTGGGTGCTGCGTATCTGTTCGTCGGGTTCATGTTCGGAACGGTCCTCGTCGTACTGCTGGTGGGTATTCCGATCTTGGCTGTGGTCATTGTCGGAGCGCGTGCGTGGGGTGTTGCGTTCCGTCTGCTGTCGGATCGACTTCTGGGTACGCACGTGCCTGCGCCGCAGCCGTTTCGGTGGCAGGGCGTGGTCGGGTCACTGGCCGCTGCATTGACCGATCGGGCGGGATGGCGTGCGATCTTGTTCATGGTCATTCAGTCGGTCGTGGCGCTGGCGAGCGCATTCGGAGCATTTCTCTTTCTTGTCATCGCGCTCGCGATGGCGTTGTCTCCGGTCGTCGGAGTTGTCTTCGATCCGACTCAGCTCGACAGCGACGGCAACGTGCGGCATTCGTTCGTGTCGTTCGGCTCCGTCTACTTCGACACCTGGCCGCAGATGATCGTGCTCGTTCTGCTCGGAATCGTGTGCCTCTTCGTTGCACCGTGGCCGATCAGACTGCTGGCCGCTGTCGAGCGCTTCCTGATCGAGGCCTTGCTCGGTGAAAGCGAGTACGACGTACGGGTCGCACAACTGGAGACGACGCGCGCTGTGGCGGTCGATGATTCGGCCGCGACGTTGCGCCGGGTGGAACGAGATCTGCACGACGGAACCCAGGCACGTCTGGTGACGATGGCAATGGCTTTGGGGCGAGCCGAGGACAAACTCGCACGAGGCGAGGACGCGACAGAATTGATCACCGCCGCCCACGGCACGGCCAAGGACGCGCTTCGCGAACTCAGGGAGGTCGTTCGCGGTATCCACCCGCCGGCATTGGATCTCGGGCTCGAGGCGGCACTGAAGACACTCGCGGCTCGGTCGGCCGTGCCGACCGTGCTCTCGGTTCACCTGGGGTCCAGGCCCAGCAGGAGTGTCGAAACGATCGCGTACTTCAGTGTGGCGGAACTCCTGACCAACATCGTCAAGCACGCTCATGCGTCGACCGCATGGATCTCGGTCCGTGAGGAGCAGAACCGGGTTGTCGTCGCCGTGCGGGACAACGGAATCGGCGGAGCCGTACCCGGTGCCGGAACAGGAATCACCGGGCTGGAGTCGAGAGCATCGACGGTCGACGGAACGATGACAGTGGCCAGTCCGGCAGGTGGACCGACGGTCGTGACCCTGGTGCTGCCGATGACCGAGAAAGGATGATGTCGTGAGAATCGTCATCGCCGAGGACAACGTCATCCTGCGGGATGGTCTGGCGCAGCTGCTGATCGAACGTGGCAACGAGGTGTGTGCGGCAGTCGGAAACGCCGAGGCGCTGGAGGCCGCCGTCGACGAGCATCGTCCCGACGTCGCGATCATCGACATCAGGATGCCGCCGAGCTTCACCGACGAGGGTCTCGTCGCGGCAGTGGCACTTCGACGCCGACGCCCGGAGACGGGGGTCATGGTCTTCTCCCAGTGGGTCGAGACGCGCTATGCGGCAGAGCTGTTGGCGGACAGGGCGTCGGGAGTCGGGTATCTGCTGAAGGATCGTGTCGCCGACGTCGGCGAATTCGTCGAGGCGTTGGCTCGCGTCGCGGCGGGCGGCACCGCTCTCGATCCCGAGGTGATCACCCAGTTGATGGGCGCCAGCAAGCGGCGGACGTCGTTGGACAGGTTGACACCCCGTGAACGGGAGGTGCTCGCATTGATGGCACAGGGTTTGACGAACTCTGCGGTGGCGTCCAAGCTGACAGTCTCCGAGCGGGTCGTCGAGAAGCATGTGGGCAATGTCTTCGCCAAGTTCGATCTGCCTCCCTCGGATGCGCAGCACCGTCGAGTGCTGGCCGTGCTCGAGTATCTGGACGGTGTTCGGACGTGAACGCGGATTGAAATCAGGCTGAGCGAAAGTCGCGAACCGGGAATCCAGGGGCCTCGCCGACGGGTTGTCGGAAGAATGACTATCGGAGTTGCGCTCAGCACCAGTGACGAGGGAAATGCGGTCGACGACGTGGTCCGTCAGGCGACGGTCGCGGCGTCCGCGGGATTCGATTCCGCGTGGTTCGGGCAGAGGTTCGACTACGACGCGATCACCCTGGCCGGAATCGTCGGACGGGAGGTTCCCGCGCTGAAGGTCGGTACCTCGGCTGTCCCGATCTTCGCGCGTCATCCGCTGTTGGTGGTGTCGCAGGCGCAAACCGTACAGGCTGCGACTCAGGGGCGGTTCCAGCTCGGTCTGGCATTGGGCGCACCCGACCTCGTCGAGCGAGCGTTCGGCGTGACCTACTCGAAACCCGTCGACCGGGTTCGTGAATTCCTCACCGTCGCCAGATCGCTCGTGGAGACGGGAACCGCCGATCATCACGGCGAGTTCATCACCGCCGCGCCGCCGTTGCCGACCACCGTGGCCGGCGCCGGCACGGATCTACCATTGCTCGTCGCTGCGATGGGACCGCGGGCGCTACGGGCCAGCGGGGAACTCGCCGACGGCATCCTGCCCTTCCTGGCCGGTCCGCGGGTACTCGACACGAGCATCGTTCCCCAGGTGAACAGGGCTGCCTCCGGCGCAGGCCGGAAACCGGTCCGCGTCATCGCGTTCGTTGCCGCGCTCGTCACCGACGACGTGGACGCCGGCCGGGCCGCCGCCGAGGATGCCATGTCCTTCTACGATGCCATCCCGTCGTATCAGCGGGTGGTGGCCGAGGAAGGGGTGGAGCGGGCGGCCGAATTGGTACTGGTCGGATCCGCAGCCGACGTGAAGGCAGGAATTCAGCGCTACTACGATGCAGGTGCGACGGAAGTCGTTGTCACGCAATCAGGTCTGCTCGGCCCACGTACACAGGAAGACACCTGGGCGGCTATCGCGCGCTGACGGCTCGGGGAACGTCGGCGCGGAGTGTGAAGTCGGTGACGAATTCTCCGTCCTCGGGGACGAATCGGCGTCGGGGATCGTAGTTCTCCACGTCGAACCGATTCAGAGCAGGTGAATGTGTCGTGACGGCCATCTGTCCGCCGTCGACGTCGAATTGCAGGAGGCGTTGGAAGCCTGTGGCGCGTTCGCCGTCGACCTCGAAGTACTGGTAGTCCGCGAGGAGTTGGACGACGGTGCGGCCGGTGTCGTCGACCTCTCTGTCGACGACGGTGGCCTGCCCGTCGACATGCCCCGACAACACGAGGAACACCGATTCGTACGGCTTCACGAGGCGGTTCCAGATCTGTTGACCCGAGCTGGCGCCGATGTCGCCGAAGGCCATCAGCTTCTTCTCGCCGCCTTCGTCCAGGTAGTAGTGGGTGCCGATCACGACGTTCCGATCCGGATGATCGTCGAGAACCTGCTCGGCCCACTTCATGACCTTCTCGGGCGGGTTGTATCCGATGTAGAGCATCAGGAACTTCGCGCCTGCGATGTCGATCAGGTCGTAGTGTGCCGAATTGTCCTTGGCCGTGAACGAATCACCCCACCACGGCTGATCTCGGTATCGCTGAGGGCCGAAGTATTCGTTGTACAGAGCGTGGTTCTGCTCGTGCATTCCGGGCACCAGTTTGCCCGCGACATTCCACAGGTTGTCGTGGTTGCCGGGGAGCACCCCGTGCGGAACACCCGCATCCTCCAGCCGCTTCATGGACTCGCTCGCAGCCTCGAATTCGATGCGCGACTGCGCATCCGGACGGCCGGGGCTGATCCAACTCTGGATGATGTCCCCCGTGTGCATGCTGTAGTCGATGCCGTACTTCTCGGCATTGTCGACGGTCCACTGCGTCATGTCGTCGTAGACGGTGGGATCGTCCCGCGAGATGTACTGGGTGTCACTGATGTGTTGCAGCGCGAAGTCGTAGGTGCCCGGCTCGGCGAAAGCGCCGTCGGGAGAGGCGTTGTCGTCGACGAAGGACCGATCGGCGCGGGGGCTGTCGATGATCATCACCTCGACGTCGCCGTCGATTCCCGTCACGGGCGCCGCGAGAGTGATGTCGCCCCCGCTGGTGTCGGGGCGGGCGACGGCGACGGCCTGCCCCCAGGAGTCCGACCCGGGTGCGCGCACATGCATTGCAAGATCGTTGGTGTTGACGGAGGTGCCGTTCCACGTGAGAACAGCGGACTCGACTCCGGGGGCGAACGTCGCGGTGTAGCGGAGGTACGGGAATTCGTCCCACGCCGATGTTCGGGAGGCGGAGCCCGACGACTCCTCGACACTCGCGGTGCCGTCGCCCACTCCGGCGACCATGTCGGCGGACACCGCCTCCGGAACGGAGGTGAGTCCGAGGGCGGGTACCGCCGTGGCGGGTGCCTGCGACCGGATCTCGCCGGGGGCGGCCACGGCGTCGGCGCCGACGAGAGCACACGCGAGCAGGAGAGATCCGATGGTCGGGGCGGCCTTCACTCTGTCCAGGCTACCGACGCTCGGGAGTAGGTGTCGGGGGCGAGAGTGACGGCCCGATCACGGACCGAAACGTCACGTTCGCTGAGGTAACGCCTCGGCAGCACGCGTCAGCCGGGTGGCAGCGTCGCGAACGCGTTCGATCTTCCGGTCCAGGGCTTCGCCTTCGAATGCCTCGACTCGTCCGCCGATGCTGATGGAGGCCACGACGGCTCCTCCTCGTCCGAGGATCGGGGCGGCGACAGCGGCGACGCCGGTCAGGTAGTCGGAATTGCTCACGGAATATCCGGCAGTTCTGACGGCGTCGAGGTGCTCGCGCAGGCGGGTTGCGTCGGTGACGGTGTGTTCGGTGAATGCGTGCAGATCGCTCTGTATCCACTTGTCACGCAACGTGTCCGAGTTGGCGAGCATCACGATGGGGCCTGCAGCAGCGTGGTAGGGCAGCACCGAGCCGATGTTGATGCCCGCGACCACCAACGGATTGTTCCCTTCGAGCCGATCGATGCACACGGCACCTTCCTCGGCGGGAACCATCAGGTAGGCGGTGTCCCCGAATGCGTCGGCGAGTTGGGTCATATACGGCCGCGCTGCCGTTCGGATGTCCAGGTTCACCAATGCCGCCGAGCCGATTTCGAACACCGGCATCGCGACGCGGTATGCCCCGTCCGCCGTCCGGTCGATCCACCCAGCGTGAACGAGAGTGGTCATCAAGCGATGCACCGTCGTCTTGTTCATCTCGCTCGCCGCGGTGAGATCTCCGAGAGTCCAGACCGGGCGGGAGGCGTCGAAATGCTCCAGCAGAGTGCATGCCTTGAGGACGGCTCCGACGATGTCCCGTCCCGCCTGGGTGTCGGACTGGAAGGGCGCAGCCACTGGTTACTCGCTTTCGGGGGTAGTCCGTGATCGGTCTGGCCATCATACGAACCGGCGTCTTCGGGGTGCCGTGTTGACATGTGACCCGGACCACTCTAGCTTCGTATCACGAAATACGGAACTCATTCCGCAATACGGAACGGACTCAGTGATGACGGCTTCGACACCCACCCTCAAGGACCTCACCTCCGCCGGACTCGTCTACGCCCCCGGGGTGTGGGACGGTCTGACGGCCAAGCTCGCCGAGCAGGCCGGATTCGACGCACTGTGCGCGTCGGGATTCGCGGTGTCCGCTGCGCTCGGACTCCCCGACGCCGAGCTGTACACCATGTCGGAGAACCTTCAGGCCATCAGGACCATCCGGGAAACCTCGAAACTTCCCCTGGTCGCGGACATCGACACCGGCTACGGCAACGCCGTCAATGCTGCACGAACCGCGACGAAGTTCGTCGACGCAGGCGTGCAAGGAATGTTCATGGAGGACCAGGTGTCTCCCAAGTCCTGCCCCATCTGCGTCGGCGACCCGGTGGCACTCGTCGACGTCGAAGAGGCGACGGGCAAGATCCGTGCCGTGCGAGACTCCACACCCGACACGGTGCTGCTCATCGCGCGCACCGATGCTCGGGGCGACGACGCGATCCGTCGTGCGCAGGCATACGTCGAGGCGGGCGCGGACATGATCATGCCCGTCACCAAGACGTTCGAGACCATCGAGGAATGGGAGCGTTGCCACGACGAGGTAGGCGTTCCACTGATGGCCACGCTGACGGCGTCGACCTGGACCGAACGCGACTTCACTCCGGAAGTGCTGGAGCGCATCGGAGTTCGACTCGCCCTCTTGCCGACGCAGGTTCTCATGGCGGCAACCGGCGCCGCGCAAACGGCACTGCGGCGCCTCGCCGGGGGCGAAGCTCCCGCCGCGGTCAGCGCCGACGCACTGTCGCACCACGAATTCGTCGACCTCATCGGCTTCTCCGACGTCGAAGCCAAACAGCGCAAATACCTCCCCGAGGCTGCCAAATGAGTCCCCACCCGACGAGTCCCCACCCGACGAGTCCCCACCCGACGAGTCCCGGCTACACCATGACCGAGAAGATTCTGGCTCGCACCTGCGACAGCGAGACGGTACGCGCGGGTGAGAATCACCCGGTCCGTCCGGCCCGCATGATCGCCTACGACTTCCCCGGGTACACCGACGTGATGTTCCGTCAGATGCGGGAGGACTTCGGCATCACCGAGCTCGAGGATCCGAGTCGGTACGTCGTGTTCATCGACCACATGTTGACGAAGAACAACGACAAAGAAGCCGAGGTCCACAAGGTCACGCGTGACTGGTGCGAGTTCTACGGGATCGAACTGCACGAAGGCCGCGGAATCGGCCACCAGCTGACGGCCGAACTGGGACTGGCGATTCCGGGCGACTTCCTCGTTCATTTCGACGGCCACATCAGCGGCGTCGGAGCGTTCGGAGCGCTCGGGTGGGGAATCCGACGCGATCTCATCGAGGCATGGGTGACCGGGAAGGTGTACGTCGACATTCCAGCCACCACACGGTTCGATCTCGTCGGTGAATTCTCCCCGGGCGTGGACAGCAGAGACCTCGTCCACACCATCATCGATCTCGTCGGCGCCGACGGATGCGCGCACCAGGTCATGGAATTCGGCGGTCCCGGCGCTCGGTCGATGAAGATCGATCACCGTCAAGGACTGTGCGGCATGGCAATGTTCACCGGTGCAGTGTCCGCGGTGTTCGAGCCGGACGAGACGTCGTTGGCGTACGCGAACACGGTTGCACGCCAGAGCTTCGAGCCGGTTCACCCCGACGCCGACGCCGTGTACGCGGCCCGGCACACCATCGATCTGTCGGAGGTCGTCCCCCGCGTCGTACAGCCAGGCTCGGCGCGCGCCGCGAACACCATGACCGCGAAGGAGGCCGCCGGAACGCCGATCACCAAGGCCTTCATCGGATCCTGTGCGAGCGGGCGCATCGAAGACCTTCGTGCCGCTGCCCTGGTGCTCGACGGCAACACCATCGCCCCCGGCGTCGAACTGAACGTCGTCCCGACCTCGCAGCAGGTACACGAGCAGGCCGAGCGCGAGGGAATTCTGGACGTACTCCGATCCGCAGGGGCCACCATCGCGGTGTCGAGCTGCGACTTCTGCTTCGGCTATCAGAAGCCACTCCAGGCAGGTGAGAACTGCATCTCCACGGGAGTTCTCAACATCTCCGGCCGGATGGGTAGTTCCGACGCGAACATCTACATGGGATCGCCGTACACGGTTGCGGCGAGTGCCCTGGCCGGAACCGTTCGAGAATGGAGTTCATGACGTGAGTGCCTATCCACCACCACCCGACGTCATCGAGGGACGAGTCGCCTGGATCTTCGGCGACGACTTCGACATCGACCTCGTCGTCGGGGTCTCCAACATCAAGTCCTACGACCCCGACCACCTCAGGTCTGTGTGCATGCACGCCTACGACCCGGGGTTCGTCGACCGAGTTCGGCACGGAGACATCATCGTCGGTGGCCGGAACTTCGGATACGGTCACCCGCACTACCCGCCGATGGTCGCGCTGCGCAACGCCGGAATCGCAGCGATCGTCGCCGAGTCGTTCTCGCCCGGATTCTGGCGAGGCGAAACGTTCAACGGGATGCCGCTCATCACCGTTCCCGGAGTGTCCACCGCCGTGGCGACGGGTGATTCCGTGACACTGGACTGGCGCTCCGCGACCCTCCGCACCGACGACGGAACCGAACTCGTCGGCTCGCCCCCGAACCCCAGGACCGTCGCCGTCATCGAGGCCGGCGGATCCTACGAACTCCTCATCGCCGAGCACCAACTCGCACAGCAGTCACTCGCACAGCAGTCACTCGCACAGCAGTCACTCGTACAGCAAGGACAGCCGACATGAATAATGCGCCGCACCCATCCACGAGGACCGACGTGGCAATCGCCGGAAAGTCGAACACCACCGCCAGACGGGCCGCGATCGCCGGCGGCGTCGGAACTCTGATCGAGTACTACGACTTCGCGGTGTACGGGTTCCTCGCCGTCGTCATCGCTCCACTGTTCTTCCCGTCCACCAGCCCGGGAGTGTCGATCCTGGCAACACTCGCCGTGTTCGGCGTCGCCTACGTCGCACGTCCCCTCGGCGGCATCTTCTTCGGCCGCCTCGGCGATCGACGTGGTCGGCGATCCGCTCTGGTCATCACCGTCGTCTGCATGGGCATCGCCTGCGGCATCCTCGGGCTGCTTCCGACGCACTCGTCCGTCGGCTACCTCGCTCCGGTTCTGCTGGTGATCATCCGCCTGGCGCAGGGGTTCTCGGCCGGGGGTGAGATCGGCGGCGCCGCAACGTACATCGCCGAGTCCGCGCCGCCCAACCGTCGGGGATTCTTCGGATCGTTCACGCCGATCGGTTCGACACTCGGATTCGCCGTCGCCGCAGCGGTTGTCGGTCTGGTCGCCCTCGTCACCACCGACGAGCAGATGTCGTCCTGGGGATGGCGAATTCCGTTCCTTCTCGCTCTGCCCCTGGCTGTCGTCTGCCTGCGGGTGAGGTTGAAGCTCGAGGACAGTCCCGAATTCGAGGAGATGGCCGAGAAGAACCAGGTCACCAAGAGCCCGCTGTCCGACGTGGTGAAGCGCAACCCGTGGTCGGTGCTGCGCGTCGTGGGTATCGCGATCGCGATGAACGGGTCCGGGTACATCGGCCTGACGTACTTCAGTGTGTACCTGATCAACGATCTGGGGTTCTCCAAGGACGCGGTGTACTGGACATCCGCGATCAGTATTGCGTTGGCGTGCGCCACGTTCCCCCTCAGCGGCATGATGACCGACAGATTCGGCCGCAAACCCGTGCTGCTCGCCGGATACCTCGCGTACATCGTGATCGCATTGCCCGCGTTCATGATTCTCGGTGCCACGGCCAGCATCGTCGTCGTCGGAATCGTGTACTTCGTCTACATGGTGCTCAACGGCGTCGTCCAGGTACCCGCGTTTCCTCTCTTCACCGAGCTCTTCCCCAGGTCCGTTCGCTACACCGGAGTCTCGCTCGGTTTCAACATCGGCACCATCGCTGCCGGTGGTACTGCTCCGTACGTCGCGGCGCAGCTCGTCGAATCGACCGGCAACGCCATGTCTCCCGCATACTGGGTCATGGGTGTCTGCGCGATCGGCGTCGCCACGGTTCTCACCATTCGCGAAACCGGAAAGACAGCCCTGCCGGTCTGATGCGGTGAGGGCATACTGATTCGCATGACGCGACGGGTACCGGACACATCGACGCCGGCGGTCAGGGTCGGCATCTCGGGTTGGACGTACGCACCGTGGCGTGGTGACTTCTACCCCGAAGGTCTGGCACACCGCCGAGAGTTGGAGTACGCGTCGGAACGGCTGTCCTCCATCGAGATCAACGGAACGTTCTACGCAATGCAGAAGCCGGCGAGCTTCGTGAAGTGGCGTGACGACACGCCGGAGGACTTCGTGTTCTCCGTCAAGGGCGGGCGGTACATCACCCACATCAAGAGGCTCGTCGGCGTCGAATCCGCTCTCGCCAACTTCTACTCGACGGGTGTGTTGAGCTTGGGACCGAAACTCGGTCCATTTCTGTGGCAGTTGCCGCCCAACCTGCAGTTCGACGCCGGTGCGCTGGCTGCGTTCTTCGATCTACTGCCGCGCACGACCACGGAGGCCGTGGCTCTCGCGGGCCTACGGGACGACAAGCTGCCCGACGACAGGGTCAGTCTCGTGATCGACGGTGACCGCCCGTTGCGTCACGCACTCGAGGTACGGCACGACAGTTTCCGATGCGACGAGGCCGTCGAATTGTTGCGAGAGAAAGATGTTGCGTTCGTCGTCGCCGACACTGCCGGACGCTACCCGTTCATCGATACGCCGACGTCGGACTTCATGTACCTCCGATTGCACGGCGACGAGGAACTGTACGCGAGCGGTTACGACGATGCCGCCCTGGACAAGTGGGCTCATCGCATCGCGCAGTGGACAGCCACGGGCCGAGACGTCTTCGCGTACTTCGACAACGACGTCAAGGGCTTCGCTCCGTTCGATGCGATGAGACTGCGCGAACGTATCTGACTACTCGAACTCCATTCGGACCGAGCTGGCGCAGAAGTACAGGAGAAGCACGAATCCGTTGATCGACACGACGATCGGGGCCCATACGAACACGGTCATCATGGGGCTGAGACCGTCTTCGACCACCACCCAGACGGCAATCACCGTCGTGAACAGTGTGCAGAGCGCGACGTGCGTCGCGAGCATCCACCGGCCCAGGAAGAAGCCGACGAACATGCCGATCTCGATGAAGAACGCAGTCTTGGCCAGGGTGATCGCGGGTGGTGTGGTCGAGGAGAAGACTGCGAGGAAGATGGCGATGTCGGATCCGATGACGAATACGAAGGCCGGGCCGATGCGAGGCCACGGCGACACCCACCACCACACTGCGGCGGCGAAGGCGAACAGCATCGATGCCCACGTGACGGCTACTCCGGCCGTGGTGGCGGGGGCGTACCCCGACGCGAGTTCCAACGCCGGGATGATAGCCATGCTCAGGGTCGCGAACGCCAGCACACGTTTGACGATCGTCGTGATCGCGAGCGACGCCATCGCGTCGACGACCCACTCGTACCGCTCTTCCAGCGTGTCGCCGGCTGCCGACATCCCGATCCCCCGATTCTGTACGGTCCCGCGATCGGAGTCTGACACACCAGGAGGGGGTCCTACGGCGAAACCGGTTCGGTATCAGTCGATCACGTCCACGATTCTGTGACGTGTCACAGTGATCGGGTGCCGTCGAGCATGGCGATCAACAGTTCGCGGGGCAGAGCCAACGGCGGCATCGAGTTGAGGTGGATGGCGTCGTCGGACTTGTCGTTCTTGAACTCGGCCACCTCGTCGTGCAGCCGCTCCATTGTGACGTCGAGGCGGTTGGCGCTGTCCGCGGCCTCGGTGAGCTCGGCCAGCAACGGCGCCGGAATGGTCCCGGAGTACTTGTAGAAGATCTTGTGTTCGAGGCTCGCCCAGAAATCCATCGCGATGGTACGGATCTGCAGTTCCACCGGCACCGGTTGGATACGGTCGCTCATGAACACCGGAATCTCGACGATGAGATGAAGGCTCTTGTAACCGTTCGGTTTCGGCGTCGCGATGTAATCCTTGACCTCGAGTACACGCACGTCGGTCTGGCTGCCGATCATGTCCGCGATGCGGTACGTGTCGGAAATGAAGCTGCACGTGATGCGAATGCCCGCGATGTCGACGATGTTCGACCGGATGTCGTCGAGGGTCAGCGGGCAGTTCTTTCGTCGAGCCTTGGTGATGATGCTCTCGGGGGTCTTGAGCCGTGAACCGACGTGCTCGATCGGACTGTACCGATGGATGTGGGTGAACTCCTCCTTCAAGATGTTGATCTTGGTCATGAGTTCGTCGATGCCGAACTTGTACCCCATCATGAATCGGGTGAAGTCGTTCCGGAGCCGGTCGAAATCCGGCACCGCCTGGGGTTCGTCGCCCGTGGCATCGCGTTCCATGCCCTCGATTGTCCCTTACCGGGCCGGCGGCCCTAGGTGCGGTGGGATCCGCGTGAGTCGAAGCTCGCGTCCGCGCATCTCGGGCCGAGTGGCGGGCTGAAGGTGACATCTCCGCAGGTGCGGCACGCGTGGGTTCGATGGTGCCCTCGTCCGCAGGAACACGCCCTCGACCCGACCAGTACGGTCCGTGGGCCGAGGGCGTGACCGCGAGCGCACCTGCACGGTGCGTTCTCGACCCATCGATCGCCCAATCGATGGAGGGTTCCGCTGCCGTCATCACCCTCCGCTGTCGTCATGCGCCGCCGCGTTCTTTCCGGGTGAATCCATGCTTGCCACCGCCTGCTCGACGTTTGGACCGTCCGGAGCCGGGGGACTCCAGGACGGCCCACTCAGAGTAACACGCATTCGAACATATGTTCCCATTGAACTTGCTTACACTGTGTCCTAATCTGAAATTACGAAATTACGAAATTACGGAATGACAGAGGGGTCACGATGCGTCGAACCATTGCTGTATCCGCAAGCTGCCTGGCTCTACTCGTGTCGACGGGGTGCACGTCCACATCCGGCACCGACAGTGCGCCGGAGCCGGACGAGTGCACGCCGGTGACGTCGACGGATCTGAACACCGAGGACGGGTGGTTGGGTCTGATCGGTCAGGCGCCGGAGTCCGTGAGCCTGCTGGTCGACGACGGCAGTGGACGCACCGTCGAACATCGCGCAGAGGAGCAGCAGCCGCTGGCATCGGCCGTGAAAGTGGTCCACCTCGGCGCCTACGCTCGCGCAGTCGCCGTAGGTGAACTGGACCCGGACGAGCAAGTGCCGCTGTTGGATTGGGAGCGGTGGTACGTACCGGGAACGGACGGCGGAGCGCACCCGGCGGCGCTGGAACGGCTGGGGATCGCGAGCGACGGCACCAGCGCGACCGATCTTGCCGGCACCGTTCGGCTGGACGACATCGTCTCCGCGATGATCCAGGAAAGTGACAATGCCGCGCCGGACTACCTGCGCTATCGGCTGGGTGACGACGCGCTCACGCGTGCTGCCGCGGCCGGAGGGTGGGAGAATTTCCAGGCTCCGACACTCGTGACGCAGACGCTGTCGTTGTTCGATCCCGCGTTGGGCGACGGTGACACGTGGGCGACGGCGGAGAGGTGGGCCTTCGATCAGCAGTTCCGTGTGGACGTGAGTGCAGGCCTCGAACTGCCGTCGTACGATCAGCAGGTCGACGGGGTGCAGGAGCGGTCGGCGCAGGGATCGGCTGCCGAACTCGCCGGGTTCTATCGCGCGATCGCCGACGGAACTTTCGGTGACGGTAGCGATGTCGCACTGCGGCAGCTCGAATACCGACCCGCGCCCGACGGTGCCGCCGGAATCGGGTTCAAAGGCGGCAACCTGCCGGGCGTCCTGACGCAGGCATTCGAGCTACGGCGGGACGACGGCACCGTGGCGACGGCGGTGTGGCTGATCGACTCGTTGCCTGCCGATCGGTACGAGGCAGCTCTCGCCGGCTTCGGGAACCAGCAGACGCTTATCGTCGACGCGCTGAGCTCGCCGTCGGGCTTCGACCGAATTGCCTGCGCAGTGTGAGCGGGGAGTTCGAGGCCAGACTCGCCGAGTTGGAGGCCAGGGTCGCGGAGCTGGAACGCCGCGAAGTCGGTGCTCCGACAGAGAAAGCTGCCCCGACGGGCGGTGAGATCGCGTACCGCGGCGACGTCCATCTACACGGGGACGTGACATGGGACATCGGGTATTCGCCCGACGGGGTCCTGGACCTCTCGGTCGCGCGTACGACTGATGTGCTTGCTGCCCTTGGCCATCCCGTCCGATTGCAGATCGTGAAAGTGCTCCTGCGGGGACCGGCCAACGCGTCGGAACTCCAGGAGGCCGTCGGGCTCGGGTCGACGGGGCAGGTCTACCACCACCTCAAGGTGCTGGGCTCGGCCCACATCGTCGAACAGCATGGGAGAGGTGAGTACCGAGTCGGAGCGAAGAAGGTTGTGCCTCTGCTCGTGTCGATGCTCGCCGCGGCGGACATTTCGGGCGAACTGGGTATCTGACCGCGTCGTGCGATGAGTTTCCGAGCCGGGCGGTGTCGGTACAGGCACACACTCCCCCGCGAGCATCGGAGAAGACAATGGCCTCGAACAACACACAGACCGAGAACGTGACACCGACCGTCCCGTCCGGCTCCCGCACTGCCGCACGCGCCGGGTGGGTGCTGACGGCACTCCTCGCGATCTTCCTGATCTTCGACGGAGTGACCAAGTTGATCAATGTGCAGCAAGTGCGGGACGCGACGGTCGATCTCGGTCTACGCGAGGAGATGACGCCGGTCATCGGTGTCGTTCTGTTGGTCAGCCTTGCATTGTTCCTGGTGCCGCGCACGGCATTTCTCGGCGCGGTACTGCTCACCGGCTACCTCGGTGGAGCGGTCCTGACCAATTGGAGGGTCGACAAGCCACTGTTCAGCACGGTGTTGTTCGCGGTGTACGTCGGGGTCGCGGTGTGGGCGGCGCTCTACCTCCGCGACCCCAAGGTGCGTCAGGTCATGCCGTTCGTGCGCTGATGCACCGTCGAGCGGACGGAATCGACTGCGGTGACACGGCCCGGAGCTACTGGGCTGCGTAGCCGCCGTCGACGAGGTGGTAGCTGCCGGTGATGAAGCCTGCGGCGTCGCTGGCAAGGAAGGCAACGAGGCTGGACACCTCTTCGGAGGTGCCGAGACGACCGAGAGCGTGCTTGGCCTCCAACGCCTTTCGCGCATCCTCGTCCATGTTGGCAACGAGGAGCGGCGTGCGGATGAAGCCGGGGCCGACTGCGTTGACGCGAACGCCCTGTGCGCCGTACTCGAGCGCAGCGTTCTTCGTCAGACCGAGCAGGCCGTGCTTGGATGCGACGTAGCTGGCCGAGTTGGCAATTCCGACGCTGCCGAGGACCGAGGCCATGTTGACGATGGATCCACCGCCTGCTGCGGCGATGGCCGGGATCTGGGCCTTCATTCCGTAGAACACCGCGTTGAGATTGACCTCGATGACCTTGCGCCAGCTGTCCACCGACACGTCGCCGACGGGGAGGGGTTCGCCTCCGATGCCTGCGTTGTTGACGGCGATGCGAAGCGGAGCCAGGTCACCGGCCGCAGCGACCATGGCCTTCACGTCGTCCAGGTTCGCAACGTTGCCGACGAAGGCTGCCGCGGTGCCTCCGGCTGCAGTGATCTCGTCGGTGACGGCCGTGGCGTGGTCTCCGTCGAGATCGGCGACCAGTACCGATGCTCCGTTCGCCGCCAATTCCAGTGCAACCGCGCGGCCGATTCCGGAGCCTGCTCCGGTGACGATCGCCGAGCGATCTGCTACATCGTACGTGGCCATGACAACCCATCTCCTCGTGAATCGAAACTAGTGGTAGTTGAACCTAGAACTACCTTTCTGTAAAGGTACAATAGTTACGTCGGCTTACTTATTCCGGGTTGCGGCTGATGTGAGCTGCCGAAAGTTCTCGCCAAGTGGCGACCAAGTGCGGTGGGCGACGCTGTCGACCATGAACATCACACCTTCGCTCCTGTACAGGCTGAGCGGTATCGCCGTCGTCGTCGCCTTCGTCTTCAACTTGATCGGCGGAACACTGCATCCGGTCGTCGGCGGATGGGCGCATTCGGTGGAAGCGCTCAGCGAACCCTTCAACCCCTACGCGCAGTACTTGCTGCTGATCGGGACGCTGCTGCAATTCCTCGGGCTGCCCGCCGTCTACGTCTGGGTGTCCAGGAAGACAGGACTGCTCGGCCTGATCGGATTCGCTCTCTACTTCTTCGGTGGGATGCTCGTGATCCTCCCGCATCTGACCGTCGAAGCGTTCGTCTCGGTACCGATAGCCGCCAAGCACGAGACCGCTCATTTCCTCATCCCGACGGACGATTCGCTGTTCGCCGATCCGGCATTCCAGAACCTGCAGTTGTTCGCGGGCCTGGTCTTCATGGTGAGCATGCTGATCATCGGAATCGCGCTACTGAAGTCTCGTGCAGTACCGCTGTGGATCGGTGCGGTGATGACGCTCGGCGGACTGATTCTCCTGACGCCGATCCCTCAGGCCCCGGTTCTGTCCGGGCTCGTCACCGAGATCCCCCGCGGCCTGGCCATCGCAGCAATCGGAGTCCTGATGATCAAAGGCAACAGCTCAGGAGCGGACACACGCGGCCTGCAGTCAAGTTCACGAGTCGACGTAGCTACCCGATGACGTAGCTACCCGATGACGTAGCTACCCGATGACGAAGTGACTCGAGGAGGGCATCGGAACGCGCTCGGAGCTCCTCGGCGGCAGCGGTGTCGCCGAGGGCTTCGGCCGTTGCCGCCAGGGCGGAGTCGACCGTGCCCGCGTAGAAGGCGCCCGAGTCGAACCCCGCGATCCGACCCGAGAACGGTGAGAGCTCGTCGTGCAGTTTCGTGGCCGCCTCCAGGTCACCGAGCCTCGCTGCGGCGCGGGCCGCGTGGGCGGTCATGCCGAGCCAGTGGTAATCCCTGTCGTACGGCTCCGCGTCGAGCCAGAGTTCGCGTGCCCTGTGCTTCTCGCCCGAGTCGAGCAATGCCACGATCAGCGGGTACCGGACGCTCTGGGGGCGCATGTTCTCGATGGCGCTCAGCTCGTCGACCATCGGTGCCAGATCGCCCAGATACGTTGCCACGCCCAGTCGTCCGATCATGGTGATCAGATGGGCGATCGCGCTGCCGCCGGCGACCATCTGGGCCGCTGCCTCGGAGTATCCGCGCAGCGCACTGTCGGTGCGGCCGGACGCGATGTCGCAGGCGGCTCGGTAGATCCGGACGACGCCCAGCATCTCACCCAGCTGCTGCCCGCTGGCGTGGATTATGACGGCGGCGGCGCTCGCGTCTGCTTCATCCAGTTCCGTTGCGGCACAATGAGACAAGAATGCATAGTAGTGACCGAGAGATTGATATGCAGGGTCGGCTACCGCCGCACGCAGCAGTTCCTCGCTCGTCGCGAACAGAGTGTGCGCCAGATCAGGACCGAGGGTTGCGTAACCGTACGCATTGAGTGCCCGGCACAGAACGGCGTCGTTCTGGGACAGTCGGGCGTGACGCACCGCATCCGACGCCGCGGCGACTGTCTCGGCGACATCGTTGCCCTCTATCTCGAACACGAGCGTGCTCAGCAACAGTGCGCGATCAGCCACACCGATATCGGCATCCAGCAACAACGCTCGAACGGGGTCGACGATGGACGCATCGACGACGACATCGGGCCGGATGGACCACACGACCGGCGCGGACCAGGACGTGAGAGCGTCGATCGACCGGCGACGCCCGAGGTGCGTTGTGGTCCCCGGTGCCGACGCGATGTCCACCGCTCGGCGCCGTCGACGTCGCGCCGACGCCGTATCGCCCGCCCGCGCCAACGACCCGACGTAGGGAATCAGGATGTCCAGCAGGTCCGTCTCGGACCCGTCGACGGCGCTCTCGTGCAGTTCGACGGCGGAGCTCCACAGTACGAGCGCCTCTCGGTGCGAACCGAATGCTGCAGCCCGCCTGGCCGCGTCCACGACGAAGGGCACGAGCGTGAGTGCTGTTGTGGGAGTTGCGGACAGTGCAGCATGGTGAGCGAGAAGTGCGGGATCGTGTGGTGTTCGGGCTGCGAGCACTTGTAGCGCATTGCCGTGGAACCGCGTGCGTCGCATCAGCGGCAGTTCCGTGTACAGCGTGTCGCGGACGAGCGCATGGGTGAAACGTAGTCGCTCCGAGTCGGTCTCGGTGAGAAGGCCGGCAAGGACTGCCGGCTCCAGTGCGTCGATCAACTCGTCCTCGGTCCTGTCGCTCATCGCGGAGAGCACGGAGAGATCGACGTCGCGGCCGAGAACCGATGCGCGCCTGAGTGTCAGCACGCTGTTCTCGGGAAGTCTGGTGATGCGCCGCCGGAGGACTTCACCGATCTCCACCGGAATCGAGGAGCGCGCCGCGGCTGCACCTTCCGACACGATCAACCGAGCGAACTCACGGACGAACAGTGGATTGCCGTCCGTTCTTTCGGCGAGCACGTCGAGTACGTCCGCGTCCATGTCCGTGTAGCCGGATTGCTTCGCGACTTCCGCTACACCACCGGGAGTCAACCCCGTCAAGCGCATCTTGGTCGACGGAGTGCCCGCCGTTGCTGCCCACACCGTGTCCAGCTCGGCCGATACCTCGGAGGTTCGATACGTCGCGACGATGAGCACCCGCGCACCCCTCGGAGCGAGAATCAGGTGCCGGAGCAACTGCATGGTCAGCTCGTCCGCTCGGTGGCAATCGTCGAAGACGAGTACGAGCGGTGCAGTTGCCGAGAGACGGGTCAGATAGCCGATGAGAGCCCGTGCCAGCCAGAATGTCTCGACGGCGACATCATGGGACGCCGAGCCGGGATCGAGTATCTGCCGCAGCTTTCCGGGGACTGGCGCCTGCGACCGAAGGGACGCGAGAACTTCGGACCACGGCCAGCCCGGCGGTGTCCCGTCGACCTCCGGGCACGACCCCCATGCCGCTGTCCATCCGCGGGCAGCCAAGTGGTGCGCGACGGTGTCGGCAAGTGTCGACTTGCCCTGGCCCGGCTCGCCTCCCAGCCAGACGATGTCGAACGAGCCGTGTTCGACACCACGGGCAGCATCGAGGACGACCTGCGTTTCCTCCGGTCTGCAGTTCACCACCGGGGCCTTGGGCGCGGGCGCAGGGAACGACACACGGGCGGTAGCGGCGTCCACCACGTGCGGTGCATCGAGCGCGGGATCCTGGGCAAGGATGGCGCGTTCCAGTGTGCGCAACTCGGGGCCGGGGTCGATGCCCAGTTCGTCGGACAGGTATCTCCTCGCCCGGCTCAGGGTATCGAGGGCGTCGGCCTGTCGCCCTGCGCGGTACTGCGCCAGAGCGAGGATGTGGACGGGGCGCTCACGTCCTGGACTGTCGGCGACGTGCCTCCCGAGATCGGCGATGACGACCGTGGGTGCAGCACCGAGATCCAGCAGCGTATGCGCCCGTTCTTCGACTGCCGTGCTTCGTAGTTCGTCGAGACGTGCGATCTCCACTGCAGCCCAGTGCGTGTCCGCGAGACCCTGATACGGGCTACCCGACCACGACGCGAGCGCACGATCTAACCTTCCGAGCCGAGATGTCGGGTCGCTCTCGCGTATGCCGCCGACGACCAGGGATTCGAAATGCCAGACGTCGACCTGCTCGGTCGGAAGGACCAGCCTGTATCCCGGCGCGGAGCTGACCAGAACCGTCGCCGGCGTGCGAGGCCTGCGGTCGGGCTCGAGGGTCCTGCGAAGATTGGACACGTGAACCTGCAGGGCTGCCAGCGCTTTGGGGGGAGGTTCACCCGACCACAGATCCTCGATCAACAGATCCGTCGACACCACCGAACCCCTGGCGAGGACGAGTCGCGCCAGTACTGCGCGTCGGCCGGGGCCGGCGAGGTCGATGTCGCGATCGTCGAGGCGCGCACGCATCGGACCCAGCACGCCGATCGTCAGCGTGTGGGTGGGCACAAGACTCATGTCGCGGAAGTCAACGCAGCCGGTTCCCGACGGGCAGCTGGTTCGTCAGCCGATTCGCTGGCCGTAGACGTGCTCGACGGCAAGCTTCAGCAGCACGCGGCGGTCGGACACCATGACGGACCGGTACTCGTCCCAATCGGGGTGCTCTCCGGCGGCGGCTCGGTAGTAGTCGACCAGTGCGTCGACTTCTGGGCTCGACGCGTCCGCTCCCGGCCCGACCAGCGTCCCGGTCCCGTCCACCGTGGCCCACGACCTGCCGTCGGCGCTGGTGACCTCGATGGACACCCGAGCATCGCGCCGGATGTTCTTGGTCTTCGCGCGACCGTCGGTCATCGACACGTAGACGATTCCGGCGTCGCGGTCGTAGTACGGCGTCACCGGCGACAGCTGCGGCCTACCGTCGGACTTGATGGTCGCCAGGACGCCGAGACGTGCCTCGGCCAACAGATCGTGCGGATCGAAGCGGTGCGGATCGGAACTGTCTGGACTCATGACTCCCCCTCGCGTAGTGGCTCGGTCGACTACCCCACGTTATTCGCCCGACGCCGATCCCGCCTCCGCCCGCGCCGCCAGGAATGCTTCCGGGTCGATGAGGTCGGCCTGACCGACGATGGAGCCCAGGTCCGCGATGCGCTCGATCCCGGTGAGCACCATTTCCTCCTCGACGGTGCCCTCGGCGTATCCGTAATAGCACGTCGACGTCGTGTGCTCGTGGTCCTTGTCGATGCGGTTGGCTCGGCCTTCGATCTGACGAATCTCGATCGGTGTCCATCGTGGATCGTGAATCAAGGTCACACGCGGCGCCGACGTCGACACCGTCCGCTCCGGAAGCAACAGCTCGTTCGAGTGCAGGTTGATCGCACTCGTCGTGGTCGAGATGATCACCCGGGCAGCGCCGGTCTGGAAGCGTCGGATCTCGTGCTCCTGGTCCTGACTGCTCATGCTGCCGTCGACGACGGCGACCTCCTGGCCTTCGTCGCGGAGCGCCTCCGCGAGGCCGGCGACCGACTCGCGGTAGAACATGGAGACGAACACCTGGTTGCCGTCGCGAATCCACGCGCGAACCTGATCGGCCGTCGACGGGATCCGCAGGTAGGAGCATTTCTGACGGAACCGCAGTGCCGCAGCTCTCGTGCTCGGGTTCTTCTGCAGCACACGCTTGCCGCCGACGGACTTCCACAGTGGTAGGCCGAGCTCCTTGCGGTAATCCACCCACGCCGAGTTGTACAGGCGTTTCTGCGCGGCAGTGAGTTCCTGGCCGAGCGGCTCACGCGGCGTCGGGGGCGAGGGCCGCGAGATCGACCACGGCACAGCACCTCCGGAGAGCCACCGGTGAATGGTGTCGATGTCGCGCGTACGCTGCGCGGCGTCCTCAGGTTCCCACCTCCACGTCTTCAGCCCGGTGGTCGCCTTGCCCTCCTTCAGTGCGAAACCCTGCTCGATCAGGAATTCGGCCCACTTGGTGGTCACGCCGTACCCGAGGACCTCCTCGTCGCCGACGATGGGACCGGCCGCCCGGCTCTGCTCGATCGCGCGAGCCATGTACGCGAAGTGCATCGGCTGATACCCCGGTGTCGCCGACATCCACACGACCGCACGCGCGGCCTCCTGATACCGCCACAGAATCTGCGACTGTTGCGACTCGATGTTCATCAGCGCATGCGACTCGTCGGCGATGACGACGTCGATGTCGAAACGTAACTCGCCCAATGTGATCGTGCGTTTGTTCTGAGTCTTCTTGCGCTTGCCCAGGTCCGTGTCCTCGGGAACCATCAACAACTTCTTGGTGGACTGATACGTCACCAGCAGCCAACGCTTGCGATCCGCGGGATCGAGATCCGCCTCGGTATCGGCGATGGTCCGTCGCCAGCCCGGAAGCGCGCCCTTGGGTGCGACGACCAGAACCGTGCCGATGTCCGGAGTGGAGCCTGCCTGCCGGACGGCCTCGCAGACGGCGAGAGTCTTACCGAGACCCGTCGAGTCCATCTGCGCGAAGTACGGGAACCCAGCGTTCATCGCGCCCAGCTGCCGGCGCACCGATTCGAGTTGCGTCTCGCGAGGCGTCAACGACCGTTCGTGGACGACCTCCGGTCTCCACTCTTCGTTCGCGTCGTCCTCCACCCACCGCTGGAGGCTGTACGGCATGGACTCGAACGAGGCCAACCCGTCGGGCAGATCGGTTCCGTAGTACGCGAACACGCGTGGGCCCGGATACCAGCGGGCGCCCGACGCCGATGCCAATGCGCGATCCTCGAACGGGACGTCGAGTACCCAGACGCGCTCGCCTGGATCGGGAAGCGGCAGATCCGGCGACGCCGTCTTACGGACCGGCTTCTTGCGTGTGGTGGTGCGTTTCTTCGCGGTGGTGGTTCCCGACGACGCCTTGAACTTACGTGCGGCAGCGCTCTTGCCCGCGCCGACCGTGTGGGCAGTGGTGGAAGCGGGTTTGCGTCGACGTGGTGGCACGGAGAACAACCGTAGAGCACACGACCGACACGGCAGTATCGGTACAGAGGACGTCCCGTTCGGCACCGTGTCCTAACCTCGTCCCTCATGACGTTCGATTCTCGACAGGATTCCGCGACCGACAAGCGCGCAGTCGTTCTGGTCCACGATCGTGACCCGGCGCTGGGCCTACGCAACATCGGTACGCTCGCGCCCGAGTTGGAGAGTCGCGGATACCGACTCGACGTGCATTCCTTCGACTACGGGCACGCCGATACTCCGCCGTCGCTGGACGACGCCGGGATGGTGGTCGTCATGGGATCGCCGGACGCCGCGTACGGAGAGTCGTCGTGGATCGGCCCGGAGATCGACTATCTCGAGCGTGCCATCGAGAAGGACGTACCGATTCTGGGTGTCTGTTTCGGTGGGCAGTTGCTGGCGCGAATCCTGGGCGGAACCGTCACGCGGTCGCAGTTCCCCGAACACGGCCTGACCGAGACCCGCTCGACGCGCCCGGATCTGATCGGGCCCGGACCGTGGATGGAGTATCACGACGACACCTTCGTCGCGCCGGACGCCGCGACGGTGATCGCGAGCAACAGTGCCGGCCAGCAGGCTTTCGTGCACGGCAGGCACCTGGGACTGCAGTTCCACCCCGAGATCGACGTCGACGTCTTCGACTCCTGGGCCGACGCGTGGGTGCGCGACGGTATCGAGCAGGACCAGGACATGGTCGATGCCATCAGGAAAGACCTGGTGGATAACGAAGCCGACCTGCGTGCACGCTGCGCTGCGCTGCTCGACGGGTGGATTTCGTGCCGTCCACTTCCCGCCGCCCACTACGGTGGGGAGCATGAACTTCAGTGACCATCAGATCGGCATCTATGCCCAGGGCATGTTCACCGATCAGAAGCCGAAGATCACCACCAACCTCGCGAAACTCGAGGATCAGGCCGCGGCGAGGCTGACGCCCGAGGCGCTGGGGTACATCGTCGCCAGCGCCGGTAGTGGTTCGACGGCCCGGGCCAATCGAGAAGCGTTCGACCGGTGGCGCATTGCACCGCGTATGTTGCGTAGTGCGGCCGAGCGGGATCACTCGGTCACGGTGCTCGGTACGGAGCTACCCGCGCCTGTGTTGATCGCTCCGGTGGGAATTCAGACCCTCGCCCATCCGGACGGTGAGCTCGCCACCGCACGAGCCGCAGCGGCGCTCGGCATTCCGTACATCCACTCGACGCAGGCGTCGCACTCGTTCGAGCAAGTGGCGGAAGCCGGTGGCGACGCACCGCGGTGGTACCAGTTGTACTGGCCCACCGATGAATCGGTGCTTCTGAGCTTTCTGGATCGGGCCAAGACCACCGGCTTCACGACGCTCGTGCTCACCCTGGACACGACCCTGCTGGGATGGCGTCCGGCGGACCTCGACCGCGGTTATCTCCCCTTTCTCGCCAACCTCGGCATCGAGAACTATCTCACCGATCCGGCGTTCAAGGCCGGTCTCGAGCAGCCCGTGGAGACCAATCCCATTGCTGCGGCGATGCACTGGGCCAAGATGTTCCCCAATCCGGGGCTGAACTGGGGTCAGCTGAAGTTCCTGCGGGATCACTGGGACGGTCCGATCGTCCTCAAGGGGATCTGCACCGTCGGAGATGCGAGGTCGGCCGTCGAGCACGGAGTCGAAGGCATCGTGGTGTCCAATCACGGTGGGCGCCAGATCGACGGCGCACGAGCATCGTTGGACGCGCTGCCTGCCATCGTCGACGCCGTCGGTGACCAGGTGACGGTGTTGTTCGACTCCGGTGTGCGCACGGGTGCGGACATGGCCAAGGCGCTTGCGCTCGGAGCGGACGCGGTACTGCTCGGCCGGCCGTTCCTGTACGGCCTTGCGCTCGGCGGGCAGGAGGGCGTGGAGCACGTACTACGCTGCATCCTCGCCGAATTCGATCTGGTCACCAGCTTGTCCGGGCACACCGGTGCCGGCGAACTCGGCCGCGAATCCGTGGTGCGCGCATGAGTCCGTCCTGGGTCGAGCACGCAATCTGGTGGCATGTCTATCCTCTCGGATTCGCCGGTGCGCCGGTGCGAGAGTGGGACGGAACCTCCTTGGCCGAGGAGCATCGGTTGCTCAAGGTGGTCGAATGGCTCGACTACGCACTGGAACTCGGGGCATCCGGTGTCGCACTCGGTCCCATCTTCGCCTCGGAAGGCCACGGGTACGAGACCGTCGACCACCTGCGCGTCGATCAGCGGCTCGGTACCGACGAGGACTTCGACACTCTGATCGACCGAGCGCACGGCCGGGGAATCGGGGTCATGCTCGACGGTGTCTTCAATCATGTGGGGCAGAGCTTTCCACGGTTCCAGAGCGCTCTTGCCGGGGACTCCGACGCGGCATCCTGGTTTCATCTCGACGCCTCCGGGCGTCACCGCAACTTCGAAGGTCACGACGAACTCGTCGCGCTCGACCACAGCAGCGCGGCAGTGCAGGACTACGTCGTCGACGTCATGCAACACTGGCTCGGCCGCGGCGCCGACGGATGGCGTCTGGATGCGGCATATGCTGTGCCGCCGGAGTTCTGGGCGACCGTGCTACCGCGGGTCCGCGAACGGTTCCCCGACGCGTATTTCCTCGGCGAGGTCATCCACGGTGACTACGCACAGATCGTGCAGCGGAGCTCGCTGGACTCGGTGACCCAGTACGAGCTGTGGAAGGCGACGTGGAGTGCAATCGCGGAGCAGAATTTCTTCGAGCTCTCGCACGCCCTCGGTCGCCACAACGAGTGGCTCGACACCTTCGTGCCCGCCACGTTCGTGGGCAACCACGATGTCAATCGCATCGCCAGCACCATCTCCGACGAACGGCATCTCCCCCACGCGCTCGTCACGCTGTTCACCACTGGTGGAACACCGATGATCTATTACGGCGACGAGCAGGGATTCCGCGGCGTCAAGGAGGAGCGCGTCGGCGGCGACGACGACGTCCGGCCCGAGTTCCCCATGACCCGTGAGCAACTCGATTCGGCGGGATGGTCGACGTTCCACCTGCACCAGGAACTGATCGGACTACGTCGACGCGCTCCGTGGCTGCACACCGCGAAAACCGAGACCGTCGAGCTGGCCAACACCGCGATGCTCTATCGGGTCCACAGTGGAGACAACGCACTGCACGTCGCGCTGAATCTCGGCGACGACACCGTCGACTACCCCATCTCCGGTGAAGTCCTGGCAGGTGTTGCCTCCGTGGACGGGGGACGGACGACGGTGCCGGCACACGGATGGGCGGTCATCGGCTAGCTCGACCGTAGGACGATCTATAACTCTCTACAAATTTCGATAGATGTCCGTAGAAGCAGTGATAGACGGTAGTGCCCAGCGAAGGGACTACAGTGTGCAGTCGACACGGGGTGCCGCACCGACGCGGCTGAGAACACACCCGTCGAACCTGATCTGGTCAACACCAGCGGCAGGCGTGGAGCCTGCGGAATGCCCCGGTATTCCTAGGGATGTCAGCGCGGATCGAAAGTTTTATCTGGGTGTCCGTGCATCCTCACGTTCGTGGTGTCCGCCGAGCGAGAGGCACACGCATGAACTTCGATCGTCAGACCGTCGTCGTCACCGGAGCCGGACGGGGCCTGGGAACCGCAGTGGCCCGCGCGTTCGCTGCGCAGGGAGCACGCGTCGTCGTCAACTATCGACGTAGCCGCGAGGCTGCGGAGGCACTGGCGTCGGAGATCGGTGGTGTGGCCGTCGCTGCCGACGTCACCGATCCCGCCCAGGTCGACGCCCTGTTCACCGCAGCCGAGCAGCATTTCGGCACGTCGGTGACCACCGTCGTCAACAATGCTCTCGCCGATTTCTCGTTCGACGGTGACGCGCGCAGCAAGGCGGACACCATCTCCTGGGACCAGTTCGACGCCCAGTTCCAAGGCGCAGTGCGCGGCGCACTCAACACGACTCAGCGCGCGGTGCCGGGTATGCGGGCCGCCGGATCGGGCCGGATCGTCAACGTCGGCACCAACCTGTTTCAGAACCCGGTGGTGCCGTATCACGACTACACGGCATCGAAGGCCGCGCTTCTGTCCCTGACCAGGACGCTTGCGGCCGACCTCGGCGGCGACGGCATCACCGTCAACATGGTGTCCGGCGGCCTGTTGCGCACCACCGACGCGAGCGCCGCGACGCCGGAGGAGGTCTTCGATTTCATCGCCGCCTCCACTCCACTGAAGCGTGTGGTGACGCCCGAGGAGTTCGCCGATGCGTTGCTGTTCTTCGCATCGCCGTGGTCCCGTTCGGTGACCGGCCAGAATCTCGTCGTGGACGGTGGATTGGTCAAGGACTGATGATGCATCTGAACGCCTTCCTGTACAACTGCGGTCACCACAGCGCCGCCTGGCGACATCCGCGTTCGCGCGTCGAGGATCTGGGCGACATCGGGTACTACGAGAAGCTCGCACAAACGGCGGAGCGCGGCAAGCTCGATGCGGTGTTCTTCGCCGACGGCCACTCGGTGCGTGACCCGGCAGGAGCGGGAACATGGTTTCTGGAACCGATCACCGCGCTGACGGCGATGGCGCGGGCGACGACGCACATCGGTCTGGTGACCACGGTGTCCACCACGTTCTACACGCCGTTCCACGCCGCGCGCCTGCTCGCCTCCCTCGACCACATCAGCGGCGGACGTGCCGGATGGAACGTCGTCACCTCGATGTTCGACGCCGAGGCACGCAATCACGGCTTCGACGAGATCCCGCCTCGCGGTGAGCGATACGCGCGTGCCGAGGAGTTCGTCGACGTCGCCCTCGCTCTGTGGGACACGTGGGACGCCGACGCGCTCGTGCTCGACCGTGACGGCGTGTACGCCGATCCGGACAAGGTGAACCGGATCGACCACTCGGGCAAACATTTCCGGGTCGACGGTCCACTGACGGTCCCTCGTTCGCCGCAAGGCCGGCCGGTGCTGTTCCAGGCGGGCGCGTCGGGGCAGGGCCGGGATCTGGCCGCCCGCTACGCCGAGGCGATCTATGCAGTTGCCTACGATATCGACTCCGGCGCAGCGTATTACGCAGATGTGAAGGCGCGGGTCCGCAGCGCTGGACGGGAACCGGCGTCCGTCGGCATCATGCCCGGCCTCGTGACCTACGTCGGATCGACCACAGCCGAGGCGAGGGCGAAGAAGGACGAGCTCGACGCCTTGTTGCCGGTGGAGCAGTCGTTGAAACAACTGAGCACGTTCGTCGAACAAGACTGCAGTGCGTGGGAACTCGATGCTCCTGTCCCTTCACTGCCTCCCATCGAGGAATTCACCGGGCCCCACGGACGGTACGAGACCATCCTTCGGATCATCGCGAAGGACTCCCCGACCGTCGGTGAGCTGCTCGGTACGCTCGCCGCAGGCGGCGGCCATGCGACGATGATCGGCACTCCCGAGTCCATCGCCGACGAGATCGAGGCCTGGATCGACGGCGGTGCAGCGGACGGCTTCAACCTGATGCCCCCGCTGTATCCGGACGGTTTGGACGACTTCGTCGACCATGTGGTACCTGTCCTGCAGTCGCGGGGGCTCTTCCGTCGGGACTACACCTCCGACACGCTGCGTGGTCACCTCGCCTGATCGGGGCGTGTGTTCACGAGTGGACCGAAGACTGCGCGATCGACGAAGTCGACGAGCGCATCGAGTCCGTGCGACGGTTCGCCCGTCCATCGGCGTGCGAACGACTCGGCGGCGCCGGCTACGAGCTGCGCCGTCACCGCGGGTGACGCCGGCAGCTCGACGCCGTCGCTCTCGAATCCGCGCAGTCTGTCGACCCACGGCTCGAACTGCAGGATGGTGAATTCTTCGACACGGGAGGAGAGTTCGTCGTTGACGAGGGCTGCGTCGCGGAGCGCGTCGATGACTGTTCGATTCTCGCCGAAGATCCGCCAGAACACCTCGAGGTGGGGACGCATGGTTCGCGCGGTTCGTGCGACCGGATCCTGCGCGGCGACTATCGCGTCGGCTTCCTCGCCGAGCCGTTCGGCGAGGGCGAGCAGTAGTGCGTCCTTGCTGTCGAAATGGTTGTAGAACGACCCCGTCGACCGGCCGGCCTCGCGCGTGATGTCGGTGATCTTGGCCGCGAGGTATCCCGTCCGCGCGAACACGACGCGCGCGGCGTCCTCGAGTTCCGTGCGGGTTCGGGCGGCTTGAAGCTCGCGTGAAGTGGTCGGCACATGCGCCCTTTCGGTTGACAGCTACGTGTGTAGCGTACAGACTGAATCTAGATTCAGTGAATACCGATTCAGTCACCCGCGTGAGGGTGCGGACGATGGGTGGAGGCACGTCGTGAAAGCAGCAGTTCTGACCGAGTACGGGATTCCGAGGTTCGCCGATCACGAGGACCCGACGGGTGCGGAGGGCATCGAGGTGCTTCGGGTGGAAGCGGCCACGATCAATGCCGTCGATATTGCCATCGCCTCGGGCGGGCACTACCTGAGCCCGCGAACCCTGCCCGTGATCGCAGGCATCGAAGGCGGTGGCGTCACCGCCGACGGACGTCGGGTGTACTTCTCCCTGCCGCGGGCTCCGTTCGGTTCGATGGCCGAGTTCGCGCCCGTACCCGTGGGCAACCTGATCGACATTCCGGACGGCCTGGACTTCGGAACCGCCGCGACCTTGGGAAACGCAGGCCTGGCGGGAAGTATGCCGCTCGTCGAGGGGGCGCACCTGAAGGCAGGCGAGAGCGTCGTCATCCTGGGCGGCACCGGCGTGGTCGGGCGCATCGCCGTGCAGGCTGCGTCCTTGCTCGGCGCCGGGTCCATCACGGTCGTCGGACGCGACCGGCAGGCATTGGAGGCGACGCTGGAACTCGGCGCCACCGGTGTGGTCGCCGTCGGCTCGACCGAAGGCGACCTGACGGCAGCGATCCGCGACGCGTCCGGAGGCGTCGACGTGATCCTCGATTACACCTGGGGCACTGTGGCACTCGCCGCGCTTCGGGCGGGAAACCGAGGCGTGCGGTCCATTCAGATCGGCGACCGAGCCGGAGCCGACATCACGATCCCGGCACAGCTCATGAGGGCACTGGGAGCGACGGTCGCAGGGTTCATGCCGATTCACCACGGGCCGCAAGCGGTGGTCGACGCCTACCGTCGGATCAGTGACTGGGCAGCCGAAGGCAAGCTTCGGATCGAGTACGAGGAAGTTCCGCTGTCCGACGTCGAGAAGGCATGGAGCCGAGCATCATCGGTGCGGCACAAGCTGGTTCTCGCGCCCTGAGATGTTCTTCGGTTGGCTGCCGGCTACTCAGCGGCCAGTCCGGCGATGTACGTCCTGGTGAGTTCCGCGATGTCGCGCGCGTGGGAGATCGGCGACCAGTGGCCTGCTGGAATGTCGTTGCGAGTCAAGTTCTTCACCCACTTGCCTGTGTCCGCGTAGTGGTACGGGCGCACGGCGACGTCTTCGGTGTTCACGATCAGTTGGACGGGGATGTCCACGTAGCGTTCCCGCGGCTTCGTCAGTCGTGGAATGATGTTGGCGCGATAGAGGTTGGTGCCGTTGGTTGCATCGGACCACAGGGTCGAATTCTGTTTCACCAGAGCAGGATCGACGCCCGAGAACTCCTGCAGGAACGCGGGCCACCCTTTGGCGAACTGGCGTTTGATTCGCAGCGTCGACAGTCCGGGGATGTGGAACGTGACCGTGTACCAGGAGGCGCGCACCTGGGCGAGGACGTGTCGGATGCCCTCCGCCGTCGGTTTCGCGAGGCGCGAGCGCGACCATTTGCCGAGGTGGTCGAGGTTGGGACCGGAAATGGATGTGTAGGAGGCGATGCGGTCGATGGCGTGTGGCTCGGCCGCTGCTTCCCAGGCCTGGACTGCGCCCCAGTCGTGCGCGAGGACGTGGACTTTCCGGTCCGGGCTGACGGCGTCGATCACTGCATAGAAGTCGGAGGCCAGGTTGCGGAGCCGGTATGCCGACTGCTCCTGAGGAATCGTGCTCTCGCCTGCTCCGCGCACGTCGTAGGACACGACGCGATAGTCGTCTTCGAGGAGCGGGACGATGTGGCTCCACAACTCGTGCGTGTCGGGCCAGCCGTGAACCAGCACGATCGTCTCACCGTCCGGGTTGCCGGTCTCGAACACGGCGAGGTGCATGCCCTCGTTGACGACGATTCTGCGGTCCATAGCGGTGTTCATGCACTCGACTTTAGTATGAATCCGGGTTACATGTACACGAACTGTCGGTCCTGCCTGCGAGAATCGACCGGTGATCGAGAACTCCGACTGGCCGCCGACCGTACGCGCGATCGCCGACGCAACCGATGACGCAATCACCGCGGCACGCGCCCGCTCGAAAGGCGACTTCGACGACGCCGCGCGGAGTCTCGACTCCGAGGACAGAGCCCAGGTCTCCTCGATCCACGCCGAGATGGTGCGTTCGCTACTCGAAGAACTGCATCCCGACGGTCTCACCGGCGAGGACGTCCAGGATGCATTGACGAGCGCGGTCCGGGCGTCGGCCGCGTGGTACGAGGATCTGGACGTTCCCGGCTTCGTCGAGGTGCTGACGGGGGCGCTCGGCGTCGCCGATCACATGCAGGAGGCCGCGGAGCAACGGCCGTTTCCCCGGCCGGAGCACGCGATCCTGATCATCACCGACTTGCTGGTCAGGCGAAAGGTCGCGGCCCAGGGCTACATCCAACGCGCGGTCGGCGAGATTCGGCGGGCCGAGACGATGGAAATGCCGTAACGCTTTCTACATGTTTCTAGTGTCCATGGAAGAAAGCCGTAGAAGGCGATAGTGAGCGTTGCTATCGCCTTCTACGCATATCTAGCGCGCAGCCGATAGAGGTGTAGAACCATCCAGAGACGGACGTGCAGCCCTGCGCCGGTCGAGTAGTAGGTTGGCTGCGCCGATGACGGCCCTGATCGATGATTCGACGCTGCTCGCGTCGATGGCCATCGCCCATTCGCGTCGACCGTCGATGTCGCACTGGACGAAGGTCGCCGTCGAGCCGTGCAGAAGCTCATGCAGGCCCAGCGGTTGCTGGTGGAACGCGGTGATCTCGATGTGGATGCCTGCGTCGTAGAGCATCGACGTCAACGCGTCGATCGGGCCGAAGCTGGTTGCCGTCGTGGAGTGAATGGAGTCGCCGATCCCGAAGGTCGCATCGAAGGTCTTCCGGCCGCCTCGCGCGTCGGATTCCTGCCAGCTGCCCAGGCGGATCGGACCCGAGGCGCCGCTGAACTCGGCACGGAACTCCGACCAGGTCATGGCCTGCGCGGAGGCCGTCAGTTCCGGCGGGAGAATGCCGCCGAAACGCGACGCGAAGGACTCGCTGGCAGACGACGGGGCGGAAGAGGTGCAGGGGAGAGCGTTCATGGAAGTGGTCTTTCCGAATGTGAAGGAAGGACCGAGATAGGTAGCACAACGACCCGCAGCGGGGGTCGGTCCGAATCAGACCCCGCTACGGCGGTGTACTACGAGAAACTTCTGCACGAGTGTCAAAGTACTCTCGCCTGCCCGTGCAGAGCAAGAATTCGGTCGTCTAACGGTGTCTAGCGGCCAGCCGATAGTGCCCGATACGGCGCGATGAAGTTGCTAGGCCTCGATAACACTCTCTAGGACACGGCCTAGATGTACCCATAAAGAGCAATCCCACTTGTTACTTTGACCCCATGGACCCCGTGCGTAACCCCTACGCTCCCGGCGCAGGTCAACGTCCGCCCGAACTCGCCGGGCGAAAGAAGCAACTCGACGCCTTCGACGTCGTACTCGAGCGCATCACCCGTGGCCGTCCGGAGCGAAGCGTCGTACTGACGGGTCTGCGAGGCGTCGGGAAAACGGTATTGCTGAATCACTTGCGTTCGGCGGCCGTCGCGCGAGGATGGGGCACCGGCAAGATCGAAGCGCGGCCGGACCAGGAGCTGCGACGGCCACTGTCGTCGGCACTACACATGGCCGTCCGAGGAATCGCCGCGTCGCACCGGGATCCCGAGCGCGTCGACGAATTTCTCGGTGTGCTCAAGGCGTTCGCGCTCCGAGCGTCGGCGGACAAGGGCATGCGCGAGCGTTGGCAGCCCGGCATCGACGTTCCGGCGAAGACCGGACGCGCCGACTCGGGTGACATCGAGATCGACTTGGTCGAACTGCTGCTCGACGCGTCGGCGCTCGCCGGCGACGTCGGAGTAGGTATCGCCATCTTCATCGACGAAATGCAGGATCTCGGGCCTGCGGACATCTCGGCCCTGTGCGCGGCCTGCCACGAGCTGAGCCAGGACGCGGCGCCGCTGATCATCGTCGGCGCAGGGTTGCCGCATCTGCCTGCAGTCCTGTCCGCGTCGAAGAGCTATTCGGAGAGGCTGTTCAGCTATCACCGCATCGGCAGGCTCGAACGGACCGCGGCAGATCTTGCGTTGATCGCGCCGGCGGATCGCGAAGACGTCGAGTTCACAACCGAGGCACTCGACGCGCTGTACGACGCTGCGGACGGATACCCGTACTTCGTGCAGGCGTACGGCAAGGCGACGTGGGATCTCGCGGCCGAATCACCGATCACCGCCGAGGACGTCCGTGTCGCAGCACCGACTGCGGAGGAAGAGCTCGCGGTCGGATTCTTCGGTTCGCGGTACGAGCGGGCAACTCCAGCGGAGCGCGAGTACATGCGGGCAATGGCCGATCTTTCGGGCGACGATGCCTCGGTGCCGACATCCGCGGTGGCCACCGAACTGGGCCGCAAGCCCGCGTCGTTGTCCCCCGCACGGGACGGGCTCATCAAGAAGGGGCTGATCTACTCCGCCGAGCGGGGAACCATCGCCTTCACGGTCCCCCACTTCGGGCGATACCTGCGGGCGCAGACGGACGACTAGGGCGCTCCGCGCTCACAGGGAATTGATGCGCGACATGTCCCCGTCGTAATAGTCGATCAACCTCTGATCCATCACCTTCCGCCACAGCGGAGGCACGAGTGCACAGAAGATCATCACCGCATACCCGGCCGGGAGCTGCGGTGAATCGTCCATGCTGCGCAGGGATTGGTACCGCCGCACCGGGTTGGCGTGGTGGTCGCTGTGCCGCTGGAGGTGGTACAGAAACAGGTTGCTCCACAGGTGATCGCTGTTCCAGCTGTGGGTGTGATTGGTGCGCTCGTACCGCCCGCGCTTGGTCTTCTGCCGCAGAAGCCCGTAATGCTCCAGGTAGTTCGCGGCCTCGAAGAGAATTACCGCGATCACAGCCTGCAGCACCAGGTACGGCGCCACGATCCAGCCGAAGCCTGCGATCAGAGCCGCGAACAACACGACCGAGATGGCCGCCGCGTTGAACAGGTGATTGTGGGCGGTCCAGCGCGATTTGCCGATGCGATGAAGCCGGCGCTGCTCGAGCTCCCACGCGGAGACGATGCCGCCGATCATGCTCCGCGGAAGAAACCTCCAGAAGCTCTCGCCGTACTTGGCCGACGCAGGATCCTCCGGCGTCGCCACGCGCACGTGGTGACCGTGGTTGTGCTCGACGTAGAAGTGCCCGTAGAACGACTGCGCCAATGTCACCTTGGACAACCAGCGCTCGACGTTCTCACGTTTGTGGCCCAGTTCGTGCGCGGCGTTGATGCCGACTCCGCCGACGATTCCGATGGTGATCGCCAACCCGACACGCTCCGGAACTCCGAGAGGTCCGTGCGCCCACAGGTAGCAGGCCAGGACCAGCCCGGCGTATTGCAGCGGGATCAGCAGATACAGGCACCAGCGGTAGTACTTGTCCTTTTCGAGCGCCTCGGCGGCTTCGACGGGCGGGTTACGACGGTCTACGCCGGAGAAGGCGTCGACGAGCGGGATGACGATGCCCATGATCACCAGGCCCAGCAGCCAGAACGCGCCAGGGCCGAGCCAACTGACCAGGCCCCAGGCCATGAACGGGCTGAGCGGGATCACCAGGCCGAGAGGCCACAGGTATCTCTTGGGATCGCGCCACGTGAGCGGCACGCTCGGAGTCTGCTGGGTCATGAGGGTCGCATACCCCCTCTCGGAAAATCGACCGCAAGAAATTTACTCTGACTAAAGGTAACAGTTATTTTCGGGCAAAGGTCCTCACCATTGTCGTTCGAACCAGCCACGTGATCGGATGGGCACACAGACCCGACGTGAGGAGCACCACTGTGGACAGAGCCGAGTTCTCGCTCGTTGGCCGGCACGGGACCGACATCGTCTACGACGTCTGGACGCCCGATGCCGAGATTACCGGGCTGGTCGTGCTGTCCCACGGACTGGGTGAGCATGCCCGACGCTACGACCACGTTGCCGCCGTGCTCGGCGACCTCGGCCTAATCGTGTACGCGATCGACCACCGAGGGCACGGGCGGTCGGGTGGCAAACGGCTCGAGTCCAAGAACTGGTCGGATTACGTGAGCGACCTGCACGAACTGTTCCGCATCGCCCGCACCGCGCACCCGAACACCAAGACATTCCTGCTCGGGCACAGCATGGGCGGCGCTATCGCGCTGTCCTACGCACTCGAGCATCAAGCCGAGCTCGACGGTCTCATGCTGTCCGGCCCGGCAGTGGTGCTCGGTGACGGAACACCCAAGATCCTCGTGCCGATCGGAAAGCTACTCGGCAGAATCGCGCCGTCCGTTCCGGTTCAGGCACTCGACTCGGCCGACGTCTCGCGCGACCCCGCCGTCGTCGCCGCGTACGACGCGGATCCTCTCGTGCATCACGGAAAGGTTCCTGCCGGGTTGGCCAGCCACCTCGTCGGCGCGATGGACAGTTTCCCGGCGGCTCTGCCGTCGTTGACGCTGCCGGTGCTGCTGCAGCACGGCAGCGAGGACAAGCTCGCCGACGTGGCAGGCAGCCGGATGATCGCCGAGAGAGCCGGCTCCACCGACCTCACCCTCGAGGTGTACGACGGCTTGTTCCACGAGGTCTTCAACGAACCCGAACGTGAGCAGGTCCTCGCCGATCTGGTCGCTTGGCTGGCTCCGCGGGTGAATCGACAGTCTGGCTCCGCGAGTGAGTCGACACCGAGGTAGTAGGTTCTGTGCCTGGGGCTCGAAGAACGTAGCCGGGGATGTTCGTATCGAAGGGGATGAATGTGTCGCGCACAGCGTTGGTTCTCGGCGGCGGTGGGGTCGCCGGAATCGCATGGCAGACGGGACTGCTTCACGGACTGGCCCACGCCGGCGTCGACGTGACCGGCCCCGACTGGTCAGACATGCTGCTCGGCACCTCGGCGGGCGCAGCCGTCGCAGCCCAGGTCAGCAGTGGTGTGTCGCTCGCGGACCTCTACGACAAGCAGGTTCGGCCCGAATTGCAGATCGACGAGCCGCGCCCGAACGTGTCGATCGATTCGTTGAACGAGCTGCTCGACACGGCAGCCGAGCGGGCCGCCGGCGACCGTCAGCGCTTCGCCCGCTACGTCGGTACCGCCGCACTGGCGGCGTCGACACCGTCCGAAGCCGAACGGCGTGCGGTGATCGCACACCGGCTGCCGTCGCACGAGTGGCCGGACCGCGATCTCAGGGTCGTGGCGGTGGACGCGGAGTCGGGCCGACACCGCGTGCTGAATCGTGATTCCGGAGTGCGATTGGTCGACGCTGTCGCGGCCAGCTGCGCCATCCCGGGAATGTGGCCACCGGTGACGATAGGCGTGCACCGTTATGTCGACGGAGGCGTTCGATCCAGCGAGAACGCCGACCTCGCAGTCGGTTTCGCGAAAGTCCTGATCCTGCAGGTCGGCGTCATCGATGCCGGGCAGGATCCGTCGGCGGCCGAGCGTGAACGCTTGATCGCGGGAGGTTCGAGCGTCGAGGTCATCCGGCCCGACGCCGAAACCCTGTCCGTCATCGGACCCGACCCCACGGACCCGGCTGTGCGTTCTGCAGCCGCCGAGGCGGGCTTCCGCCAAGGCAGTGCGGCCAGCGAGGCGCTTCGCAGTTTCAAGCTGGCCTGACCTTCGGTTCAGGTGCTTCGGCTCAGGCGTCGTGCAGTCCGAAGAGGGTTGCGCCGTTGTGGTAGCAGACATCTCGAACCCAGTCGTCGCCCAGATCGAGTCGACGGACGGCCTCGAGCGCATCGAGATACGGGTACGGGATGTTGGGAAAGTCGCTTCCGAACAAGATGCGGTCCTGCAGATCCAGTAGACGCGATCTCTCGGCGACCGGGAACGGCCACGCCGACTCGGAGAAATCGGTGAAGGACATGGTGGTGTCCAGCCGTACCTCCTGGTGAAGCGTCGCGAGATCGAGGAATTCGGTGTACTCGGGCATGCCCATGTGCGCGATGATCAACGGCAAGCGCGGAAAGCGTCGAAGCAGTGCCGCGATCGGCTCAGGCCCGGTGTGATCGCCGGGTGCAGGGCCGGAACCGCAGTGGATGACGACGGGTATCGCCGCATCCTCGATGGCGCCCCACACGGGATCCAGCATCGAATCGCCGGGAGAGTAGTTCCCGACCTGGATGTGCGACTTGAAGATTCGGGTCCCGGAGGCAATCGCGTCGGCGACATACCGTCCCGCATCGGGCTCGGGATAGAACGTTGCCGTCCGAAGGCAATCCGGTGTGCGTTGCGCAAAATCTGCACCCCACGAATTCAGCCACGCGGCCATCCCCGGCTTGTGCGGATAGATCATCGACGTGAAACCGCGTACGCCGAACTCGCGCAGCCGGTTCAGCCGCACCTCCTCGTCCTCGCGGTAGGTGATCGGCCAGTCCATGCCCACGAGCGGCCCCGCACTGTCGAAGTACGCCCACACCTTGTCCATGACGTTCTTCGGCATGAAGTGGGTGTGGACGTCGAACAGCCCCGGAAGTTCGAGCTCCTGCCAGAACGCTCGGACCTGCTCCGTCTCGTCCGTTCCTGGTTCGTCCGTTCCTCGTTCGGTCGAGCTCGGTTCAGCGGGCGACATGGCCGTCGAACCAGTCGAGAGTGCGGACCCAGGCGTCGGCGGCGGCGTCGGGGTTGTAGACCGCGGGCCGGTCGTTGCAGTTGAAGCCGTGCCGGCCTTCTGCATAGCGAGTGATCTCGGTCGACACAGGGGCCGTTGCTGCGGCGGCACGCAGTTGTTCCACCTGTTCGACGGGAATGCCGGTGTCCAGGTCGCCGAAGAAACCGTGCCACGGTGTCTGGAGTGCGTCGGCGACGGACAGCATTGTCGGATAACCGAAGCGGGCTTTGTCGATACCGCCGCCGTAGTAGGTGGCGGCTGCGCCGAGCGTGCGTCGAACAGCGGTGTGGAAGGCAACCGATCCGCCCATGCAGAACCCGATGATCGCGGACTGGGCCGGTTCGAAGCCTCGGGCGGCGATGTCACCGAGGGCCGCGTCGACGTCGGCATCGACCTCGGTGGCCTGCAGCGCGCCGATGGACGCCATCGCCGAGTCCATGTCGGTGTAATCGTGAATCTGCTTGTCCTGGCGGTGGAAGAGATGGGGTGCGACGGCTACCCAGCCGGCGTCGGCGAGGCGCCGGCAGATGTCGACGATGTGGGTGGTCACTCCGAAGGCTTCCTGGACGACGACGATGCCTCCGCGCGCCGGCCCGGACGGTGTTTCGACGGTGAGGGGGGTACTCATGAGTCGATTCGATCACATCGACTTGTACGGTGGGATCGAGGTACGTAGATCGTCGGCATTCCCCCTGGCAGCAGATCTTCCGAGAGGACAGCACATGCGCGCGGTACACATCACGAGTCTCGACGGCCCGGAATCGGTGCAGATCGTCGACATCGACGAACCCGCGGTTCGCGACGACGCGTTGGTGATCGACGTCGAGGCGGCGGGCGTCGCGTACCCGGATGCGCTGCTGACCAGGGGGCTGTACCAGTACAAGCCGGAACTACCGTTCGTCCCCGGCAGCGAGATCGCCGGGATCGTGCGCTCGGCGCCGGAGGGATCGGGTTTCGCCCCTGGCGACCGTGTCGCCGCGCTGACCGGACTGTCCGACGGTATGGCGGAGGTCGCCGTCGTCTCGCCCGACACCGTGTTTCCACTACCCGACGCCGTGTCGCTCACGGCAGGGGCGGGTTTGCTCTTCAACGACCTGACGGTGCACTTCGCGCTTCGCGAACGAGGGCGATTGGCCGAGGGCGAGACCGTGCTGGTGCACGGCGCTGCAGGCGGTATCGGAACGTCTGCGCTGCGGTTGGCGCCGGTACTCGGAGCGTCGCGCGTGATCGCGGTCGTCAGCACCGAGGCAAAGGGTGAGATCGCGAGGGCTGCAGGCGCCACCGACGTCGTGCTCACCGCGGACGCGGACGGAACAGGATGGAAGGACGCCGTCAAGAAGCTGACCGACGGCAGAGGCGTCGACCTCGTCGTCGATCCTGTCGGCGGTGATCGGTTCACCGACAGCATCAGGAGTTTGGCGCCGTCGGGACGCATCCTGGTGCTCGGTTTCACGGGCGGCGAGATCCCGACAGTGAAGGTGAATCGCCTGTTGCTCAACAACGTCGACGTCGTCGGTGTCGGTTGGGGCGCATGGTGGATGACGCGGCCGGGGTACCTCGCGACTCAGTGGGCGGAGCTGGAACCGCTGCTGGCGTCGGGAGAACTGACCGCCCCGGAGCCGACGGTGTTCTCGATCGACAAGGCATCCGATGCCATACTGTCACTCGAAAATCGCACCGCCGCAGGAAAAGTGGTTCTCCAACTGAAGTAGCCGGCAGTTCCACTCCGGTTCAATCGGGAAGTTCCACTCCGCGTGCTGTGGACAACGCAGCGATCTCCGCGGGGAAGACGTTCTTGAAGACGAACGGGTCGGTCCCGAGCGCCCAGTTCGGGGCCAGTTCGATCGCGTACCGCTCGAAGTATCCGAGTTGCTTGCCGACGAGAATGAGTTCCTCGGGACTCGACGTTCGGTACTGCTTGCCCATTCCGACGAGAGCCTTGATGAAATCGGTCAGGCTGAAGTGCGCCAACGTGTCCGACAGCATCGGTGCGAACACGGCCTGAAGGATGAGTCCGACCTCGGCGTCGGTGCCCACGTCGTCGGTGACGATGCCGAGACGCTTGACGCTGCCCGCGAGGCGGGTGAAATCGCCGTCGACGACTGTGGCGTGGAACAGGTCCTGCAGGAGCATCCGCCACTGTTCGTCGAGTTCGCCCATCACGCCGAAGTCGAGGAAGGACACGCGTCCGTCGTCGAGCACCCAGACGTTGCCCGCATGGACGTCGCCGTGGAAGAGGCCGTGCAGCACAAGCGCTTCCATCCACACCTTCGCGGCTCGCCGGACGACGAGTTCCGACGCGTCGCCCGGCGTGCACTGGTCGAGCGGTGAACCGTGCATTCGTTCCATGCAGATCACGCGGCTGCCGCAGTATTCGGTGAACACCTCTGGCGCGGTGACGTACTCGTTGTCGCCGAACGCGGAGATCGATTCGCGGAAGCGTGCTTGCCTGCGCGCTTCGACCACACTGTCCAACTCGGCGAATGTGGCGGCGTGGAGGTCGACGATGATCGCGGATGCGTTGGCGGTCTTGAAGAACACGATGAACTTCTCGAGCGCCCGGGCGAAGATGTAGGCGATGCGCAGGTCCACCTTCATGCGGTGGTAGATGCCCCGGCGCTGGACCTTCATGATCACTTCGCGGCCGTCGCGCAGGACGCACAGATGCACCTGCGCGACCGATGCAGAGGACAGCGGGACGTCGTCGAAGCGGCTGAACAGTTCCGCCGTCGGCCGTCCCAGGTCGGACTCGATGGTGGCGCGGGCCTGCGCACCCGGGTAGGGCGGGACCTCGTCGAGACATCGGAGGCAGGTGTCGGCCAGGACCTTGGGAAACAGTCCCGGGGACGAGCCCATCAACTGCCCGACCTTGACGAACGTCGGTCCCAGGACGAAGAAGGCGTCGACGACGCCCTCCGAGGCGTGAAGCGGCCAACCGCGACGCGGTGCGAGCGCCCACTTTCCGACAGCCAGCACCTGATATAACACCAGGACCGCGCCGATGACGAGCAGGCGCAGAAATTCGCGAACTCCGAATGTACGCAGCGGCGGAGCAGGTCTGGTGGTGATGGGTCCGGTGGTCATCGCGCCATCTCCAGCGAGCCCGTGCCGAGCGCGGCGGTCTCCAGGCGGGACATGAGACGCTCGAAGCTACGGGTGTCGCCGGACGTGCGGGAGAGCACCAACGCTCCCTGTATCCCGGCGACGATCTCCTCCGCCAAACCCTGGGCGTCGTCGCCGTGTCCGAGTTGCCGCAGCACCGGCGTCAGCGCGTCGATCCAATCGCTGAAGTACTTGGCGACGCGGGAGCCGAAGAGTGCCCGCTCCTCACCGAGCGAGAACGCCGCGAACAAGCAGACCCGACGGCCGGACTGGAAGTACTTCGAGGTCTGCGCAAACATGTCGTGGGAGCGCGCGCGGGCGTCCGTCGCGGCACGCAGCGGTGCGAACACGTTGCTCTGGAACCACCGCTCGACCTCGTCGAGAACTGCCTCCGCCATCTCGGTCTTTCCGCGGGGAAAGAAGTGGTACAGGCTGCCCTTGCCGAGCCCGGTTCGCTTGCTGATCACCGACAGCGAGGACCCGTTCCAGCCCAGGTCTCCGAAGACACCTGCCAGGACGGGCACCACGTCCCGCCTGTCGGCGGTGGTTCGTGACGCTGCTGTTCGTGACGCTGCTCTTCGTGACGCTGCTGTTCGTGGCACAGTTGCTCCTCGAGGGGGTGCTCCCGCGCCGCGCTGCGTGGGAACGACCCCGACTGTACCTACCGGTACAGGCTGTTCACCCGGACCCCTTGGTTCCGGATCGTTCGTACAGGGAGACAGTCATCGGGACACTGCGTACTGCCTGGGCACGCGGCGCATCGGTAGGTCGACGATGCCGCATTGCCGGCGCTCTGTTCGGAGTGGCCGGTGTGCAATATCTGCTCGCGGAGGCGGCTACAGCTCTCCGGTTCGACGGCTACAGCCCACTGCACGACACCGTCAGCGAGCTCGGGGTGCCGGAGGTGTCCGAGTGGCACGGACTGATGAACGCCTCGTTCTGCGTGTCCGCGGCGTCGGTGCTCGCGGCGGGACTCGTCGCGGCTCCCCTGCTGACGAGGGGACGGGCGCAGCTGATGCGTGGCAGTGTCCTCGCCTACGCGGTCGGGAGTGTGCTGGTTGCCGTGGTGCACACGGGCGAGGGCAACCTGCACACCCTGGGGGCGGTTCTGGCCATCGGCGCAGGAAACGTCATCGCCCTCACTGTCGGTTCTGCACGGACTGTCGGTTCTGCACGGACTGTCGGTTCGGCACGGACTGTGGGTTCCGATGCGACGAGATTCCCGCGCTGGTACTCGCGCGCTTCCGTCGGGCTGGGGACGGTGGGGTTCGCGGCGTCGGCGTTGCTCCTCACGGGTATCGGGCCGGTCGGCGCGGTGGAGCGTGGCTCGATCTACACCTTCGTGGCGTGGGAGCTCATGACCGCGGCGACAGTATGGCGACGACCAGGACGGACGGGACCGATTTCTGCCGACAGCAGAATAGGTTCGGAAGATCGAGCGAAGGGTCCACACAGCTCCTAGCCTGGCTGCATGGCAGACGAACGAGCTATCGCGAAGGTTCTCCCGCTGCGCCCCGCCGCAGGTCGTACGCCGCCCGGCCCCGAACCGCTGGTCCGTGAGGGTATGGGCCGGGTTCTGCGTCGAATCCGCACGGAACAGGGCCGCACCTTGCAGGAGGTCTCGTCCGAGGCGCGGGTGTCGATGCCCTACCTCTCCGAGGTCGAGCGGGGACGAAAGGAAGCGTCGTCCGAGGTGCTCTCGGCTCTGTGCGGCGCGCTGGAGATCGCCCCGTCTCGCCTGCTGATGTTGACCGGGCGAGAACTCGCTGGAACGAACTCCGCCCAACGAGTCTCGCGCGGTCCCGCTCCCGTCACCATGCTGGCCGCCTGACCGGGGCGGAGTGGTCTGCAGCGCAGTCAGTTCCGATTGGTCGCGATCAGGTCTGCCAACCCGTAATCGACTGCCTCGGTGGCGGTGTAGATCCGATCACGGTCGGTGTCCAGCCGTAGTGTCTCGGGTTTCTGACCGGTGTGATGGGCGAGGATCTTCTCCATCTCCGAGCGCACGCGCACTATCTCGTCGCGTTGCAGCGTGAGATCGGAGATGGTTCCCTCACCTCCACCTGACGGCTGGTGAAGCAGAATCCTGGCGTGGTTCAGCATGATTCGCTTACCTGGTGCTCCCGACGCCATCAGCACTCCCGCGGCCGACGCTGCCTGCCCGACGCAGAAGGTGGACACGTCGGGTTTGATGTATTCCATCGTGTCGTAGATGGCGGTCATCGCGGTGAACGATCCGCCGGGTGAATTGATGTACAAGCTGATGTCGGCATCGGGGTTGTCCGATTCGAGGTGGAAGAGCTGCGCGATGACGACGTTCGCGACGCCGTCGTCGATCTCGGTTCCGAGGAAGATGACGCGTTCGGACAGGAGTCGGCTGTAGATGTCGTAGGCGCGCTCGCCGCTGTGAGTCCGTTCGACGACGGTGGGGATCGTGTACTGGCTCATGATTGCTCGACTCCCAGTCCTACCTTGTGGTGCGGTGCCGATGGTCGTATGTCGTCGAGGGTGGTGACGATGTGGTCGATAAGGCCGTAGTCCCGAGCCTGCTCGGCCGTGAACCAACGGTCGCGTTCGCTGTCCGCCGTCACCGTGGACACGTCGTGGCCGGAGTGTTCGGCATTGAGGCTGTGCATCAATGCTTTCGTGTATTCGAGGTTCTGCGCCTGGATCTCGATGTCGACGGCGGTGCCGCGGATGCCTGCGGACGGCTGGTGCATCATCACGCGGGCGTGCGGGAGGCTGTAGCGTTTTCCCTTGGTGCCCGCGGTGAGCAGGAACTGGCCCATGCTGGCGGCGAAACCCATTGCGAGGGTGGATACGTCGTTGGGTATGAGCCGCATGGTGTCCATGATCGCGAGGCCCGCGCTCACCGAACCTCCAGGTGAGTTGATGTAGAGGCTGATATCGCGGCGAGAGTCGTTGGCGGACAGGAGGAGCAGCTGCGCGCAGATCCGGCCGGCGATGCCGTCGTCGACGGCGGCCCCCAGTACGACGATGCGTTGATCGAGCAGTCGGGACGCCAGTTGGTCGTCGAACGGTGACACCGCGGCGGTGTCGCGTTCGTTCATGGTGGTGTACATGTGCATTCCTCACTCGTGAGTGTCGTCGGTCCCCATCAGGCTGCGCGGTGGGTCGGCGGGAAGGAAGGATTCTCTGCTCCGAGCAGAGATCGCTGTGGGCATAATGCGTCTGACCAGGCGATTGGGTGTTCGGGCCCGTGGAGAGGTACGCTAATGAAGCACCCGACGCGGGGTGGAGCAGCTCGGTAGCTCGCTGGGCTCATAACCCAGAGGTCGCAGGTTCAAATCCTGTCCCCGCTACTGAAAGAAGAACCCCCGGAAAGCATTGCTTCCCGGGGGTTCTTCCTTTGTGCGCTGAATGCGCTACTGCAGGCGAAACCGGACTATGTCGCTGACGTTGTCGATGGCGTCGGTCAGGGCCTGCAGTCGATCCGACGCGCCGAGTGCCTCGAGGACGTCCTGGCGGTCGGATTGGCCCATGGGAACCTGTGCGGCGAGGCGGAACAGGCGTTCCCCCGACGCGGCGGGAAGCTCGGAGAATTCGGGATCGTCCGGCGGCGTCGAGCCTTCCGCTTCGGCGAGAGTGCCGATCAGTCGATACAGCGCCCTGATCTGCTCCTGGAGTTCGGCGAACTCGGATTCGGTGACCGAATCCTCGGGATGATCGGGCCACGGCCGTACGTCGGCACGAGGGTACGGGTCGTCCTCGAGCCAGGCGTCGACTCGGATTCTTTCCCCTCCTACGCATTCCACGAGAAAGCGGCCGTCGCCGATGTCCTGGTGCGCGACGATGTGTGCCCTGGTGGCGACATCGTGCCGAACGTCTCCGCCTCCGGCCTCGTGGCCGCGGGCGATGAGCACCACCCCGAAGCTCGGGTCCTCGGTAGCGAGGCAGTCTCGCAGCATCTCCTGGTAGCGCGGTTCGAAGATGTGCAGAGGAAGCGGCTCACCCGGGAGCAGAACGCTTCCCAGGGGAAACATCGGAATCACTGCCACGGTCAGTCCGACGAGGCCGGCCGCGTCGACTGCGGAATCGGTGCGAGCTCGGACACCGCTGCCGTGCCGAGGAACTGGTCGAGCACCCGGAAGAACAGATCGGGCTCGTCCAGTTGTGGGAAATGCCCTGCATCGGAGAAGATCTCGACGCGCGAGTTCGGAACCTCGCGGCGGATGTTGTCCGCGTGCGACGCTGGGATCATGCGATCCTTCCCGCCCCAGACCAGGAGAGAGGGCAGCGATTCGAACTTCTCGAAATGCTGCTTGGCGCTGACGGTTTGACCGCGTGGACCGACGACGGCGCGGGTCGACGCCAGGAAAGCGGAGCGGGAGCCGTGGTCCGCCACCGTCTTGAACGCGCGCCACGTCTCGGTGGTGCTCTTACCGGGACGCACAGGCAGCCCCCATTTACCGAGCTGAGTCACCACGTTCTCGGTGTTCCTACGGACCCAGTCCGACGCCAACACCGGCAGCACCAGTTCGCTGCCCGGCAGAGTCGCAGCCTTCAGGAACAAGCTGACTTCGCGTCCGAGGCCGCCACTGCTGACGAGGGCGATCCGCTCCACGCGCTCGGGGAACAGGTAGACGGTCTGCATGACGATTCCGCCGCCGAGCGAATGCCCCACCATCGGTGCCGAACGAATGTCGAGGTGGTCCAGTAGATCGCGGATGGTGGCCGAGTGCGCACTGAGCGAGTAGTCGCCGGGTGGCTTGTCCGAGTCGCCGTGGCCGAACAGGTCCGGTGCGATGACGCGGTACTTCTCCGACAGCCGCTCGATCTGACCTGCCCAGGACTCGTGCGAGCCGAGAAGGCCGTGAACTAGGACCACAGGTGGACCGTCCCCGGCGTCGACGTACCGCAGGGTGTCCCGATGGAACTCGACCGACTCGAGCTCGTAGGGCGACGTTCGGTCTGGCATCGATCCTCCTCGCGCAGTGACTCTGGTCGTTCCGCCGGCTCCACTCCTGCCGACTTGGGTCGTTCCGCCGGCGGCTTCGATGCCCAACGTACGCGGATCGGCGTCCTCGGGACAGTCGATGCCCCGGTGAGCAGCGATGGAGGCCGTCAGTGACCGTGAGGCGGCACGACGAGAGGAGTGTCGTCGTTCCGGGTCGAGGTGCTGCACTAGTGGATGATTCCCTCGGTTGCTCGGCGTAGTTCGTGGTCGAGGATTCGAGCGACATCCTCGGCGACCGGTTCGCGGACCATGTCGACGTGGCGGCCGTCGACATGTGTGATGGACAGGTCACCGGTGGCTATCGCGGCCCACGACCGGCGATCGTCGGTGTTCTCCGCCGTGACGATGACGCTGACCGGCCCGTTCCATGGTTTCGGACGATGGAAGCGCAGAGCGAGCGAGCCGATCGCCGCGAATGCCAGCCACCTCTCGGTCGTCGAATAACGTGCGATGCCCGCGGTGACCACCCGCGCTGCGATACCGACGCGGGTTGCGACGGTGATCTTCGGCGACGCGGCTGCACCTACGCCCGCCGGTGCAGCTTCGAGGGAGCTTCCGCCAGGAAAGCGGTCGAGCAGATGGCGGTACAGGCGGGGGTCCAGGAGAGCCAACCGCGCCACCGATCTGCCGCCGGCCCGAAGCTGGTGTGCCATCTCGAGTGCGATCCATCCGCCGAGCGAGTGCCCGGCGAGAAGGTACGGGCCCGTCGGCTGGATTCGCGTGATCTCTCGTACGTAGGTGCGGGCTGCGGCGCGGATGGTGCGGTCGGGAAGTGCCCGGGTGTCCATTCCCTTGGCCTGGATCACGTAGACGGGACGGTCCGGATCGAGCCGCCGAGCAAGCGCGGCCAGACCGACGGCGGGCACCCCACCACCTGCGACGACGAAGAGAGGCGTGAGCGCACCTGTGGTGCGCAGTGGCACCGCGATCGACTCGGCTCTGGAACGGGCCGAGTTGTTGTCGATGGACGCGAGCTTGGTGTCCACGATCGAGGCCAGACGGCGGACGCTCATGGCCCCGACCAGTTCCTCCGCCGACAGCACGATGTGGAAGGCGCGCGCGACCCCCACCGAGATACGAGTCAGAGCAAGCGACGTAGCGCCCATGGCGGTGAAGTCGGTGGTGGACCCGATGTCGTCGATCCCGTCGACCTCGTCCCGAAGGGCATCGTGGACGATGTTGGCGATCCACATCTCCGTCGCGCCGCGCGGCGCTTCCGTCACCGTGGCGGACTCCAGGTCTGCACCCTGCTCCGGCAGCCGCTGCCGGTCCACTTTGCCGCGTTCGTTGCGTTCGATCGTGTGTGTGCGCGTGATGTTCCGGGGAACCATCCACGTGGGGAGCTGGTCCTGAATGCGCGCCCGGACGTAGGCACTGTCCCGTGTGTCGCTGACGAAGAACGCATCGAGGTGAGGTTCGTCGTCGGTCGAGCGGGGAACGATCGCCACGTCTCGGACGCCGTCGAGTCCGCGGATTGCTGCTTCCACCTCGGCGGGTTCGACGAGGTATCCGCGGATCTTGACGGCGTCGTCGGCTCGGCCGAGCAGGTGCAGCTGTCCGGTCTCGTCGAATCGGCCGAGATCGCCGGTTGCGTAGCGCATGAGCGGCCCGTCGCTCGCGAAGCGGGATTCCGTCAGGTCCGGGAGACCGAGGTAGCCGTCGGACAGGCATTCCGCGGAGACGCGGATCTCCCCGGCCACTCCGGCCGGTGCGAGCGTGCCCGCCGGGTCGACGACGTCGACGATCTTGCCCTTCGGAAGGGTCGTCGCGGTGAGGAAGCCCGACGGCAGGGGGTGGTCCGATCGGTACTCGCCGTACGCCACGCCGCCTGCTTCCGTGGTTGCGTACCAGTTGACGAAGGTGGCGCCGCTGCCGAGTGCGCTACGGAATCCGATGACGTCCCGCGAGTGCAGGGCTTCGCCGTAGGTGGTCACGACGCGCAGCGACGGCACGGCGTTGTCCGGGAGCGGGACGATGGCGTCGGACGGGCTTTCCCCTGCTCCCCCTCGGAAGCTCCGCACCAGCGATGGGGAGCAGTGCAGTGTTGTCAGCGAGGAGCGTTCGATCCACTCGGTCAAGGTGGTGGGCAGGACGGTGCGTGGGTCCGTGCAGTAGACCGTCGCACCGCTGAGGATGCCGGCGAACAACGTGTTCAGGCCCGCACCGAAACTGACCGGCAGCGCATTGCCGACGCGATCGCGGGAGGACAGGCCGAGTGCGGAGCTGACCTCGTACGCCTTGGTCAGGCACATGCGATGACTCAGCAGCACACCTTTGGCGGCACCGGTGGAGCCCGAGGTGTAGGCGATCAATGCCGTCCGGCTGCCGGTGAGAGTGGGTAGCGGCATCGCGGAATCCTGCGTGTTCGCGAGGTCCGCCTGGTCGAGGCGGAGTGCCGCTGCCGACTCCACGATGCGGTCCGCGCGGTTGGCCGGCAGGTTGGAATCCAACGGGACCAGCGCGTGGCCCGACGCCATCACCGCGAGCATCGTGGCGATCGACTCCGACGTGGAGGCGGCTTCCACGGCGATCGGGCGAGGGTCGTCACCCGCGAGCTGGGCGATCTTTCTCGCCGATGCATAGGTGCGGTGCAGGAGTTCGTCGAACGTGACCGCCCCGTCCTCGGTGTGGACGGCGACGGCGTCGGGCACCGCGTGGGCGACCTCGCAGAGTCGGTCGAGAAGGGTATCCCTGGTGCCGGGTTTGCACAGCGGTGCAAGCGGCGCGTGGGTGGGCGCTTCCAGCTTGTGCACCGACATGGTTGCTCCTCGAGTACGGCGTCCTTTGCGATCGCTCTACCGGGAAACCGACCCGAAAACAATCGTAAAGTCTGTTTTACTCCATACAAGGTAACCCTGCGGTCCTTTTGGCTGCAACTTCTTCGTTCGATCGACCGACGAGGCCGCCACGACCCGTCTCATGGTTCCGTGATTGCCTCCAGAGGTCGGGTGCGGGCGGCGCGCACCGCCGGCCAGAGTGCCGCGAGGACTCCGACGACGGCCGAGCCGAACAGCATGGCCACTATCTGGCCCCACGGAACGGTCAGGAGACCGAGACCTTCGTCGCGCAGAGTTCTGACGAATCCCCATCCGAAGGCCACTCCGAGGCCGAGACCGACGATGGCCCCGAAGAGCGCGATGAGCAGCGACTCCAGATAGATCGTGCGCCTGACCTGGGGGCGCTGCATGCCGACGGCCCGGAGCATTCCGATTTCACGGCGTCGTTCGACGACCGACAGAGCGAGAGTGTTGACGATTCCCAGCACGGAGATGACGACGGCGAGCGCGAGCAGCCCGTAGAGGACGGCGAGCAGCGTGTCGATCTGCTGGCCCTGCGACCCCTTGAATTCGTCGCGATCCTGGACCTGAACGACGACGAACGGCTTGGTGGCGGCTTCCAGGTCGGTCCTGAGCACGTTCAGGTCGGTTCCCGGAGCGGCGCCGACGAGCACGACGATGTCCGACCGGACGATGCTGGGAGTCACCTTCTGGTAGACGTCGTTCGAGATCATCCACTGCCCTACCAGCGGGTTGTCCTCGTAGACGGAGGTGACCGTGACGGGAACCTGCTGCCCGTCGACCGACGTCATGTTCACGATCGAGCCGAGCGCCCACCCCTCGTCGCGCGACGCGGAGGACGACACAGCGATGCTGTCTCCCCGCAGCTCCGGCGACCCGGCGACGACGACGCTGTCGAACAATCCTTCCGGGCTCCCTTCGAGCGCGACGCCGAAGGCGGGCTCGTCGTCGATGTCCACCGACACCGGGTGAAGTACGGCGACGCGGTCGACCCCGTTCACTTCCCGGGCGGCTGCGGCGGCTCCCGTCGGGATTCCGATCGACGGTGGGCCGCTGAAGATGTAGTCGGCTTCGATTCCGTTGTCGACCAGGGCGTCGACGCTCGCTTTGGCGGTCGAGCCGAGGACGCCGATGACCGACACCAGCATCAGCCCGAGCATGAGAGCGAAGGCAGTGGCGGCCGTACGCCGGGGATTGCGGACCGAGTTGGTTCGGGCCAGGCGTCCGATCGGGCCGAACGGCCGCGTCAGAACCGAACCGAGGGCACCGACGACCGGCCGGGACAGTGACGGTGCCGCCAGCGCGACGGCGACGATCACGGCCACGGCACCTGCGCCGACGGTCGCTGCGGCAGCGCCGCCGGTGGATTGCGCTCCGATGACGACGGCAGCGGCGCCGATCGCGCCGATCACGACGCCGATCCAGGTGCGCACGCGCAGACTGTCACCGGCGGAGGCGAACTCCTCGCGCATCGCCGCGATGGGTGGCACCTTGGCGGCACGACGAGCGGGTGCGTATGCGCTGAGCACGGTGACGACGATGCCGACGGCGAAAGCGACGACGACGGTTCGAGGTTCGAGTGCCAGTGCCCCCGAGGGCAATCCGAGGTCGAACGCGTTGAGCAGTGCGCGCAGGCCGTAGGCGAGACCGATACCGCCCGCGAAGCCGATCGCGCTGCCGATGACACCGACGACGAGAGCTTCCAGCACCACGGAGCGGCTGACCTGGCCGCGGCTGGCGCCGATCGCGCGGAGCAGAGCGAGCTCGCGAACGCGCTGGGCGACGATCATCGAGAAGGTGTTGTAGATGATGAACGTGCCCACGAGCAATGCGATCGCGCCGAATGCGAGCAGGAAGTAGTTCACGAAGGACAGGGCTTGTTCGATCTCGGCCTGTGCTTCGTCCCGGACGTCGTCCGCGGTCTGCACCTTCGAGTCGGGTAGGGCGGCGGCGATCTCGTCCCGAAGCTCCGTCTGCGACACGCCTGTTCCGGCGATGTCGTAGTACTGCACGTGCTCGCCGTCGGAGAACAATTCGTCGGCCTGGCCCTCGGTGAACTGGATGCCGATGTACCCGCCGGATTCGACGGCGGTGTCGTAGATCCCGGTCACGGTGACGTCCACGGTGCCTTTCGACGGCACGAGAACCTGCGTGGTGTCACCCACGCCGAGCCCGGAGCGCGTGGCGCCGCCCTCGTTGATGACGACGTCGCCCGGTGCCGTGGGCGCTGAACCTGCGATGAACACCGCGTCCTCGCCCAGTCGCCGCTCGGGCGGTAGGTACGCCTCGCCGATAGTCGGCGCGCCACCGGTCTGCACGGCAGCGCCCGAGGAATCCAGTACGACGATCTGACCGCTGACATACGGTGCGACGGCACGAACGTCGGGTAGGGACGAGATGACGTCGGCTGCGGAGACAGGGACGCCGCTCGAGCGTGCGTCCTCGGCACTGACGCGGACGTCGGCGCCCTGGGCGGTGTCGGAGAAGATCGACGAGAACGTTCGTTGCAGTGTGTCGGTGAACACGAAAGACCCTGCAACGAAGGCGGTTCCGAGCACGACGGACAGGACGGTCAGTGCGAGTCTGACCTTGTGGGCGGCGAGATTGCGCAGTGAGACCTTGCGCATGGGATTGGTCGAAGGCATGGTCAGGCCGTTTCCAGACGCTTCATGCGGTCGAGCACGTTCTCGGCGGTCGGGTTCGCGAGGTGATCGATGACCGAACCGTCGGCGAGGAACACGACCCGGTCGGCGTAACTGGCGGCGCGGGGATCGTGCGTGACGATCACGACGGTCTGGTCGAACTCGTCGGCGGCAGCGCGGAGGATGCTCAGCACCTCACCGGACGAGCGGGAATCGAGGTTGCCGGTCGGTTCGTCGCCGAAGACGATATCGGGTCGTCCGGCGAGTGCACGTGCGCACGCGACGCGTTGCTGCTGGCCACCGGACAGTTCGCTCGGCCGGTGGCCGAGACGGTCACGTAGGCCGAGTCGGTCGACGACGGTGTCGAGCCACTGCGGGTCGGCCTTGCGCCCCGCGATGTCCAGCGGCAACGTGATGTTCTCCAACGCCGTCAGCGTGGGCACGAGGTTGAACGACTGGAACACGAAACCGATTCTGTCCCTGCGTAGTCCGGTCATCTGCTTGTCGTCGAGATTGGTCAGCTCGGTGTCACCGATCGTGACCGTTCCCGAGGTGGCCGTGTCGAGACCTGCGAGGCAGTGCATCAGCGTCGACTTGCCCGACCCCGACGGGCCCATGATCGCCGTGAACTCGCCGCGGGCGAACTCCACCGTCACGTCCCGCAGCGCATGGACCTGAGTGTCGCCGGAACCGTAGGTCTTGGTGAGGGCGCTCGCCCGGGCGGCAGGAGTGGAGCCTGCGGAACGACCCGGATGGCCAGGAGTGGAGCCTGCGGAACGACCTGAGGGTCCTGTGTCAGTCATGGCATCAGTGTTTCAGTGTTTTCTGCATTTCCATATCGGGGAGACCACCCATCCGCCCCTAGTATGGAGAGATGCGCATCGGAGCACACGTTCGTGACAGTGCCGACCCGCTCGGTTCTGCGGCAAGCCTCGGGGTCGATTTCGTTCAGATGTTTCTGACCGACCCGCAGAAGTGGAACAAGCTGACACCGCATCCGCAGGGTGAGGAGTTGAAGGCGAGTGACGTCGACGTCGTCGTACACAGTTCGTACGTTCTCAACGTCGCCAGTCTGAACAACCGGATCCGCATTCCGTCGCGTAAAGCGGTGATCGAGCAGGCGTCCGCTGCGGCCGACATCGGCGCCATCGGATTGGTCGTCCACGGCGGACATGTCCGCGACGGTGAGGACACCGCCAAAGGATTCGAGAACTGGCGCAAGCTTTTCGAGCGCCAGGCCGACGACGGTGGTTTCGCGGTGCCGATCTTCATCGAGAACACTGCGGGCGGGGATTTCGCGATGGCCAGGCATTTCGACGACATCGCTCGGCTGTGGGATGCCGTCGGAGAATTCGGTGCAGGTTTCTGCCTCGACACGTGCCATGCATGGGCGGGTGGGGAGGAATTGGTCGGTGTGGTCGATCGGATCAAGGCCATCACCGGACGAATCGACCTGGTACACCTGAACAATTCACGCGACGAGTTCGATTCCGCTCGTGACCGCCATGCGAATCTTGCCGACGGAATCATCGACGCCGACGTTCTGGTCGCGGTCGCGGAGGCATCGGGTGCGCCGGTGATCCTGGAAACTCCAGCGGAGGGACTCGCGGCCGACGTGCAGTACCTGAAGTCGCTCTGAGGTTCAGGACCGAACGAACGCCGAGACGGTCTTCTCCCAGAACCTCTCGAAGTCGTCGACGTCGGCGCGAGTGAAAACTCGGCTGTTCCAGCGGAACTCGGCGTCGACCATGACCACTCCGTCGAGTTCGGACACGCTGCACGTGACGGAGAGGTTGTGGCGAAGGGGATCGTCGTCGCCGGGCGCGGTGATCGCGGCGGCGTCGGGCTCGAACAAGAACGCGATCTGCGCGCCGTGCTTGCGGGCGAGGGCGGGGGCTCGCTTCGCGGTGACGTAACCTGCGCCGCCGTCCGGGACGGCGGCGATGCGGCGTCGAACTTCGGTGAGAATCGTGCTCGGCGCGCCGGTCACCGGCAGCCGAACCGGGTACCGGGCATGGTCCTGCCCCACGGTGCTGCACGGAAGATCCACGAGAACTCCGGACGAGGAGCAGCGGCACCGGTCGCTCTGCCACGCGCCGACGGTGGCGGCGAGGACGGCCAGGAGCGTCGCGGACGTCGGGTGCTCCGGCGCGGCCCATTGCGTGTGCGTCTCGGTGACGACGGACGAGAAGACGGTGTCGATTCGTTCGTCGGTACGCCTGCTGCCGAAGGTGCGTTCCTCGGGCGTGAGGACGGCGACCCAGTACGGAGCCTCCACTGCAGATTGCCCGAGCATGCCGACACCACCTCGAAGTTCTCGTCTAACTGTCGCAAGCCTTACCTAACCTTGCGCCACTGTAGCCAAAGCGGCGGGCATCGCCAAACGCGGGCTCAGGAGAGTAGACGAGGAACGGTGGGATCAGGCGGAAGAGCGCCGGCGTCGAGCTGGTCCTGTATGCCTTCCGACCAGCTGAGCAGCCCCGAGATGTCGAGCCCGTATGGTGGGTCGAGTTCGTAGTCGCGGATCCGGTCGTGCCCCTGTCTCAGCAGGGACTTCGCGCCGACGACGTTACCGCGGAGCACGTGAGTCAGTCCGACGGCGAGCTGGGCGAGGCCCTGCCAGAGTCTGCGTTCCGGCTCGGGCGCGTCCTTCCACGTGCCTTCGAGGATTTCGTGAGCGTGGAACGGCATCGACGCGTCGAGCAGCTTCTGCGCTCTCGTGATGGCCTCGTCGGGAGGCAACCTCAGATCGTCGGGAATGCGTTCGACGCCGACGGCGCCCCGCGCGAGCGGCCTTCCCAGGCCGTCACGGGGGCGCCCGTTGAGCGGTTTGCCGGTGGCGTCGCGTTCACGGTCCGGCACTCGACTCTCACACCTCGCTGGTAGACGTTTCCACGGACTTCGCTCGTGTCGTCTGGGCTGCCGCCTCAGGAGACTTTCGGTCCTCGCTCGCGTGGATCGTCCGACTTGCCTGGGCCTCCGGCTCGGACCGGCGTCCGGACTGTCGTGCGGAGGTGACCGTCACGCCGATCAGAGCCAGCAGGGCGATGGCCGACACGGCAACCATCGTCAGCGATACTGCCACGTTGTCGTTGCCGAGCGCACCCACGACGGGAGCGATGATCGCACCGGAACCGAACTGTGCGGCGCCGAGGAGTGCGGCTGCCGTTCCGGCTGCTTCGCCGTGTCGCGACAGCGCGAGGGCAGGCGCGTTGGGCATCACGAAGCCGACGGCACCGAGCACGAACCACAGTGGGACGAGGAAGCCGAAGATCCCGCCGATCCCTGCAACCGCCAGGATCGTCATGACGAGAGCCGCCACCACAGCTGCCGACAGTGCGCTGATCACGATGCGTACGGGAGTGAAGCGTCCGAGCAGCACGACGTTCAACTGCGAGGCGCCGATCAGCGCGATCGCTCCGAGCGCGAACACGATCGCGAACTGCTGCTCGCTGAGACCGAACTCGTCCTGCAGCACGAAGGACGATCCGGCGATGTACGCGAACATGGCCGACATCGCGAGGGCGGCGACGAGGACGAGTACGACGAATTGCCCGTCGCGCAGGAGGCCGCCGTACGTGCGCACGACGGGCATGACGCCTCGGCTGCGACGACGCTCGGGCGGCAGGCTCTCGCGCAGAGCGAAGACAGCGAGAATCAGCAAGGCAACGCCGAGTACGGCGAGGACACCGAACACCCACCGCCACGTTCCGACGATGAGGATGCCGCCGCCGATCGACGGTGCAAGTACGGGTGCGACGCCCATGACCAGCATCAGACGAGACAGGACGGTTGCCGCCGCCCGACCGGTGAAGAGGTCACGAACGACTGCCATGGCGACGACCGCCGCCGCTGCCGCACCGAGTCCTTGCAGGCCACGGAACAGTCCGAGGACCGGGACGTTGGGAGCGATGACACAGAGAAGGGATGCGCCGATGTGCACCGCGGTGCCGACGATCAGCGGAAGGCGCCGACCCACGATGTCGGACAGAGGTCCGATGACGAGCTGACCGAGCGCGAGCCCGATCAACGTTCCGGTGAGCGTGAACTGCACGGCGGCTGCCGACGAGTTCAGATCGTCGACGATGGACGGCAGAGCGGGAAGGTACATGTCGATCGTCAATGGACCGAGAGCGATCAACGCGCCGAGCACCAGAATGATTCGCAGGCGCTCGGCAGAGGTCGGTTCTGTGGATGCCGACATGGCATCGGTTGCTTGCGTCACCCAACCGTCAGCAACCGATGCCGGCGCGTTGTTCCCGACTCTGCGGAAAAGTTCCCGGTGTGGCAGAGGTTACGTAGCCGAGAAGGCCGGGAGCGGAGCCCGGCTCAGATTCGTCCGGATACCTCGGTGAGTCGTGCGATTTCGTCGGAGGCGAGCGACAGGCGTGGTGCGTCGAGCAGTGCGGGTAGTTGAGAGATCTTGCTGGCGCTGGCGATCGGTGCGGTGACCGTCGGCTGTGCGAGAAGCCAGGCGAGTGCGACGGTGGAGATCTCCGCGTCGTGAGCATCGGCGATCTCGTCGAGCGCGGTCACGACGTCGAGGCCTTTGTCGGTGAAGTATCCCGTGGCGAGCCGCTCGCGTGCCTGTCCTTCCAGGTCTTCGCGAGTGCGGTACTTGCCTGTCAGGAAGCCCGCTGCGAGCGAGAAGTACGGGAAGACGCCCAGGTTGTTGTCGGTGGCGAGTGGTGCGAGTTCGCTCTCGTACTCGCGGCGCGTGACGAGGTTGTAGTGCGGCTGCAGCGCGATCGGCTTGGCGAAACCGTGCTCGTCGGCGAGCGACACCCACTCGCGGATGCGGTCGGCGGAGTAGTTCGAGATGGCGACGTACCGCACCTTCCCGTCTTTGACGAGTTGGTCGAACGCGGCGAGGGACTCGACGAGCGGGGTGGACTCGTCGTCGTAGTGGGCGTAATAGACGTCGATGTGGTCGCTCTGGAGTCGCTTCAGCGAGGCCTCGGCTGCAGCGGCGATGTTCTTCGGGGCGAGGCCCTTGAACTCGGGGTGCTGGCTCACCTTGGTGGCGATCACGACGTCGTCGCGGTTGCCGCGTGCGGCAGTCCACTTACCGATGATGGTCTCGGATTCGCCGCCCGAATTACCGTCGGCGAAGGCGGAATAGGAATCGGCGGTGTCGATGAAGTTGCCTTCACCTGCCGTGAACGCATCGAGGATCTCGAACGACGCTTTCTCGTCGCTCGTCCAACCGAACGTGTTTCCGCCGAGAGCGAGGGGGAAGATGTCGAGGTTCGAGTTTCCGATGGCAACCAAGATGACTCCTTATCTAGGCGAACTATTCCTGTGTGGCAACGCGGGGAGGTCGCCGGATTGTTCCCGCGAGTGTCATTCCTCGATCCACGTATCCACGAACGACGGCCACCACGGTGCCTGGAAGCTCAGCCCGTGCACGGTCGACGGGGCGGCTTGGGTCTGGCTCCCTTCGGTGATCGGGAATGCGTAACCGCGGTCGACGATCGTGTCCTGAATGCGGTTGGCGAGCTCACGGCGGGTGACATCGTCGAGCTCGGACGCCTGCTCGCCGAGGAGGTGTTCGAGCTCGGGGTCGTAGGAGGACTTGAAGTAGTTGCTGTACGTCGGGTCGAACGCGGACACCAGCACGTCGGCATCGGGCCGAGTCAGGTTGCCGTACTGGAGCTGCCATCGACCCGACGAACGGTTGGCGGTCACCTCGGCGGCGGTGAGCTGCTCGAGCTGGAAGTCGATGCCGATCTCTCTCAGCTGCTGCTGTGTGAGCTCGTGGATCGGCTTGTCGCCGTTCGCGCTGAATTGAATTGCGACGCTCAGCTTCCGGCCGTCCTTCTCGCGAATGCCGTCGGGGCCTTCGGTCCACCCCGCGTCGTCGAGGATTCGACGCGCCTCGTCCTGGTCGGCTTTTAGGGCCTCGGACAGATCCGTGTAGTCGGGGTGCGTCGAGGACAGCACGCTCGTGGGAACCGTCTGGAACTCGTTGAACACCGTGTCGTGAATTTCATGGCGATCGATGCCCAGCTGCAACGCTTTTCGGACGGATTCGTCGGCGAGGATCGGGTCCGTCACGTTCGGGTAATAGGTGTAGACGACGCCCGCCGAGGAGCGGGAGACGATGTCGAAGCCCTGTGCCCGAATGGAGTCGACGTCGTTGCTCGGTACGGTCGTCGAGACCTGGATCTGACCGCTGAGCAACGCTCCGGTTCGGACGAGGTCTTCCGGGAGTATCTGGAACGTCACGCGGTCCAGGTAAGCGGGTCCCTCGTGTGCGTTCTTCGGCGAGGACCATCGGTAGTCGTCGCGGCGCTTCACGACGAACTTCTGGTCTGCAACAACTTCCTCGATGACGAACGGACCGCTTCCGATGACGCCCTGCGCCAGTCGCTCCTCGGGTGTCCTGGTGGTGATGGTCTCCGGTGCGATGATGCCGAGCGGTTTCTCCGACAACGCCTGCAGAAAGCCGGCTTTCGGGGCGTCGAACTCGACTCGGAGCGTCAGCGGATCCACGACGACCGACTCCCGATAACCCTGAAGGTATGCGGAGGACTGAAATGCGCGCCCCTGCTTGCCGAGTTCCACCACGTTGTCGAAGTTCAGCTTCACGGCTTCGGCGTCGAGAACTTCGCCGTTGCTGAACGTGACTCCGTCCTTCAGCGCGAAGGTGTAGGACGTCCCGTCGTCGCCGATCTTCCACGATTCCGCGAGCCAGGGTACGACCTCACCGGTGTCGGGGATCTGCTCGGTGAGATTGTCCACGATTTCGACATTGGCGAAGTTGCACCCGGACGTCTGTGCTTTGTCCCAACCGCAGGCAGGAATGATCCCCACGGTGATCTCCCCGCCCGACCGGGGAGTCAGGCCCCCGTCGGTGCTGGTGCTGGTTCCTGAACTGCACCCGGCGAGAAGCGCACTGGCCGCGGCGATCGCAACCGCCGCCGCCCGCAGACGTGGGCCGAGACTCATGACGTCATCCTCCTGCTTTTGTGTCCCGGAAAACTAGCAGTTGAAATTCGGTGTGCAAAACGCTCGCGAACTGCCAGGTCAGGGACGTGGAGGAGAAAAAATCACCGTGCTCACAATCATTGTGCCGCAGGTGGATTGGGTGCTACTCGTACTCGTGCGTCAGTGCCAGGTGTGGTCGACGAGGGGTGTGCGTGGACCGAATTTCGGTTTGATTGCCCGGCCGCTGATTTGAAGTAGCTTGACGGCACGAAAGCGATGCGGTGCAAGCGGTTTCATGTACTCGATCATTCCGGCGTCGTCGAGGGGGTGACCGAGAAGCGACCACCCGACCACAGCGGCCAAGTGGTAGTCGCCCACGGACAAGGCGTCGGGATCGCCGAAGGCACGTTGCGCGACTTCCGCTGCCGTCCAGATGCCGACGCCGGGGACAGCCCGCAGGCGACGTGTCGCATCCGCGAACGGCATCGAGGCGGCTTCTTCCATACGGTGCGCCACCTGTGCGCATCGCACGATGGTCTTGGAGCGAGCAGGATCGACGTTGGCGAGGTGGTACTCCCACGAGGGAATGCGGCGCCAGACGTCCGGAGGGGGCGGAACGAACATCGGCTTCGGAGTCGGGCCAGGTGCGCGCTCGCCGAATTTCGTGACGAGCCTGCGCCACGACGAGAACGCGGACAGCCCGTGGACTCGCTGCTCGAGTACCGCGGGCACCAGGGCTTCCATGACGAGCCCGGTCCTGCCGAGGCGAAGGTGCGGATGCTGTCGGTGAGCTTCCTTCAGGGTCGGATGCTCCGGCGCGAAGCCCGACGAGTCGTCCTCACTGCCCAGCAGCGCGGGCAGAAATCCGGTGAACTCCTCGGCACCGGGACCCCACGCCTGGCTCCGGACGGCGGTGCGCGAGATAGGGGTGATCCTGTATGTGACCGGACCGGACGGAAGACGCGACGCTCGCCAGACGCTGCCTGCGCTGTCCCGCTCGAACGTGGGGTCTCCCTTGCCCCTGCGTAGATCCCGAAGGCACGCCATCGGGTCCAGCGGGGACGCCGACTCGAACACCGTCGAGACATCACTGTCTCCGGCGGCTGATGGAGAGCCTGGCGTGGTCTTCGGGAACATCGTGCCGCCGACTTTATCCCCTCCGACCGACACGCCGGAACTGGATCCGAGCGCCGCGGCCTACGCGAAGCCTCCGGAGACGGCGACGACCGTTCGGCCGGTGACGCCACCGCCGGAGATCGAGTCGAGAGCACTCGCGACGTCCGCCACGGGCACCTCGGTGGTGAGCGCCGACAGACGCTGCGGGCGCAGATCGGTTTCGAGTTTCTGCCACAGTGCCCGGCGCTTGTCGATGGGGAGTAACACGGAGTCGATGCCGAGCAGAGACACGCCGCGCAGAATGAACGGAAGCACCGTCGTCGGCAGCTGCGCGCCTCCGGTCAGACCGCTCGCGGCGACAGCGCCGCCGTACCGGACCGTGCTCAACGCATGTGCCAGCGTCTTGCCGCCTACGCAGTCGACGACGCCGCCCCACTCCGCCTTGCCGAGCGGACGCGGCTTGGCATCGGGATCCTCCGGCAGCCGGCCGACGACCCGCGATGCACCCAACTCTGTCAGCAGTTGCGTGGCGCCTTGCTTGCCGGACGATGCGACCACTTCGTAGCCTGCGGCCGAGAGGAGGTCGACGCTGACCGTCCCCACTCCGCCGCTGGCACCCGTCACAAGCACCGGCCCGTCGGACGGAGTCACGCCTGCCGCCTGCAGCGCACGCACGCTCAGTGCCGCGGTGAAACCCGCGGTGCCGATGGCCGCGGCCTCACGGGTGGACAGGGTGGTCAACGGCACCACCCACTCGGCGGGAACGCGCGCGAACTCGGCGTAACCACCGTGCTGCGCAGTACCGATGTCGTACCCGTGCGCAACGACGCGCTGGCCTACCTCGAACTCCGGCGATGTGGATTCCGCAACGGTTCCCGCGATGTCGATGCCAGGGACGATGGGGTACTCGCGGACGACTCCACCCTTCGGCGTGATCGCGAGAGCATCCTTGAAGTTGACCGACGAATACTCCACGGCAATCGTCACCGACGGACCCGACACCTCCGGCAGAAACGACGCGTCGACGCGTTCTCGCGTGAGCGTGATGCCGTCGGCCTCCCTCGCCACCAATGCTTCGAACGACGACGGGATGGATTCTCCTGGCGCTGCAGTTGTCACGATTCGAGTCCTCGGTGAGTGCGAATGTGTGATCGACCCTGTCGGGTGCGTTCTCGGATGCTTTCCCACACTACCCATTCGGACACCCACACAGCCTCGAGCGGTCCTCGGCCCCCGAATTCAGAGGTCCGCAGGCTCCACTCCTGCCTCATCAGGTCGTTCCGCAGGCTCCACTCCTGCCTCATCAGGTCGTTCCGCAGGCTCCACTCCTGCGCGGCGCCTGTTGTTTGTCGGTGGGGCGAAGTAGGGTCCTTCCCGTGATCATCGTGAGTACTGACGGTTCGTGTCTGCGGAATCCGGGTGGCGCCATCGGTTGGGCCTGGGTCAACCACACGGGGCCGTCCAACTCCGGTGGAGAAGCGTCGGGAACCAACCAGATCGCCGAGCTTCGAGCGCTTTTGGAGGCAATCCTCGCGCACCCCGGTGACGAGCCGATGCTCATCGAGTCGGATTCGCAGTACGCCATCAAGTGTGCTTCGGAATGGCTGCCGGGGTGGAAGCGTAAGGGCTGGAAAACCGCGGGCGGATCGCCGGTGCGCAACCTGGAATTGGTGCAGAGCATCGATCGAGCAATCGTGGACCGCAGCGGACCTGTCCGATTCCGCTGGGTCCGTGGACATGTCGGCAACCACTTCAACGAGGCAGCCGACGCGCTCGCCGGTGAAGCTGCTCGCGCCGTCGCCTCGGGCAAAGCGGGCCCCAGCAAACCTGTTGCTACCGCTGCCGGCACGCCTGCCGCTGCCGCACCTTCCCGCAGCGAATCCCTCGACGAGGTCGCTACTCTTTTCTGAGGCTCGAGCCGAACCCTCGCAGCGCCCGCACCTCAGTGTCTCGGGGCGATGCGAGCGTTCGGTAGTTCGGGCGCAGGAAGTCTGAACCCCGGTATCCGGTACCCATCGACCGTGCCGAACTGCCCGTCACGCTCCGCATGCTCCGCTCCTTCCCAGGCCTCGCGATAGGCCACGATGTCGTCGTGGGTGCGGCCCATGAAGTTCCACCACATCACTACTTCTTCACCGAACGGTGGCCCGCCGAGCAGCAGCATTCGTGCTTCGTCGGTGCCCGAGTTTCGCAGGGTGATGGCGCGATTGCCGGGCTGGAGGTATCCCAATTCGGCTCGGGCAAGGGTGCCGGATTCCGCGTCCTCGGGATCGGCGTCGTCAGCTGGGGGAAGGGTCTCGACGTTCACCGAGCCCTGGTCGACGATGATGCCGTGCTCGAAGGCCTCGTCGACGTCGAGTTGAACGGCACTCCCTGCGGGAAGGACGATCTCGGCGCCGAGGAGTGGTGTGAAAGTCGAGACGGGGGATGTCCGGCCCGCGAGAGATCCCAGGAACACCCGCAGCTCTGCGCCGCCCGTCGTCACGGCGTCGGGGACGTAGTGCTGAAAGGCCGGCGCAGTGAATCGAGCGGACCCGGGCAGGGCGACCCACAGCTGCATGCCGTGCAGGATTCGGGTGTTGTCGGTCGAGACTTCCGAGTGGGAGATTCCGCGGCCCGCGGTCATGAGGTTGAGCTCGCCGGGGTGGACAAGTGCGTGCGAGCCGATGCTGTCGCGGTGTTCGATCTCACCGGTGAACAGCCAGCTCACGGTCTGCAGCCCGGTGTGGGGGTGCGGCGGGACGTCCATGCCTCCGGACGCGGATACGTCGTCGGGACCGTAGTGATCGGCAAAACACCACGCGCCGATCAGGGTTCGCTGTTTCGTCGGTAGCGTCCGCCGGACGTTCATGGCGCGAGGGCCGCCGAGTGGAACGTCGCGTGGGGTGATGATTTCGAGGTTCATGGGAAACCGCCTGTCATGAGATGTCCTTCTGCGCGAGCCTCAGTTTGGTGCACAGTGCCGTCAGTGTTCGCAGTTCCTCGTCGGTCAACGCGTCGCCGACGTATCTCCTGATGCGCGACGCGTGCTTCCGTCCGATCTCCCGTTGCACAGCGAGGCCGTCGTCGGTGAGGCCGACGACGGTTCCGCGTTTGTCGTTCGGGTCCGGCGTGCGGGTGACCAGTCCGAGCTTCTCCAGCCGTTCGCAGAGTCGACTGAGCGAGGGCTGGGTCAGCAGGATCTCGGCGTTGAGGTCGTGCAGACGCAACGTTCGCGTCGGGCAATTGCCGAGTGTGAACAGCACGTCGTACTCGCGCAGACTGATCGGGCCCCAAATGTCGTCGGCGGTGAACTTGCGCATCAGCGCCACCTGGGAGCGAAACAACGCCTCCCAGGCGACAACCGACAGTTCGGTGCTAGACGGCAACAGCCGTCTCCTTCTCGGCGAGCATGCTCGCGTGCGTCGGCGGGTTCTCGGGAACCCCGGCCGGGCGTCGTGCGGCGAACTCCGCGCGCAGCGTCGGTACCACTTCCTCGCCCAGCAGATCGAGCTGCTCGAGGACCGTCTTCAGCGGGAGACCGGCGTGATCCATCAGGAACAGTTGGCGCTGGTAGTCGCCGAAGAAGTCCGCGAACGCGAGTGTCTTCTCGATGACCTGCTGTGGTGAGCCGACGGTCAACGGTGTCTGCTCGGTGAATTCTTCCATCGTCGGGCCGTGTCCGTAGACGGGTGCGTTGTCGAAGTACGGCCGGAACTCGTTCACTGCGTCCTGGCTGTTCTTGCGCATGAACACCTGACCGCCGAGGCCGACGATGGCCTGGTCCGCGCGGCCGTGCCCGTAGTGCTCGTAGCGTTGGCGATAGAGGTCGATGAGCTGAATGTAGTGCTCTTTGGGCCAGAAGATGTTGTTCGCGAAGAATCCGTCACCGTGGTACGCGGCGATCTCTGCGATCTCGGGGCTGCGGATCGAGCCGTGCCATACGAACGGCGGGATGTCGTCCAGCGGGCGAGGCGTGGAGGTGAAGCTGTCGAGCGGAGTCCGGAAGTTGCCCTTCCACGTCACGACGTCCTCGGTCCACAGGCGTCGCAGGAGTTGGTAGTTCTCGAGCGCGAGGGGAATGCCCTGACGGATGTCCTTGCCGAACCACGGGTAGACCGGCGCGGTGTTGCCGCGGCCCATGATGAGGTCGACGCGGCCGTCGGACAGATGCTGGAGCATCGCGTAGTCCTCGGCGATCTTCACCGGGTCGTTGGTCGTGATGAGTGTCGTCGACGTGGACAGGATCAGCTTGTCGGTCTGGGCGGCGACGTACCCGAGCATCGTCGTCGGTGACGACGGCACGAACGGCCGGTTGTGGTGCTCACCGGTTGCGAACACGTCGAGACCGACTTCTTCGGCATGCTTGGCGATGGTGACCATTGCCTTGATCCGCTCGTTTTCGGTGGGTGCGCGACCTGTGGTGGGGTCGACTGTCACGTCGCCGACGGTGAAGATTCCGAACTGCATGGTGTGCTCCCTGGCCGAATCCCTCGAACGCATTTTCATGCGTTTGCATTGACTTCTACTCTAACGGGAGTTTGCCGGGTGGTATTCCATGCCGGTGCCGAGAAATTTCCGAAAAACTTTCCATCCGGACCCATCCAGCCTTTCACCTGCGGCGAATGATGGATGAGACGCCCGCGGCTGCTGTCGCCCCCGACCGCCGTCAGCTGTGGGCGTCTCCCTTACTTCTCGGCTCCGAGACGTGTCGACGCCCGCGAATGCCGAAGCTGATGGAGCCTGCTCAGCGTCCTCTTCAGATCGACTCCTCCCGACGAGACCGAGCCGAGGCCTTCCCGGTGACCGTCGGCGAACTCCTCCAACGGCACCCGTGCGTGAAATCGAGTCCTGATGTCCGCGTCGTACAGGATGTCCACGAGATTCGAGAATCTGCGCACTGCGTCGTCCGACGCCTGGGCAAGTGCTGGTATTTCCCTGATCGTCAGTTCTGCGCCCGCGTCGAGCCGATCGACGATGGCCAGGTAATCGCCCGTCGACCTCGGGGCCTCGCACAGGTCCGCGAAGGACTCGCCTGCGGCAGTTCCGGTGGTGGACCAGGTTCCCGCGGAGAATCCCGAGTTCTCGGTGTTCGCGTCGCCCAGGGTGCGGTAATCCACGGGTCCGTCGACGCACACCACTCGGAGGTTCGCTTTCAGAACCTCGATGGTCGGGAGGAATGCGTCGTGAAACAGCGGATTGGGCAGCAAGCCGTCGGGTGGGTAATTGGACGTCGCGACCACGGCGACACCTCGTGCCCACAGGGCGTCGAGCATCCGGGCGATGAGCCGTGCGTCGCCGATGTCGTGCACGTGGAATTCGTCGAAGCAGAGCAATCGGGTGGGGCCGATCAACGCGTCGAGCGTCGGTTCGAGCTGGAACCGATGAACGAAGTACGACGCGTGCAGGTCACGGAAAAAGGTGTGGAAGTGCAGGCGTTTCTTGGGCTCCGGTGCGGCGCCGAAGTATCTGTCCATCAACCAGGTCTTGCCTCGCCCGACGGGTCCCCACAGGTACAGGCCGAGCGTGTCGGCCTCGGTGAGAAGGTCGACGACGGAGTGCTGCGACGGGTCCAGGTCGAAATCGGCGGCGAACGCATTCCGGGGTACTGGTGGCCTCATGGGCGCCCACTCTACATATGTAGAGGAAATTGGCGTACGATCCACGTCATGGACAGAAGAGCTGCGATCGCGGACGCGGCGATCGACGTCATCGCCGATTCCGGACTCCGGGCACTGACCCACCGCAAGCTCGACGACGCCCTGACGCTGCCGGCCGGCTCCACGTCGTACTACTTCCGATCGAAAGCCGATCTGTTCGCCGCCGTGATCGCCCGGATCACCGAGACTTCGCGTGCCGAGTTCACCCACCTGTCGACCATCGAGGGTGATCCGGTCGAGGTGACGGTGCGGTACCTGGACCACCTCGTCACGGAGAGAGCCGCCCAACTACGCGCCCGGCACGTGCTGATGCTCGACCCGACGGTGTCCGACGCCGACCGCGCCGCGCTGGCGGGCAGCCTGTTCTCGGGGCCTGGTGCCGTCGAACTGTTCGGCGACGCCGAGGTCGGAGCCGGCTACATCGCGTTGTGCGAGGGGTTGGTGACCTCTGCCCTCGGGGCCCGCGCCGCACGCACGGAAATGTTCCGAGCGCCTGTTGTCACTTATCTGAAGGGTGCGGGGAAGCTCTAGTTCACGGAGTCGACGCTTCTCACCCCTAGCGTCGAACGGCATGCGACGACTACCAGGTGCCGCGCTCGTCTTGACCGTGCTCGCAGCGGTCACGTTCACTGCATGTTCGTCGGCCGAAGCGGACCGGTCGCCGGATCCTCGACCTCAGCCGTCGAACGGCGAGTTCGATCTACAGGCGCACCGGGGTGGACTCGGCCTCGTCTCCGAGAGCACCCTCGAATCGTTCACCACTGCACTGGAGCTCGGCGTGACCACGCTGGAACTGGACACGCAGATCACCGAGGACGGGATTGCCGTCGTCACCCATGATCGGCAGGTCTCGTCGAAGAAATGTCTGGACACGGCACCTGTCGTCGAGCAGGATCCCGAGTTCCCCTACGTCGGCAAGTACGTGAACACGTTGACGCTGGCGCAGATTCGGACCCTGGACTGTGGGACGTTGCGGCTGGCGGACTATCCGGAGCAACGAACGGTGCCGGGTGCGCGGATGCCGACGTTGGCCGACGTTCTCGAACTTGCCGCCAGTGCCCCTGGGATCAAGCTGAATGTCGAAACCAAGGTCGAAGCGGCAAGCCCGACGGAGACGGCACCTCGTGAGCAGTTCGTCGACACCGTCCTCGGCACCATCCGTGCCGCTGGGATGCTCGACAGAGCGACGATCCAGAGCTTCGACTGGGGTGCGCTGCAGCGGGTCCGGGAAGTGGAACCCGCACTACCGACCGTCGCGCTGACGAACGGTGAGTTTCTTCAGATCGGTCAGTCCGGGAGGTCGCCATGGCTCGGTGGCGTGGACATCGACGATTTCGACGGTGACCCGATTGCCGCGATCCGCTCGTTCGGCGCATCCGGATTCTCACCGGTTCAGGGAAATCCGCAGAGCGGCAAGGTAAGTGACCCGGACTTCGAGCTGTACGTGACCCAGAAGATGATCGACGACGCCCATGCCGCTGGAATTCGGGTCATTCCGTGGACAGTCGACGACCCCGAGACCATGAACGTCCTGCTGGACATGGGAGTCGACGGGATCATCACCGACTACCCGGACCGGCTACGCGCGGTGCTGAGCGACCGGGGTATGCCGCTACCCGCTTCGGTCACGGTAGGCGGCTGACCCGCATGTCGGTGCGTCAGCCGAGGTCGTACACGACTCCGGTGAGTCGTTCACTTGCTTCCCAGAGCTTTTCGGCGAGCTGGCGGTCTTTTGCCTTGCCGGAGAGCTTTGCCGGAGCGGGAGCGCCACGGGACTCGAACAACCACTTCGGGCCCGTGTACGACCCCGGTCCACCCTTCTCGAGTGCGTGGAGGGTAGGAAGTGCGCCGGCTTTCGCGGACTGCGAGATGATCGGCAGCCCGACGGCCGCGACGAGGGACGCAATCTTGGAACTCCCCAGGCCGTCGGGACTCGAGTACAACTCGGTCGACGAGATGCCGGGGTGGGCGGCGTTGCTCGTGATGTCGATCTTCGCGGCATCGAGACGGCGCTGAAGTTCCAGTGCGAACAACAGATTCGACAACTTGGAATTGGCGTAACCCCGCTGTGGGTTGTACCCGCGCGTGGCCTGCAGATCGTCGAAATCGAGTTTCGGTGCTTGCTTGTGGGCGACCGAGGAGACGGTGACGACGGTGGCCTTGTCCGACGCGCGAAGCTTGGGGAGCAAGTGGCCGGTCAACGCGAAGTGGCCGAGGTGATTGGTACCGAATTGAAGTTCGAAGCCGTCGACGGTCTCGCGCCGCGTCGCAGGCATCATGACGCCTGCGTTGTTGATGAGGACGTCGACGCGGTCGGGAGCCGATGCCGCGAAATCACGCACCGAGCTCAGATCGGCCAGATCGAGTTCGGCAGTGTCCACGACGCCGCCGGTGCTGTTGGTTTCTGCGGCAATCTTGTCCGCCGCTGTCTTGGCCTTGTCCAGGTTGCGGCAGGCCAAGGTCACGTGGTCGCCTTGCTTCACCAACTGGAGCGCGGTGAAGTAACCGATTCCGGTGTTTCCGCCGGTGAGGATGACGCGTCGCTGCTTGTTGTCAGGCACCCGACCAGGTTACCGGCGAGTTTAAGATGTGGCCATGAGTGAGCCGATCGACCATTTCCCCGCAGGCACCGGACGCCCCGCAGCAGGCGCATTCTTCGCCGCCGGCTTCACATCGCTCGAGGCGTTGGCCGGGCAGTCGGAATCGGCGCTCGCACAGCTCCACGGCGTCGGCCCCAAAGCACTCGGCATCGTGAAGGCCGCCTTGGAAGCGGAAGGACTCGGGCTCGAACCCTAGTACGAGTCATTACGCAGGCTCCACTCCTGAAACCTCCTGCTCAGAACGGTGGTGGCCGGTACTTCTCGCGTTCGGCGACCACGGCGCGATGCTCGAGGAACTTCTCGCGGAGGTATAGCGCGTCGGCTCGGCACTGCGGATCGTCGAGTCTTGCGATGTCCGCCAGACTTGGTGCGCCGCCGTCGGTGCGCGGATTCAGGAGCCTCCAGAGTTGGCAGTCCTCGTCGGTGATGTTGGCTTCCCACCACGTGGGTTCGTACAGTTCGTCCGGCGGGTCGGGTAAGTCGTCGTGGCGGTCGATGTTGTTGCGGGTGTCGGATCGACGGGATGCGCCCCTCGACGTCGGTCGGGACGGCATGCGGAATCGACGGACGTGGACGAAATCCCCGGGGATGTCGACTGTTCCGAACGCGGGTGGGGTTATGTGCTGCAGCCCAGCCCCTGAGCGCCAATAGATTCCGTCTCCGTCGAGCTTGGTGCACGCCCACAGTCGCAGAGTCTTGGCCTGATGGTGGTACGGGCACAGTGGATGCAGGTTTCCGAGAACGGTCCAGCCTCCGGAAATCGGATCTCGATGATCGAACGGAACGATGTGGTCGATGTCGCAACGGGCAGCCGGTACCCCACAGTTCGGGAACGTACAGGTGTGATAGCTCGCGCGAACCAGCGCGACCAGAGCAGCGCTCGGCCGGTAGGTGAGGGCTCCGGGCGGAGGCGTGCAGAATCCACCGTGTCCGTCGGGGTGCAAGCCCTCGGCGAGCGACGGGTCGAGTGCCACAGCGTCCATGAACGCAGCAATCGCCGCGGACAGCGCCGCTTCTTCCCCGATCGCCGATGCACGCGGATTGTCCTTGGCCCGCTGCGTAGTAGTCGGCAGAGGCGCTGGAGGCCGTGTTCGGCCGCGGGCGACAACCCGCCGAGCACGGGCAGCCTTACGCCGACCGCGCCGTACTGGATGTTGCGCCGGTGGTCTGGGATTCGGTGCGTCAGTAACCTTGGTGCCGCCATCGTCGTCGTCACCCCCGTCCGAACCCTCGTCCGAGTTGCCGGCACCGTCGTCGTCGAGATCGTCGGCCGATTCGTCGTTGTCGAGGCCACGGCGGTCACGTGCGGCGGTCAGGGTTTCGGTGAGCAGGACCTGCCAGCGGGTGTCGGTGGCGAGGAGTCGCACGGTTTCCGCGTCGAGAACTGTGCCGTCGGACAGTGTGGCCGGCTCTTCGTTCAGCCCGAGAATGGTTTCGATGTCGATGTGAATGTTCAGCAGGTACGGTCGCCGGTTGGGGTTCTTGGCATCGACTCCGCGAAACGGGCATTCCTCGCTCCCGCAACGGCATTGGAGCGCATCTTCTCGGTGGATCAACGCGAGTAAGGCATGTCCGCGTAGTTCTTTCTTGGTTCGTGGATCTTTCGGGCAGACGGTGGCTACGTACTCGTCGAGGAGGGCGTCGCATTCAGCGCCCTCGAGCACGCTCATCTTCGACACCAGGGTGGCGATGCCGGAGTCGTTGCGGCGAATCTCGGCGCATCGTTCGTCGGCGAGCGCAGCTTTCTGTGCAGCCGCGGCCTCGTCCGGGTCGTATTGGAACCAGCGGCGCCAGATGTTCTCCCGCAGCGCTTTCGGAGCGCATCGCTGTGCCGCGGCGAGAATATCTGCCTCCAGAGCCGACACAGTCTCGTCGCTGGCGCGGAGCAGGGTCAGAACTACCGTTCGGACACGGCCGTAGTCGAGGTCCCCGGCCGTGAAGGCGGCATCGATTGCCGGCAGACGCCAGAACAGATGGTTGGCGACAACGATCATCTGGCGCGCAACAGTCCGAGTTGTCGACATGGACACTGCTGCTTCGTATTCGACTGTGTGTCGGGCGCGATCGACGTTCGGTTCCTCACTGCCGTGCTCTGCACCCAGTGCATGCACGTCCATCTCTGCGCACAGCCGTATCTCGTAGAGATCTTGCAACTCGTGGATCACCACTGCCGACGCTCGGTTCTCTGCCCGCCGTCCATCCGACAGGCGCGTCAGTGACCGCGATGCCGCACTGTCTGCATCGGATCGAACCTGCGTGGAGCCCCCCGGCTGTGCCATGTCACATAGAGTAATCGAACATACGTTCGAACGCAACCGTGAGCGATGCCTCCCGTTATTTTCTTTCTCTGCTCCACATCGGTGTGGTCGGGTCGTCTGCTCCGGTATGGCTCCCGCAACCTGGCTAACCTGAGGCAATGACCAGTACAGGCGTTATCAGGAAGTGGTATGCCGACGAAGGATGGGGCGTTCTCGACTCCCTGGACACTGCCGGCGGATGCTGGGTTCACGTCAGCATGCTGTGGGCCATCACGCTGCCTCCTGCGCGCGAGAATGAGTCCATTCATATCACCGGTTCCAGTGTCGACGCGGTCGTCGGGGAGACCGTGGATTTCGAGTGGGAACAGGTGAGACAGGACGGTTACGACTATCGCGGAATCAGCGTGAGGCCTCGTCGAGATGGCCCCGAACGGACCATTCGCTGGGAGTACGGAGGCGATCGCCGTCATTCGGGGGTGGAATTTCGGACCGCTCCGCGGCTGCAGGAATAGACGGATGAGATTATCCGACATGCGTCCACGCGAACCGGCGATCACGGCCTAGCCTGATGCGGGCGCAAGGTAGAACGTCCCGACTGCGGGCTGACTTGGTTCGCAAGTGCTGGCTGTCGCCAGTATTTGCCCCGACCCTGTGTAGGCATCGGTTCGGTATCCATCGTCGGCCGGTTTCACCCCGGAAGTGCCTCTGCTGTCTCTGGATTCGCCAGGCGAGTTTCGTCAGCTGATGCAACAGCGGTGATACCTGCCGACGACGGCGACAGCACTCGATGTGCCCACGATGCAAGATCTTATGATCGAAGTCCGACACACGGACGCGGTCTTGGGTGTAGTCACTGTGGTGTTCCTCCGAGGGTGCTAGCTGGTCTCGCCTACGACAAGCTCTGGGGCCGTGGGTACGGATTCATGGAGAACCCGATCCTGCGAAGTAGGTCGATGCACTCGGGCCGTTCTCGGAACTCGATTCCGGTTGGGTTGTCGCAGTGCTCGCTGCTGAGGAGCCGGTGTGAGACGCTGGGTGCATGGTGAGCGTGGGGGCGTGGTCGCTGGCGGACAAGGCGTCGAGACTGGGGTGGAAGACGGTCGGAAGACGTGTCGACCTCGACGGCGACCAGTCGTGGTTGCGGGGGCCGGTATCGGGTCCGGGCGTCGTTCGGGACAGGTGGCTGCAGCAGGAGGCGGAGCGCATCGGTGGGCGCGTCGTACCCGGTTCCTCGTCGGACGGTTTGCTGCACAGCTTCGATGCGCTGGCCGGTCCGGAGTTCGACCCGAGCGCGATCGACCCTCGCATTCGCGAATTCTACGAGCACACTGCTCGGTGGCGCATGGATGCGTGGACGCAGTGGACGACGGGTTTCGGGCTACCCGGCGCGGCCATCGAAGCGTTGTACGGCAAACGCGTGCAGCAGCTTGCTCTTCCGGTGCAGCCTCTGGCGGTGGCACACGGTGTGGACAGTGAGGTCACGGAGATCGTCGACGCCGACGGCCGGCATGCCGGCTCTGCCTGGTTGCGAACTCTGCGGAAGACCGGCGACTACATGTACAGCGGTTACTACCGCGCTTCGACGCTTCCCTCGGCGTCGGGTCCGAGCGTCCATGTGACTTTCCCGTTGGAGGACGGCAACGTCCAGGTTTTCCTGAAACCGACAGTGGGCGAAGGAGGTTCGCTCGTTCTGACGTCCCCGTCGGGTAGGTTCGGGCAGGACGGCGCCTACACGGTCGTGTTGGACAAAGGTGCCTGGTACGCGGCCAGAGCGCCGATCCACGAGGTCTTCCATGTCTACGTCGACGACGAGGGGGTGCTGCGGACCGATCATGTGCTGAAACTGTGGAACGTGACCGCTGTCCGGCTGCACTACCGCCTCACGCCCCTCGGCTGATCTCGAGTCCGATGTCCGCGCCTTCCTTCGACGAGATCGTCCGGGTGTTGCGCGCCGCGGGCTGCGTGTTCGCGGAAATCGAGGCTCGGCTCCTCGTGGAGGCGTTCGGCGGAAGCGCTCTGAAAAAGGCTGTCGCACAGCGAGTCGACGGCACTCCACTGGAACAACTTCTCGGGTGGGCGGAGTTCGCTGGTCTGCGGATATCGGTCGCGCCCGGAGTGTTCGTCCCCCGTCGCAGAACCGAACTCCTCGTGCACGCCGCGGTCGACGCGGAGCCCGGGGTTGTGCTCGACATCTGTTGCGGATCCGGGGCAGTCGCCGTTGCGATCGCACACGAGCGGCCCGGGGTGGCGCTGCATGCCTCCGACATCGCACCCGCTGCAGTCCGCTGTGCGCGTCGGAATCTGGAGCCCGTCGGAGGTCATGTCTATCGAAGTGACATGTACAGCGCTCTGCCGCACAGTCTTCGGAGAACCGTCGACGTCGTGGTCGCCAATGCCCCGTACGTTCCGACCGGGGCGATCGGTTCCATGCCGTCCGAGGCGAGGGACCATGAGCCGAGAGACGCTCTCGACGGAGGTGTCGACGGCCTCGACCTCCAGCGCCGAGTGGTCGAGGGGGCGGGGGAGTGGCTTGCTCCTGCGGGCCGCATCGTGGTCGAAACCAGCGTTCGGCAAGCGCAGGGCACCGCGGCGCTCGTCGCGGCGTCGGGTTTCGAAGCGGAGATCGTCAGATCCGAGGAACTGGACGGGACGGCAGTCGTCGGGCGTAGTCGCGGACGCTGATTCTGCCCACGGAGAACACGCTCACCACGGGGAACACCCGGAGCACACGTGAAGTTGAGTCCACATAGCTCAACCGACCGGAGGTGCTGTAATGCCCGAACCCATCCGCCTACCTGTTCTCTTTCTGACCGACCCCGTCGTTCTGCCCGGGATGGTCGTCCCCGTCGAACTCGACGAGTCCGCGCGCGCTGCCGTGGACGCAGCACAGGCTTCCAACGACGGAACCTTGCTCGTTGCTCCTCGGCTCGAGGACCGATACGCCGCGTACGGCGTGGTTGCGTCCATCGTGCAGATGGGACGGCTCGCGACCGGGGAGGCTGCCGCAGTCCTCAAGGCCGAGCGCCGCGCTCACATCGGTCACGGTGTCAGCGGGCCCGGTGCTGCCCTGTGGGTCGAGGCCGAAATCGTCGACGAATCCGCCGTCGACGGTAGTGGTGGAACTGCCGAGAGCACCCGAACGCTGGCCACCGAGTACAAGCAGCTCGTCGTCGCGATGTTGCAGCGCCGCGACGCGTGGCAGGTCATCGACTCCGTCAACAAGCTCACCGATCCCGGCGCGATCGCCGACACCGCGGGGTACGCGTCGTACCTGACCGATGTGCAGAAGAGGCAGCTGCTCGAGACCCCATCCGTGCACGATCGTCTGACACTGCTGATCGAGTGGACCCGGTCCCATCTCGCGGAGGTCGAGGTCAACGACAAGATCTCCAACGACGTGCGCGACGGTATGGAGAAGACCCAGAAAGAGTTTCTGCTGCGGCAGCAGCTCGCCGCGATCCGCAAGGAGCTCGGCGAGGACGAACCAGGCGGCGCCGACGACTACCGCGGCCGCGTCGAATCGGCAGATCTCCCGGATGCGGTGCGCGAGACCGCACTTCGTGAGGTCGGAAAGCTCGAGCGGGCGAGTGATCAGAGTCCCGAGTCCGGGTGGATCAGGACGTGGCTCGATACCGTCCTGGACCTGCCGTGGTCGGTCACCACGACCGACACGACCGACATCGATTCGGCACGAGCGATTCTCGATGCGGACCACCATGGTCTGGACGACGTGAAGGATCGTATCGTCGAGTATCTCGCCGTGCGGGCGCGTCGAGCAGAGCGCGGCATGGGCCTCGTCGGTGGACGCGGATCGGGTGCGGTCATGGTGCTCGCGGGGCCGCCCGGAGTCGGTAAGACGTCGCTGGGCGAATCCGTGGCGCGTGCGTTGGGCCGCAGGTTCGTTCGTGTCGCACTCGGTGGCGTTCGCGACGAAGCGGAGATTCGCGGACACCGGCGTACCTACGTGGGTGCGTTGCCCGGGCGAATCGTCCGCGCCATCGGTGAGGCGGGTTCGATGAACCCCGTGGTGCTGCTCGACGAGATCGACAAGGTCGGTTCCGACTACCGCGGCGATCCCAGTGCCGCTCTGCTCGAGGTTCTCGATCCGGCGCAGAATCACACTTTTCGGGATCACTACCTGGACCTCGATCTCGACCTCTCCGACGTCGTGTTCCTGGCGACAGCCAATGTGGTCGAACAGATTCCGGGACCTCTGCTCGATCGCATGGAGCTCGTCACCATCGACGGGTACACCGAGGACGACAAGGTCGTGATCGCGCGGAACTATCTGCTGCCGCGTCAGTTGGAACGTTCTGCGCTCACGTCCGACGAAGTCGACGTCACCGACGATGCGTTGCGAAAGATCGCCGCCGACTACACCCGTGAACCAGGTGTGCGTCAGTTCGAGCGTCTGCTCGCCAAGGCTCTGCGGAAGTCGGCGACGGCACTGGCAGGGGGAAAGGCGACGGTGCGTATCGACGAGGCGGGACTCGTCGACTACCTCGGCCGACCGCGTTTCACTCCCGACGTTCACGAGAGAACCGAAGTGCCCGGTGTGGCAACCGGTCTCGCCGTGACAGGACTCGGAGGCGACGTGCTGTTCATCGAGGCGTCCTCGACGGAGGGCAAGCCCGGACTTGCGCTGACGGGTCAGCTGGGTGACGTCATGAAGGAGTCGGCGCAGATAGCCCTGTCCTACGTGCGATCTCACGCGGCACGATTCGGCATCGATCCGCAGGTGTTGGACCGCAGCATCCACGTCCACGTACCGGCAGGTGCCGTACCCAAGGACGGTCCGTCGGCAGGCGTCACGATGGTCACGGCACTGGTGTCGATGGCGACGGGACGGCCGGTGCGGTCGGATGTGGGAATGACCGGCGAGGTCACGCTGAACGGTCGGGTCCTGCCGATCGGCGGAGTCAAGCAGAAGTTGCTGGCCGCGCAACGGGCAGGTCTGAAGACCGTTTTCGTTCCCGCGAGGAACGAACCGGATCTGGACGACGTGCCGGCCGAGGTGCTCGCCGCCCTCGACGTACGTCCGATGACCGACGTCGCGGACATCGTGGATCTCGCCCTGGAGGAGGCTGCTGTGTCCGCAGTGGCGTGATGTGGCGCGTTCCTTGACCTCTACCTACATCGAGGTTCTAGCGTTGCCGGTATGAGCATGGAAGTCACGGCCTGGAATCAGCTGTATCGGACGATGCATGCGTCCGAGCAGAGCACGCAGTTCTCGTCGGTCACGGCTCGGCGGATCCTGAGGTTCGCCGAGCCGCACCGCAACAAACTGATCGGGTTCGTCGTTCTGAGCGTCGTGCTCGCAGTTCTGGCGGTCGCGACGCCGGTACTGGCGGGACGCGTCGTCAATGCCATCGTCGACGGCGACTCGTTCGATGTCGTGCTGTGGCTGTCGGTGGCGATCGCACTGATCGCCGTCGTCGACGCGGCGTTCGGTTTGGTGAACCGGTGGCTGTCGTCGAGCTTGGGTGAGGCGTTGATTCTGGATCTGCGCACCGCGGTGTTCGACCACGTTCAGCGGATGCCGATCGCGTTCTTCACCCGGACGCGCACCGGTGCTCTCGTGAGCCGGTTGAACAACGACGTGATCGGTGCGCAACGCGCCTTCAGCGACACGCTCTCTGGCGTCGTGAGCAACCTCGTCACGCTGATCCTGACGCTCGTCGTGATGATCGGGATTTCCTGGCAGATCACGTTGCTCGCGTTGATCATCCTTCCGGTCTTCGTGATACCGGCCAGCCGGATGGGCAGGCGACTCGCGAGGCTGCAACGTGAAGCAGCCGAACACGATTCCGCGATGAGTACGCAGATGACGGAGCGGTTCTCCGCGCCGGGTGCGACTCTGGTCAAGCTGTTCGGCCAACCGGACTTCGAGTCGCGCGAGTTCGCGGTTCGCGCAGCTCGGGTCCGGGACATCGGCGTTCGGAGCGCCATGGTGCAGACGGTGTTCGTGACTGCGCTGACGTTGGTGTCGGCCCTCGCGCTCGCCGTCGTCTACGGTCTCGGTGGTTTCTACGCGCTGAAGGGACAGTTGGATCCGGGTTCGGTTGTGTCGCTGTCTCTTCTGTTGACCCGGTTGTATTCACCGCTGACGGAGCTGGCCAGCGCACGCGTCGAAGTGATGAGCGCTCTCGTCAGCTTCGAGCGTGTCTTCGAAGTCCTCGACCTCGTACCGCTCATCGAGGACAGTCCCGACGCCGTGGACGTCCCCGACGGGCCTGCTGCCGTCGAACTACGCGACGTCAGGTTCGCCTACCCGTCGGCGGACAAAGTGTCGCTTGCCTCGTTGGAGGAAGTGGCGACGCTGGATTCTCGTGGCGGCGACGAAGTGCTGCACGGCATCTCGTTCGTCGCCGAACCTGGGCAGATGATTGCCCTGGTCGGTACATCGGGCGCGGGCAAGTCCACCGTCGCGCAGCTCATCGCTCGGTTGTACGACGTCGACAGTGGATCCATCCTGCTGGGCGGCAAGGACGTCCGTGATCTGAAAGCGGATTCGATCAGAGGTGCCGTCGGGATGGTGACGCAGGACGGACATCTCTTCCACGACACGATCAGGTCCAACGTTGTGCTGCCGCGGCCGTCGGCCACCGACGACGAAGTCTGGGACGCGTTGCGTCGGGCACGGCTCGAAGATCTGGTGAAATCTCTGCCCGACGGGCTGGACACCGTCGTCGGAGAGCGCGGTTATCGGTTGTCCGGAGGTGAGCGGCAGAGACTGACCATCGCTCGGCTGCTGATTGCTCGGCCACGGATCGTGATTCTCGACGAGGCGACGGCGTCGCTGGATTCGACGTCGGAGTCAGCGGTCCAGGCTGCGCTGTCCGAGGCGCTCGCGGGCAGAACCTCGGTTGTGATCGCGCACCGACTGTCGACGATTCGGGCCGCCGACGCCATCCTGGTGGTGGAGGCAGGTTCGATTGTCGAGCGGGGAACACACGAAGAGCTCCTCGCAGCGGGTGGCCGCTACGAGGAGCTCCATCGAACTCAATTCGCTACCAGTGGATCGTGATCACCCTGCAGGAGCGGGCACGACCGTCGCCGGGTCGTTGTCCGCAGCGGCGGCGAGCATCGGGGTGAAGCCGTCGATCGCGTAGTCGAGCGAGAGCGGGCTCGAGTATCCGAGAGCGGACGGAAGGTCCTGATCGAACGAACCGATGTAGGCGGTGCGGTCCTCGGCGACGGCGGGCAGCTGCGCGAACAGTGGGTTGGCGGTGAGCTCTTCTCGGCTCTTGCCGGCGACGACGATCACGTCGGAGTTCAGCTGGGTGAGTCCCTCCAGGCTGACGGTCTCGGTCTTCTCCGGAACCTGGAAGCCGAGGTCGGTGAAGAACAGCGCACGGATGTCGTCGGAACCGAGGATCATGTAGCTGCCGTCGTCCATGAGGAACGTGAGTGCGAGCGTCTTGGCGGCGAACTGCGGGTTCTCGTCCTGCGCCGTCTGGAACTTCTGTTCGAGTTCGGCGGTCTTGTCCGCGGTTTCCTGCTCCTTGCCGAGGGCCTTTCCGATGACCTCGAACTCCTGCTGCCAGGTGGCAGCGGGTACGTCCTCGTACCCGCCGATGTCGGCGATCGTCGGAGCCATCTCGGACAGCTGGTCGTACTGGCCCTTCTCGATGAAGGAGTACGGCCCGAGGATCAGATCCGGACCGGCCGCCGCGATCTGCTCGAGGTTGAGGTCGGTGCTGCCGACCTCGGGGATCTCGGTGCCACCGAGTGCGTCCTGTGCCCAGGGACGCTGGCGGTAGTCGTAGCTCAGGTTGCCGCGGGTAGCAACGGGCTTCACGCCGAGCGCGAGAACGAAGTCCTGCTCGTTGAACCCGATCGTCACGACGTTGGACGGTTCGCTCTCGATGGTCGTCTGGCCGAACGCGTGGTCGATGGTGACCGGAAACGCCCCGGATTCGCCGCCCGACTCGGACGACGACGAACTGTCGTCCGAAGAGCACCCTGCGGCCAGGGCGATGGCGGCCGCACCTGCGGCTAGCTTGAGAACACTGGAACGCACGGAAAACTCCTCGCATCGACAACGTTGTGCGAGGTAAGGCTAACAAAATCGGATGGTCGTCCCGCAAGCTCCACTCCCGGGCCTCGAACCGATCGAACGTTCAAGGCCCGGGGTCGGCCGGCCGTCAGCAGTTGCTGGGAGCGGGCACGCCGTTGAAGCGTGCGTCGATCCATTCCAGCGCCTGAGGCAATCCGAGAACTGCAGCGGTGAGGTGATCATTGCTGGGAACGAGCACTTCGGTGACCGGAACGCCTGCGGCGCAGTAGCGGCCGACCGTGTTGCTGATGGCCGAGACAGGGATGAGCGCATCCGTCGGGCTGTGCCACTCGAAGTACGGGGCCTTGGGGACACCGGGGTAGAGCTCGACGCTGTTCTCGTTGACTGCGGCAACCATCTCGGGGCTGTCGATCAAGTCGATGGAGTTGGCCACCTGCATCGCGCTCTTGCCAGCACCGACGGCGATGATGTCGTTGGTGCACGCATTCTGCAGCTGCGCTGCCATCTGCTGACCGAGCGGGTTGAGCTGCTCGCTGATCGGGATGCGCGTCGGGTACTCACGCTCGAGACCCAGAGCCGCCGCGAATGCGAGTCCGAAGACCGGGTGCGGGTTGAATCCGAGGTCGCGTGCCATGCGCTCGAGGTTCATCGGTGCGCCGCCCGCTGCGCTTCCGACGATGTTCAGCTCGGGTGCGTAGTCGTTCTGCAATGCAGCAGCCCACGCGGTGGCCATGCCGCCGCCCGAGTAACCGGCGAGTGCAACCGGGCTCTGCTGAACCTGCAGCGGATCGAAACGCTGGGTCGCCCGAATGCTGTCGAGGACGATCTGCCCGCCCATCTTGGCCGCGCCGTACGCGCTGTTCGGTCCCAGATGGTCCGCCATGTTGATGGTCCAGCCACGCTGCAATGCGACGTTCAGTGCAGGAGCCTCACGGATCATCAGGTTGGGGTCCTGCGTCCACAAGGCCTGCGACGGCGCGCACTGCAGACCGAGTGCGTTGATGATGTGCTGGTAGGACAGCAACGGCCCGTTCGGAACCTTGTTCCGCGGTGAGAACACCGTCGTCACCGCCGCGATGGGATCGCCGGCAGAGTTGGTCGAGCGGAACCGGATCTGCCACACGTCGGTGTCGAGGAAACCGGCGGGAGGCGGCATGGGCCGACTGGAGATGATGTCACCTGGATTCTTGGCCTCCAGGTCCGGCACAGGCGCATAGAAGACGTCGGAGATCGGCGTCGGTTCCAGAGGATTGGCCGCTGCGGTGCCCGTCGATATCACCGCGGAACAGGCGATCGCCACTGCCGTGATACTGGCAGCCCCGACCAGTTTGAGTGCGCGCATGACGTTGGGTTCCCTCCCGAAAGCTCTGATTACTCGAGCGAATGTTGCTGTCCTTCTACCCCACCGAATGCGATATAGGGAAAAGCAGTCCGCTCGTTACGCCGCCCCCCGGCAGCGATCACCGAAGACTCCGAGATTTTATGGCACGCGGCTACAAACTGACCAGTCGGCTAGGGATCGTTCTCGAGAACCACGTCAGTCGGCTGTTTGTCGTCACGAACGCCACGCCAACTCGGGTGCCTGAGGTGCATGGAGTCCGTCCATTCGTAGAACCGAACCTCGCCGACGAGCGACGGTGTGACCCATACCGCATCTTTTCGGTCGGCGGTCGGTAGCCGTTCCTCGAACGGCGACTCGTCCGACTCCAGAGGCGAGAGCAGCGCGGCCAGAGTGTCGAGTGCAGAGTCGGTGAACCCCGTTCCCACCCGGCCCAGATACCTCAGTCCGTTCGGGCCGGGAATGCCGACGAGCAGAGAACCCAGACCACCGCCGCGCCTACCTTTCCCGCGTCGCCACCCGCCGACGACGACTTCTTGTGTTCGCCAGTTCTTCGTCTTGATCCAGGTGTGCGCGCGTCGACCTGGCTGGTACACGGAGTCGACACGCTTGGCGACGACGCCCTCCCAGCCACGCTCGACGCTGGTGGCCAGAGCTTCTTCTGCCGTGCCCGTGAGCGCCTCGGGCACCAGGACCGACTCCAGGCCGGTCGTGAGGAGTTCGAGCAGCTTGCGCCGGTCCGAGTATTTCTTCTTCACCAGCGATGTGCCGTCGAGGTGCAGTAGATCGAACGCGATGAACTTCACGTCGGTACCGGAACTCGATTGCAGCAGTTCGAAACTCGTCGATCCGTCGGCAGCGAACACCACGGCCTCGCCGTCGAGGACGGCCTCGTGGTCGGCAAGATCCGCGGCCAGCGCCGAGAAGGCGCGGAACCGCTCGGTCAGATCCTTGCCGGTCCGAGACTCCAGTTTCATCTCCCCGTGGGACATCCGCGCGACGACCCTGAAGCCGTCCCACTTGCCCTCGAACGCCCATTCGCCGTCGGGCAGGTCGGTCACGTCGCCTGCCGTCGCCAACATCGGCTGAACGCTCTTCGGTAGCTCGGGTGCATCCTTTTCTTTCATCAGGTGCATGAGCCACTGGTTTCCCTTGGTGCGGATCAACGCGAAACGGCCCTGTGCCCGAGTGCCTTTCAGAACGACGATGACCTCGTCGTCACGCCACTTCTCGAGTTCGTAGGTGCCCGAATCCCAGATGGTCACCTCGCCGCCCCCGTACTCGCCCTTGGGGATGGTGCCCTCGAAGCGTGCGTACTCCAGTGGGTGATCCTCGGTGTGCACCGCGAGGCGGTTCTGAGCCGGGTCGTCGGGAATGTTCTTGGGCACGGCCCACGAGACCAGGACACCGTCGTGCTCGAGGCGAAAGTCGTAGTGCAGGCGCCTCGCATGGTGTTCCTGGATGACGAACGTGTCGTCGTGTTCGTGTTCGTGTTCGTGTCCAGGGGTAGTGCCGCGAGGTTCGGCGGCGTCGGGCACGGGTTCGGGCGTCTTCGACGCGCTGCGCATGCTGCGGTACTTGGTGAGCTTGTCCGGCTCGCGGACCTCCAACGGCGGATCGAGGTCGGCAAGCAGATCGCCGTCGTCGTGGTACCTGCGCAGGACCTCCTCGAACCGAAGCTGGTGCAGACCAGGTGATTCGAGCTCGTCCCAGGAGCGCGGTGCGGCGACGGTCGGCTCAGATCTGCCGCGCAGCGAGTACGGCGCGACGGTCGTCTTCTTGCCGTTGTTCTGCGACCAGTCGACGAACACCCGTCCGGTTCGCTTGGCCTTGGCCATCGTCGCCGTGATGCGGTCCGGTGAGCGCTCCTCCAGCAACGTCGCCACACGCTTGGCGACGGTCGACGCCCCCGATGTCGTGAGCGGCTTCTCCAGCGGCACGTACAGGTGGATGCCTTTGCTCCCGCTCGTGACCGGGAACGCCGTGAACCCGATCTCGGCGATCAGATCGCGGATCTCGCAGGCCACCTCGGCGCAACGGGCCAGGTCGACGTCGTCCCCCGGATCCAGATCGAACACCATGCGCGTCGCCGGTCCGGGCTGACTGCCGTCGAACCGCCACTGCGGGACATGGGCCTCGATGGCAGCTTGCTGCCCGAGCCACGCCAAGTCCGCCGTGGTGGAGAACAACGGATACGTCACCACCCGATCGGAATGCTGCATGTCCCGGCGATCCAGCCATTCCGGCGCCGACGACGCGAGATTCTTCTCGAAGAACGACGACTGCTCCACACCGTTCGGCCACCGCTTCCGAGTCACGGCCCGACCGGCCAGATGAGGAAGCATCGCAGGCGCAATCGTCGTGTAGTACTCGATGACCTGACTCTTGGTGGTGCCCGTCTCCGGGAACAACACTTTGTCCAGGTTGGTCACCGAGACCTTCCGACCTGCGATGTCGAGCGTCGCCATGATCGCCACCATAGTTTGGCCGTCGCCGACGTGGGACATGATGGAAGGTATGGCGACGATCAGTGTGACCGTGCAGATGCCCGAGAACCCGCAGGGCGCGTGGGACAAGGCGTCGGCCCTGGACAGGTTCGACGAGTGGATGACCATCCACGGTGGATGGTGCAGCCCGCCGCCGAAAACGCTGTCCAAGGGCACCGAAGTCGAATCCCTCGTGAAGGTCAAAGGCTTCAAGAACACGATCCGATGGACGTTCACCGAGTACAAGGAACCCGAGCTCATCGAAATGTCCGGCAGCGGAAAAGGCGGCGTCAGGATTTCCCTGACGATCCACGTCCGCGAAAGCCCCGGCGGTTCCGAACTGACCCTCGACGCGGAATTCGGCGGCGGCGTCCTCTTCGGTCCCGTCGGAAAAGTCGTCGCCAGAGCACTCGACTCGGATGTGAAGAAATCCGTCGCCAACCTCGCGGCGCTGAAGTAGAGGACTCCGGTTTACTGCGGAGTGCGCGGCTGCCGGGTGCGACGCAGCCACCATAGTCCGGCGATGGGAAGTACGACGGGGATGAAGACGTATCCCTGGCCGAAGTGAGACCAGACCGTTGCGTCGGGGAAGTCGTCGGGCTGGATGTAGCTGAGGGCGCCGATCGCGAGGACGCCGACCAGTTCGATGATGCACGAGACCGTCACCACCTTGCGTGATGCCTCGGTGGCACGAGCGAGCCCGACCGTCGCGACGATGTAGACCACTGCAGCGACGGCCGACAGGATGTACGCGAACGGTGCGACGTCGAACCGCGTCGTCAGCTGCACGATCGATCGGGACGTTGCAGCCACAGCGAACACCGCGTAGACGGCGATCAGGAATCGGCCGAATCCGGTGCGTGTCGCCTGCTGCAGGTTGTCCCGGGGTGACGAGGTATCAGGCATATCCGGCCCATATCTGGCTGAGGCGCAACACCATGGCTGCGAGGGTGACGACGGCGACGAGCAGCACTGCTGTACCGCCGCGTGAGCGATCGCCGAGCGACCACCAGGTGCCGATCGGCAACAGCAGCAGGAGCCCCACGAGGTACGAGCCGAACGTGAGGCGATGTATCTCGCGGTCGCTGGTGAACATCATGGCGAATCCGATGACTGCTTGAGCGAGCACGACGGCCTCGGTCGCGGCGATCGTCCAGAACAGCGCCCGGTTGGATCGGTACTTCAGGAGTACCGGGCTCCCCATGACGAGTTTGACCAGAACCCACACGCCGACGATCAGGGACATCACGTACAGCAAGCCTGTGACGGCGCCGATCATCGTTTCCTCGTTCGAACTAGGCAGTGGTGCGGGTGGTCAGTAGAACTCAAGAGTATCGGTCCGCGCACGTGCCTCGATGTGAGCCCTTCGAAACAGTGCGTTATTCCGCGCGTGACCATTCGGAAATGGATGGGGCTTGTACTTGTCTCATGGCCGAAGAGCATCTCCGGCTTCGATTCTTCTCTCCACCGGTGGCCAACGATTGCCCACTCGGTTCTCAGTCACCCGCTGATCGACAACCTCTCATCCCAGGAGCACTACGTGTCCGATATCGACAACGCCATCGCCGAGAACATCGCCAAGTCCCTCTCGGAGATCCCGCACCCCTCGCTCCCCAAGGGCAGCAACATCTACGGTTCCACCAAGATCTTCCCCGACTACAAGGCCGAGAACGGCGAGAGCTACTTCACGCTCGTGCACGGTATCGCCCACGAATCATCCGTCAGTTTCGTTGCCGTGCTGCAGGCAACGCGGGCACTGCGCAAGGGCTTCGAGTCGGCCATGTACTTCTACGGTCCCGGCGCTATCAATTGCCTTGCCACGCGCGGCTTCCCGACGACCGGCGACTCAGGGTTCCCGGGCGAGCAGAACATCAACGACTCGCTCGCGACGTTCATCGCCGAGGGCGGCACCGTGTTCTGCTGTCGCTTCGGCCTCGCGCTGCACGGTGGCCGCGAGGAAGACCTGATCGAGGGCGTCATCCCGGCGCATCCCCTCGACGTCCAGGACGCCCTCATTCACTACGCACGCAAGGGCGCCATCATCAACTCGACCTACATGGTCTAGGAGCCTGACATGTCTGTCAGTGCGCGTGTAGACCTGGCGTTGCTCGGAGTTCGAGGGACGCCGCCGGTCAACAGAACGGCCGGCGCCGGGCCCAGCGACGACGGGCATGTTCGAATCGATGGTCTCGGCGCAGCCATCCCTCGTAATCCGTTGAGTCCGTATGTCCTCGAAGAGGGGCGAATCCTGTTCGACGGATCGGACATCGGTCTCGACGTCCAAGCAATCGACCGGCCGAAATTCTACGACCTGAAGACTGCCGACGGAATCGCCTACGAGAAGATCGCCAAACTCCACGGAACCAGTGTTCTCGCAACTACCGTCGTGCAGACGTGTATCAGGTACGGCGCAGACCAGCGCTGCCGGTTCTGCTCCATCGAGGCGTCGCTGGAAGCAGGAGACACGATCGCTGTCAAGACTCCGGCGCAGCTCGCCGAGGTTGCCGAAGCTGCAGTCCGACTCGACGGTGTCACCCAGATGGTCATGACGACGGGTACCTCCGCGGCGAAGGATCGCGGAGCGCGGCACCTCGCACGGTGCGTCAAGGCCATCAAGGCCGTGGTCCCGGATCTGCCGATCCAGGTGCAGTGCGAACCACCCGGCGACCTTCAGACCATCACCGATCTCTACGACGCCGGTGCCGAATCCATCGGCATTCACGTCGAATCACTCGACGACGATGTCCGTCGGAAATGGATGCCGGGTAAGGCCTCGGTGTCGATGGACGAATACCGAGCAGCGTGGAAGGAAGCGGTTCGCGTCTTCGGGCGCAACCAGGTCTCGACGTACATACTCGTCGGCCTCGGTGAGGATCCGGACGAATTGGTTTCGGGTGCAGCTCAACTCATCGAGATGGGTGTCTACCCGTTCGTCGTTCCGTTCCGGCCGCTCGGCGGCACGCTGGCTGTCGACGTCGACCATGCGGTCGCTCCGAACCGAGACGTGCTCGAGGACGTGACGCGCCGGGTAGCCAAGGAATTGCAAGCGGCATCGATGCTCGGTTCGGATCAGAAAGCAGGCTGCGCGGCGTGCGGAGCGTGCAGCGTACTGCAGAATGCGGGTGGCTGATGTATGCGAGTGACTTGGCCGGTCTGTCGGGAACGGTACCTACCGAAGCCGATTCGCACTTCTTGATCCAACCGTGTTCGAACGCTTCGCAGCTCGGCACCTACCGCCGATTGAGACGCGACATCTTCGTCCGAGAGCAGGGGCTGTTCGCCGGGTCCGATCACGACGACGTCGACGACGACCCGCGCACGGTAGTACTGGTCGCCACTGCATCCGACGGCAGCGTGCTGGGCGGAGTTCGGTTGGCTCCCTGCACATCGACCGATCTGGGGTGGTGGGCCGGCAGCCGGTTGGTGGTTTCGTCGGCGGCGCGCACATCCGGGGTCGGGCCGGCGTTGGTGCGGGCCGCGTGTGCGCACGCCGAAAGTCACGGCGTACTGCGCTTCGACGCCACCGTGCAGAAACAGAACGAAACGCTCTTCACCAGGCTGGGATGGGTCAGACGCGCCGACGTCGACGTGCACGGCGCGCCACACGTCGCCATGTACTGGCCGATCGATCGAATCGAGCGGCTCGTGGTCTCGACCAAGGCGATGCTCGCGGGTGTGCTCGCACCCTTGCGTGCTCAGCCACTCGGTCTCGGTGCCAAAGGATTCCGTGGCGACGACGGAGTCCCCGTTCCGGGGAGCGACATCATCGCCGCGTGCGACGCCATCCTGCCTTCCATGGTCGACCGCGATCCCGAATGGGCGGGCTGGTGTGCCGCACTGGTCAACCTGAACGACCTGTCGGCAATGGGGGCCCGGGCCGTCGGAATGCTCGACGCGGTCGGTGCCCCGACACAGTCGAGGCTCACGCGCATCGTCCGAGGGTTGGCCAACGCGTCACAGGCCTGGCAAGTACCGGTCCTCGGTGGTCACACCCAGGTCGGGGTGCCGTCGTCGCTGTCGGTCACGGCACTCGGAAGTACCCCGCGCCCCGTTCGCGCCGGCGGCGCGTCCGCCGGAGACGTCCTGACTCTCACCGCGGACATCGAAGGCAACTGGCGACGGGGTTATCAAGGTCAGCAGTGGGATTCGTCGTCCAGACGAAACTCCGAGGAGCTCACGCAGATGGCGTCGTTCGTCGCTCGGACGGCGCCCCGAGCCGCGAAGGATGTCTCGATGGCCGGCCTCGTCGGCACTACCGGAATGCTCGCCGAAGCGAGCGGAACCGGAGCCGTTCTCGACGTCGCCTCCATCCCCAAACCCGACGCCGCCGCCATGGGCGAGTGGGTCACGTGTTTTCCAGGGTTCGCGATGATCACCGCGGACCGTCCCGATGCGCAGTGTGCACCGTCGGGACCAGCAGTATCCGCTCGATGCGGCCAGCTCACCGACATTCCGGGCGTCGCTTTGCGGTGGCCCGACGGAATCACCACGTCAGCGGTCACGTCCACCGTGACCGGATTGGGAGAAGCATGAACGACACGACCATCTCCGTGGCCGCAGCCGAATTCGGCCGCGACATGGAACAGGGATACCGGACCATTGCCGCGTTGCTCGAAGAGGCGCGCAACCGCGGAAGTCAGCTGCTGGTGCTGCCCGAGGCCTGCCTCGGCGGGTACCTCCCTTCGTTGGGTGGCGGTGACGAATCCGAGGAAGCGCGCCGGCGCAGGCTCGAAAGCCTTCCTCCTGCTTTGGAACTGGACGGACCGGAGTTGAAGCGGGTCATCGACATGGCGGGCGACACCGTGATCACCCTCGGATTCTGCGAGAAGGACGGCGGCACACGCTACAACGCGGCGGTCACGCTGCACGGCGACGGAATACTCGGTTCGTACCGCAAGGTGCATCAGCCGCTCGGCGAAAACCTCTGCTACGACGCAGGCGACAGCTACGCTGCCTTCGATACTCCGGTCGGCCGGATGGGTATGCAGATCTGCTACGACAAGGGATTCCCTGAAGCCGCACGTGAACTTGCGCTCGACGGCGCGGAGATCATCACCTCCATCTCCGCGTGGCCGACCGCCCGTACCGCGACAGTCGAGAACATGGAGGACGACCGCTGGAAGCAGCGCTTCGACATCTACGACCGCGCCCGCGCACTGGAGAACCAGGTGGTGTGGGTGGCAGCCAACCAGTCGGGCACCTTCGGATCCTTGCGGTTCGTGTGCAGCGCCAAGATCGTCGGACCCGGTGGCGAGATTCTCGCGGGCACCGGCGTCGAACCCGGTTTGGCGACGGCGACGGTGGATGTCCAAGGGTTGATGGCGGCTGCACGCGGAGGCGGAATGTACAACCTGCGCGATCGTCGGCCCTCGGTGTACAAGACCATCACGAAAGAGCCAGTTCATGCCTGAGATGCGATTTCTCGTGCAGTGGCCCGACGGCCGCGAACAATCCTGTTATTCACCGTCTCTGGTGATGCACGATTACCTGACGCCCGGAGCGGAGTACTCGGTCGAGGAATTCGTGAAGCTGACCTCGGAAGCGTTGACGGTGGCCAGCGATCGCGTGCTGGCGAAATTCGGAATGCGGTGCACCTCCGCCGCCCAGCAGATGGAAGAAATTCACGACGTCGGCGCCGGGTACTCCTCGGGCGCAGTTCGTGTCCTGAGTATGTCGGGAGCTGAATTGTTATGAGCGAACATCACTCCGTGATCGTCGTCGGCGGTGGACAGGCGGGACTGTCCATCAGCTGGCATCTGACGCAGCGAGGAATCGACCACGTCGTCCTCGAGGCCGAGACCGTCGCGCACGAGTGGAAGGATTCCCGCTGGGACAACTTTACCCTCGTCACGCCGAACTGGCAGTGCGCCTTGCCCGGATTCTCCTACGACGGTGACGATCCCGACGGCTTCATGAAGCGCGACGAGGTCTACGACTTCGTCCGGCGGTACGCAGACACCTTCGACGCACCCGTCCGCGAACACGTCTCGGTGGTGAACGCACTCCAAGGCACCGAGGGCGGCTTCGATCTCGAGACCACAGCCGGGCCGATGCACGCCGACCACCTCGTCGTTGCGGTCGGGGGATATCACATCCCGACGATCCCGCGTTTCGCCGAGAAGCTGCCGAGCGACATCCTTCAGATCCACTCGTCGGAGTATCGCGGGTCTCATCAGTTCCCGGACGGTGACGTGCTGGTCGTGGGTACCGGACAATCGGGTGCGCAGATCGCCGAGGACCTGCACCTGGACGGCAGGAGGGTGCACCTGGTCGCGGGGACCGCTCCGCGCGTCGCACGGTTCTATCGTGGCCGTGACTGTGTCGCCTGGTTGCACGACATGGGCGTCTACGATGTGTCCATCGAAGATCAGCCCGGTGGCGTCGGAAAACGCGAGAACACGAACCACTACGTGACGGGACGCGACGGTGGTCGTGACATCGACCTGCGCGCGTTCGCGACCGAGGGCATGCAGCTCTACGGCCGGCTTCTCGGCGTCGACGACGGGGTGCTGCGGTTCGCGCCGACGCTCGAAGCGTCACTCGATGCAGCCGACGCCGTCGCCGAGTCCATCAAGGACAACATCGATGCCTACATCGAGCGTGAGGGTATCGATGCACCCACCGAGAAGCGCTACGTTCCGGTGTGGCGTCCGGAGCAGGAGACCACGGAGCTCGATCTGGCAGACAGCGACGTCACGGCAGTGGTCTGGTCCGTCGGCTTCCGTACCGACTACCGGTGGCTGAAGGTCGGTGCGTTCGACGGCGAGGGCCACCCGACGCACAACCGCGGTGTCACCTCGGTGTCGGGTCTGTACTTCCTCGGGCTGCCGTGGCAACACACCTGGGGGTCGGGACGCTTTGCTTCCGTAGCCCGCGACGCCGAGTTCCTGGCCGAGCAGATCGGCTTGGAAATCAGTGCTGCTCAGCCGGAGAAGGTAGTGGTCTAGCTTCGTGACATCCATCAGGATAGGCGCTCTGGCAGCACATTTCGGTCGAGACGTGGGTCGCGCGGTGTCCAAGATCGTCACGATCGTCGACAGCGCCAAGCGAGACGGACTCGATCTTCTCGTGCTGCCGGACGCCTCCCTCGGTGGGTACATCGACAGTCTCCGCAATCCCGACGTGTCCGAACTGCCGCCGACTCTGGACATCGACGGACCGGAGATCGCCGCCATCATGGCCGCCGCCGGGGATCTGACCGTGTGCGTCGGGTACACCGAGCTGGCCGGCGGGCTTCGCTACAACGCCGCGGTGTGTCTTACCGGCGATGGTGTGCTGGGTAGTCACCGGAAGGTGCATCAGCCGCTGGGTGAGTCGCTCGCCTACGCTGCGGGGGACACATTCTCGGCCTTCGACACTCCTGTCGGTCGGATGGGCATGCTGATCGACTACGACAAGACGTTCCCGGAATCCGCTCGCACGCTGGCGTTGGACGGTGCTCGCATCATCGCTGCATTGTCCGCGTGGCCTGCGAGTGTGACCGACCGGGCGTCCAGTCTGCCCAACGATCGCCAGTCTCGGTTGTTCGATCTGTACGACGCAGCACGTGCCGCGGAGAACCAGGTGGTCCTGGTCTCGTCCAACCAGACCGGGGTGATGGGTTCGCTCCGATTCCTCGGACAGGCCAAGATCGTCGGTCCCGGCGGCGACGTGCTCGTCAAGACACGCGACAAAGGAGGCCTCGCCGTCGTCGACATCGACGTCGACGCCGAAGTCGACCGTGCGCGCCGGGGTCTGCACCACCTGGAAGAGCGGCGAGTGGATGCGTACCCGAATCTGTTGGACGAGAAAGGATCAGGAAGTTGAAGGTGGCACTCCTGACGTACTCGTCCAAGCCGCGCGGCGGAGTGGTGCACACGCTTCATCTGGCCGAAGCGCTCGCCCGCGCCGGCGAGGACGTCACCGTGTGGTCGCTGGGTCGAGGCGGCGATGCGGCATTCTTCCGTCCCGTCGATCCGTCGGTGACGGTCAGAATGGTTCCGTTCGAGGCCCGCGAGAACGAAACCGTCGGAGACAGGATTCTTCGTTCGATCGACGTTCTGGGGCAGGCATTCTCGCGCGAGGAGTACGACATCGTCCACGCGCAGGACTGCATCTCGGCGAATGCCGTGGGGCAGTGCATCCGGACTATCCACCACCTCGACACGTTCACGACCCCCGCGCTGGCTGCGTGCCACGAGCGCGCGATCACGGAGCCTCGTGCGCGGATCTGCGTATCGGCCGCCGTGGCCGAAGAAGTACGAGCCGGTTGGGGTTTCACACCCACGGTGATTCCGAACGGAGTGGATGCGCAGCGCTTCGACGCCGCAGCGAGGTCGAGGGGAACCCAGTGGCGGGACAAGCTCGGGAAGTACGTCCTGGCGGTGGGCGGCATCGAGCCTCGAAAAGGGTCACTGGACCTGCTCGACGCCTTCTCGTTGCTGAACAGGCCGGACTTCTCGCTCGTGTTCGCCGGAGGGGAAACACTGTTCGACTACCGCGACTACCGGCATGAATTCGATTCGCGGGCAGCAGAACTGGGAATCGAACCGGTCGTGCTCGGCGTCGTCGACGACGAGGAACTGCCGCACCTGGTCGCGCAGGCGAGCGTTCTTCCGTTCTTCTCGACGAAAGAGGGCTTCGGTCTGGCCGCCATGGAAGCGCTCGCGGCAGGCACACCCGTCGTCGCCCGCGACCTGCCGGTACTGCGTGAGGTGTTCGCGGACGCCGTCACGTACGCGACGAGCCCACAGGACATGGCGTCGGGACTGGCGGATGCGATCGATCACGGCCACGACCCGGACGTCGGTCGCGCCCTTGCGCGCAGCCTGACGTGGGACGAAGCAGCACGCAGGCACCTCGACTTCTATCGGTCGGTCCTCACATAGGGTCAGTCTCTTCTGTTCCTTCGCAGTGCGTGCGGCTTGAGCTTGTGGAAGCCGCGAACACGAAGGGAGCGAAGAGACTTGAGGTAGAACTCGGAATCTTCCCTCAGCAGTTCCGTCAGCGTCGTGTCCACCAGGATGGTTCCCGGGTGCGCCGAGCTGGTCAGGCGCGCAGCCATGTTGACGACCGAACCGTAGAGGTCGCCGTAACGGGCAAGCACCGGTCCCCAGGCGATTCCGACGCGGAGCTCGGGCATGTCCTCGTAGGTCGCGAACGCATCCTGGAGATCGAGGGCGATGTGGGCGGCGTCCTCGGGCGTCTGCGCACTGAACATCACTTCGTCGCCGACGTTCTTGATCACCGAACCACGACCGCGCGCAATGATGTTGGTGGCCACGGACTCGAACTGCTCGAGCAGTTCGGTGAGCTCGTCGATGGCGAGGCGTCGCGTCAGGCTGGTGTATCCGACCATGTCGGCGAAACCGACGGCCAAGGTACGGCTGGTGGTCTCCTCGCCCGGATCGGCGATGGCGCGGCCGGCGGTGGCCGCCAGATGCCTGCGCCAGGTGTAGGACTGCAGGGCTTCGAGAGTCGGCACCGTCTGCGCCGCGATCTCGCGCGCGTCGCGGCGGATGGCGTCGAGGTCTGCGGGGCTCGCGAGCTCGTCCGCGTCCCGGCCCTCGGCGTCACGTCCCTCGGCGACGCGGTCGTGTATGTGACTGTTCACAACGCCCACTTGCCATTCGGTGAGCCTGGACATCGTCTGACCGAGGGTGCGCGCGATGGCGACCTCCATGTCCGGCCGGATGACCTTCTGCTCGGTGAGACCGGTGATCATGCGCAGAGCATCGAGGTCCGCGTCGGTGTACACGACGGCATCGGCGTCGGTGTGAACCGGGAAGCCCATCGCGATCCACAATTGAATTACTCGCTCGAGCGGTATCCCCGATTTCTCGACGATATCCGTGCGCGTGTATTTCGGTGTTCCCCCCAGCAGATTCTTTTCGATTTCTCTCTGCACGACCGAGTTGATCTGTTCTTCAGGCATGTCCCAGCGTTCTGTCGAAAAAGGACCGGACGTCGTCGATGTAGTTGTCGATCTTCTCGGGAACCCAGTCCTCGGTGGAGATGGGCTCGCCGACGGTGACATCGACCGTACCGGAGTGCGCGGTGAAATCCTTCTTCCACATCACGTCGCCTGCGTTGTGGATGACGATGGGAACGATGGGTACGCCGGCCTGCATCGCGAGGTGGAAGCCGCCCTTCTTGAACCGGCCGAGCCGCGACGTCGGCATCCGGGTGCCCTCGGGCGCGATCGCCACGGAAATGCCGGAATGCAACTTCTCGATGGCCGGGGCCATGGCCTCTCTGGCCTGGGCTGGATCGCCGCGGTCGATGTAGGCGACGTCGAAGATCTTGCCGAGGAGAGCGAAGCGCGGGTCGCGTTCGAGTTCCCGCTTGGCGACGGCGGTGATGTCGCGACGGAGGATCGACGCCACGATGATCGAATCCGCGGTGCTCTGGTGATTGAACATGAACACCGCAGGCCGAGCGGACCACGCGTTCTCGGTGCCGACGACGTTCAACTTCACGCCCGCGAGCGTCAGCGCGATGTCCGGGGCGATGGAGGAGGTGATGTTGGCACCGGTCCGCCTGCTGCGGGTCAACAGGCCGAGACCGAGCCCGATCCCGGCACTGGCGAGGACGGAGCCCAGGGCAGCGGTACTGCGAACAGCCGACGCCAGGTCGGTGCCGCGCTTGGGGTTCTCGAGCCTCAACGACGTCCAGCCGGCCTTGTCCGCGTGCCGGGTGAGCTCCTCGTCGGGGTTGAGTGCGACGGGTCGGCCGACCTCCGCCAGAAACGGCACGTCCTCGCCGCCGTTGGAGTATCCGAAACAGCGAGCCAGGTCGAGGCCCTCCCGGTCCGCGTAATCCGCGACGGCCTTCGCTTTGCGCGGCCCCCACAACGACGTCCCGACGAGTTCGCCGGTGAGGACGCCGTCGACGACGACCGGTGTGGTGCACAGCAACTCGTCGAACATCAGGTCCTGCTCTACGGGAATGGCCTGATACGGGGTCGCGGAGGTAGCCATCACCAACCGGTGCCCCGCGTGTCGGTGTGCTTCGACGAGCCTGCGGGCCTGCGGGTAGATCATCGGTGCGATCTCGTTGCGGAACAGCGTGTATGCCTGCTCCATGAGGTCCTCCTCGCGCCGTCCCTCTAGACCCTTGACGGCCTTGCCCATCAGATTGTCGACGGGGGAGTTGCGCATCCGCATCTCCACGACGGCGCTCGAGATCTCCCACAGTTCGTGAACGGTGACATCGAGAGTCTTCAGGCGTTCCAGGAACACGGCTTTCGCGGAGAAGCCGTTGATCAGCGTGCCGTCGAGGTCGAAGAACGCCGCAGTGTCCGGGCCTTCGGGTGCCTCGGCGATGGCCTGCAGCTGGAGGTCGAGAGGGCTGGTCATCAGGCGTCGTCCTCACGTTCGTCGGTGCTCGCGACAGGGGCCGGAAGGGTCAACGGATCCACCTCGTCGAGCATGCGGTGGGCCATGTCGCGGACGATTCTCGCTTTCCGTGCCCATTCGTTGATCTCGCGGGCGAAGTCCCGTCGGCGCTGCGCAAGGTTTTCCCCGCCCGGATCGACGAGGTTGCGATTGTCGGCCAATTGCAGTGCAGTGTCGAAGAGTTCACCCGAGATGGCTTCGCTGTGGTCGAGTTGTTGCCGAAGCCTGCGGGCCTGAGCTGCGCCGAGGCAATGCGTGACGAACGACGCCTTGTCGAACTCGACTCCGGTGGGCTGCAGCATGAGCTGATCCGCCACCACCTGATAGGCCTCCAGGATGGGCTGCAACACGCGGTGAGCGAGATGCAGGTCCTGGGACTCGAGCTGCCGCGAGGAGTACTCGGGATCGTCCAGATTGGCGCGCCAATCCGGATCGATCAGTGCCACTTCGGCTTCGAGGCGATCACCGAAGTCCTTCTTGTCGCCGAAGAAGAACTCGAATTTGAGCAGGTCGCGGAGCTCGAGCGCCGACTTCCACAACGATTCGGGCGTCGACGGTGTGCCCTGGCCCAGGTCGGGCAGGACGACCAGTTCGCCGATGGCGCGCATCACGAAGTAGTGAATTGCGTTGTTGCGGAAGAACGCCGCAACCAGGTGCTTGTCCTGGGCGAGATAGAACACCGGCTCGGGTCCGTCGTCGAAGCGCTTGACGACGCCCGCATTCACCTGCGCGATGACGGCGGATCGCACCACGTCGACCTCGCTGATGTCGATGCCGCCCGCCGTCGGGAGACCGCGTCTCTTGATGTAGCTCGCAAGAGGCGAGATGATTGCCCACATCTCGTGCACGTTCAGGGCGCGGTCTTCGATACCGAGCAATGCCATCGTCACCAGCGCGGCAGGGGTCACCGGCGTCGTGTCGTTGATCGCGTGCGACACCGTCAGCGCAATCTTCTGCACCGCAACGCGTTTGTCCTCGTTGTCGTTGAGTATCGACCGCACCGAGACGGGCTCGGCGAAGTTGAGGTACACGTTGCCGCGCAGTTTGCCCTGGGCGCGGATGTAGCCGATGGCCATCCGTATTCCCTCGGCTTGCTTCTGCGCGCCGTGGGATTCGGCGGCCATGGCGCCGACCTCGTGGAGTCGGTCGTACGTGATGGCCGTCGGCACCAGATAGACATCCTCGGCGTCGCTGGACTCGAGGGCGTCGACCAGATAGGTCAACAAGCCGAAGCGCGGCGGACGGAGTTTGCCGGTGCGGCTACGTCCGCCTTCGATGTACCACTCGAGATTGAAGCGCTTGCTCAGCAGGAAGCTCATGTACTGACGCAGCGTCCACTTGTAGATCTCGTCGGAGAACTTGCGTTGGATCAACACGACGCCACTGCGTTTCGCGATGGGGCCGATGGGCCAGAAACCGACGTTGATGCCGCCCATCACGTGGTTGAGTGGCAGCCCTTCGGCAAGCAGTGCGGGCCGCAGGACCAGAGGATCGAGGTACGAGCGATGGTTGGGGAGGAAGACGAGAGGGTGCTTCTTGTTGAGTTCACGCACCTTCTGCAGTTGAGCTCGGTCCACGTCGACCTTGTACGCGCGAGAGAAGTAGGCGCCCAGGGTGCCCCACATCTCGACCGCCCGCCTGGTCTCGGTGGCCACCATCTCGCCGAGGATGGTGTGTACCCGTCGCTCCACCTCGGGTACGTCCTCGCCGACCTGTTGCGCGAGCTCCGCGATGCCGTCGTGGAACTTTTTCTGTTCGGTCATGTCCTCGACGACGAAGCGCGGAATCTTGTACTCCGAGCCGATGACGTCTCGCTCGGCCCGGTCGAGGGCAAGAGTGGCCTGGCGGGCGATGAACGAGGACAACGACCTTCCGCCCGACTTCTCGAACTTGGCCGACAGATCGCCCAGCGTCGCGGGTTCGCCGACCAGGACGGCGGACCTGTCCGGGTCGTCGCCTTGGACCCATCGTTGCCAGGTCTTCGTCGGGAGCGAGTTGCCGCGCGGTGCGAGTGCCCGACGGAGGAATCCGGGTCGCTTCTTGGCCGACAGGGTCACGCGAAGCGGAATCAGCAGGGGGTCGTCACCGATCCCGCGTACCAGCTCGGCCACCTGCCCCGACGAGTCGCCGGACAGCGCGATCGACGGAGGACGAGTTTCACCGTCGGGCGTCGTCGCGTCGATCCACGAGTTGAGTGCCTGGATCTCGAGAGCCCCCGCTGCGTCGAGCAAATAGACCTGCCGGCCTTCGGTTGTTCGCTGATCACTCGCTTCGACGTGGTACATCGAGTCCTCCCGTTTCCCGTACCGCACGCAGGTACTCGGCCAGGCTACGGGGGCGAAGCGGCCTATATGCGGGTTTGGGGTCGGCTATCTCACAATGCTCTCGCCATGCCCCTCGGGCTGCCGCGCAGTAGGCTGGAGGACGTCGTCGAGTGAAGCTCCGACAAAGCCAAATCTATCTGTTACTTCGAGTTACACATAATTCTGTGCGGCGGGGAACGCCTCGACGAACCGTTCGGCAATCCGACGATGAGCACGGGCGTCCGGGTGTAATCCGTCGGGCAGCGGGAACTCGTCGAAGTCGCTCGGACCGTACAGATCCAGACCGTCGACGAGATACAGGTTCGGATCCTCGCGCTGGTCGAACACGCGCCGCAGTTCGTCCCGGACCACGGTGAGCGTCAGCTTCCCCGGCCCCGGATCACCTGTCGCGACGAACCGCACGGCGCCCTCGGCCAGTGCGTCGGGGTCGAATGCGCCTGGCCCCGGAGTGTTCTCGTGGATCGGGCAGTAGAACGGTGACACCACCACGATCGGTGTGCTGGGGTGCCCGTCGCGAATCGTGTCCAGAAACCCGTGGACCGCGGGCGTGAACGCGCGCGTCCGCATGACGTCACCGTTCACGAGGTTGATGCCGACCTCGAGGCTGATCACCTCGGCAGGCTCGTCGCGCATGACCCGGGCGACGAACGGATCCAGCATCGCGCTGCCCGAGAACCCGAGGTTCGTCACGGAAAAACCCATCGCCGACGAGCTCAGTCCCACCCAGGTCGTGCTGGGACTCGTCGCGTTCGATCCCTGGCTGATGGAACTGCCGTAGTGGATCCACCTCGGCCTCGCCTGCCGCTCGGAGGTGGATGCGGCGACGATCGGAGAGTCGCTGCGCAGCGCGATCAACTCGACGTGCTGATTGTGCGGCAGCCATATCTCGACGTCCTTGGCGCCGGGTGTCATCTCGAATCGCACCGGAACCACCGGGCCGTCCGTTCGATCGACACTGCCGGTCACCATGTCGATCGACAGCACGTTGCCACCAGCCGACGCCACGCTGTGCACGAGTTCGCCGTCGATCGTCATGTCGAACATCCCCGACGGACGGGGCGGGAGTCCGACGAACTCCTGCCGCGTCGGAAGGGCGTCGAGTTCGACGACTGTCGCATCGGTGCGGAAAGCCAGCCGAACTCCCGCCGGTTGCACCTCGGCCCCGGCGATCCGGTCGTCGGGAAACCGGCTGCGAGTCCACGCGGGCAGCCGGTGCGGAATCAGGCCTCGTTCGGTGACCTCGACATCGAGTGCGCCGAGAAGAAGGTCGGAGGTGACGGGTGTCGATCGCATGCATGGATTCTGCGTTCCGGGGGACAAGTATGCGACAGTATTCGCAAACACTTTCGAGAGAGGTATGCACCGATGCCACCGCGTAGACGTTCGACGCCCACCGGTTCCCTGACGCCGGAGAATCTCGACACGCTGGCCACGGCCCTCTCCGAGGGGCGGCGCGCGACGGTGTACCTCATCGAGCCGACGCCGAGCCTGGGCCTGCCCGAGGGAACGTCGGCGAGGGTCGTCTCGATCGACGGAAACACCGTCACCATCAGCCCCAAGGGCGTCAACGACGAGCTCCCGTTCGAAGCGGAGGAACTCCGGATCACCCGGAACCCTCCGGGCGGTGCACCCAAACCGGCACCGAAACCGGCGTCGACGCCGGGGCCCGAGGTGGCCGAATGGACCGAGCCGGCCCCAGCACCCAAGCCTGCGGCCACCAAATCCGCAGCTCCGAAGTCGGAGGTGACGACGCCCGCCACGCCCAAGACTGCCACGCCCAAGACTGCCGCGCCCAAGACTGCTGCGCCCAAGCCTGCGCCGGCGAGGAAGGGAAAGAAGGGGCCGGACAGCGTCAGCGTCACCATCCACGCCGGGCCGGACAACGACTGGTCCGTGACGGTCACCCACGGTGCCCGCAGGCCAGGAAAAGCGCAGTCGGTGTCCCCCGAGTCCGTCTCCCGCGCGGTACGCGAACTGGGCGACGATTCGGCACGCGACGCCGTGGAAGCCGTGATCTCGTACGCGCGAGAAGAGGCAGCGTCGCGTGTGGAGGAGCTCAGCCGCCAACTCGAGGAAGCCCGGTCCATGCTGGCCGCTCTGGAATCGGACCTTTAGTACTCGTGCGTACTTGTTGACGTCAGGTACTCGTCCATCGGTGCTTCTTATTGCTAGGGTTCTGCGGACACCGCTGGAGAGGGAATACATGTTGAAGAAGTTCATGCTCGTCGCCGTGGCTGCTGCCGCTGTTGCTGCGAGCTTCGGCGTCGGAACTGCGTCAGCTGCGGCTCCGGCGGTGCTGGGGGGCGGATCCGGAATCATCGTCGACGATGCTGCCGAGTGCACTCTGACGACCATCGGCAACGACCGCGAAGGCCGCCTCGTCGGTATCACCGCCGGTCACTGCGGTGGAGCAGGCGCCACGATCGTGCCGGAGTACGACCCGTCGGCAGGCGTCGTCGGACGCATCGCGTTCTCCAACCCCGAGTACGACTACGCGGTGATCGAGTTCGATCGCGCCAAGGTCGTTCCGGTCAACCGGGTGGGCAACGTGACCATCACGCAGGTCGGTCCTCCCGCCTCGTTCCCCAACATCGTCTGCAAGGAAGGCCGCACCACCGGTAACACGTGCGGCGTCGCCTACGGGGACGTCCTGCAGTCGCAGGAGACTTGGTCGCAGCTGTGCGTCGTCGAAGGTGACTCCGGTAGCCCGGTCGTCGTCGGCACCACGCTCGTCGGCATGGTGAACGCGTACCTCGGTGTGGCGTGCTTCGGACCGCAGGTAGGTACCAACATCGACGCGATTCTGCGCCACATCGACGCAGGCAACGCCGTCGGAGCAGGTTTCGCCCCCATCCCCTGATCGGACTCTCCGAGTCACCGATCGGGTCATCAGCGTTACAGATCATGCCACCGTGTCAGTTCGATTGACACGGCGGCATTTTCGTTCGTTGGGATCTCTCCCAGTCACTTGTGTAACGGCCGCCACAAAGAATTGCGTACTCTAACGCATCCTTCCTAGGCTGCACAGCACTGCGCGCGGTGTGTCGCGTGTGGTGCCTAGGGGGGAACACACATGACATTGCTTGCGATGACTCCTGTTCAGGAGATGGAAAAGCCGTACGCGAAACGTTGGGCAGCGCTGGGGGTGCTGTGCCTGAGCCTGCTCGTCGTCGTCATGGCGAACACGTCGCTGTTGGTGGCGGCGCCTGCGATGACGCTGGATCTGAACCTGTCGAGCAGCGACCTTCAGTGGGTCATCGACGGATACACCGTGCCGTACGCGGCCTTGATGCTTCTGTTCGGCGTCATCGGCGATCGGTATTCTCGCAGAGGCGCACTCATCATCGGTTTGCTGATCTTCACGGCGGGTTCTCTCGCCGGCGCGCTGACCGGCGCCACGACGGGCGTGATTCTCGCTCGCATCGTCATGGGCGTCGCCGCTGCCATCGTCATGCCTGCCACGCTGTCGCTCCTGGTGGCGACGTTCCCCAAACGCGAACGGGCTACGGCCGTCACCATCTGGGCCGCCACGTCGGGTCTCGCCATCGCGATGGGTCCGCTGCTCGCCGGCTGGCTGCTCGAAAGCTATTGGTGGGGTTCGAGTTTCCTGATCAACATCCCGTTCACGATCATCGGGATCGTAGGCGCCGTCGCTTTGGTGCCGCCGTCGCGTGCGGTGAACCCGGGCAGGATCGACTGGCTCGGAGGGCTGCTCTCCGTGCTCGCGGTGTCCACGGTGGTCTACGCGATCATCGAGGGCATGCACTTCGGTTGGAGCGTCGGACCCACGTACTTCGCCGTGGTGGGCGCGCTCAGTACCGCGGCGTTCGTCGCCTGGGAGCTTCGCCACCCGAGCCCACTTCTCGACGTCCGAGCGTTCTCGTCCCGCATCCTCAGCGGTGCCGTACTGGCCGTCCTGCTGTTCTTCCTCGTCACCTTCGGCGCGATCTACTATGTGGCCCAATATCTTCAGTTCGTACTCGACATGGGCCCGGTCTCGACCGGGGTGCACCTGCTCCCTCTGGCGGTCGCCGTGTTCGTCGGCTCGGGTATCACACAATGGCTGACGCCGCGAGTGGGCATGAAGTACACCGTCACGGCCGGCATGGTCGTCGGCACGCTGGCCGTGGTCTCGATGCTCGGAATCGACACCACCGCAACCTATGTCGACTTCGTTCCGGTTCTGGCGCTACTGGGCCTCGGCATCGGCCTCAGCGTGTCGCCGTGCACCGACGCCATCATGGCCGAATTCCCCGAGAGCAAGCTCGGCGTCGCCGGCGGGCTCAACGACACTGCGCTGGAACTGGGCGGATCTCTCGGAATCGCCGTTCTCGGTTCGGTTCTCGCAACGACGTACCGCGGCGGCATCGTCGACTACCTCGCGGACTTCCCCGGCAAAGGGCCCGACGGCCAGCCGACCGCGCAAGCCGCACAAGCGATCGAAGCGTCCGGCGACTCGGTCGCCGGGGCCGTGATCGTCGCAGACATCATGCGCGAGAACACCTTTCTCACCGGATACGCCGACAACCTGGTGATCACCGCGGTGAGCTCGTTCGCGAACGCCGTCGTGCACACGTCTTTGATCGCAGCCGTGGTCTTCGCCATCGGGACCGTCGTGGTCGGCGTGTTGCTGCCCGGCCGCACCCCGCGCGTCGTGCCTACCGTCCGCACTGCATTCGATCCCGACGCAGCCAAGGAAGTTGCCGAGCTGGAGCATCTCCTCGAGCAACCGTCGGCCCCGGATGCCGTGGTGAAGAAACCTCGGAAAGAGGTTGCGCCCGAGGCGTCGACGCAGGATCCGGTGGCAATCGAAGTGGTCGACGACGAACTCACCCGACCCAGCATCTACCAGCTCGCCGCCAAGGTCTACGAGGTCCAGGCCGCCACCGAGAAGGAAGCTGCCCTCGCAGCGTCGGACCATCTCACCATCCACCACCTCGCCCTGGCCGACATCGCTCGCAAGCGCCGCGAAACCGCAGAAGAAGAACTGGACGCGGCGCTGGACCTCGCGGAACTTCCGGTCATGAAACGGGCACCCAAGCCCGTCGTCCGGGAAGATCAGCTGAACTTCTACCAGTACGGCGACTCCGTCCGCCGCAAGTGCACCGACCTGAAAGAGCGCTCGAGCTCCGTCTGGTCCATGCCGCTCTAGTACAGGGATTGCGTCCCACCCCCATCGCTCGAAAACGCCTCACACGCTGTCTGTTCGTGTGAACGGACGATTCGAGCGATGGGGTCACGCGCTAGATCAGTACCGCACCGTCGGATGCGGAACCGACGAGCTTGGCGTACTTGGCCAGGACACCGCGGGTGTAGCGGGGCGGTAGAGGTGCCCAACCTTCCTTGCGGGATTCGAGTTCAGCGTCGTCGACGAGGAGGTCGAGGGTTCCCTTTCCGACGTCGAGGCGAATCCGGTCACCGTCGCGAACGAAGGCGATGGGTCCGGCGTCGACGGCTTCCGGCGCGACATGTCCGACGCACAGTCCCGTTGTACCGCCGGAGAATCGGCCGTCGGTCAGCAACAGGACGTCCTTACCGAGTCCCGCGCCCTTGATGGCACCGGTGATCGCGAGCATTTCTCGCATTCCCGGTCCGCCCTTGGGGCCTTCGTATCGGATGACGACGACATCGCCCGCGGAGATCGTGCCGTCCTCCAACGCATCCATCGCGGCGCGTTCGCGCTCGAAAACTCGTGCAGTGCCGACGAACACGTCCGAGTCGAAACCTGCCGACTTGACGACGGCGCCGCCCGGGGCCAGCGAACCTTCGAGGATGGTGATGCCGCCGGTCGGGTGAATCGGCTCTTCCAGCGCACGCAGGACCTTGCCGTCGGGGTCCGGCGGCGCAATGTGAGCGAGGTTCTCGGCCACGGTCTTTCCGGTGACCGTCAGGCAGTCGCCGTGCATGAGCCCGGCGTCGAGCAACGCCTTCATGACGACGGGAACTCCGCCGATGGCGTCGACATCGGTCATGACGTGCTTGCCGAACGGCTTGACGTCCGCGAGGTGCGGCACCTTGGAGCCGATGCGCCGGAAGTCGTCGAGCGTCAGTTCCACTTCGGCCTCGTGGGCGATGGCGAGAAGATGGAGCACGGCGTTGGTCGATCCACCGAAGGCCATGACGACGGCGATCGCGTTCTCGAACGCCTTCTTCGTCATGATGTCTCGCGCAGTGATACCGCGTCGGAGAAGTTCGACGACGGCTTCGCCGCTGGCGCGAGCGTACCCGTCGCGTCGACGATCGGGCGCAGGCGGAGAAGCGCTACCGGGCAACGACATTCCCAAAGCCTCAGCGGCACTGGCCATGGTGTTGGCCGTGTACATGCCGCCGCAGGCGCCTTCGCCCGGACAGATTGCGCGTTCGATCGTGTCGACATCCTCGCGCGACATCAGGCCACGAGAGCACGCACCGACAGCCTCGAACGCGTCGATGATGGTCACCTGGTGCTCACTACCGTCGGACAGCGTCGCGAAACCGGGAAGCGTAGAACCGGCGTACAGGAACACACTCGCGAGATTCAATCGCGCTGCGGCCATCAACATTCCGGGCAGCGACTTGTCACACCCGGCCAGAAGCACCGAGCCGTCGAGGCGCTCCGCGCTGACCACCGTCTCCACACTGTCGGCAATGACCTCACGCGAGACCAACGAGAAATGCATTCCCTCGTGGCCCATCGAGATACCGTCGGAGACGGAGATGGTGCCGAACTCGAGCGGATACCCGCCCGCGGTATGGACCCCCTCCTTGACCGCCTTCGCGAGGCGCTCCAAGGACAAGTTGCACGGAGTGATCTCGTTCCACGACGACGCGACGCCGATCTGGGACTTCCCCCAGTCCTCGTCACCCATCCCCACAGCACGCAACATTCCTCGCGCAGCGGTCTTCTCCAAACCATCGGTCACGTCGCGACTCCGCGGTTTGACGTCCGGCGAATCGTTCTCGGTCGACATAGCTCTCCTGACCTGATCTCGGATATGGGCTGTATCCGTAACGGTCAGCCTAATCCGGGTCGTTCCGCAGGCTCCACTCCTGCCTCCAACGGGTCGTTCCGCAGGCTCCACTCCTGCCCTGACCCGGGTCGTTCCGCAGGCTCCACTCCTGCCCTGACCCGGGTCCTTCCGCAGGCCCCTCCCCCCCCCCTGACCCGGGTCCTTCCGCAGGCTCTACTCCTGCCTCCAACGGGTCGTTCCGCAGGCTCCACTCCTGCCCTCCTATATCTGCTCCCTCGGGCTCAGCGCCGGGGACGACGGGTCGCAGCTGTAGGTGGGGTTCTTGCGAGAAGGACTCCTGACCATGACTGCGGCGATGAGGGAACCCACGACGAGCAGGCCGGCGCAGACGATCATGGCCGTGTGGAAGCCGTCGGAGAAGGTCTGGGGCCGGTCGTAGTCGGCGCCCGCGATTCCCACGAGGCCAGGTAGAGCGGCCACGGCCAGGAGCTGGCTGGTTCTGGCGACGGCATTGTTGACACCGGATGCTGTTCCTGCGCGGTCGGTGGACACGGCTCCCAGGACGGCGCCGGTGAGCGGCGCGACCAGGATAGACAAGCCGAGGCCGAAGACGACGACGGCAGGAAGCACGTCGACGAGGTATGTCGATGCCGGCCTAACTCCCGCCGCGGCCGGCGAGATACGGAGCATCAGCAGCAGTCCGGCGGCGGCGACCAACGGCCCGACAGTCATCGGCACACGGGGCCCGATGCGCTGCGCCACCCGTCCGGCCCGCGCGGAGAGCACGAGCATCAGAGCGGTGATCGGCAGAGTCGCCACACCTGCGGCGATCGGCGAATAGTCGAGTGCCAACTGAAGTTGCAGGATCAGCAGGAAGAACACTCCGCCGAGCGCCGCGTACACGGCGAACGTCACCAGGTTGGCCGCCAGGAAGACACGGGACGCGAACAACGACGGCGGAATCAGCGGATTGGATGTCCGCAACTCGACGACGACGAACGCTCCGACCGCGAGTACGCCCGCCGCCACGACCCACCACGATGCGTCGATGAAGCCGTAGGTGAGCAGGCCGAGCGCGAGGGCGACGACACCTGCACCGGGGAGATCGAGTTTCCCCTCCGCGTGAGGGTCGCGGCTCTCGGGCACGTGCTTGACGGCCACCAGGACGACGGCGACAGCCAGCGGAATGTTCAGCAGGAAGACCGATCGCCACCCGGCCACGTCGACCAACCACCCGCCCAGCAGAGGCCCGACGGCGGACGCGACACCGCCGAGACCGGACCACACGCCGATGGCGGCGCCCCGGTCGTCGGGATGAATGGACGCAGAGATCAACGCGAGGCTTCCCGGCGTCAGCAACGCCGCGCCGACGCCCTGCAGCAATCGCGCGGCGACGAGTACCTCGATGTTCGGCGCCAGACCGCACAGGACCGAGGCGACGGCGAACCAGATCGTGCCCCAGACGAAGACCGTCCGTCTGCCGAGGCGATCGCCGAGCGCACCGCCGAGCAGGATGAACGACGCCAACGTCAGGGTGTAGGCGCTGACGGTCCACTGCAGTCCCGAGACGCCGGATCCGAGATCCCGGCCGATGTCGGGCAGCGCCACGTTCACGACGGTCGCGTCGAGCATCGCCAGCGAGGACCCCAGAACCGTCGCGGCGACGATCCAGCGTCCCCTCGGAGTCTTCAATCGGACCGAATCGGACCCCGTCATGGAAGCACCGTCATGAAAGCACCGTCATGACGGAAGTCTTGCACCGATCTACAGATCTTCGACGCAGACGACGAAGTTGCGTTCCGGATAACGGAAACCGCTCGTCGCCTGGAGATCGCAGGAGTCGACGTCGGTGGTTCCACTGAGGATCTCCACGACGCGGACGGAATCGAACCCGGGCGATCCGCAGTCGATACGCTCGGGATCGTCGTCCATCGGAATGTCCATGCAGCCGCCGATGACCCAGTCGATGTCCAGGCACAGTGCGCCCTGCTCGATGTCCGCGTACGTCTCGTAGTAGTACTGGTCTGCGTCGGAGATGCACTCGGCGTTTGTGGGAGCCTTGCCGATCACCTTGTAGTTCGAGTCGGCGCTTCCGCACGCGGCATTGTCGATGGTGGCGTCGTCGACAGTTCCCCCGAGGTCGACGCATTCACCGATCTCGACGTCGATGTCGACGTCACCGCCCATGTCCTCACCTTCCTGCGCCGGCGCTTCGCCCGTCGTGGGCGCAGACGAGCTGGTCTGGGTGGTCGAGGTGACGAGTTCGTCGGCGGCCGGGATCGCCCGCGGAGTGACGGTGCTGCTACAGCCTGCGAGCACGACAGCGCTACATGCCAGCACAGCAATCGCTGCGCCGCGAAACTTCTCACTGAGGGAGAGCATTGACCGTTCCTTAGTTCTATGAAGGTGAGGACCCGAGCACGACAAGAATCGGATCAAAAATATCCCGTCCGTCCCGATTTCGTGAGACCAGGTGTGGCTCGAGTGAACGCTGAGGCGGACATTCACGATTACCTGCAGCGAAAGAAGGTACTCCTCGGCGGTTCCACTAGGGCAGTATTGCTCTCGTGGACCTCCCGATCGCGTGGCCGCTGCAACCGATGCTGGCCAAAGCCGCCAAGACCGTCCCCGCACAGCCGGAGGGCGAAGAGCCCGCATGGTCGTACGAGCCCAAGTGGGACGGCTTCCGTGCCATCGTCTTCCGCGACGGCGACGAGGTGATCCTCGGGTCGCGTGGCGGCAAGGACCTCGCCCGCTACTTCCCCGAGCTGGTCTCGGCCGTCCTGGCGGAACTGCCGGACAAGATCGTCGTCGACGGTGAGATCGTCGTGCCGCGGGAGCGGGACGGGCGTACGAGGCTGGACTGGGACGCGTTGTCCGAGCGCATCCACCCCGCCGATTCGCGAGTGCGCATGCTCGCGGAGAAGACACCGTCGATGTTCGTCGCGTTCGATCTTCTGGCGATCGGTTCGACCGACCTGACGGGTGAGCCGTTCTCCGTCCGTCGGGCAAAGCTGCTCGAGGTGATGGCAGGCGGTGATCGCTGCCAGGTCACCAGCACGACGGACGACGCGGCGACCGCGCAGGATTGGTTCGAGCGTTTCGAAGGCGCTGGGCTGGATGGAGTCGTTGCCAAGAAACTGGACGGGCTGTACCTGCCGAACAAGCGCGAGATGATCAAGATCAAACACGCCAGAACGGCCGACTGCGCGTTGATCGGATACCGAGTGCACAAATCCGGCAACGGAATCGGATCGTTGCTGCTCGGCCTGTACGACAACGGCGAGCTTCGGATGATCGGCGGCGCGTCGGCGTTCACCGACAAGCGGCGCGTCGAAATCCTCGAAGAACTGCAGCCGTTGCGCACCGGGGAAGAACCGAAATCGGCCGAAGCCAACCGGTGGACGTCGAACAAGGACCGCAGTTGGGTGCCGCTGCGCATCGAGCGGGTCATCGAGGTCGCCTACGACCAGATGGAAGGCGACCGTCTGCGGCACGCCGCACGCTTCCTACGGTGGCGACCGGACCGGGATCCGAAGTCCTGCACCTACGAACAGCTGGAAGTGCCCGTCAGCTACGACGTGGCCGACGTGATCGCCGGGGGCAAATAAGATGGCAGCGAAGACACCGCCCGCGTTCGTGCAGGCAGGTGACCGCGAGGTACGAGTCTCGAGCCCCGACCGCGTGATCTACGAGGCAACGGACATCACGCCGGAGATCACGAAACTGCAGGTGTGCGAGTACTTCGCCGCCGTCGGTGAACCACTGTTGAGAGCGATCGGCACTCGACCGACCGCGATGGAACGGTGGCCCGACGGTTTCCGCGACGGGATGCGTCTCGCCCTCGGCCCGCAGGACAAGGAGGGCGACGGCTTCTATCAGAAGCGGCTGCCCAAGGGCGCTCCCGACTGGATCGAGACCGTGAAGATCGCCTTCCCCAGCCGCCGGACCGCGGAGGAACTGTGCCCCGGTGAACCGGCGTCCGCAGTGTGGGCCGCGCAGATGGGCACGTTGACGTTCCATCCCTGGCCGGTGCGACGCCCGGACGTCGACCATCCCGACGAGTTGCGGCTCGATCTCGACCCGCAGCCCGGGACGACGTTCGCCGACGCGCAGCGCGTGGCCGAGGTGACCCGTGAACTGCTGGAGGAGTTGGGGCTGAAGGGATACCCCAAGACCAGCGGCAACCGCGGCATCCACATCTACGTCAGGATCACGCCGTCGTACACGTTCGAGCAGGTGCGGCACGCCGCCATCGGGCTGGGACGTGAGCTGGAGCGCCGCGACGACGGGGTCACGACCAACTGGTGGAAGGAAGAGCGCGGGGAACGGATCTTCCTGGACTTCAACCAGAACAACCGGGATCGGACCATCGCGAGCGCGTGGAGCCTACGGGCGAAGACCGGTGCGCCCGTGAGCACGCCGATGACGTGGGCGCACCTGGCCGGGATCTCCGACCCTCGCGAGTACAACCTGGTGACGATCCCCGACTACCTGTCCGACGGCGATCCGTGGGCGGACATGGACGAGCAGGCCTACTCGCTGGACCCGCTGCTGGAACTCTGGGACACCCTGCCGGGCGGCGAACTCAACTTCCCGCCCGACTACCCCAAGATGCCCGGCGAACCTCCTCGCGTTCAACCGTCGAAAAAAGTCGCCGAGCACTGGGACGACGACGGCAACCGTCTGTGAGTGGAGCCGCGTCACGTCGAGGAGGTGCGGAGCTGCGTCAGTTCCCGGATGAGCGAGGCGGCATCGTAGGGCCCGGTGTGCCGGATCAAGTCGGTGTCCCCGCGGCCGAGATAGAACGTCGGCGTGCCCTCGACGTCGCTCGACGCGGCGTCGAGCTCGTCGTCCTCCACCCGAACCACGTAATCGCCGGTACGTAGGTCCTCGGAGAACCGGTCCATGTCGAGACCGAGATCCTCGGCATAGTCGTCGATGTCGTCGGGGGTGAGTGCGTCGCTGTTCGCGAACAGGACGTCCGCCATCTCCCAGAACTTCCCCTGCGCCGACGCGGCTTCGCTGGCGTGGGCTGCGTAGCGCGCGTGCGGGTGGTAATCGTCGAGGGGCAAGTGCCGGAAGATGTATCGGACGTCGTCACCGAAGTGGGCTCGGACCTCCTTGATGCTTCCGGTTGCCTTGCTGCAGAACGGGCATTCGAAATCGCCGTACTCGACGATGGTCAAGGGTGCATCGACGGGACCACGGATGTGATCGCGCTTGGCGTTCACCGGTCGCAGGATCCGATGCGACACCTCCTGCTTGGGCGGATGGATGCGCGCGTCGATACGGAACAGCAGCCAGCCGAGCAGCGCCGCCACCACGGACGCGGCCAGCACGCCGACGCGCGCCTGGTCGGCGAGGAATTCGTCGTCGAGGGCGAGGTCGACGATGAACAGCGAGATCGTGAATCCGATTCCGGACAGTGCAGCACCGCCCGCGATGTGCGAGATCGTCAGACCGGGCGCCAGCGCCGACGGTTTCATCCTGGCGAAAACGGCTGCTGCACCGGTGATTCCGATGAGCTTGCCGACGACGAGTCCGACGACGATGCCCCACGTCAACGGCGACGTGGCGGCGGCACGCAGGGTCTCGCCGCTGAGGACGACGCCCGCATTGGCGAGCGCGAAGATCGGCACGATCAGGAACGCGGTGTAGGGCTGATACAACCGCATCAGACGCTCGTTGACGGACACGGCCTGGTCCAGGCCCAGCCTCGCGGCGCGGGCGTACTCGGGATTGGGTGACTGGCGGAACGCTCGGGTGAGGTCGGCTGCGCGTTCCACTTCGCTGCGCCTCGGCGGGTAGACCGGCAGGATGAGTGCGATCATGACGCCGGCGAGAGTGGCGTGCACGCCCGACTCGTGGAAGGCCACCCAGGTGGCCAGTGCGACGACCAGATAACCGATCCCGCGCCACACCTGCATGCGTCGGAGCAGCGCGATCGCGGCCAGACCGACGAACGCCAGAATCAACGGAACGATCTCGACCTTGTCGGTGTAGAAGAACGCGATGATGGCCAGCGCGCCGACGTCGTCGGCGACGGCGAGCGTCAGCAGGAAGATGCGTAGGCGGGCGGCCTTCTTCGGTCCGATGACGGCCAGTGCGCCGAGAACGAACGCGGTGTCGGTGGAGATGACGACGCCCCAGGCGCCTGCGGCCTCACCGGATGGATTGAGGATCAGGAACAGAACAGCGGGGATGGCGAGACCCGCGAGCGCCGCGACGATCGGGATGCTCGCGCGTGAGCGATCGGTGAGCTCGCCCATCGCGAATTCGCGTTTGACCTCCAGGCCGACGACGAAGAAGAACAACGCCATCAAGCCGTCGTTGACCCAGTGCGCGAGGTCGAGCGAGATGCCGTGGCCACCCACGGTGATCGAGAGTTCGGTGTGCCAGAAGCTCTGATAGGTGTCGCCGAAGGGCGAGTTGGCCCACAGGAGTGCGAGTAGGGTCGCCCCGAGAAGGAAACCGGCGGCAAGGGTCTCACTACCGCCTGCACCGCGAGTTGCGGCACCGTGTCCCGGGCCGAGGGAGTCGGTGATGCGCTGGGCCAACCGTCGCACGGGTGAGACGGTCGGTGTCATGTCGGCCATCAGGCGCGGGGTCCGGGGATTGCAAGCGTGCTCATCGGTTGAAGAAATCCCCTCGATCGGTGGTCCAGCTGGTGGACCTGACTCTCCGCAGCGTGTGTTCGGTCGCTGCGCACACCACGCAACGCGCCGACGGTAGGAAAGCTTCCACCGTTACGGCACCTCGTGACCGTATCGTGACTACTCTGTTATCTCCGACGTACCGAAACCGACGGGATACCGTCATATTCGCAGTCGAGCATTGGTGGGCCTGAAGTCGACCAAGGCACCTGAGCAATGAAAGTCGGGATCATGCGTGCTTTGATCTGCCGCAAATGCGGTCAGAAACTCTCGTTCGAGAATTCGCTGTGCCTCAGCTGCCACAGTGCGCTGGGATTCCACCTTCCCACCCGCGCCCTGCTGCCGCTCCCGGACACGGACGGTGACGGCGCCGCCGAGATCGACATCACCACACCCGGCAGCGATGTCGATGTCACCTGGAAGGTGTGCGCCAACCTGAGCACGGCCAGGTGCAACTGGCTCGTCGACACCTCGACCGGCGAGGAACTCTGCTTCTCGTGCCGACTCACCAGGACGCGCCCCGCGGACGACGACGTCGACGCGATGGTCGCCTACGCCGACGCGGAGACGAACAAGCGTCGGGTCATCCTCGAGCTCACCGAGCTGGGTCTCCCGATCGACGGGCGTGACAAGGACCCGGAGACCGGTCTCGCCTTCGACCTGCTGTCGAGCGCCAACACGCAGGTGATGACCGGCCACGCCAACGGACTGGTGACGCTCGACCTGGCCGAGGGCGACGACGTCCACCGCGAACAGCTCCGAGTGTCGATGTCCGAGCCGTACCGCACTCTCGTCGGACACTTCCGGCACGAGATCGGCCATTACTTCCAGATGGTCCTCGTCGGAACGGGCGAACACCGACCGCGGTTCGAGGAACTGTTCGGCGACCCGGACACCGACTATCAGGCCGCCCTGGACCGGCACTACAACGAGGGTGCGCCGGAGAACTGGGAGGACGATTACGTCTCGTCCTACGCGACGATGCACCCGGCGGAGGACTGGGCCGAGACGTTCGCCCACTACCTGCACATTCGTGACACGCTCGACACCGCGGCAGCCTTCGGTATGGCCCCGGCCGGATCGACGCTGGACAGCCCACTACCGGGCGACGTCGGTTTCGACCAGATCGTGGAGTGGTGGCTACCGCTGTCCTGGGCGCTCAACCAGATCAACCGCTCGATGGGCCACCAGGATCTGTACCCGTTCGTGTTGCCGCCCACAGTGCTGGACAAAATGCGATACGTGCACCAGCTCATCGCGCCCAGCGAACTCTGAGTCGTAAAATCTCGGCGGAGGTGGTTCTCATCAGTGAGCAGGTTCTCGGCGCGGACGTCACCACGACGACCGGAGCCGACTTCGATCTGAGTCAGCGCCTGGCGGCGGTGGCCAGGGAACTTCGCCGCGAGCACGGAGACCCCGACCGGACACTGGCGGCCATCACCGAATCGGCCGTCATGAACGTCCCGGCCGCCGAAGCAGCGAGCATCACGACGGTGCTCCGCGGCAAATTCGTCCACAGCGCCGCACTGACCGGTGACCTCGCCGGTCAGTGCGACGCAATTCAGCAGCAGATCGGTGAAGGGCCGTGCCTGGAGTCGGCCGTCGAGCAGCGGACCATCCGGATCGACGACATGGATTCCGACCGACGCTGGCCACGGTTCGCTGCCGCCGCGTCGGCGCTGGGAGTGCGCAGCATGATCTGCTTCCAGCTGTACGTCGAGGGCTACAACTTCGGTGCGCTCAACCTGCACTCCACCCGTCACGACGCGTTCGGGGAGGACGCCGAGTCGATCGGCTCGCTGTTCGCCGCGCACGCTGCCATCGCGTTCTCCAGCGCCAAGGAGGAACAGCAGATTCGTGCCGCGCTGACCTCACGCGACATCATCGGCCAGGCCAAGGGCATGCTGATGGAGCGCTACAAGTTGGGTGCTCAGGAGGCGTTCGCGCTGCTCTCCAGGCTCTCGCAGGAGACCAACACGCGTCTGGCCGAACTGGCAGGCAAGGTCGTCGCCGACGCCGAGAGCTACGCAGGAGTGGAGCCTGCAGGAACGACCAGGAAGAGGGCCGTGGAGCCAGGAGCGAAAAAGAAGGCCGAAGGCTGATCGGTATCGGTCAGAGCCCGGTACGTTCCACCGGAAGCCGCAGCAGCAGACTTCGCGCGCAGTCGACCGTCAGCTGCGGGTCGTGGCTCAGGACGTAGGAGAATCGCCGGTTCATGTCCGGTCCGGTATCTCCCATGTCCTTGGCCGCCAGTACCGCCGAGAAGTGCGGCGACAGCACCACCACCACCCATTCGAGCCGTACCGGGTCGTCGGGGTCGAGGTCTGCTCCGCGCACGCGCGGCGCGGGCTCGGGATCGATGCCCGCGGCGAGTGCGCCGACGAGGGCTGCCCTCGTCGCCATGACCTCCCAGCGACGCGCGGTCAGCGGCGTGAAATGTTCCCGGCTCTCGAACGAGCCGAGGATGACGGCGGTCTGCAGGCTCTGGCCGGCAATGGACTCCAGCCCCTTGCTGACCTCCACCAGAAGACGCTTGGTCGACGGCTTGGAATCGCGTCCCGCCGCGGCCAGTTGGTACGGCGAGGAACGTGGAAGCGAGCCGCGCTCGGGTGACGTGCGGAAATCCAACGGTGACAGTCGCTTCGACGGCTCCACCGGAACGGGGTTCTGCTCGGTGAAGAACCGGCCCTGCCCGACGCGTGCGCCCAGCGCGATGGCGGTCCCGACGGCGTCCTCGGTGTCGATTCCTTCCGCCATGACGATCGCGCCCGTGCGTTCGGTGTACGCGGCGACGGCGTTGACGACTCGGGCGGTGAACCGGCTCGGACGCTGGGTGATCAAGCTGCGATCGAGTTTGACCACGTCGGGTTCGAGGAGCGGCAGCAGTGCCAGCGATTCCGGCTTCACACCGACATGATCGACGGCGATTGCCCATCCGAGCTTGCGGACATCGGCCACCGCGCGCAGCAACTGCGCGGGTCGACGAATCAGTGAGGTCTCGTCCAGCTGCAGGACGGCGGAACCTGCGTCGACGTCTCCGCGGTCGGGGAGGTACGGCAGTGTGTCCGGGTCGATGGCGATGAACAGCGGCAGACCCTGAAGCGAATCGAGGCGTGCGGCACCCTCGACGGCGCCGGCCCAGCGAACGAGGTCGAGGTCGACGGTCATGTCCATCGCCCGCGCCGCGGACGCGAGGGCCGCAGGCTCGCGGAACGCCGAATCCTCGGGTCCCATGACGATGGCTTCGTAACCGATCACCTCACGGGTCATCAGGTCGACGATGGGGGCGAAGTCGGTGTGCAGACTGTCCGGTCCGAGCAGATCCTCGAGTGCGCCGCCGCGATAGGTGCGCGTCGCGGTCTCACCGCTGGTCATTCTGTCGCTCATCTCAGTCCCACTCATATCAAACCCTCACGTCGTGCGACCGATTCCGGTCTTCCGGTCGGCTCCGCCGACTCGCTCCGTGCGGACGACTCCGCAGCGAACACTTCGAGTATCACATCTTCGTCGACGTAACCGCCCATACGGACCAGTCCGTCGGTGGCTCCGATGGCGTCGTGCACCTGGTCACCGGTCTGTGGATAGTCTGCGACGAGGTGTCGCCAGTGCACCGCGAGGAGCGTGCCTCCCGGCTCGAGATGCGCCACCGCCTGGCCCAGGGCAGCGCGTAGGTCAGCAGGGCCGAGGTAGTACCCGACCTCGCTGAGCACGATCAGATCGAACGGGCCGATCTCGTCGAACTCGTCCCACGAGTCCGTGAGCGACCATTCGCGCAGCTGCACCCGGCCGCTGGACTCGCCGGTGCGCGCGTCGAGACGAGCCCTGGTGGTCTCCAGCGCCGAGGCGACGATGTCGGTGGACGTCAGGTCGTCGCAGCGGCTGGACAGCTTCTCGGTCAGTATTCCGACGGAACAGCCCGGTTCGAGCGCGCGGCGATATCGCGGTTCGGTCAGCGCAGCCAACGTCAGAGCGTATTTACGCTCCTCGTACCAGTTGTCGCCCAGCCGGAACGGATCGACGTTGCCGTCGTAGACGTCGTCGAAATAGTCCTTCTGCAGAGTGCCGTCCGTCATGCGAACACCACCTCCTCGGATCGAAGCAAACGCGCCAGAATGTGCGGCGGAAGTACCGCCCGGTCGGCGGGATCGTCCGACAGATCCTGGATCTGAGACGTGAACCGGTGTGCCGCGGCTTTTTTCGCCTGGGCAGTGCGATCGTCCAGAGTGATCCCCAGCGCGCGACCCCAGGGAACCTCGGGATGATCCGGCCACGCCCAGTGCCACATCCACACCGGGTACTCGAGCACCGCGATCCCGACGCGTCTCGACGCCGTCAGGCATGCCCGCGCCGTCGCCTCGTGATCGGGATGACGATCGCCGCGCCACGGCGTCAGGCACCAGGTGCCCTGTCCACCGGACAACAGCTCGGTGAGCGCCCGCGCGAGCTCGTCCTCGTGCGCGGCGACGTCGCCGTCGGGAAAGCCGAGCCGGATCGGGTCGACGTCGAGACCGAGTTCGGTCAGAGCGCGCCTCGCTTCACGCGGCCGCTCGTCGATCAGTTGCGCCTCGGACATCGTCGGAGACCCGGGATGCGACGCGCCGCCGTCGGTGACGGCCACGACGGACACCCGGATGCCCGACGCGGCGGCGAGCGACATCAGGCCACCGACACCGAGCACTTCGTCGTCGGGATGGGGCGCGACGACGATCATCTCGCGGCATCGACCGAGATCGAGTGGCGGGAACGACGGTGTCCACTGCTGCCACACCTCGAGCGGTGTGCCCGGGTCGACGGTGTCGAACGTTCTGGTTTCCTGCGTGTCGGTGTGTTCGGCGGCGGCTACCATGGCGACTCTTCCTTCGCGATCTCCTGGCCCAGCGCTGCGAGATCGCGCTCGGCATGGCTCTGGCGTAGAAAAACGGTCAGATCGGCGACGCGGCGTGCATGCTCACCGTTCGCGCACAGCGGGGCGGCGCCCAGCGCGCGGCCCACGCGGTCGATGGTGTCGGTAGCGGCGCTCTCGACGATCGCGCGGACGGTCCGTGCCCTGGTGCTGCCGCGGGCCTCGGAGTCGGTCGGATCGGCGTCGATCTCCGCAGCGGCGGTGGTCAACGCGGCCGACGCGGCACCGAGCGATGCCGCCACGGCGCCGAGATGAGCCATGGTGTGCGGATCGGAGCTCGACTGCGCTGCCGCGTGCAACGTGTCGGCGACAGCGCAGGCACTGCCGAACCACACCGCTGCCACGCCGAGCCCACCGTGCCAGAAGCCCGGGCGTTCGACGTACGATCCGACTTCGCCGACGGGAACGGCGTGCGCACCGTCGAAACGCACTGTCCCGGAATCGCTTCGAGACATCCCGACGGCGTGCCACGTGTTGGGAATCGGCGAGCACCAGTCCTGGGTCATGTCGACGGCGAACAACCGCGATCGATCTCCGACGCGGGCGGTGACGAGGGCATTCGTGACGATATGAGCGCCCGAGCACCACGGTTTGACGCCGGTGAGCTTCCACCCGTTCTTGCCCTGCGCCGCCTCGAGCACCGGCGACGGTGGTTCCGCCGCCCAGACACCCCAGATCTGCCCGCGGCTCGGAGCCGGGCCGCCCAGTTCGGCGAGAATGGCCACTGCGTCGGCGTGGCCCTCGGCCAGACGCCCTAGGACCGTGTCCTCGCGGCCGAGCCCGGCGAGCGTCAACCAGCGAGTGTCGGTGAAACCCGAACCGGGGAGCGGCATTCCAGGTGCCTCATCGGCGACGAATCGCTTGAGACGCTCGACGAGCGAGCTAACGTCGACCGTCATCGGGCGATGGCCAATTCGAGATCCTGCAGGTGAGCGGCAAACCCGTCGGGTGCCCGGCCGGAGCGCCTCGACGACGTCAGCACGGGCGAATCGCACGAGTACAGAACCGGTACGCCCGCGCGTTCGACGCGAGCCATCAGGTCGACGTCCTCGCCGGTGGTCAGTGCGCCGAATCCGCCGACGGTCCAGTACAAATCTGCGCGCAGTCCGAGATTGGTGCCGTGCACGTGGCGATGGCCGGACGTGTGGCGGTAGCCGGCGTCGTACACCAGAGTCAACGCGGGCGAATCCAGCTCGGTGACGACGGTCCCCGCCACGGCATGCGCACCCTGCGCTGCGTGAGCGAGGTGCGAGGAGATCCACTCCAGTCCGACGGTGCTGTCGGCATCGGTCGTCGCGAACCAGGTGTTGTCCTGTGCTCGGCCTGCTGGTCCGGTGGCCGACAGGAAACCGGCTGCGCGGGCTGCTCCGACGTTGCGTCGCGCGACGGTGAGGACGGTCGCGTCGACCTTGTCGGCCCACGTCGCGGCGATATCGGCGGACGTGTCGGTGCAGGAATCGAGAACCACGACGAGGTCGACGTCGATGTCGACCTGCTCACACGACCTGACCAGCGCAGACAGGCACGAGTCCAGAAGTGCTTCCTCGTTGTGAACCGGCACAACCACCACAGCGCGCTCGATCGGCGCTTGCTTGTCGAACACTTCGACCCCCATCCGCGGAAGCCGTTCCGTCCCCATACGAGAGAACAGGCCCCGGGCCGCGGTGACCAGGGGCAACGATTCGTACAGGCGTCGGAGGCGGCATTGTGTGAGCCGCCGGTGGCTCGACGGAGAACTGACGGGTCGGATAGACCCGCTAGATGGTCCCCCGTAGTGGCACAATCCAAACATACGATCTCCGATCACGCTCACAGAAAGGTGCTCCGGTGGCAGGGTTCGGCGGATACGGGCGATACCGATCGACAGCGCTGCTCACGGGCTGCGTACTCGCTGGAGCAGCGGTGGCTCTCGTGTCGCCGTCGCACGCGTCGGCCGCCGAGTTGTCGTGCACAGCGCGACCCGGCGTCGACACCGTCGTCGTGGACGGCACCGCTGCGTGCGGATCGACCGTCGACGAGTTCTCCCGCGCTCTCGCACACGCACTCGACGCAGTGTCCTTCGCCCGCGCCGACGCGGGCGGATCCGCGCTGTCCGTCGCCCGGTCCGGTGGGGTGGCCGCCGCGGAAACGACGGCGGGCACCGTCGGCGCCGTGTCGATCGGCGGGGACTCCGTGTCGATCGTCTCTCCCGATCCAGGCGCTCTCGCGTTTGCGTTGTCGCTGACGAGGGGACAGACGTTCGTCGGAACAGTTGCCGAAGGCGTCAGCTGCCAGGCGGGCGCCGGATTCGCCGTCAACCTCAGCACCGGCCAGATCTGTGTTTCCGACGGGTCCACCACCTGGACCTCGATGCCGTGAGGCGTCGACAACCGTTATGTACCGCGATGAACGAGGGAGAACCGACGTGACCACCGAGCCTTCGGGACGCTACGAATTCTCTGAACGCGACGGAGCCGATGCGTTGCTGAGGATCGGCAAGGACCTGTGGTGGGCGGTGCTGCTCAGGGGCATCGTCGCCGTGATCTTCGGCATCGTGGCCCTCGTGTGGCCCGGCGTCACCGTCTGGGCACTCGTCGTCGTCTTCGGTGCCTACGCGATCGTCGACGGCATCTCCGCGATCATCCGAGCCGTCCAGTCGCGCCGCGTCGAATCCGGATGGGTGTGGTGGCTGCTCGGCGGCGTCGTCTCGCTCGTCGCCGGAATCGTGGCGTTCGTCTGGCCGGGCATCACCGCACTCGCAGCTGTTTTCGTCATCGGTATCTGGGCGATCATGGGTGGAATTCTCGAAATAGCCGGATCCATCCGCCTGCGAAAGGTCGCAGGCACATCGCCGGGCGCATCTCACTGGGGAATGCTTCTGTTCGCCGGCATCGTCGAGCTCCTGTTCGGCCTCGTACTGGTGTTCTCCCCGGTCAGCGGCATTCTGAGCATCGTGTGGTTGATCGGCGTATTCGCGGTACTGTTCGGCGTCCTGTTCGTCGTATCTGCATTTCAAGTACGGTCGGCGGCGAAGAAAGCGGGACTCCTCGGTCAGCCTGCAGAATGACCGTGCAGTCACCGCGACGATTGGCACTCGGTGGTACGGGTGTGTGTTAATTGCGGCGAGGACGTCGCGCGCCGGCACAGCACGGGCGCCCAGCAGAAGCCTGCACAGCACAGAAGGATGGATCGGAATACTCATGGCATTTCGTCGAACTGTCACACGCATCTCTCTGACAGCGGTGATCGCGGCCGTCGGTGCGGCCACCCTGGTATCGCCCGCCACCGCAGCGCCGTTGTGGCCCGGCGGCCCCGAAATCCCCGGCGTCGGATCATCCGATCAGGTTCTTCCTGTTGTTCCTGAACCGCAGATCCAGCGCCTCGCGCCCGCCAACTTCTCCGATCCGTCGATCACGCCCAACGGCGAGGTCGTCGGAGTCGCGCAGCCCATCGCCATTCGGTTCAACGAGGCCATTGCGGACCGCGGCGCCGCCGAGGCCGCCATTCGGGTCACCACGAGCCCATCCGTCGACGGCCACTTCTACTGGATCAACGACACCCAGGTGCGGTGGTTGCCCAACGAGTTCTACCCGGCGCACACCCAGGTGACCGTCGAGGCCGGCGGTTCACGCGCGGACTTCTCCACCGGCGACTCGGTGATCACCACAGCCGACGACGCCACCAAGACCATCACCGTCACCCGCAACGGTGAGGTCGTCAGGACCATGCCCACCTCGTTCGGCAAGCCCGGTCACGAGACACCGAACGGCACCTACATCGTCGGCGAACGTGTCCGCGAGATGTACATGGACTCCTCGACCTACGGAGTGCCGGTGGATTCCCCCGAGGGATACCGCACCTACGTCGAGTACGCCACACGTATTTCGTACAGCGGCATCTTCGTCCACGCAGCACCATGGTCGGTGGATTCCCAGGGCTACGAGAACGTCAGCCACGGCTGCCTCAACGTCAGCACCGAGGACGGCAAGTGGTTCTTCGAGAACTCGCAGAAGGGTGACCCCGTCGTCGTCACCGGCACGGCAGGCGGCACCCTCAGCGGCTCCGACGGCCTGGGGGACTGGAACCGTTAGCCCCCCACAGTGGGTTGTTTTCTTTTCGACGACCGACTGAGTTAGGGATTCGTTCACCAACCGTTCTCGGTAGGTGAGCACAGTCCCCGCAGTGAGTACTACAACGGAACGAGTGCTGCCCACAGCACGCCGGAAATCGTTCTTCGGCAGACCGTGGAGTGATTACGCACTCTTCCTGATTCTGCTGGGGCCCAACCTGGCCCTGCTGGTGGTGTTCACCTACCGGCCGCTCGTCGAGAATTTCCAGTTCAGCTTCTACGACTGGAATCTGTCCTCGCCTACGTCGACGTTCATCGGATTCGCGAACTATCGAGAATGGTTCTCGCGGGACGACACGTGGACCATCGTGTCCAACACCGTCATCTTCACCATTGCCGCCGTCGTCGGTTCACTGGTACTCGGCCTGGTGCTGGCCATACTTCTGGACCGAAAGCTACGGGGCCGCAATTTCGTTCGGTCTGCCGTGTTCGCGCCGTTCGTGATCTCCGGCGCGGCGATCGGTATCGCCTTCCAGTTCGTGTTCGACCCCAACTTCGGCCTGGTGCAGGATCTGCTGCAGCGCATCGGATTCTCGTCACCGGACTTCTATCAGGACCCCACGTGGGCACTGTTCATGATCACGGTGACCTACCTGTGGAAGAACCTCGGCTACACCTTCGTCATCTACCTCGCCGCGCTGCAGGGGACACGCAAGGAGTTGATGGAGGCCGCCGAGATCGACCGCGCGTCGAAGTGGACGACGTTTCGCAAAGTTCTGCTGCCGCAACTGCGTCCGACGACGTTCTTCCTGTCCATCACCGTGCTCCTGAACTCGCTGCAGGTCTTCGACATCATCAACGTCATGACCCGAGGTGGGCCGCTCGGCAACGGCACCACGACGATGGTCTTCCAGGTGTACGAGGAGACTTTCCGCAACTTCCGAGCGGGTTACGGTGCGACGGTCGCGACGATCATGTTCGTGATCCTCCTGATCGTCACGCTCGTGCAGGTTCGCATCATGGATCGAGACGATCAGCGATGACCGTGACATCGAAACCCGACACCTCCCAGGCGCCTCGTAGCGCACCGAAGGATCCACAGCGTCAGCGCAGCCTGTCGACGGTGTTCGGTTACATTGCAATGGTTCTCGTGCTGTTGATGATCGGGCTGCCGCTGTTCTGGATCCTCGTCACCTCGTTCAAGGAACGCGGCGACATCTACGTCCAACCCGTCACCTGGTGGCCGGGTTCCTTCCGGCCGGAGAACTACACCGAGGCGACGACGGAGGTTCCGTTCTTCACGTACCTGCGCAACTCGGTGATCATCACCAGTATCGTGGCATCGATCAAGTTCGTTCTCGGCGTTCTCAGTGCATACGGCTTGGTGTTCCTGCGCTTCCCCGGCAAGAACATCGTGTTCCTGGTGATCATCGCCGCCCTCATGGTGCCCAATCAGATCACCGTCATCTCCAACTACTCGCTGATCTCCGAGTTGGGATGGCGAAACACGTTCCAGGGCATCATTATCCCGCTTGCCGGCGTCGCCTTCGGGACCTTCCTGATGCGCAATCACTTTCTGTCGCTGCCCGCCGAGATCATCGAAGCGGCACGAATGGACGGAGCAGGCCCTTTCCGGCTGCTGTTCCGGGTGGTGCTCCCACTTTCCGGACCGACCATGGTGGCGTTCGCGATCATCACGATCGTGAACGAGTGGAACGAGTACCTCTGGCCGTTCCTGATGTCCGACGATTCGTCCGTCGCACCGCTACCGGTGGGCCTGACGCTGCTGCAGAACAGTGAGGGATACACCAACTGGGGCGCAGTGATGGCGGCGACCATCCTGACCATCCTTCCGATTCTCGTCGTTTTCCTTGCCCTGCAACGCCACATGATCAAAGGCCTCACCTCCGGTGCGGTCAAAGGTTGATTCGCTCTACCTCGTCAGGAGAAAGAAACACATGGCCAACATCAATCGCCGCGGATTCCTCACGCTCACCGGTGCAGCGGCCGCTGCCGCCGCCCTGGCTGCGTGCAGCAGCCCGGGAACCAGCTCGTCCGGATCCGAAGGATCGGGCGACGCGAACACCATCAACTTCTGGTCCAGCCACCCCGGCAAGTCGCAGGAGTTCGAGCGCGAGCTCATCTCCCGCTTCCAGGCCGAGAACCCCGGTCTGACGGTCAATCTCATCGATGGTGGCAAGAACTACGAGGAAGTGGCGCAGAAGTTCAACGCCTCGCTGTCCGGCAACGACGTCCCCGACGTGGTGGTCCTCTCCGACGTGTGGTGGTTCAACTTCGCGCTCACCGGCGCTATCGAGCCGCTCGATCAACACTTCTCCGCCGCGGGTGTGGATTCCAGCGACTACGTCGATTCTCTTCTTGCGGACTACAACTGGAACGGCAACCACTGGGCGCTGCCGTACGCACGCTCGACCCCGCTGTTCTACTACAACAAGGACGTCTGGGCGCAGGCGGGACTTCCGGATCGCGGACCGGCCAGCTGGCAGGAATTCGACGAGTGGGGCCCGCGCATCCAAGCCGTCGTCGGGGGTGGCAAGCTGGCCCACGGCTGGGGCAATGCGGTGGACTACCTGGGGTGGACATTCGAGGGCCCCATCTGGACGTTCGGCGGTGCGTACTCCGACGGCTTCACCCTGAAGTTCGACGACCCCAACACCCTTGCCGCCGGCCAGTTCCTCAAGGACATGATCCACACCAAGAAGTACGCGGCCGTCTCCAACGACATCGCCAACGACTTCGGTGCGGGAATCATCGCGTCGACGATCGCGTCCACCGGCGACCTGTCCGGCATCACCCAGAACGCGGCGTTCGACTTCGGCACGGCATTCCTGCCTGCAGCCGACGGACAACCGGGCTGCCCGACGGGTGGAGCCGGCCTCGCCATCCCGTCGAAGATCTCGGAGGAGCGCAAGGTCAATGCGCTGAAGTTCATCGACTTCTTCACCAATGCAGCGAGTACGTCGTACTTCTCGCAGAACACCGGGTACATGCCGGTCCGTAAGTCCGCGCAGGAGGATCCGAGCGAGATCGAGTTCCTCGCCGCCAACCCGAACGCCAAGACGGCCGTCGACCAGCTCGCTCGGACGCGGTCGCAGGACTACGCACGTGTCTTCGTTCCCGGTGGTGACAAGATCATCGGTACGGGCCTCGAGCAGATCGCACTGCAGAATGCCGATGTCGCAACGACGTTCGCCGGTGTTCAGGATCAGCTGCAGCAGATCATCGACCGCCAGATCACCCCGAACCTCCCGTCGTAATGGCAGGGGTTCACTACGCGGGCGTATCGCACCGCTACCCGGGGGCGGACACGCTGGCCGTCGACTCGCTCGAACTCGATATCGCCGACGGTGAATTCATCGTTCTCGTCGGCCCGTCGGGGTGCGGCAAATCGACGAGCCTGCGGATGCTGGCCGGTCTGGAGTCGGTCGAGAGCGGCCACATCGACATCGGCGGCGTCGACGTCACGTCGCTCGCTCCTCGTGAGCGGGACGTGGCGATGGTGTTCCAGAACTACGCGCTGTACCCCAACATGACCGTCGGGGACAACATGGGTTTCGCGCTTCGCAACGCGGGAATGAGCAAGGCGGACACAGCTGCTCGTGTGCTCGATGCGGCGAGGATGCTGGAACTCGAGCCCCTGCTGAACCGTAAACCCGGCAAGCTGTCGGGTGGTCAGCGTCAGCGGGTGGCGATGGGCCGTGCGATCGTCCGGCAGCCCAAGGTGTTCTGCATGGACGAGCCGCTGTCCAACCTCGACGCCAAACTGCGCGTCAGTACCCGGGCGCAGATCGCCGGATTGCAGAAGCGGCTCGGCACCACGACGGTGTACGTGACGCACGATCAGGTCGAGGCCATGACGATGGGTGACCGAGTCGCGGTGCTGCAGGCAGGCAAGTTGCAGCAGATCGCGTCGCCGCGGGAGCTGTACGACAACCCCGTCAACACGTTCGTCGCGTCGTTCATCGGCTCGCCCGGGATGAACCTGATCGACGCCCCGGTCGTCGACGGCGCCGCCGTGGTCGGCGACGTGCGCATCCCCGCTCCCACGCAGGATCCCCGCGTGACGGTCGGAATCCGGCCGGAGTCGTGGGATCTCGTCGGGAAGGGTGTTGGAGCTGTTGCGGTGGCGGTCGAACTGATCGAGGAGCTGGGCGCCGAGTCGTTCCTGTACGGCGCTCCACCGCTCGGTTCGGACTGGAGCACGCAGTCCGGCCGGGTGTCGGTACGCGTCGACCGCCGGTTGTCCGTCGGGTTGGCCGAGACCGTTCTGCTCGTCCCGAAGCTCGACGAGGTGTTCTTCTTCTCCGCTACGACGGGTGATCGGCTGTAGCGGGCTGCCCCAGATCCACCGGCAGCGACGCCCAGCCGTGCAGGACTCGGGTGTCGCGGCGAACTCCCTCACCTGCGAGCCGCAGGTGAGGGAATTTGTCGAAGAGGGTCTTCAGGCCGACTTCGGTTTCCGCCTTCGCCAAGGACGCGCCGAGGCAGTAGTGCCTGCCGCCGGAGAACGACAGATGCTTACCTGCGTTGGCTCGGGTGACGTCGAAGCGGTACGGGTCGTCGAAGACATCGGGGTCTCGGTTCGCGCCGGCGAGGACGAGAATCACCAGCGCGCCTTCCGAGACCGGCACTCCTTCGATCGTTACGTCGTGCTTTGCCATCCGTGCGGTCAGCTGAACGGGTGATTCGAGGCGAAGCATCTCGTCCACGGCCGTCGGCCAGTGCGACGGGTCGTTGCGCAGAATTTCGAGTTGGTTCGGGTTGTCGAGCAGGAGCCGGATCCCGCTGCCGAGTAGGTTCACGGTCGTTTCGAAGCCCGCCGCGAGTACGAGGCCTGCCGTTGCCCGCAGTTCTTCGTCGTCGAGTCCGACGCCGTCCTCCTCGGCCCTGATCAGCTGGCTCATCAGGTCGTCGCCGGGGTTGCGGCGCAGTTCCGCGAGGTGGCCGGCAAGCCAGGCGTCGAACTGCGCCAGGCCGTCCTCGACGCGGTTGAACTGCTCCCAGGACAGCCCGATGTCCAGGCTCGGGGCGGCCATCTCCCCGAATTCGAGCACCCGTTGCCGGTCCTTGTCGGGGACTCCGAGGATGGTGCTGATGACGGCGACGGGCAGCTGCGCGCAGTACTCGTGCACGATGTCCACCTGTGGACCTGCCGCGGCGAGCTCGCTGAGCAGACTGTCGGCCTTCTCCTGCACCATCTCTCGCATACGGGCGACCGCACGAGGGGTGAACACCGAGGTCACGAGCTTTCGGTACCGGGTGTGCTCGGGCGGTTCGACCGACAGCAGGGAGGGCGGTTTCAGCGGATGAAGAGCCTTGGACCTGGTTCGCTTCTCGATCCACCGAAGCGGACTCGGCAGGCTGGCGCCGATCTCGGTGACTCGGAGATCGTCCGAGCGCAGCAGATCGTGGACCACGCGGTGGGTGACCGTGATGTTGGAGATTCGCGTCTTGACGAGGGGACCGGTGGCGCGAATCTTCTCGAACACTTGCCGCGGATTCGCGCGGGTCTCCGGATCGACGACCAGCTTGGCCTGCAGGTCACCGGCCTTGGCGGCCTTCTTGGCCCCGTACCGCACGAGACCGTGTGCTGCGATCCACCTGATTCTGTTCTTCACGTCGTCCCCCTCCGTTGTGAGTGGAAATGTAGGCCAGGGGGCAGGAGCGGAGCCTGCGGAGCGACCCGAAGGCACTACATTTCCACTCACGTGGTTACCAGATCCTGACCCGCTCCTGTGGATCCAAGTACAACGCATCGCCCGGCTTCACATCGAACGCTTCGTGAAAACTGTCCAGATTGCGCACTACGCCGTTGCAGCGGAACTCGGGCGGCGAGTGCGGATCGACCGCAAGCCTGCGAATCGCCTCCTCGTCGCGTGCCTTCGTTCGCCATACCTGCGACCAGCCGAAGAACACTCGCTGCAGACCGGTCAGCCCGTCGAGCACCGGAGCGTCCTTGCCGTCCAGCGCGATCTTGTACGCGGCGACAGCGATGGACAGGCCACCGAGGTCGCCGATGTTCTCACCGATCGTGAACTCGCCGTTGACCTTGTGGCCGGGGAGCGCTTTCGGTTCGAACTGGTTGTACTGGTCGATCAGTGCGGTGGTGCGCTTGCCGAATTCGGTTCTGTCCGAATCGGTCCACCAGTCCACGAGGTTGCCGTCGCCGTCGTACTTGGCGCCCTGGTCGTCGAAACCGTGGCCGATCTCGTGGCCGATGACGGCTCCGATTCCACCGTAGTTCGCGGCGTCGTCGGCACCGGAGTCGAAGAACGGGGGCTGGAGAATCGCTGCGGGAAAGACGATTTCGTTGAGGCCGGGGTTATAGTACGCGTTCACGGTCTGCGGCGTCATGAACCACTCGTCGCGATCCACCTCGCCGCCGAGCTTGTCCAGATCACGTTGGTATTCGGCGACGTATCCGCGTCGGTAGTTGCCCACCAGGTCGCTCGCGTCGATCTCCACGGCGGAGTAGTCGCGCCAGCGATCCGGGTACCCGATCTTCGGGGTGAACTTCTCGAGCTTGTCCAGTGCCTTCTGCCTGGTCTCCGGGCTCATCCACTCGAGATCGGTGATGTTGCGACGGTAGGCCTCACGCAGATTCGCGACGAGAACCTCCATGCGCGCCTTGGCATCCGCGGGGAAGTGACGCTCGACGTAGAGCTTGCCGACGGACTCGCCGAGCAGGTCCTGCACCAGCGAGACACCGCGCTTCCAGCGCTCCCGGTTCTCCTCGGTGCCGCTCAGCTTCTTTCCGTAGAACGCGAAGTTCTCGTCGACCAGCGCGGCAGTCAGGTACGGCGCACGGCCGTGCACGATGCGCCAGGCGAGCCACGCTTTCCAGTCCTCGATGTCCTCGGACACCCACAGTCCGGTGAACGTGGACAGGAACGGAGGCTGCCGCACGACGATCTCGGCGAACTGCTCCGTGGTACCGCCGAGTCCGGAAATCCATGCGGTCCAGTTGAATCCGGGTTCGTTCTTCACGAGAGTGTCGAAGTCGACCAGGTTGTAGCTCTTCTCCGCGTCACGACGCGCGACGACGTCCCAGTGGCCCGCGGCGAGCTTCTTCTCGAGGTCGACGACCTTCCGGGCGTCGTAGGAGAGCCCGGCGATCGAGAACATCTTCTCGATGTGCGCGACGTAGGCGTCGCGGATGTCGGCGTACCCCTCCTCGCGGTAGTACGACTCGTCGGGCAGACCGATGCCGGACTGCGAGAAATGCACGAGGTATCGGGAGGAATCCTTGGCGTCGGTGTCGACGTAGTGGCCGATGGCGCCGCCGATCCCGGTGCGCTGCAACGAACCGAGTACCTCGGCGAGGGTGACCAGGTCACCCGCATCGGCGACGGCAGCGAGCTCGTCGGCGATGGGCGTCAGGCCGGCTTCCTCGACGGCGTCGGCATCGAGGAAACTCGAGTAGAGGTCACCGATCTTCTGTGCGTCGGTTCCGACCGGGGGGTGCGACGCCGCGCTCTCCTGGATGATCGTGCGTACGTCCTCTTCCGCCTTGTCGTACAGCGTCCGAAACGCGCCGTCGACGGCCCGGTCCGCAGGAATGGCGTACTCGTCCAGCCATTTGCCGTTGACGTGAACGAACAGATCGTCCTGCGCGCGAGTGCCCGCGTCCGTGTAGCTGAGGTCGATACCAGAGTTCGCCTGTCCAGAATCCACAACTGTCATGCATTCCATCTTTACACTCATCGCCAGAAAGTGGCCTTCGAGTCGTGACTGCAGAGGCAGGAGCTCGTCCATGGTGGTGCACGTCAGGGAACTGCGGAAGACCTTCGGCGCGTCGCTCGCCCTGGCGGGCCTGGATCTGAGTGTCGAGCAGGGCGAAGTGCACGGCTTTCTCGGACCGAACGGTGCGGGAAAATCGACCACCATCCGCGTGTTGCTGGGGCTCGTTCGTGCCACCTCCGGGGAGGTGTCGGTGTTCGGGAAGGACCCCTGGGCCGACTCGGTGGAGTTGCATCGCCGCCTGGCGTACGTTCCGGGGGACGTCACGCTGTGGCCGTCGTTGACCGGTGGTGAGGTGATCGACGTCCTCGCGCGGATGCGCGGTGGCCTCGATCCACGGCGACGTGCGGACCTGCTGGAGCGGTTCTCGCTCGATCCGACGAAGAAGACCCGCACGTACTCCAAGGGAAACCGCCAGAAGGTCGCGCTCGTCTCGGCGTTCTCGTCGAACGCAGAACTGCTTCTGCTCGACGAGCCCACATCCGGTCTGGACCCGCTCATGGAGCAGGTCTTCGCCGAATGCGTCGCCGACGCGTCGGCCCGCGGCGCGACGGTGCTGCTGTCCTCGCACATCCTGTCGGAGGTCGAGAAGCTGTGCGAGCGAGTGACGATCATCCGTGAGGGCAGAACGGTCGACACGGGATCGCTGAAGGACATGAGGCATCTGACGCACACGACGGTCACCGTCGTCGTCGAGACCCTGCCCGATGCTGGTCTGCCCAATGCCGGTGTGCCCGGGGTGATCGAGGTCGACAGGCACCGCCTGACCTGCCGGGTGACGTCCGCTGAACTGCCGGAGTTGATGACGAGGCTGGCTGCGCTGGGGATCACCAGCATCGTCAGCTCGCCGCCCACGCTGGAGGACCTGTTCCTGAAGTACTACGCGGCGCAGTCGTGAACGGGACGGCGGCGCTGCTCCGGTTGTTCGCCCGACGCGACCGGGTGATCCTGCCGCTGTGGGTGCTGGCCATCGGCTTGGTGCCGTTGCTCTACGCCGTCAGTTTCGAAGGCCTCTACCCGACGGCGGCAGATCGGCAGGCGTTCTACGAGGCAACCGCACACACACCCGCCGAGCTGGCGTTGGTCGGACCGATCTTCGGCGACGATCTGGGCGCGCTGGTGACCTGGCGCTCCGGAATTCTGTTGACGCTCGTCCCTCTCGCAGCGCTGCTGACGGTCGTCCGGCACACCCGGGCGGAAGAAGACACAGGCCGCACCGAGCTGGTGGGTTCGACGGCGATCGGCCGACGCGCCGGGCTGTGCGCGGCGATGGCCTTGGCGACGACGGGTGTGGTGCTGACGGCGGCGATCGCCGCGACAGCGCTCGCGGCCTCGGGATTCCCGGTGGGCGGCAGCGTCGCGTTCGGGCTGTCGATCGCCGCGGTGGGCGTCGTGTTCGTCGGGGTCGCTGCCGTTGCCGCGCAGGTCGGGTCCAACGCGCGTGCGGCGCGCGGTTATGCGATCTCGGTGCTGGCGGCGGCGTTCGTGCTGCGGGCCGTCGGTGATGCGGGAACATCAGGAACTTCAGGGTCTTCCGGGACGCTGTCGTGGCTGTCGCCGATCGGGTGGTCGTCACAGCTACGACCGTTCGCCGACGAACGGTGGTGGGTACTGGTGCTTCCAGCTGCAGCGGCGACGGTCGCAGCCGGGCTCGCGTTCGCGCTGGCACTTCGGCGTGACCTGGGCGCCGGTCTGGTGGCGGTGCGCGACGGCAAGCCGTCAACGTCGATGCAGGGTGTGTTCGGCTTGGCGTGGCGCGCGCAACGCGGCACCCTGCTGGCGTGGACCGTCGGACTCGCGGTGATCGCGGCCGTGCTGGGCAGTGCCGCGGACAGCGTGCAGGGCCAGCTGGGTGAAAGCGCGGCAATCGGCGACGCGCTGAGCAAGTTCGGTGGGTCCTCTCTGGTCGACTCGTTCCTGGCGACGGCCCTGAGCATCCTCGGAATCGGTGCGGCGGCCATGTCCATCTCGTCGGTGTTGCGCGTGCACGCCGACGAGGAGTCGTCGATCACGGAGGTGGTACTGGCCGGGAGTGTCGGGCGCACTCGGTGGCTGGTGAGCACACTCGTGTTCGCGCTCGGTGGCCCGGCCGTCGCGATGACGGTCGTCGGCTTCGCGGCAGGGGTTCCGTACGGGATGTCGGTGGTCGACGTCCGGTCAGTGCTGCCGGGAGTGCTCGCCGGGGCGGTGAGCCAACTGCCCGCAGTGTGGGTCCTGACGGCGTCGGGCATCGTTCTGTTCGGGTTCGTCCCTCGGTTCTCGGCGGCCGTCTGGGGTCTGTTGGCTGTGTTCGTGATGCTGGGGCAGGTGGGAACGGTGGTCGGTCTTCCCCAGCTGGTGCTCGATCTGTCTCCGTTCACGCACCTGCCGCATCTTCCCGGCGGTGCCGTCGAGGTGGTGCCACTAATGTGGCTCGTTGCCGTGTCGGCAGTCGGCCTCGTGGCCGGGGTCGTCGCCTTCGAGCACCGCGATCTTCGTGGTTGAGCCCGAGCGGTTACCATCTCTCGCAACCGGACCGCGGAGTTGGTTCCATATTCGGGCGCAAAGGAGACGTGCTGGTGACGTTTCTGCGCAGATGGTGGCGTCAGTCCTACAGCTACGACTGGATGGTCCATTACTTCGACGGGCACGGTGCACTCACTGCGTACCGGGTGGGCGTCGGTTTGAGCTGTTTGTGTTTCGGCCTCGCCGCCATCACGACGTACCTCACTGCGGTTCCTCCCACCTCGACGGTGGCCGATGCCGTGATCATCGGTGGAACCGTCTCGTCGTTCGCCTTGGGGCTGCTCTGGATTCGCGGGCCGTGGCCGCACGAGCACCGCTCGCTGATGTTCGTGATCTACGCCGACGTCGGGACCACTCTCGCGTTGCTGTCCTACGGCTCGATCCAGATGTCGTTTCCCGGATGCGCGCTGTTGGCCGCCACCGGTGTCTACGTGCAGATCTTTCACAGTCCGCGGGTGCTGTTGATGCATCTCGGATGGTCGGCGTGCACCGTCGCGCTGATGTTCGTGCTGATCATGACGACCCCGCACTTGGACCACGGTCTGGCGGTATCGCAGCTGGTGGTGTTGCTGCCGGTGATGTTCGCGGCGCCGGTGTTTCTGCAATCGGTGTTGCTCAGTCTTCGGATCGACGCCGACGGCGCCAGAACCGACCCGTTGACCGGGCTGCAGAACCGGCGCGGGCTCGACGAGAAGGTCGCTCAGTTCCTCGGTGCTGCACCCGACGTGTCCGTGATGGTCATCGACGTCGACCGGTTCAAGTCGATCAACGACCGGTTCGGCCACCAGGCGGGCGACGTGGCGTTGCAGCTCATCGCCCGGCGGCTCCGCGTCGACGATCTGCTCGTTGCGCGTACCGGCGGTGAGGAGTTCGCCGTGGTCGCCAAGGTGGGTCTGGAACAGGCCAGATCGATCGCCGAGTGGTTGCGCAGTCGACTGCACTCACCGCAGGACGCATGCCCTCTGACGGTCAGTGTCGGGCTCGCACATGTCAGGCCCACCGAATCCGACCCGGTTCGGACCGTCACCGGGTTGATGCGTCGGGCCGACGTCGCGATGTACGAGGCGAAGCATCGGGGCGGCAATCAGGTCGTGGACATCGGTTCCCTCCGCACGTGAGCACCCGGCAGGGGAACCGACGTGCGGAGGGACTCGCTAGCGGTATCGGTCCTCGATGTTCTGCTGGAATCTGTCGCTGCACTGGTCCTTGGCGGACTGGCTGCTGCCTGCGTCGTTCATGCAGTCGACGAACTCCTGCCCGCCGACGTTGCTGAACCAGCTGACACCGAAGGCGATCAGCGCAACGGACAGCGCTGCGGCGACGAAACCCAGAATGATCGCGACCAACGACACGGTTCCGTTGGTCGCGGCGCCCTTCTTCACTCGCGATCTCGCCACGAACCCCAACGCCACCGCAAGCAGGCCGAGAATGATCCCGCCGACGACCGACCAGAACGTCAGTACGCCGATGATCGCCGCGACGAGCGCCATCGTGCCCAGAGTGTTCTTCGGCGTCGACGGCGGGTACTGCCCGGGCTGCTGGTAGCCACCCGACTGGTAGCCCCCGGGCTGATACTCACCCGTCGGGTAGTTGCCGGGTGGCGGGGGATATCCGCTCGCCGGTGGTGGGTAGTTGCCGGGCGGTGGCGGGTAGTCACCGGGCGGTCGCGGGTAGTCACCCGATGGCTGATTGCCGGGTTGCTGGTCTCCAGGTGGCGGATAGGTCATGTGGTGTCCCCCCGTTGTGGTTGCGTGAATGGTGTCGAAGGCAGCGTGTCAGAAGCCGAGGCGGGAGTGCATTTCCCAGACCAGGATTTCCGCGTGTTCGTACGACTGGATGCGCTGCCCACCGGAATCGCTCATCCGTATGGCGTCCCCTTCGTACAGTTCCCCGACTCCCTCGACCTGCACGGTGCCCTGTGCGACGAAGACGTGGAGGAACGGGGCTTCGGGGAGTGTGATGGGCCGTTCGGGTTGTAGGCGAGCGACGTGCAGTGCTGCCGCCTTCTGATTGATTCTGATCGCGGCGTGGCCGTCGTGCTTCTTCATTCCGGATGCGACGGGTACCAATCCGCCGCGTAACAATTCGTCGTGCACCTCGAGTTGCTCGTAACCGGGATCGAGACCGGGCGTGTCCGGAACAACCCACATCTGGACGAATCTGACCGGCTCCTGGTGGGTGTCACCGCTGATGCGCCAGGAATCGTTCTTCTCGGAATGCATTATGCCGCGGCCTGCGCTCATCCGTTGCGCCAGACCGGGATAGATGACGCCGGAGTGTCCGATCGAATCCTGGTGAACCAGTGACCCTTTTGTCACCCAGGTCACGATCTCCATGTCCTTGTGTGGGTGGCTGTCGAATCCTTGCCCGGGAGAGACGATGTCGTCGTTGTTGACGAGCAGCAGGCCGTGGTGGGTGTTGTCCGGGTCGTAGTGCTGGCCGAAGGAGAAGGAATGTTTCGAGTCCAGCCATGCCACACGGGTTTTCAGGCGATCACCGGCGCGATGGATGTCGATGTGCGGGATCGAGGGTTGGTGCGGACTACGTCGTGGAGCGGACATGAGACCACTCTACGGAGCGCGCTCGAACCTCGGAACTGTCCTCGCATAACTTTCGCGCGACGAAAGGGGCCATGTGTGAGCGAATGCGACGCTGGGTAAGGGTCGATAGGGTTCGGGTGCATCGAACTGCGGTGCACATCGAACTGCGGTGCACATCGGACTGCGGGGCACATCGAACTTCGGGCATACCGAGCGAAGGCGGCACACTTTTCATGATCGAGTCGACGGGCGTGACCACGGTGGATCTCGAGACGGCACTGCTCACCTGGATTCCGCAGCAGCGTTGGTTCGCCGCGAAGGGCACACCGGTCGTTTCCCTCGACATCGTCGAACGCGTGCGCATCGGCGCCCGTTCCGACGTGACGGCCGAGCATCTGCTGGTGGACATCGGGCTCGACGCTCCGCTCGCGCAGAGTCCACAGGTGCAGCGGTATCAGGTTCCGTTGGGGTTTCGCAGCAGCGCCCCCGACGAGGTGGCTGCCTGGCAACTTCCGCTTCCGGATTACGACGTCGTCGTGTACGACGGTTTGCGGGATCCGGCGATCATCCCGCTGTACGGTGACGCGCTTGCGGACTCGGCGTCGATCGGGCGCATCGAATTCGAGACGCTCGCCGACGATTCGGTGGATTCCGGGTTGGCCGGTCGAGTACTGGGTGCAGAACAGTCCAATACGTCGGTTGTGCTCGGCGAAGTGCTGCTGCTCAAGCTTTTTCGTCGTATTTCACCGGGTGTGAACCCCGATATCGAGCTGCATCGAGCGCTGGCGGAAGCCGGCTGCGGCAACGTCGCGCCGCTGCGTGGGTGGATTCAGACGGAAGAGTTCGGCGATCTGTCGATGCTGGGGATGGCGCAGGATTTCGTCGTCGACTCGGCCGAGGGGTGGACGACTGCCCTTGCGTCCGTCGCGGATCTGATCGCCGGGGGCGAGTCCGACGGATTCGCGGTGGAGTCGTTCGAACTGGGCAAGGCCGTTGCGCACGTCCACGCGGATCTGGCGACGGAGTTGGGAACGTCGAGGCGTCCGGCAGCCGAGGTGGTACAGGAGATCACCGAGCGGGTCGAGGCGGCGGCGCTGGTGGTGCCGGAGTTGGCCGAGTGCCTGCCTGCAGCCCGTGAACTGATCGCTCGCGCTCGCTCGGGTGAGACGACGGTGCAACGCATCCACGGCGACCTTCATCTCGGTCAGGTACTGCGGACACCGCTGACGTGGCTGCTGATCGATTTCGAGGGGGAACCGTCCAAGTCGCTGGAGGAACGTCGACGGCCGGACAGTCCGTTGCGGGACGTCGCGGGCATGCTGCGGTCCTTCGACTACGCCGCACACCATCTGCTCGTGGATGGTGCCGGGCCGGACGGAGCCGGGCTGGACGAGGCAGTTGCGTCGAGGTGGGTGGAGCAGAACTCCGCTGCGTTCTGCGAGGGGTATGCCTCGGTGACCGGGGAGGATCCGCGCGCCACCGAGGCACTGCTGGGTGCGTACGAGTTGGACAAAGCCGCCTACGAAGCGGTGTACGAAGCGCGTAACCGGCCTACCTGGCTGGAGATCCCGATGCGGGCGGTACGACGACTGGCGCCGCCCGCCCGCAATTGACGATCCTTTACTCGGTCGGTGCGCCCAGTCGCCCGGCCTGGTAGTCCTCGAACGCCTGCACGACCTCGGACTTGGTGTTCATGACGAACGGTCCGGCCATCGCGACGGGCTCACGGATCGGCTTGCCGCCGAGCACGAAGATCTCCATCGACTCTCCACGCGGATCGGCGGCGAGGTCGATGACGTCGCCCCTGCCGAACAGCGCGGTCTGGCCCATGCGGATCGGCCTGCCTGCCGATGCACTCCCGACGGATCCGTCCCCGCCGACGGTGCCCGAACCGGCCAGCACGTAAGCCAGTGCGTTGAACTCCGGGTTCCACGGGAGGGACAGTGCTGCGCCCGGTGCGACCGTGATGTGCGTGAGCGCGATCGGGGTGTACGTCGATCCCGGACCCGGGTGTCCTGCCACGTCACCGGCGATCACGCGGATCAGCGCTCCGCCGTCACTGCTGGACAACAGTGCGACCTTGTTGCCCGTGATGTCCTGGTACCGCGGAGTCGCCAGTTTGTTCGCTCGCGGAAGGTTCACCCACAACTGCACCCCGTGGAACAGTCCACCGGACATCACCAGGTGCTCCGGCGGCGCTTCGATGTGCAGGATGCCCGCACCGGCCGTCATCCACTGGGTGTCGCCGCCGCCGATGGTTCCGCCACCGCCGTGGGAATCCTTGTGTTCCATGATCCCGTCGATCATGTACGTCACCGTCTCGAAACCACGGTGCGGGTGCCACGGAGTTCCCTTCGGCTCACCGGGCGCGTAATTCACCTCGCCCATCTGGTCCATGTGAATGAACGGATCGAGCGAAGAAAGGTCGATACCCGCGAACGCCCGACGAACCGGGAACCCTTCACCCTCGAACCCTGTGGGCGCCGTGGTGACGGTCTTGACCGGCCGGGCCACCGCCGTGGCGTCGGGAAGGGGGATGCGGGGGAGGGCAAGGATGTTGTCGACCGTGACAGCGGGCATGGTGGGCTCCTCGACGATGCAGTCGGCTGGTTTTCCGCCGGCTGAATTTAGTTGCTTAGTCAACTACTGCTGCCGAGTGTAACGGCCACGAAGACGATCTATTCCCCCGCTACCCTGTACTGCATGTCGGCACTTCGAGACGCTGCGTTCGCAGCCACCATCGCCTCGGTTCCGGATCTCGAAGACCTCGTCGGCGAGCCGTCGGAACTCGTACGAACCAAGGTCGGGCACGTGGTCACCCCCGGGGTCCGGGCGTTCCTGGACGACGCCCGCTTCCTGCTCTTCGCGACGTCGGATGCCGACGGCAACTGCGACGTCAGTCCGCGGGGAGATGCGCGCGGCGCTCTGCTGCATCTCGACGACCGGACGTTCGTGATCGGAGATCGTCCGGGCAACCGGCGAGTGGACAACTTCCGCAACGTCCTCGCCAACCCGCACGTCGGAATGCTGTTCGTGGTGCCTGGTGCATCGCACACACTCCGGGTCAACGGCCGCGCCACGCTGACGGTGGCGCCCGAGATCCTCGACCTGCTCGAGGGCGAGGAGGCACGGCCCAAGCTCGGTGTGGTCGTCGAGGTAGAAGAGATATTCGCGCACTGCCCCAAGGCTTTCCAGCGTTCAGGGCTGTGGGATAGCGCGCAGTGGGTCGACCCGTCGTCCCTTCCCAGCTCCCGCGACATTACTGCGGAACTCAAAGCGGCAACACGCGTTTCGGTGTGACCGCTCAGGCATGCGTGACGAGAAGGGGGAGTCGGTGTGGAGTAGGCGAGCGTTTCTGACGACTCTGCTCATCGCTCCGACGCTCACCGTTGCGGTGTCACCGTCCGCCTCGGCCCAGGATGCGACGGGTCTCGGTGACAGCATGGATCTGGGTGACGTCTTCATCGCGGCGGGCAAGCCGACGGAGCATCTGCTGATCGTTCTGGACGTACGCGCCGACGGCACCGTCGGTCTTGTCCTTCCTCGCGCCGAGGTGGGGCAGGGTCTGACGACGTCGCTGGCGATGCTCGTCGCCGACGAGCTCGACGTACCCGTTTCGGCCGTGCGCGCGTCCCTTGCCGATGCCCGGCCCGAACTGCTGTTCGGCCAGATGACCGGCAGTTCCAACTCGATCCGATCGATGTACTGGCCGGTGCGTCACGCGGCAGCGGGTGTGCGAGCACGTCTGATCGCGGCGGCCGCGGCGGCGTGGACGGTGCTTCCCGACGCGATTTCGCTACGCGAGGGTGTTCTCACCGCTCGGGACGGTCGGTCGATGGGGATCGGATCCGTTGCCGTGGCCGCCGCCGACCCGTTGCTGCGTGTCGTCTCCGGTCCGCCCAAGCCGCAGAAGAGTCTCGCCGGCACAGGCAGGCTCGACGCACGCGCCATGGTGACGGGGGCGCACGAGTACGCTCTCGATCTCGACGTGCCGGGCGCACTTCCCGTTGTCGTCAAGCGTCCCCCGACGATCGGCGCCCGCGTGGACGGCGTCGACGAAGCGAGCCTGCGAGGCCTTCCCGGTGTGGTCGACGTCGCCGTGATCCCGACGGGTGTCGCGATCATGGCCGAGACCTTCGGCCAGGCCATCGACGCCGCCGCGGCGGCGCAGGTCACGTGGACGGCAGGCACCGTCGACGACGAGAACGACGAGTCCATCCGAGCTCGGCTGCACGGCGCCGTCGAACCGTTCGACACGGCAGGTGATCTCGAGGCCCGTTTCGATTTCGCGTTCGTGTCCCATGCACCGATGGAAACCAATTCTGCTGTAGCAGATGTGCGTTCGGATTCGGCCGAGGTCTGGGCCTCGATGCAGACGCCGATCATCGCGAAGCAGACCATCGCCCGCGCGCTCGGCCTGCCCGTGCCGAGTGTGACCGTGCACGTGGTTTCCGGGGGTGGATCGTTCGGTCGCAGACTGTTCTTCGACGCGCCGTTGGAGGCCGCTCGAATCTCGAAGGCCATGGGCAGGCCGGTTCGGTTGATGTGGACGAGGGTCGACGACATGCGTCACGGCAGGGCCCGTGCCGCGTCCCACCACAGGTTCGCCGTCCGCACCGACGGTCGGACGGTATCGTCGTTCGATCATCGAACCGCTTCTGTTGCAACGGACTTCTCGCACGGGTTCGGTGAGGCGTTGACCGCCGGAAGCGGTGGATCGGGACGGTCGGTGTACGCGCGGACCGTGGTCACCCCCTACCGATTCGGCGGGGTGCAGGAGTCACTGCGTGAAGTGGACCTGCCGATGAACACCGGCAGTTGGCGATCGGTGTTCTCCGCCACCAGTCGAGGCGCCGCGGAAATCGTCGTCGACCGGGTCGCGGCGCGACTGGGCATCGACCCGGTCGAGTTCCGTCGCGCACACCTCGAGGATCCACGCCACAGAGCGGTGCTCGACGCCGCCGCGTCCTCCAGCGGGTGGGGTGACCCACTACCCGCAGGAGTGGCTCGGGGAATCGGGTTCCATGCCGAGTACCGGTCGTGCGCGGCGGTCGTGGTGGAGATCGATGCGGTGGATCCGGAGCGGCCACGCGTCCGGCGTGCGGTGATCGCTGTGGACGTGGGTACGGTGATCAATCCGCTCGGATTGGAGGCGCAGATGCTCGGTGGCCTCACCGACGCCATCTCGACGACACTGTCCGCGGGCCTGCACATCGAGGCCGGGCTTCCGTTGGAGGGCAGCTTCTCGCAGTTCCACTACGCCAGGCAGCGGGATTCGCCGCTGGACGTTCAGGTGGTCGTCGTCGACGGTGGCGGCGAGCCTGGAGGTGCAGGCGAGCTGGGGGTGCCTCCCGCCGTCGGGGCCGTCGCGAACGCCTACGAGAAGGCCACCGGACGTGACATCACGTCGTTTCCCCTGCGGTTCGCCGTCGACTTCGAACCGTTCCCCCGATGACTACCGCTGCCACGGAAGGTGCACCTGTATGACGGACTCTCGCTCATGACCGACTTCGTGGTGAACGGTCGACCGGTGTCCGTCGATGCCCCGGGCGATCTTGCGTTGCTGTGGGCGCTGCGGGACAAGCTGGGCATCAGGGGACCGAAGTACGGGTGCGGTATCGGGGTGTGCCACGCGTGCACGAGCCACCTCGACGGCGAGGAGATCCTGCCGTGTGTCACGCCGCTGGCCGAGGCCGAGGGCCGCGAGGTCACCACCATCGAAGGTCTGGCCGACGGCGACCGCCTGCATCCGGTTCAGCAGGCCTGGCTGGACGAGGACGTAGCCCAGTGCGGTTACTGCCAGCCGGGGCAGATCATGGCCGCGGTCGCTTTGCTTCGTCGTACTCCCGAGCCGACCGACGAGGACATCGACCGCATCGAGAACGTGTGCCGCTGCGGCACGTACTTCCGGATTCGACGCGCCATCGCGCGAGCCGCCGAACTGGGTGGAGAAGGGTGAGAGGGCGGCAGGGCGTCGGCCACGGATGTCCGATTCGGGGTGGATTCGACCCGCACTTCGGCTGCCCAGTACGGTAAGGGGCGACACGGGAGGTAGGCAGTTATGGAAAGTATCGGCGCGTTCATCGGAATCGTCGTGGTCGTTCTGACGATCGTCTTGGTTGTTTTCGGGTGCGCGATGCTGTTCCTGGCGTCCGTGAAGCCTGATCTGTTCAACTTCGATCTCACGCGTGGCAAGCGCGCCAAGGCGGAGAAGAACAACCGTTCCAAGTAATTCGGGCCCTTCTACGGTGACATAGGCCATAGTGCGGGACCGAATGTCGTAGGTCTGCGGTTGTATGGATTCATGAGCAGCAGGGTCGACACGCATACCGGAGTCGATACCTGCGGGCCGCGGCTCAAGGCCAGGTTTCTCGGTGAATCGGCCACCGCGCAATTCGTCAGATTCGTTGTCGTCGGCGCGTCCAGCAATGCCCTGTACGCCGCGCTGTTCGTGGCTCTCGCGACGTTCGGGTCGTTCGTCGCCAACATCGTCGGTATCGCCGCCAGCACCGTGTTGGCCAACGAACTGCATCGTCGCCACACCTTCCACGCCGCGGAGCGTGTCGGCTGGTTCCAGACTCAGTGGGAAGCAGGCGGCCTCGCGCTCGTTGGGTTGGCACTCGGTACTGCCGCACTCGCCGCGGTGCACGTGCTGTTCCCCGGCTCGTCCGCTCTGGTCCAGATAGTCGCGGTCATCGCCGTGAGCGCAGCCACCGGCGCTCTCCGCTTTCTCGCCCTCCGCGGGTGGGTTTTCTAGCTCTCACCACGTAGTTCACCTGCCCGGCTATAGGCTGGCTGGCCATGAGCAGGTGGTTCACCGAGACGATCGTCGACAACGGTCGATTACCGCTGTTCTTCCTGCTCGTGTCGTTTCTGCTGGCCTTCCTGTTCATCCGCTTCAGCGTTCGCATGATTCGGGCCGAGGTCTCCTGGTGGCCGGGCAACGTCACCCCCGGTGGGATGCACATCCACCACGTGATGTTCGGGCTGATCATGGTGCTGATCTCGGGTTTCTCGCTGGTCGCGATCGCGAACTACCACACCCCGGTCGCCAACTGCATCCTCGCGAGCGTCTTCGGCGTCGGTAGCGCATTGATGCTCGACGAGTTCGCACTGATCCTGCATCTGCGTGACGTGTACTGGGCGGAGGAAGGTCGAGCGTCGATCGACGCGGTCTTCGTTGCGGTCGCCATCACCGGGCTGTACCTGCTGGGGGTGCATCCGATCGGTTTCGCCGGCGACTTCGACGCCTATCAGCAGGATCGTTCGTTGGTCACGCTCGCTCTCGTGCTCGGCGGGCTCGCGTTCCAGTTGGCGCTCGCCGCGGTCACGTTGCTCAAGGGCAAACTGTGGACGGGACTCGTCGGGTTGTTCTTCGTGCCGTTGTTGATCGTCGGCGCGTCGAGGCTCGGGCGGCCGGGTTCTCCCTGGGCGCGGTGGAGGTACGCGGACAAGCCGAGCAAACAAGCCAAAGCGTGGTCGCGTGAGAAGCGATTCCGTGAGCCGATGATCCACGCGAAGATCGTTGTGCAGGAGGCACTGTCCGGCCGCTTCGGAGTCCCGGTGAACATCGCCCCGGTGGACATCGCCCCGGTGCAGGAACTGCCTGTCGCGGCGACGCCCCAGGCGCCGAAACCTCCGTTGCCGAACCGAGTGTTGGCGACGATCCGGTGGCGCAGCACGCGCCGACGTCTGCGCAGGCCTCCGGTGTGGCGCCTTCCGACCCTGCTGGTGCTGTTCTTTCTGATCCTCGCACTCGTTCTCGTCGTCGTCGACGCCGAACTCGCGGGCAGCGACGGAAACGTCACGGTCGATTCGAGTCTCGACATCGGTGCGACGGCAACACTTCTGGCCGTCATCGCGGGAGGAATGATCACCCTCACCGGTCTGGTGTTCACGGCCATAACCCTGGCCATGCAGTTCGGCGCGTCACAGATCTCGGTGCGTGTGGTTCCGATGCTTCAACAGGAAGCCATCATGCGATGGTCCATCGGAATGTTCCTGTCCACCTTCGTGTTCGCCATCGTCATCGCCTCGGACATCGCGCTGTCCGGTCAGTCGTCGTCGCCGGTACTGTCGACGTCGATCGCGATTCTGCTGTCGTTCGTCAGTGCGTTCCTGTTCATCGGGCTGGTGGCCCGGGTCGGGATGATCCTGAACTCGTCCCGGTTACTGCGCTGGCTCGCTGCCCAGGGCAGAACCTCGATCGTTCGAATGTATCCGGCAGTCAGGGAATCAGCCCCGACGACATCGGCAAACAGTGCAGTGGTGCCGGAGCCGGACGATGGAGCGTCCTCGCCCGAGGAGACGTCGACGGTGAGGTTGACGCAACTCTCACCGGACGGACGAGTGCTGCTGGCGGTGAACCTGGCCGGCATCCAACGCATGGCATCGTCCTGGGGAGTGACCGTGCAGCTGATGCCGACCATCGGCGAATTCGTCGCCCAGGACGCCGTCCTGTTCCGCGTCGAAGGACCGCAACTGCGGGTTCGGCCGCACAAGCTCATGGCGGCCCTCGTCTTCGGAGACACGCACAGCCCGACGGTCAGCCCTGCTGCCGCCCTGCAGGCCATCGTCGACATCGCGTTGAAAGCCTTGTCCCCGGCCATCAACGACCCAGGACGTGCGGTACAGGCAATGGATCACCTGGAGGACCTGCTGATGACACTCGCACCGCGAGTGCACGCAGAAGCCGAGGACTCTGCGCTCACCCGCGTCCGAGGAACGCGTCGGACATGGGGTGATTACGTCGCAGTCGCTACCGACGAGATCCGACACTTCAGCCGCGGTTCGACCCAGGTGCAGCGTCGACTCCGGTCGTTGTTCGAAACCCTGAGGGCCGCATGCCCGCCGGATCAACACCCACCGCTGCTCGCGCGGCTGAGCGCGCTCGACGCTCAGGTGGCGCGCGAGTGGTCGGGCAGTCTCGACGTCGGCCTCGCCAGCGTGGCCGATCCCCAGGGCTTGGGTTCGGAGATGGGGGCGATGGGCCGAATCCTCCCGCTGAGGCTGGGAGTGGAGCCTGCGGAATGACCCGGGGTTGGCTGGGAGTGGAGCCTGCGGAATGACCCGGGGTTGGCTGGGAGTGGAGCCTGCGGAATGACCCGGGGGCACCTGCCACCCTTTTTGCGAAGTCCGCATGCTCGTTCAAAGCTGAACAGGCGTGGCAGGTCGATAAAAAGGGTGCCAAGTCGCGCAGACGGGGTGGCGGTGTCGGGTGGCGCCGGCACGACGGTGTGAGCCTGCCCAAAGTCCCCACGGGCAGGCTTGCTACATCTAACAGAATTTCCGGCAGCTGACGTTTCGACCGGTCGAGCACACCTACGCTCTCGTAGGTATTCGATTCGAGGAGGCATGTCCATGGTCAGGGAACTGACACAGCTGGAGCTGCTGCAGGAGCTGGTTCCGGTTGCGGAAGACAACGTGAACCGGCATCTGTCGATGGCGAAGGAGTGGCATCCCCACGATTACGTGCCGTGGGACGAGGGCCGCAATTTCGCGGAGTTGGGCGGCGTCGACTACGACCCGGAGCAAAGCAGGCTGTCGGACGTGGCCCAGGCCGCGATGGTCACCAACTTGCTCACCGAGGACAATCTGCCGTCGTATCACCGCGAGATCGCCGAGAACTTTTCGCAGGACGGCGCCTGGGGTACCTGGGTCGGCCGGTGGACCGCCGAGGAGAACCGTCACGGCATCGTCATGCGTGATTACCTGGTCGTCAGCCGAGGCGTGGATCCCGTCGCGCTCGAAGAGGCTCGCATGATCCACATGACCAACGGGTTCGCCTCTCCCGCCGGTTCGCACACGGGGCTGCTGCATTCGGTGTCCTACGTGACGTTCCAGGAGCTGGCGACGCGCGTGTCGCATCGCAACACCGGTAAGGTCTGCGAGGACCCCATTGCCGACCGCATGCTGCAGCGCATCGCGGCGGACGAGAACCTGCACATGATCTTCTACCGGAACATCTGCGGCGCCGCGATGGACATCGCGCCGGATCAGACGTTGAACGCGGTGTCGGACATCGTGACGAACTTCCAGATGCCCGGCGCTGGGATGCCGAACTTCCGCCGCAACGGTGTGTTGATGGCCAAGCACGGCATCTACGACCTGCGCCAGCACCTCGAAGAGGTCGTGTGGCCGGTACTGCGCAAGTGGCGAGTGTTCGAGCGCGAGGACTTCACCGGCGAAGGCGAGAACAAGCGTGAGGAACTCGCTGTGTTCCTCGACGACCTCGAGAAGCAGGCGACGAAGTTCGAGGAGATGCGCGACCGTTCGCTGGCTCGTGATGCGGCCAAGGCGGAGAAGGCACAGAAGGCGTCCTGATCCCCGCTCGCTTGCACCCTGGGGCCGTACCGAACACGGGAGTTCGCACTGAACACGACAGCCGAGAAACTGTCCAGCCTCGCCGAGAAACTCGACCGGGCGCACAGTCCAGGTAGCGAGAGGGCGATCGCCAAGAGAGCCGCTGCCGGTTTACCCGGTCCGCGAGATCGCATCGACGCGCTCCTCGACCCGGGGAGTTTCATCGAGTACGGCGCATTGATGCGGGCTCCGGGCAGCCCGAAGAATCCGTACGGCGACGGCGTCGTCACCGGCCGCGGAACTGTCGGGGGCAGGCCGGTTGTCGTGTATTCGCACGACAACACCGTGTTCGGTGGCTCGCTCGGAGAGATGTTCGGCCGCAAGGTCGTTGCGATGATGGAGTTGGCCGCGAAGACGGCGTGTCCGATCATCGGTATCAACGATTCCGGTGGCGCCCGGGTGCAGGACGCCGTCACGTCGTTGGCTTTCTACTCCGAGATCGGGCGCCGCCAGCGGTTGCTGTCCGGATTGGCTCCGCAGATCTCCATCATGCTCGGCAAGTGTGCTGGTGGTGCCGCGTATTCGCCGGCGTGCACCGACTTCGTCGTCGCAGTCCAGGACCAGTCGTACATGTTCGTCACCGGACCGGACGTTCTGAAAGCGGTCACCGGGGAGGATATCTCGGCGGAAGACCTCGGTGGCGCGAGGAAGCAGGCCAGCTACGGCACGGTGCATCACGTCGCCGATTCCGAGGCCGACGCGTTCGTGTGGGTGAAGACGCTCCTGGGCTACCTGCCGAGCAACTGCCACGAGGGCGCACCCGTCGTGAACCCCGGTCTGGAACCGACTGTGACGGAATCGGATCTGAGCCTCGATTCCTTTCTGCCGGACTCGGACAACACCGCTTACGACATGCACGACGTCATGATGAAGGTCTTCGACGACGGCGAGTTTCTCGAGGTCGGTGCGCTGTACGCACCCAACGTCATCACTGCGTTCACCCGAGTGGACGGCAGAACCGTCGGCGTCGTCGCGAACCAACCGACGTATCTCAGTGGAGCACTGGACATCGCCAGTTCGGAGAAGGCAGCGCGCTTCATCTACATCTGCGACGCCTACGCCATCCCGATCGTGTTCCTCGTCGACATCCCCGGCTATCTGCCCGGCTTGGAACAGGAGCGAGCCGGCGTCATCTATCGGGGCGCCAAACTGCTTGCCGCAGTGATCGAATCGACCGTACCGAAAGTGACCGTCGTCATCCGAAAAGCCTACGGAGGCGGGTACGCAGTCATGGGTTCGAAGAACCTCGGTGCCGATCTGAACTTCGCCTGGCCGACGGCACGGATCGCGGTCATGGGTGCCGAGGGTGCCGTCGGGTTGCTGAAGCGCCGGGAGATCGAGGCAGCGGGCGAGGACGGCCCGCGGGTGCGTCAGGACTTCATCGATTTCTACAACGAGTACGTCGCGACGCCGTACACCGCTGCCGAGCGTGGGTACATCGATGCCGTCATCGAACCGTCGCAGACCCGGCTCGACATCAGGCGCGCGCTGAAACTGCTCGCGGACAAGACTCCCGAGCCTCTCCCACCTCGGCGTCGATCGCTGCTGCGGCCGGTGTGAGCACGAACATGAGTGGAGGGACCCGCATCGGAGCGTCGGCGATCGTCGTTCTGGCGTTCGTGTTCGGCGCGGGCACTGCCGGGATCGCGGGAGCGGCCCCTTCTCCGGACGTCACGACGGAGACCGTCGGTGTCGGACCCGAGGCGTCGACGCGGAACGAAGCGTTGCTGTACGCCCAGCTGCATCCCGACGCCGCACCGGCGGGGTCCAACGACTTCGGCTGCGTTCCGTCCGAGGAACATCCGGAACCCGTTGTGCTGGTGCACGGCACGTACAGCACTGCGTACGGAACCTTCGCGTCGTTGTCACCGGCACTGAAGGCGCAGGGCTACTGCGTGTTCGCTCTGAACTACGGGGAGGAGGCGACGAGCGCGGCCGGACTTCTGCAGCGACGTGGAGTCGCTTCTGTGGCCCGGTCCGCACACGAGCTGAGCGTCTTCGTCGACGGTGTCCTGGAACGGACCGGGGCAGAGAAAGTCGACATCGTCGGTCATTCGCAGGGTGCACTGGTGGCTCGACAGTATCTCCGGTTCGGCGACGGAGCGCCGAAAGTAGGTTCGGTGGTGAGTCTTTCGGGTTCCAATCACGGAACCACCCTCGGTAGCCGAACGGACCTGGCGCCCGACCCGAACCTCGGCTCCGTCCTCGGCCAGGCTGCAGTGGATCAGACGCGAGGATCACCGTTCCTCGAGGCGCTCGACGCAGGTGGTGACACCGAACCGGGCGTCGACTACACGGTCGTCGCCTCTACCGGCGACACAACCGTCACCCCGTGGGAGTCGACGTTTCTCACTGCAGGACCAGGGGCGAGTGTTCGGAACATCACGTTGCCTCAGCCCGTGGGCCACTCTTCCGTGCCGTACGCACCGGAGGTGCTGGAGATCGTCTCGGATGCGCTTCAGGGCTGAGTCGTCGTGCGATACCGATGCACTGGGCGGCCTGCGCGCCCGTACTCCAGGCGAACGGTCAGGACACCAACGGACGAATAGTGTTCGAGGTAGCGCCGAGCACTGACCCTCGACAGACCCGCGAGCTCGGCGCACTCGGTCGCCGATACTTCACGGCCGTTTCGAACGGCCTCGAGCACGAGCTGTCCAGTTTCCTGACTCAGACCCTTCGGTAGTACGACGGGCTCGGCCGGTCGTGCTACGCCGAACAAGGAGTCGATGGTCGACTGGTCCATCGTGGTCGGATCTGCCAGCGCGCGAGCCCTGCGCAGATAGTTGTCCAGTTTCTCCACGAGCTGCGGATACTCGAACGGTTTGACGAGGTAGTCGGACGCACCGCCGTGCAAAGCTTTGCCGACGGCATCGAGTTCCAGCGCCGCTGTGACGACTATGACGGCGACGTCGTAGCCTTCACCCCGAAGCTGCTGCAGCGCAGTGAGTCCCGACGTGTCCGGGAGGTAGACGTCGAGCAGTACGAGATCTGGTTCGAGCTCGCGAACTGCTGCCACGGCATCGGCGGCGGTATGGACGATTCGAACGGTCCTGAAGCCAGGAGTGGCGTCGACGAAGCGACGGTGTATTTCGGCGACCATGAAGTCGTCGTCGACGACGAGCACCTTGCGCGGCGGGGACTGGTCAACCATCGGTGTCGATCCTATCGACTTCGGTTGGAATGAACACCGTGAACCGCGCCCCGCCGGTGGTCGGTGAGTCGTCGACCACCGCCGTGCCTCCGTGTTGGGTACTGACGATTCGTACCAGCGCGAGGCCGATACCGCGACCGCCAGGAGTGTCGGGTTTGGATGTCACGCCGCGTGCAAAGATCTCGTCGTGCATGCTCACGGGAACGCCTGGGCCGGAATCGGACACCTCGATTTCGATGCCGTCGGAATCGTCGATGAGTACCGTGACCCTGGCGCCGTGGACCGAGGTCGACGCTTCGACGGCGTTGTCGACGAGGTTGCCCAGGACGGTGATGATGTCGGTCGCGAGCATCGGGTCCAGAGCCGAAAGGTGAGAATCGGGTTCTAGTTCGAGAACGATCCCCGTCTCGGCGGCGAGGGAAGTCTTGGCAATGAGAAGCGCTGCGACCGCGGGGTCGGACACGGCGTGCGTGACGGCGTCGCTGATCTCGGCGCGCCGGCGAGTGAGGGCGCCGACGAAATCCGTTACCGCGGAATGGTCACCCAGTTGATTGAGTCCGGAAATGGTGTGCAGCTGGTTGGCGAACTCGTGGGTCTGCGCGCGCAGCGTGTCGGTGACGGATTTGTGCGAGGAGAGTTGGCTCTGCAACCTGGCCAACTCGGTACTGTCGCGCATCGTGGTGACCGTCCCGATGCGGTGTCCCCGGCTCGATGCTTTACGGCGACTCAGAACCAGAACCTTCGACGCAGTGGCGAGTACGACGTCGCCGCTGTCCTGTTCGTCCATGAGGTATTCACGCACCGCCGGTTCGATTATCACGTCGTCGACGGTGCGCCCCACTGCGGCGGTTCCGCTCGAGCCGAGGAGTTCGGCTGCACTGTCGTTGAAGACCGTGATGACCCCGTCCGGGTTCACCGCGACCACACCTTCGCGAATGTTGTGCAGCAGCGCTTCTCGGTGATCGGCCAGGCTTGCGATCTCGGCGATCTCCAGTCCTCGTGTGTGCATCTTGATCCGCCTCGCCAACAGCAACGAGCCGGCCAGGCCGAGGCCGGCACCGATTCCGAGATACAGGAGCAGCGGCGCCCCGGCCTCGCCGATGAGATGCCACGTCGACGGGTACGACGAGCTGACCGCCACAACGGCACGGACGTCACCGTTCGGAGAAAGAACGGGTACGTGGCCTGCGATCGCGCGTCGGCCGTCGATGTCGACGTCACCACTCCACGCCCGACCGCTGGCGGCGTCGCCGTCCAGTTCGTCGCGCTGCCCGACGCGATCCGGCGTCGACGACGCAATGATTCGGCCACTGGGTAGGACGATGTCCGCCAGAGTGGCACCCGAGAGATCCACGGCCCTGTCGACTTCCGGGGCCAGCACGCGGTCGGCCTCGAGTGAGTCCAGCTGCTCACGCACGACGGGTGTGGAGGCGAGATTTTCTGCTACCGCAACCATGCGTCCGCCCTGGCTGTCGCGGAACTCCGTTCCCGATTGGTGGACCGAGACCCCGGCGACGGCGACGAGCACGACCGCGACGACGACCAACTGCAACAGCAGGACCTGCTGCGCCAGGCTCCTGGCACCGGGTCGTCGTCGAGTCATGCTCTTCATGATGGCGGTCGGCTCAGACGGATGCGAGTACGAACACGACGCAGGACAGCGCGAATCCGACCAGTGAGATGAGCGTCTTGATGACACTCCACGTCTTGAAGGTCGTCGGAACGTCCATTCCGAGCAACTTGCCGATGAGCCAGAAGCTCGCATCGTTCACGTGCGGGAAGATCGACGAACCTGCAGCCAGGGCCAGGATCATCGCGACGGTCTGGACCGGGTTCAATCCTGCGGCCATGATCGATGCGCCGAGCAGTCCTGCGGACGTGGTGATCGCAACCGTTGCGGTTCCGAGTGCGATCCGCAGAATCGCGGCGACGATGAACGTGGAAAGAATCAACGGGAGACCCAGGTCGCGCAGGGTCTCGGCCAGGGCGTCGCCGATGCCGCTTGCCAATAGCACTGCGCCGAACATGCCGCCTGCACCGGTGATGAGGACGACGGGTGCGATCGGTTTGAGGGCGTTGTCGAGCAGATCTTCGACGAATGTCGCGGTGCGTCCGCGTCGTAGCGCGAGCACGTAGATGGACACGAGAACGGTGATGAGTAGTGCGACCGGCGTCGATCCGATGACCTGAGGGATGGTGACCCACGGCGAGTTCTCGTCCAGACTGCCCGTCCGCGCGGCGGTGGTGACGGCGGTGTTGGCGAAGATCAGCAGCAGCGGGAGCATCAGGAGGGCGACGATGGTGCTCGGCTTCGGCGGATTCTCCACGGTCTCCACCTGTGGTCCGCCGCTCAGTAGATCGGGGACCGGCAGGTTGATTCGCTTGCCGATGAACGTTCCGTACAGGTGCCCTGCAATGAACCAGGTGGGGACCGCGACGACTATGCCGATGAGAATGGTCAGGCCGACGTCGCCGCCGAGAAGAATGGTCGACGCCACCGCGCCCGGGTGCGGCGGGAGGAAGACATGCATGGTCGAGAGTGCTGCCGCGGCGGGCAGTGCATAGAGCAGCACGCTACCGCCGAGCTTGCGGGAGACGCTGAAGATGATGGGCAGCATTACCATGAACGCTGCGTCGAAAAAGATCGGAAAGCCGAACAACAGTGATGCGACGCCGAGCGCGAGCGGTGCACGTTTGTCGCCGAATCGTCGAATCAAGGCGTCGGACAATGATTGTGCGCCGCCGCTGATCTCCGCGAGACGACCGAACATCGCGCCGAGTCCGACGAGCAGTGCGACTTCGCCGAGCGTCGTGCCGAACCCGTCGATCAGCACGTCCTGTATCTCCGAGATCGGAATCCGAGCCGCGAAAGCTGTTGCGATGGAAACGATCACGAGAGCAAGAAGAGGATGCAGCTTGACCTTGATGATCAACAGCAGCAGAACCACGATGGCGACGACGGCTATGGACAGCAGTGCCGTTGTGGAAAGGGTTTGGACCCAGTCGTCCACGAGAAGTCCTTCCGTATTTTTCGGGCGCAGCGGAGTGTCCGCATGGCAGTGTTCATCGGCCGGCGTCGGGCCGGGGAGGGGCAGGGTTTCCTCGTTACCGAGGCACACCCAGTTCGCCGAGGGTGCTCTTCATCCGAACATCCTCGGCTGCAAGAAATTCGGAGAATCGGTCACCGGCGAGGAACGAGTCGATCCAGCCGTGCTCGACGGTTGCGCGGTGCCAATCGTCGGTATCGCGCATGCGGGCGAGCATGTCGATCAGGTCGGCGCGGACTTGATCGGGGATGTCCGGTGGAGCAACGAACCCGCGCCAGTTGGTGAACACGAGATCGATGCCGGAATCGATGAGAGTCGGTGTGTCGCCGGACGGATTCGACGCAGCGAGCACGCGGAGCGACCCTGCGCTGATCTGGTCGATGTACTCACCGGCCCCCGCGATGGCGACATCGACACTGCCGTCGATCGCCGCCGTCAGAAGATCCCCTGCACCGTCGTATTCGACGATGTGGAGGTCTCTGGTGTCGAGGCCGACAGCTCGGGCCAGTTCCAACGCGAAGACGTAGTCCGGACCGCCGACCGCCGAACCGACCCCGACGGTGAGAGTGGCGGGGTCGGCGTGCCAACGGTCGACGAACTGTTCGACGGTCTGCAGCGGCGCGCTCGATCGAACGATGAGCGCTTCCGGTTCGTCGACGAGCCGCGCGAGCGCCGTCGTGTCCGACAGACCCCACGGTGACCTGTCTACGTGTGCCGCACCCACCACGCCGACTCCGACCATGCCGAGAAGCGACACGTTTCCGCTTTCACGCATCACCCTCGCGAGCGCAACCGATCCGCCGCCGCCGACTACGTTGAACTTCTCGATGGGCCCGCTCAGCTCGTGGTTCTCGCAGATGCGTGCGACCGTGCGAGCGGTGACGTCGTATCCGCCGCCCGGAGTGTTGGGGATGAGCATGCGGAGATCCGACGGCGGCGGGTCCGCGGCCAGAGCGCAGCCGGCCGACAGCGCTATCGGCAACAAAGCCATAGCGGTCAGTGCGCGTCTACGCGTCATCGGATTCGGTCGGTTCGTCATCGCCCGTTCATCTTGACCCACCGTCGTGATCGCCGTCACGCATAGGAAACCAATGGACACAAAGGTCTTTGTGGTCGTGCGGGGGTCACTGGCGGCGGAGCCGCACGCGGGGGTCACTGACGGCGGAGCCGCACGCGGGGGTCACTGGCGGCGGAGCCGCATAATGAAGAGTGACCGAATTCTGGGACCGCATTTCCGCGGTGAGTCCTGATCCACCCGTCTGGATCGTCCAAGTAGCAGCGCTGGTCGCTCTGGCGATCGTGTTGATTCCGCAGACGTGGAGGGTTGCGCGCAATGTCGTGACGATCGCCCACGAGGGTGCTCATCTGTTCGTTGCTCTGGTCACCGGCAGGCAACTGGTGGGACTGCGATTGCACTCGGATACGTCGGGCGTCGCGATTTCGAAGGGCAAGCCGACGGGCCTCGGGGTCATCGCGATGACCTTCGCGGGATATGTCGGGCCGTCGCTGCTCGGCCTCGGGGCGGCGTTCGTACTGGGCACGCAGCGCGCGTCGGCGGTGCTGTGGATCGGAATCGTCTCGATCGCACTGATGCTGTCGATGATCCGCAACGTCTACGGAGCGTTGTCGTTGGTCGTGGTCGGTGCGGCGCTGTTCGCGGTGTCCTGGTGGGGAACCGGCGAGCAGCAGGTGGCCGCCGCGTACTTCATCACCCTGTTCTTGCTGATCGCCGGACCACGGCCCGTCCTCGAACTGCAACGCTCACGCAGTCGAGGACGGGCACGCGATTCCGACGCCGATCAGTTGGCTCGCCTGACGTTCCTACCGGGAATCGTCTGGGTGGGCCTGTTCCTGCTGGTTACGTCCGGCTGTCTTGCAGTGGGCGCGTGGCGGATTCTGGCTCCGGTTCAGTGACCGGGGCGTCGCTTCCTGGGGTTTCCGGTGCGGTGAAGTAGAACATCGCGCGCCTGGCGTCGACTTGCTGCTCGGTCATCGCGAGCTGGCCTCGTCCGCGGGAGAAGAACGCGGTCAGCCAGGAGATGACGGTGGTGAGGCGGCTGCGGAAGCCGACGATGTAGAGCAGGTGCACCAGCAGCCACATGACCCAGGCGATGAAGCCGGTGATCTTGATGGGGCCGACCTGCGCGACGGCGGAGAAGCGGGACACCGTCGCCATCGAGCCCTTGTCGAAATACTTGAAGTCCTTGCGCTCGGGTATCTGCTTGCCCGCGCGCACTGCTTCGACGCCGTCTTCGATCACGCGTGCCGCGTAGCGGCCGCCCTGGATCGCGACCTGTGCGACGCCGGGGAGCTTGTCCAGTGCCATCATGTCGCCGACGACGAACACTTCGGGGTGGCCGGGGAGGGTGAGGTCCTTGTTCACCAGGACGCGGCCTGCGCGGTCGATCTCGGCGCCCGACTGTGCGGCGAGGGTCTTGCCGAGTGGGCTCGCGGCGACACCCGCAGACCAGACCTTGGTGCGCGAGGCGATGCGTCGGACGGTTCCGTCACTGTCCTTGACGGTCAAGCCGTTGGCGTCGAGGTCGGTGACCATCGCGCCGAGCTGGATGTCGACGCCCATCGTGGTGAGCCGTTTCGCGGCCGCCTGACCGAGGGAGTCGGCGAACGGGGGCAGAACCTTGGGTGCGGCGTCGAGCAGGATGATCCTCGCTGATCGCGAGTCGATGTGCCGGAAGGTGCCGTCGAGGGTCTTGTTCGCGAGTTCGGCGATCTGGCCTGCCATTTCGACGCCGGTAGGTCCGGCGCCGACGACGACGAAGGTCAGCAGCTTCTCGATCTCGGCCGGGTCCGTGGCGAGTTCGGCCTGGTCGAAGGCTCCGAGGATGCGGCCGCGGAGCTCGAGGGCGTCGTCGATGGTTTTCATGCCCGGTGCGTATTCGGCGAAGTGGTCGTTGCCGAAGTAGGACTGGCCGGCGCCTGCGGCGACGATGATGCTGTCGTAGCTGGTTTCGGTGATGCGCTCGAGGAACTGGGAGGTGACGACTCGCTTCTCGAGGTCGATGGCGTTGACCTCGCCGAGGATGACCGAGGCGTTGTGCTGGTCCTTGAGGATCATGCGGGTCGAGGGGGCGATCTCTCCTTCGGAGAGGATGCCGGTGGCTACCTGGTACAGCAGTGGCTGGAAGAGGTGGTGTGTGGTCTTCGCGATCAGCGTGACGTCGACGTTGGCCTTGCGCAGTTGTTTCGCCGCGAAGAGACCGCCGAACCCGGAGCCGATGATGACAACGTGATGCCGATGTACTCGCTGGGCGAGTGCGGGAGTCAGGTCAGGCGTGGTGGATGCGGACATTGGTTGTGTCCTTCTTCGGTTCGGGACGGTCGGGTGCGAGGCCGTCGTGTGTGCTGTGTCACTATGGTGCTTGAAGACTACACCAGTCCATGTGCGAATGTTAAGACAATATCTCCGACACTTTCGACCGTTTCGTCGAGGCGGTGGATGGGACATCCGGACACAGCACACAACGCCATCCGCGGTTCGCGGACGGCGCTGTGGTTCGTTCGGGTGAATCAGTCCTTGTGCGGTGTCCGTTCACCGGTGTCGGGATCGATGTCGAGCACCACGTCGGGAGAGTCGGGATGGTAGAGGACGGGCCGAGCCGCCGTGGCGCGCTTCGCGCCGGCGCGTAGTAGAAGGACGCCGGACGCCACCAGCACGATCGTTGCGATACCGGCGATCCATACCCATCCCTCGAAGCCACCTGCGAGTGCGGTGATGAACAACGCGGCAGCGACGATGCCGGACATCACCAGGATGATTCCGGTGCGGTTCTCTGCGGTCTTGATCCAACGCGGACCGGGCGCGGTCTTGTTCTTGGCCATGACGAGTAGTCCCTTCGGGTTGCCTGGGCCTGAGATACCCGCTGGGAGATCGTTCACACAACCTGTGCTCGATTGCGGACGAGTCGATCGTCAGGCCGGCGGCCGGGGAGTCCCGACGGATGCAGTGGTGCCGCCGTCGACCGGGACGATCACGCCCGTCATGTAGGCGGCGTCGGGTGAGGCGAGGAAGAGTGCCACGCGCGCAATGTCTTCCGGCTCGCCGACGCGGTCGAGGGCGATGCGGTCCATCAGTGCGCCGCGGAATGTGGGGTCGTCGAGGCGGGACTTCGTCTGTTGGGTCGCCGTGAACGCGGGGGCGATGGCGTTCACCCTGATCCCACGTCGTCCCAGATCCAGAGCGAGGCTCTGCACCAAGGTGTTCACGCCGCCCTTCGTCGCGTTGTACGCGAACTGGCCCCAGTCGCCGCCCAGGCCGGCGACCGACGACATCGCGATCAAGTTGCCTCCCGATCGTTCGAGGTGGGGAACCGTGGCTCGTGCGACGTGGATGAGCGCGTCGAGATTCACCGCCCGCATCCGGTCCCACGCCGAGTGGTCGATGTCGTCGATGACCGTGGGTTCGCTGAGTCCCGCGTTGTTGACGACGACGTCGATTCGGCCTTGTCGCGCAACGATGTTCGCCACGACGCGGTCGACCTCGTCGCGTTGCGTCACGTCGACGACCCACGCCGATGCTCGGTCTCCCCAGCCGGCGACGGTCTCCCGCAGTGTGGCGTCGGACCGGCCGAGGACGCATACCGTCGCACCCTGTTCCAGGAACGCGACAGCGACGGCTCGGCCGATACCCGAGCCGCCGCCGGTCACGACGACCACGTGCTCGGCGTAGGGATACGACGCCCATGCGATGGCCGTTGGTACAACCTCCCGATCCGCGTTTTGTGTGGACATTAGTTCTTGACGAGGTGGAGTACGGTTCGGGTATGAGTGATGCAGATCACCGGAGTGAGGAACTGCAGGAGCAAGCTCAGCGGCAGGCCGCGGCGGCACGGGTGAAGATGAAGCACCGCCGCAACCGGCAAGAAGGGGGATTGGGGGGATACGTCGCCGAACGGGCGGGGGACTGGGACCTGGACGACCAGAACACGGCTGCGATGGATCGGCAGGTGCGGTTCTGGCGGTTCGTCACCGACAAATGGTTCCGGATGGAGATCGACGGATGGGACAACATCCCCGACCCTCCGGTGCTCGTCGTCGGAGTTCACACCGGAGCACCGTTCGTGTGGGACGCGTGGACTGTCGGTGCCCAGTGGTGGCGACGCTTCGGCGAGAAGCGGACTCTGCACGGCACAGCGCACGACGCGCTGATGGCTTTCCCCGTCATCGGAACGGTGTTTCGCGCGATGGGTGTGCTTCCGGCCGCCCCGGACTCCATGGCGACCGCCCTGGCCGAGGGCCGCGACGTCATCGTCTGGCCGGGCGGCGAAGTGGACTCGCTGCGGCCGTGGAGCGAACGCGATGTCGCAACCCTCGGCGGGCGAACGGGTTTCGTCAAGATGGCGATCCGCATGGGCGTTCCGATCGTCCCGGTCGCGACGGTCGGCGGGGCCGACGCGATGCCCGTGCTCGTTCGAGGTGACAGGCTCGCGCGAGTGCTGGGACTCGACCGGATCGCACGGCTCAAGGTGTTCCCGATAGCACTGTCTCTGCCGTGGATCATCGCCCCCGCGGCGCTCCCTCAGATTCCGCTTCCGGCGAAGATCCGCACCAGGTTCATGCCGGCGATCACCGTCGACCACGACCCGACGCGGTGCGAGGACGAGGACTACGTCGACGCGAAATACGAGGAAGTGCGCGCGCTCATCCAGAGCGGAATGGACGACCTCGCGACGAAGCGTCGGTTTCCGATCTTCGGGTAGCTAAGCTTCCCTCCATGGATCGACCCGCGGTAATTCTGGAGAACGACACCACTGTTTACGACTTCTATCTGCGCCACCAGCAGAACCGTCAGGTCGCGAGATTGGCCTACGCAACGCTGGCAAGGCGCTTCAAGCCGCGCGTGAGCTACCCCGAGGGCGCGCGGGAGGAACTGCGTCGCCTCGTCTACGACGACACGCGCCTGATCATTGCCGTCAACCACCTGTCGGAGACGGACCCGTACACCGTCGCCGCGACGGCATGGGCGTCGCCGCTGCGCCCGGTCATCGGACGGACACGGGTGCTGGCCAAGGACGAGCTGTTCCAGGAACCCAAGCAGCGCAGGCGGATCGACATGATGGGCGGAATACCGGTGTTCCGCGGGAAGAATCACGGAATGCGGGCCGTCAGCGCGGCAGGCAACCGCATGATGGACGTCAGTGCCGAGCGGGTGCGACGCGGTGACGACTTGGCGATCTTCCCCGAAGGAACCTGCAACCTCGAGGATCCGACGAAGGTGCAGAAGGTGGGCAGCGGCATCGGCCACATCGTCTCGCGCGTTCGTGCGCTCGGCGTCGAGCCGGTTCTGATCTGCATCGGGCTGAGCTACGGCGACCCGCAGAAGCTCAAATCGGCGAGCGTGTACATCGACACTCCGATCACCGATCTGCCGGAGAAGCCGTTGCACATCACGCGCACCGTGTCCGACGGTATGCAGCAGGCCCTCGACGGCGCGGTGGCCGCTTACTGAGCGGTCACTCGGTTGTTGGTAGAACAGGTGACAGAGGTTTCATCCATCGCAACTTCAGGGAGACGCACGTGAGTGATGCAGTCAAGACCGCAGTGGTGACCGGAGCAGCACGGGGAATCGGCGCGGCGGTAGCGAAACGCCTGGCCAAGGACGGATTCGGCGTCGCCGTCGTCGACCTCGACGAGGCAGCATGTTCCGATACCGTCGGAGCGATCCAGTCTGCGGGCGGGCAGGCTGTTGCCATCGGTGCGAACGTCGCCGACGAGGAGTCGGTCAAGACCGCGGTGGACCGCATCGCCACCGAGTTCGGCGCACCGACCGTGCTGATCAACAACGCCGGAATCACGCGCGACAACCTGCTGTTCAAGATGACCGTCGAGGACTGGGACTCCGTACTGGGCGTGCACCTGCGTGGTTCGTTCCTGATGACCCGTGCAGTTCAGAAGCACATGATCGACGCGAAGTGGGGTCGCATCGTCAACCTGTCCAGTACCTCCGCTCTCGGTAACCGCGGGCAGGCCAACTATTCGGCCGCCAAGGCAGGCATGCAAGGGTTCACCAAGACCCTGGCCATCGAGCTCGGCAAGTTCGGCGTCACCGCCAACGCCATCGCTCCCGGTTTCATCGAGACCGAGATGACGGCTGCCACGGCCGAACGCGTCGGCGTGCCGTTCGAGGACTTCAAAGCCGCTGCAGCGTCACAGATTCCGGTCAACCGAGTCGGCAACCCCGACGACATCGCACACCTCGCGTCGTTCTTCGTGAGCGAGGGCGCAGGATTCATCTCCGGTCAGGTCGTCTACGCCGCCGGCGGCCCGAAGGACTAGCGGCCGTGGGAGGTCTGCCTACCCGGCAGACCTCCCCTCCGCTCTACGGCGTCGGCATTCCGCCGTTGACGTTGAGGGTCTCACCCGTCACGTAGCCCGATTCCGCGGACGACAGGTAGACGTAGGCCCCGGCGAGTTCGGCGGGCTGACCGGCGCGGCCGATCGGGGTCTCCTTGCCGAACTCCGGCAGAGCCGACGTCGGCTGCCCGCCCGACGCCTGCAACGGCGTCCAGAACGGGCCCGGCGCCACAACGTTCACTCGAATTCCCTTGGGCGCCAACTGCTGCGCGAGGGCCTTGCTCATCGTGTTGATGGCCATCTTGGTCGTGGCGTAATCCACCAGGCCGGGCGAGGGGGTGTACGCCTGGATGGAACTGGTGTTGACGATGGTCGATCCCGGCGGCATGTGCGGAACAGCCTCCTGAATGGTCCAGAACAGTGCGTAGACGTTGGTCTTGAACGTCGCATCGAACTGCTCGGAGGTCAGGTCGGCCAGATCCTCGACGAACTGCTGCTTCCCAGCCACCGTGACGAGCAGGTCCAGCCCACCCAGTTCCTCGACGGCTGTCCGGACTATCCCGCGGGCACCCTGCTCGTCGGTCAGATCGGCAGGCGCGAGTACTGCAGTGCGTCCGGCGTCGCGAATCAGCTGCGCGACTTCCTGCGCATCCTTCTCCTCGGACGGCAGATAGTTGAGCACGACATCCGCGCCCTCACGCGCGATGGCAATGGCCGCAGCGCGTCCGATGCCCGAATCGGCACCGGTGACAAGGGCTTTGCGTCCCGCCAGCCTGTTCGTGCCACGGTAGGTGTCCTCGCCGTGATCGGCCTTCGGTTCCAGATCCGAGGCCAGACCCGGCGGATCCTGATGCTGCTCGGGGTACCCCTCCTGACGGTACTGCGTCACAGGATCGGTGAATGTGTATTGGTCCGTCACGGTGAATGCGTCTCCCAAACGTGGAGTGTGAATGCGAACCGGTGTCTCGATTCAGTACTCCCGCTGCTTTCCCTGCAGTCATGCGTCGCAAACGCATGACTGCGCCACAGCAACCGTCTGAGCGTTGTGCAGGGCTGTCAGAAAGCCACAGTGGCGCAGTCGTGCCCCGTTGGAGCGGTGGATCAGTAGGTGTAGAAGCCTTGACCGGTCTTGCGGCCGAGCTGCCCGGCTTCGACCTTGCGTCGAAGCAGCGGAGGCGGTGCGTAGTGGGTCTCGCCGAACTCTGCGTACAGCGATTCCGCGACGGCCAGGGTGACGTCGAGACCGACCGTATCGGTCAGGCGCAAGGGTCCCATCGGGTGGGCGCACCCGTTGACCATGCCCTCGTCGATGTCCTCGGCGCTGGCGAAGCCGGATTCGAACATCCTGATCGCGGACACCAGGTACGGGATGAGCAGAGCGTTGACGATGAACCCGGCCCGGTCTCCGGAGCGAATCGTCTTCTTGCCCAGCGTGTTCCCCGCGTACTCGGTCACGGCGGCGACGGTGTCTTCGCTGGTCACCAGGCTCACGACGATCTCCACGAGCGGGAGCACCGGAACGGGATTGAAGAAGTGCACGCCGACGACCTGGCCCGGCCGCTTCGTGGCGTTCGCCATCTTGATGACCGGGATCGACGACGTGTTGGTCGCGAGGATGCCCTCGGGCTTGACGATGGAATCGAGCTTGCCGAACAGCTCCAGCTTGAGCGACTCGATCTCCGGTGCGGCTTCGACGACCAGGTCACGGTCCGCGAAGTCCTCGATGTCCAGCGTCAACGAGATTGCCGCACGGGCTTTCTCGGCTGCGTCGGCCTCGATGCGTCCGGATTTGACTGCGCGAGCGAAGGACTTGTCCAGGCGTGCCTCGGCTGCGTCGGCGGCTGCCTGGCTGGTCTCGAGAACGATGACCGACGAGCCCGCACGCGCAGCGACCTCGGCGATACCGGCACCCATGGTGCCGCCGCCGATGACTCCTACCAGTTCGATGGTGCTCATTTCAGCAGCGCCCGGGACATGACGACACGCTGGATCTGGTTGGTGCCCTCGTAGATCTGCGTGATCTTGGCGTCGCGCATCATGCGTTCGACCGGGAAGTCGGTGGTGTATCCGGCGCCGCCGAACAGCTGAACGGCGTCGGTGGTGACCTCCATCGCGACGTCGGACGCGAAGCACTTCGATGCGGCGGAGATGAATCCGAGGTTCTTCTCGCCGCGCTCGGCGCGGGCAGCCGAGGTGTAGACCATGAGGCGCGCTGCTTCGACCTTCATCGCCATGTCGGCCAGCATGAACTGCACGGCCTGGAAGCTCGAGATGGACTGGCCGAACTGCTTGCGGTCCTTCGTGTATTCGATCGCAGCGTCGAGTGCACCCTGTGCGAGGCCGACAGCCTGAGCGCCGATCGTGGGACGCGTGTGATCGAGAGTCTGCAGCGCAGTCTTGAAGCCGGTGCCGGGCTCGCCGATGATGCGGTCGCCGGGGATCTTGCAGTTCTCGAAGTAGAGCTCCGCCGTCGGCGATCCCTTGATGCCGAGCTTCTTCTCCTTCGGGCCGACGACGAAGCCCTCGTCGTCCTTGTGCACGATGAACGAGCTGATGCCGTTGGCGCCCTTGTCGGGGTCGGTGACGGCCATGACTGTGTACCAGTCGGACTTGCCGCCGTTGGTGATCCAACACTTCGATCCGTTGAGGATCCAGTCGTCACCGTCGGCTGCGGCGCGAGTCCGCATGCTGGCGGCGTCGGAACCCGCCTCACGCTCGGACAGGGCGTAGGACGCCATGGCGCCGCCGGCGAGCGACGGCAGGACCTGCTTCTTCAGCTCGTCGGAGCCGTTGAGGATCAGGCCCATGGTGCCGAGCTTGTTCACTGCGGGGATCAGCGACGAGGAACCGCAGACGCGGGCGACCTCTTCGATAACAATGCAGGTGGCAACCGAGTCCGCTCCCTGGCCTTCGTATTCCTCGGGGACGTGGATGGCGTTGAAGCCGGAGTTGTTGAGAGCCGTCAGCGCCTCCTCCGGGAAGCGAGAATCCTCGTCGACCGCCTTCGCGTGCGGGGCGATTTCCTTCTCGGACAGCGCGCGGATGGCTGCGCGCAGCTCGTCGTGCTCCTCCGGAAGGCGGAAGAGGTCGAAGTCCGGATTACCGGCCATGGTGCAACTCCTACGGCATAGATCGGTAGGCACTCAGTGCCACGTATGAGTCGAGACTACGGCAGACTTGGACATTCGAGCAAGGTTTCCTGGCACTGGGTGCCAGGTTCCGCTCGCCCGACAAGCCGAGATGTCACCCGTCCAGGTGCTCCCCGAGTGCGTCGACGACGGCCTCGGTCGATGTTCCCCGCCGGAACACGGCCACCACGACGTCGTCGGATCGGCCCTCGGAGTCGGCAGAGTCGGTGCCTGCCCCTCTTGCCGAGGACCCGTATCCCTCGCGCACCGTGCTCAAGGCGGCGCGCAGGTCGCCGGGCGCGGTGTCGATGCCGTCGCGAATCATGCGCCGGAGTACGTAGTTGTGGGTGGCTGTGACCGTCGCGCAGAACTGGATCGTTTCGAGGTGCGAGTGGTCGGGGGCGGCGCTGCGCAGGTAGTCGACGAACAATCGCTCGTACTTGAACACGGTCACGATCTCTCGGTCGCGGAGCGCCGGATTCTGGTGAACCACCTGGTAGCGGAGTCGGGCGTACTCCTTCCAGTCGGTGAAACGATCGAAGACGAGCTGGGCGGCGTCGCAGACGGCAACCCAGGGATCGTCGTGTTCGGCGTCGAGGAACGCGGCGGCCTGAGCGAGGAGGATCTCGTGGTCGACGAAGATGACGTCGTCCTTGCCTTTGAACTGACGGAAGAACGTACGACGCGAGATGCCCGACGCCTCGGCGATGTCGTCCACCGAGGTGGCGTCGTATCCGCGGACGGAGAACAGGTCGAGTGCGGCCTTCGCCACGGTCAGACGAAAGGCCTCGGAGTCCTCGGTGTCACGCATAGCTGACGAAGGTATCCCAGTTTCGCGAGTGTCGAGAACTCCTACCTACGGAATCGGCTGCGTCGTTCGTCCGGGCCGGTAGAGTCGACTGAACCGTTTCTCGCGCTGGAAGGATCTTCGATCTTGGCTCTCGTCGCAGGTATCGACTCGTCCACTCAATCGTGCAAAGTCTTTGTACGCGATGCGGATTCGGGAGAGCTCGTTCGTAGTGGGCGGGCGTCGCACCCGTCCGGAACCGAAATCGACCCGGCCGAATGGAAGAAGGCGCTCGACACCGCTGTCGCCGACGCGGGTGGACTGGAGGACGTCGACGCCGTGTCCGTCGGCGCTCAGCAGCACGGGATGGTCTGTCTGGACTCGTCGGGCGACGTCGTTCGGCCTGCCCTTCTGTGGAACGACACACGGTCGGCGCCGTCGGGTGCCGACCTGGTGAACGAGTTGGGCGCGCAGGGGTGGGCCGACGCGGTCGGCGTGGTTCCGCTGGCGTCGATCACGGTGACGAAGCTTCGGTGGCTTGCGGACAACGAACCGGAGAACGCAGATCGCACTGCAGCGGTGTGTCTTCCGCACGACTGGCTGAGTTGGCAGCTTGCCGGCGCCCCGGGTCTGGACGCGCTCGCCACGGACCGCGGCGACGCCAGCGGTACCGGGTACTTCTCGGCGGCGACCGGACAGTACCGACACGATTTGCTGGAACTGGGATTCCGCGGCCGCACCCCCCGATTGCCCCGAGTTGCAACGCCGTTCGAGCGTATCGGCGAGACGGCAGGCGGTGTGGTGATCGGTCCCGGTACCGGTGACAATGCGGCAGCCGCACTCGGATTGGCTGCTCGCCCAGGCGACGTGGTGGTATCGGTCGGCACGTCGGGTGTCGTCTCGGCGGTGACCGACGTCGCCGCGGCCGACCCGTCGGGAATCATCGCCGGTTTCGCCGACGCGACCGGACGTCAGCTGCCGTTGGTCTGCACGTTGAACGCAGCCAGAGTGCTCGACGCGACGGCGTCGCTGCTGGGCGTCGACCATGCAGAACTGTCCCGGCTCGCATTGGCGACGCCGAGTGACGGCCTCGTTCTCGTTCCGTACCTCGAAGGCGAGCGGACTCCCAACCGGCCGGCCGCGTCCGGGGCCGTTCACGGTCTGCGCCTGGGTAATTCGACGCCGGGTCACCTGGCCCGCGCAGCCGTCGAGGGCCTGCTGTGCGGGCTCGCCGACGGCATCGACGCACTCCGGGATGCCGGAATCGAGACCACGCGAGTCCTGCTCGTCGGCGGCGGTGCCAAGTCGGCAGCACTGCGTGAGCTGGCGCCTGCCATTCTCGGTATGCCCGTAGTGGTTCCGGAGCCGGGCGAGTACGTCGCGGACGGCGCCGCCCGCCAAGCTGCATGGGCGTTGGCGCAGACTCCCGAGCCGCCGCAATGGGAGTCGGCGCCCGCCCGCACCTACGAGGCCGATCCGACGCCGTCGATCCGCGCACGGTACGCAGAGGTCAGGGACCTGACCGAAGGGGTGTAGGTCAGGGGATCAGTCGGGCGTCGCGGTAGCGCTGCACCACCGATGCGATGCCGTCGGGTGTCGATCGGAAGCCGAGGAATCCGGCTTTCTTGGACTTGTTCATGTCGGTGAGGCATTCCATGTCGCGACCGAGATCGCCGTCGGTGTGCCACCAGGAGGCGAGCTTCGTGACGTCGGGTTCGACCAGATCGTGCGTCGCGGCGATACGTGCCCACGTCTCGGCGGCATCCGCCATCCGAGGTTCGAGCGGGCGCGGTTCGCCGTCGTACCCTTCGGGCTCGACACCGAACATCTCCGCGAACTGCGGCCACATCCAGCGCCAGCGGAACACGTCGCCGTTGGCGATGTTGAACGCTTCGTTCCTACCGTTGTCGTTCGACGATGCCCACACCATCTGTTCGGCGAGCAGGTCCGCGTCGGTGAGGTCGGTCAGGCCGTTCCACTGGGTGTCCGACCCGGGAAAGACGAAGGGGGTGCCCAACTCGGCGCAGATCGAGGCGTAGACGGACAGGGTGAGCACCATGTTCATCGCGTTGCCGACGGCGAAGCCGGAGATCGTGTGCGCACGGTGCACACTCCACGTGAAGTCGTACTTGTCCGCTCCGGCGAACAATTCGTCTTCCTGGGCGTAGTAGAAGTTGGGTGTGTCGAGTCGCTCTTCCGACTCGTGGAACGGGGTCTCGGCCATCACGGCTTCGCCGTAGGCGTCGAACGGCCCGAGGTAGTGCTTGAGGCCGGTCATCAGCGCGACGTGTTTCACCGTTCCGGACGGCCCGAGCACGTCGAGGACGTTACGCAGTGTGGCCGAGTTGACCTCGATGTTCTCTTTCTCGGAGTCCTTCTTCATCCATGCCGTGAAGAAGACGATGTCGGGGTTCACCTCGGCGAGAGCGTCGGTCAGGCTTGCGGTGTCGAGCAGGTCGGCCGCCACGGGCGTGACGCCGTCGACGGGGGTCTTTCCGCTGCGGCTGAGCCCGTAGGTGGTCCAGCCTTTCGCGAGGGTCTCGCGGCATAGTGCTTGACCGGAGATTCCGGTGGCACCGACGATCAGGGCGCGGTGTCGGGGTTCGCTCATGTCCCGTAACTACCCAGTTGGTGAGTAGTTGACACTCACAGGGTGGCGAGCTGCTGTCCGATCAGGACGACAGCACCGATGGTCGACACCGCGATGGCGGTGAGTCTCAGCCGCCTCCGGTCCATCAGTCGGTTGACGAAACGAGACAGTACGTAGCCGAGGATCGTGGCCGGCGCGAGCAGAACGAACAGCCAGGCCGTGTGGCCGTCCACCGCCCCGGCGGCTGCGAGAGCGACCAACGACATGACGGATCCGACGAGGAAGAACGCGCTCATGGTGCTGCGGAGCTTGGCACCCGTGTTGCGCTGCCACACCAGCGCCATGGGCGGACCGCCGATCGACGTGGCGGTGCCCAGCAGGCCCGAAGCAGCTCCCGCCACCATCAGATTCCGCCTGCGCGGCAGGGGAATCCATCCGAACGACGTCAGCGCGATTCCGAGGAGAACAACACCCGCGAGCATCAACGCCAATCCACGCTCCGGCAGTGCCACCAACAGCAACGCCCCGAGAATCGTGCCGGGAACCCGGCCGGCGAGCGCCCAGCTGGCGCCGGAGAGATCCAGTGACGTTCCCTCCTTGATCAACACCATGGTGCTGACCAGAATCGCCAGCATGATCAGGGTCCCGGGCACGAGGCCCGGGTCGACGATCGCGACGATCGGCGCCGCGAGCATTCCCATGCCGAATCCGATCGACGCCTGCATGCACGACGCGAACAGGATCGCGCACGCCACCACGGCGAACCCGGACAGCGGCAGATCACCGATCACCGCACACCTCTCATGTTCCGGCCGCGACGAGGCCCAGATCGTTCTCGACGAGTGGGTAATGGCATTCGGCCATGTGGTCGACTTCGTTGCGGTCGCGGGCAACCGGTGGTGCGTCCGAGCTGCACAGTTCGGTCGCCTTCCAGCAGCGGGTGCGGAACCGGCATCCCGACGGTGGGTTCAGCGGAGACGGGACCTCGCCCTTCAGCAGGATGCGCTCTCCGCGTGACGCAGCGTCGAGCTTGGGCGCTGCGGACATCAGTGCAGCGGAGTAGGGGTGGCTCGGCCTGTCGAAGACGGCGTCGGTGGCCCCGGATTCGACGATGCGGCCCAGGTACATGACGGCCACCCGGTCGGCGACGTGTCGGACGACCGACAGATCGTGCGAGATGAACACGTAGGAGATCCCGAGTTGCTTCTGCAGATCGTTGAGCAGGTTGAGTACCTGTGCCTGCACCGAGAGGTCCAATGCCGACACCGGCTCGTCGCAGATGATCACGTCGGGGTTCAGTGCCAGTGCGCGAGCGATGCCGAGACGCTGACGCTGGCCGCCGGAGAACTCCTGCGGGAAGCGGTGCTCGTCGCTCGGGCGTAGACCGACCAGGTGCAGCAGCTCTCGGACTCTCGCGGACCGATCCCGGCGAGTCTTGTACAGGGTCTTGTGGCTCCGCCACGGCTCGCTGATGATGTCCGCGGCCGTCATTCGTGAGTTGAGGGAACCGTACGGGTCCTGGAACACCATCTGGACGCGTCGGCGAAACCCCAGGAGATCCTTGCCTTTCAGCGAGAACGGGTCGACACCGTCGAAGTCGACGGTTCCGGAGTCCGGCCGCTCCAGCATCATCAGCGTCCGGGCGAGTGTCGACTTACCGCAACCGGATTCGCCGACGAGTCCGAGGGTCTCGCCTCGACGCAGATCCAGATCGATGGCATCGAGTGCGCGGAGATCACCTCCGCTCACCTTGAACGTCTTGTTCAATCCGCGGACCGTCAGAAGCTGTTCTGCTCGGGCTGTTTCAGACATGAGACACCTCGTTCGAAAAGTGGCAGGCGGAGAATCGGCCGTCTCCGACGGGTTCGAGGGACGGGCGTCGGTCGATGCAGATGTCCCGGGCGAGCGGGCATCGAGCTTGATAGACGCATCCGTCGGGCACGGAGTGCAGATCCGGCGGAGTGCCACCGATGGACTTGAGGTCCTCTCCGCGCACCGCGTGTACGGGAACGGAATCGAGAAGTCCCTTGGTATACGGGTGGCGAGGATCGGCGAACACCTCGGACACCAGGCCCGTCTCGACGACGTTGCCCGCGTACATGATCGCCACTCGGTCGGCTTCCTCGGCGACGAGTGCGAGGTCGTGCGTGATGAGCACGACGGCCATGTCGTGTTCGGTCCGTAGCTCGCGGAGGAGGGTCATGATCTGTGCCTGCACCGTCACGTCCAGAGCCGTGGTCGGCTCGTCGGCCAGCAGCACCGACGGGCTGAGGGCCACGGCCATCGCGATGAGCAAACGCTGACGCATACCACCGGAGAACTGGTGGGGATAGGAGTCCGCTCTCGACTCCGGCTGCGGAATCCCGACGCGGCGCATCAGCGAGATGGCCTCCACTTTGGCTTCTTTCGCACTCAGTCCGCGGTGGATGCGGAACGGCTCGGCCAGCTGGGTGCCGACGGTGTACACCGGATTGAGTGCGGTGAGGGCGTCCTGGAAGACGATCGCCAGCTCCGTTGCGGCGATGTGGCGTCGCACCTTGGACTTCGCGGACACCAGGTCGACCTTGCCGAGATCCGAGCTGTCGATCTCCACGGAACCGTCGGTGACGTCGGCGATCGGTTCGAGGAGGCCGACGACGGCCTGTGCCGTCATCGACTTACCGCAACCGGATTCACCGAGCAGAGCCAGGGTTTCACCACGCCGCGCACTGAACGTGACGTGGTCGACCGCGCGAATGACGCCCGAGGGGGTGCGTAGATCGACCGTCAGGTCTCGCACGTCCATGGCGATGCGGTCGGTGTCCGGGCGTGCTGGGGCAGGTGCACTCATGAGACGACCTTTCGGACGGGGAGAAGGCGGGACTTGGCCGAGCGCGGGACGGTCAGACGCCAGCGCTGAGCGGGATCGGTGGCGATGCGTGCCCAGGCTGCGAGCACGGTGGCCGACACCGTGGTGATGACGATGGCGAGGCCGGGGAAGAACGACAGCCACCAGGCGGTCTGCAGGTACGTGCGGCCCTGCGCGACCATGAGACCCCAGCTGACGTCGGGTGGCTGAATTCCGATGCCCAGGAAGCTCAGTGACGATTCCGCCAGCATGACGAAGCAGAAGTCCAAGGTGGCGACGGTCAGCAGCGTCGGCAACAGGATCGGTGCGACGTGCCGACGAATGACCGACCCGCTCGACGCACCGAAGGTACGGGCGGCGTCGACGAACAACCGGCTCTGCAGTTCCGCGGATTCGGCACGGGCGGTACGCAGGTAGATCGGAATGCGGGTGATGGCAAGAACCAGAACGATGTTCGCGGCGCTCGGGGAGAAGACGTACAGCACGACGACGGCCATCAGCAGCGACGGGAAGCTCATGATGACGTCGGCGACGCGCATCGCCGTCGTCTCACGCCACCCGCGGTGGTAGCCGGCCCACATTCCGATGATCGAGCCGATGATGGCGGACAGGATGACCGCCGGGATCGCCACCGACAGCGTGGTCTGGCACGCGACGATCAGACGAGCGAGCATGCTGCGGCCGAGTGGATCGGTCCCGAGGATGTTCATCCAGCCGGTGTCGAGGGAGAACGGTGCCAGGTTGGAGCGGTTCAGGTCCTGCGCGGTGGCGGCGTCGCCGACGAGCATCGGGCCGAAGATCGCCGTCAGGAAGACCAGGACCAGAATGCCTGCTGCGACGGTCGCGACGCGGTCGCGGAGAAGGAGCTTCCACAGCGGCGCGGAGCTGGTGCGCGACGCCGGCGTCGGATCCGGAACATCCTCCGGCTCGGACGTTTTCGGGGCTTCGAAATCGAGTGACATGGTGGCTCCTAGACCTTCGCCTTGTCGCGGACACGGGCGTCGAGCAGTGCGTAGCAGGCGTCGATGACGATGTTGAGCACGAAGATGCTGATGGCGGTCAACAGCACGGCCGCCTGCAGGACCGCGAAATCACGCTGCAGGATGGCGTCGATCATGAGCTTGCCGATACCGGGCCATCCGAAGATCGCCTCGACGACGACTGCTCCGTTGACCAGACCGACCATGAGGTCACCTGCAACGGTCAGCGCCGGTGCCGCTGCGTTGCGCAGTGCATGGTGGGTGACCACTCGGATGTCGCTTGCGCCCTTGCTGCGTGCCAGCCTGACGTACGGCGCGGACAGCGCGGCCACCATCGCGCCTCGCACGACCTGCGTCAGTACACCCAGTGGGCGGATGAGCAGTGTCGCGATCGGCAGGATCCACGACAGCATGCCTGCACCGGTTCCCGACGTCGGGAGCACTCCGAAGGTCACGGCGAAGAGCCAGACGCCCATGATCGCGAACCAGAAATCGGGGATGCTCGCCGCCGTCATGGACAGCAGGCTCGAGATCCGGTCGGCGAGGGAGTTGGGTCGGTACGCCGCCCAGCACCCGATGACGATGGCACCGACGATCGCCAGGAACATCGTCATGAACGCCAACTGCAGCGTGGCGGGGAACGCGCGAAGGGCCATCGTCGACGCGGCTTCACCGGTACGCAGCGAGTCACCGAAGTCGAGGTGGACGACGCCGCTGAGGTAATCGAACAGCTGCGTCAGGAGCGGCTGGTCGAGCCCGTTCGACGCCCGGAACGCCTCACGCTGGGCCTGGGTGGCGGACTCCGGCAGGTAGAGACTCGTCGGGTCGCCGGTGAGACGGGCCAGGAGGAATACACCGAGAAGCACGACGATCAGCGGAACCAGGCTGGTGTAGATCCTTCGTCGCAGAAATCTGAACATGATGGGCCTCTAGTCCGTTTCGGGTGAGTCGGCGCGGGTCATCGCGGCGAGATGCATCTCGTCGACAGTGGCCGAGTTGGGGGTGTAGTCGACGGAATCCGCCTTGGCGAGAACACCTTCCATGTGGGCGATGAACGCCATCTGCATGATCTCCTTCGGCTCCTCCGCGAACAGCTGTGCGTATGCGTCCTGCCGAGCGTCGCCGGTGAGAACAGCGGCCTGACGGACGCGCTCGTCGAACTCCGGTGTTCCGCCTGCGCTCTGGAACCCTTCGCTCATGAGGTACTGGTCGGCGGTGAACGCGGCGTCGCCTGCTTGATTTCCGTGCTGAATGACCAGGAGGTACGGGCCGACCTTGGGGAACGGGCGTTCCTGGTACTCCGCTGTTCCGGCGGAGTCCGTCATCTCGATCGACACGTTCATCCCCAGCTGAGACAGGGCGTACTGCACGACCTCGAGGGTTTCGTTGACCTTCGGGAACTGACCGGTACGGCCGATGAGCCGGATCGGGGTGTCGACGGGTACGCCGTCCGCACGCGCTTCGTCGATCAGCTCCTGGGCGCGGGCGGGGTCGTACGGCCACGGTGAGAGTTCGTCGTTGTATCCGATCACTCCGTCCGAGACCAGCTGTGCCGCAGGCTTTCCGAGCCCCTGGAACAGGGCGTCGACGATTCCCTCGCGGTTGATCGCGTAGTTGATCGCCTGACGTACCCGCATGTCGTCGAGCGGAGTCTCCTCGAGCTGGATGCGGACCGCGGTCGTCTCGTTGTTCGGGTAGGCGACTCCGAGGTCTCCTGCACCGTCCTCCGGTCCGAGCGAGGTGGCGATCTCGGCTTCCCCGTTGGACACCATCGACGCGCGGACGCTGCCCTCGCTTCGCCACTGGTACGTCGCGCGGGCGTAGTCCGGCTTGTCGCCCCAGTACGTCTCGTTGCGGACGAGCGACAGACGCTGACCGTAATCCCAGTTGTCGATCGCGAACGGTCCGGTGCCGATCGGCTCCCGCACGCGTTCGGTGAGGCTGTAGGTCCTCGGCACCATTTCGACGAACGAAAGCTTCAGCGGAAGGATCGGGTCCGCACTCGGTGCCGCGACGCTGACGGTCAGTGGATCGATGATCTTCACGTCCAGGTCGGCGTCGCCGAAGACGTATCCCTCGACGTTGCATCCGAGGTCCGAGTTCACAGCTCGATCGATCGAGTGCGCTGCGTCCTCCGCCTCGAACGGGCTGCCGTCGCTGAAGGTGACGCCGGGGTGCAGCTGGAAGGTCCATTCACGGTCCGACACCTGGGTCCAGGAGTCGGCCAGCTTCGGCTCGAGTGTTCCCTCGCTCGGGTTCCGTTCCATCAGGGGTTCGGTGATGTTGGACCGCGTGACGACTCCGACCGATGTGAGGGAGACGTCGCACGCTTCGAGGGTCGGCGGCTCTTCCTGCAGGACGATGCGGAGGGTGTCCGCGCTCGCGGCGGTACCGCTGCCGGAGTTCGCCACCGTGCAACCGCTCGCGATCATCGAAAAGCTCAGTGCGCCAGCGATGATGATCGCGCTGCGCGTGGTCCGTCCCTGCTGCACTGCTCGTGCAGGGCTCATGGTGACCTCCAAGTGGATGGGGAGTGCGACTGCACCGGGTGCAGCGCATATCTGTGACGGTAGACACACGGTAGGAGTGGCGCATATCGGCGTCAACACGACAATCGGCCGTAACCAGGGAGTTTTGTGGGTCACATCGAGTCGAATCGAGAGGTGTGAATCACAGTACGATGCGTCTGACCTGGTCGGACGGCATCGAGCAGCAGGAGATAGGGTGTAGTAAGTACGTCGACAATGCCGTTTGAGTATCAATCCATGTTATTTACGTGTTGGACAGGTATCCGAAAAGCGGCATAGCGTACTGGAAAACGCGCACGCGGCGAGTCCTGTGAGGAGCTGAGTTATGGCAACGGTTGGAGCCACGGAATCATCTGCGGTGCAGAGTGATTCGAAGAAATCCGGACGGGTGCTTCGGGTCGGGCCGCTCAAGCCGTCTCTGATGGACACCCTCGCCGGCGACTACGACGCCCTCGTGCTCCCCGATGCGGCCGAGCGTGACGAGTTCCTGGCTCGGCACGGCGAGTCGATCACCGCAGCGGTCACGTCCGGCCGAACGGGAGTGGACGCGACACTCATCGAGCAGCTTCCGAACCTGGGTGCGATCGTGCACTTCGGCGTCGGGTACGACACCACCGACGTCGACGCTGCCTCCGCGCGCGGTGTCGTGGTCAGCAACACCCCCGATGTCCTGACCGACTGCGTCGCCGACCTCGCGGTGGGCCTCGTGATCGACGCACTCCGGCAGGTGTCGTTCAACGACCGTTACGTCCGCGCAGGCCGCTGGGCCGCCGAGGGCAACTCGCCGCTGACGTCGCAGGTCACCGGAAAGCGAGTGGGAATCATCGGTCTCGGCCGCATCGGAAGCGCAATCGCGGACAGGCTCACCGGGTTCCGCTGCTCCATCGGCTACCACAACCGCAACGAGATCGCCGACTCCCCGTACACGTACTCGCCCACGGCCGCAGGGCTTGCCGGGAGCGTGGACATCCTGATCGTCGCTGCCTCGGGAGGTTCGGGCACCAAGCATCTCGTGGACAGTGACGTGCTCGACGCACTGGGCCCCCAGGGATACCTCGTCAACGTCGCCCGGGGAAGCGTCGTCGACCAGGACGCGTTGGTGGAACGGCTCGCCGACGGCAGGCTGGCAGGCGCCGGGCTCGACGTCTTCGCCGACGAACCGTCGGTACCGGAGAAGCTTCTCGGCCTCGACAACGTGGTCCTGCTGCCTCACGTCGGCAGTGGAACGGTGGAAACACGCGCAGCCATGGAAGCGCTGACGCTGCAGAACCTGGACCAGTTCCTGGCGAACGGAACTCTCACGACGCCGGTGACCCGATGACCGTCGTGGTCGGCTACTCGCCGACTGTCGAAGGTAGAGGCGCACTGCCCTTCGCGTTCGGCGAAGCCGTGCAACGCGGCGTCGACCTCGTCGTCGTCGCCGAGGAGGACAGTGCCTCGGAAGACGGATTCGGCGCTGCGATCGAATCCGCGCGCGACGAGGCAGGAGCCGGCGGCGTCGTGGTGAAGGTGCACGACAACGAACCCGGGCGCTCGCACGCCGACAACCTGATCGACCTGTCCTACGCGGAGGGAACCGACCTGGTGGTGATCGGCATCAGGCGCCGATCACCGGTCGGAAAACTGTTCCTGGGCAGCATCTCTCAGCGAGTACTGCTGGAAGCTCAGTGCCCGGTGGTGGCGGTCAAACCAGCAATAGGTCTGCCCCGCTGATCCGACGGATCACCAGAAGCCGAGGCTCTGTCCGTTGGAGAAGATGTTGAACGCGTCGCTGAACAGGGAGAACAAAATTCCGAGCATGTGAGATCCACTTTCCGAGATTGTGTGAGGACACATCAGTTTAGAGTCTCGTGGGTGAGATGTCACAATTCCGCTCATCTCAGGCGGGATCCCGCCCGAGACGCGCGGAACTGCTACACCACGCCCGTTGTCCACAGTCACCGAGTTGTCCACAGGCTTCTCGAAACACCAGGTCGACGACGAATCATGGGTAGCCGGGTGTCCGACACTTCGGGTCATGCACCCTCACGGACTGGCCACCAGAGACCAATTGCTGGCGTCGGGTATCTCCAGTAGCGCCATCTCCCGTAGGTTTCGACGGATTCTGCCGCGGATCTACTGTTCCGGTGAACCCACCGTCATTGCCCGGTGTCATGCCATCACGCTGTGGCAACCCCGGGCTGTGCTCAGTCATCGCACTGCGGCGTGGCTGTTCGGGTGGATCGATGCGCCCGAGCAGCACGACTTCACGTTGCCCATCGGAATCACCGCGCGAACGCCGGACTGGCTGACTGTTCATCGACGCACGCTGGAGATCGGGGAGCTGTCCGAATGTCAGGGGCTCCCGGTGGTCGCTCGACCCCGGACGCTGATCGACTGCGTTTCGGTGATGGAGCCGGAGGTCGTGGCACGTATCGTCGACGAGCGCCTCACGGGCGACGTTCCCTCCGAAGAGGTGCTCGCCTTGTTGGACGAGGTCCCGAGGCGCAGAGGTAACGGTCGCGCGCGCCGGCAGCTCGAGTCGGCGGCAACCGGGTTCGCATCCGAGCCCGAGCGTGTGCTGGATCGCCGGCTCATCGTCCTGGGCCTGCGCCTCGAGACCAACTACTTGGTCGGCCGGTACCTGTGCGACTTCGTGGACGTCTGGGCGATGGTGATCGTCGAGGTGGACGGCCGAGAATTCCACAGTGCACCGGGTGTGTTCAGCCGGGACCGTCGACGCCAGAACGACCTGGTCCTGGAAGGCTGGCTGGTCCTTCGGTTCTCGGCCGTGGATGTGTTGTCGAACCCGGAAGCGGTCGCTCGTCGGATCGTCGAGGTGGTTCGACGACGGAGGAAGTCGCGCCGTCCGGGTGTCGTGTGACAATTCCGTGTTTTTCGGACGGGATCCCGCCTGCCGAGAGCGGAACTGTTACATCACGCCCGCCGACCTACTGCCATTCCCGGGACGGGAGGACGTCGGACATGAAGCGGTGCAGGGCGGGGTTGTCGTTGTCCACGCGCCAGGCTGCGTTGAGTTCGACGGGGCGTCGGGGGGTGGTCTCGACGGGACGGAAGACGACGCCGCTCGGTTGCATGGTCGTGGACGATTCGGGGACCAGTGCCATTCCGATTCCCGAGCGCACGAGGACCAGCATCGTGTGGACCTGTGTCACGTACTGCACGTATCGGGGCGTGACGCCGACGACGGTGAACGTACTGATCAGCAGTTCGTGGAAGTACCGGGCGTCGACGGGTGAGTACATGATGGTCGGCTGGTCGTCGAAGTCGGCGATGGTGAGCTTGTCGAGTTCAGCGAGGGGATGGTCGGCGGGCAGCGCAGCGACGAGTGACTCGTGCAGGACCGGCCGGGAGGCGATGCCGGGACGTTTGAGCGGTGGTCGAGCAAGACCGAGGTCCAGGTCTCCGATGGCGAGGGATTCCATCTGCACCGCGGACACCATTTCGCGCAGAACGATTTTGACGTCCGGTAGCTCGATGCGTGCCTTCTCCAACAGCTGCGGCAGCACTGCGTGCGCCGACGCTCCGGTGAAACCGACGACGACGGTACCGAGGTCTCCGGTGGGCACGCGCCGGACGGTGAGTACCGCGCCTTCGGCGAGGTCGAGGATGCGTCGGGCGTCGGGGAGGAAGGCGATGCCTGCCGCGGTGAGCATCACCGATCGGCTGGTGCGGTCGATCAGCTGCACGCCGAGTTCGTTCTCGAGCTGCTGGATCTGACGGCTCAGCGGTGGCTGAGTCATGTGTAGGCGTTCCGCGGCGCGACCGAAGTGCAGCTCCTCGGCGACGGCGATGAAGCAGGTCAGGCGATTGAGGGAAAACAACCCATTCACTCCCGATATCGAAAAAGACCACTCGCGGTCAGGTCGGGTATCAACCTAACCCACGAGTGGCCTTGCTCGATGTAGTTACCAGCGTGGACTGGTGTTCACGAAACTGGGATCGATGCTCTGCATGTACCCCGTGTCGTCGCGGTCGCGGAGTCCGCAATCGAGGTACTGCTGATGCAGCGCGGCGAGTGCGTCCTCGTCGATCTCGATGCCAAGCCCGGGACCGGTGGGAACGGCGACGGATCCGTCGACGATCTTCAGGACACCGGGCTTGATCACGTCCTCGTTTTTCCACGGCCAGTGGGTGTCGCAGGCGTAGGTGAGGTTGTCCGTCGCGCCGGCGAGATGGACCATGGCGGCCAGGCTGATCCCCAGATGGCTGTTGGAATGCATGGACAGTCCGAGGTCGAACGTGTCGCAGATCCCGGCGAGCAACCGAGACCGCTGCAGCCCTCCCCAGTAATGGTGGTCCGACAGAACCACTTTCACTGAGTCCTTCGACACCGACGGTGCGAGCTGGTCGAACGCGACGACACACATGTTGGTCGCGAGAGGCATCTTCGCCTCCCGAGCGACCTCGGCCATGCCGTCGAGTCCCGGCGTCGGATCCTCCAGGTACTCGACGATGCCGTCCAGCTCGGACGCCACGCGAATCGACGTGTCGACCGTCCACGCGGCGTTGGGATCGAGCCGCAGGGGAAGGTCGGGGAACGCTTCCCGCAGCGCCTTGATTCCGGCGATCTCCTCGTCGGGCGGGAAGACGCCTCCCTTGACCTTGATCGCGCCGAAGCCGTACTCGTCGATCATCTTCCGTGCCTGACGAACCAGGCCGTCGGGATCGATCGCTTCGCCCCACTCGTCGGGCTCCCGGCCGGGATGCGCGGCCCACTTGTAGAACAGGTACGCGCTGAACGGGACGGAGTCGCGCACTTTTCCACCGAGTAGGTCCGACACGGGACGCCCGAGGACCTTGCCCTGCACATCGAGGCACGCGACCTCGAACGGCGAGAAGACACGATCGGTGGTGCTCGCGGTCGTGATCATGCCTGCGACGCCGTCGCCACCGGTGATCGTCGACGTTGCCAGTTGCGTGTCGATGGCCGCGCGAATCACGTTGAGTGCGAACACGTCCAGGCCGGTGATGGCGTCGGCGGCTGCTTCGAGCCTGGCGACGTGCGCTGTGTCGGCGTAGGTCTCACCGAGGCCGACGATGCCGGCCTCGGTGTCCAACTGGATGATCGCGCGCAGTGCGTACGGCTGGTGCACACCCACGGTGTTGAGCAGGGGCGGGTCGACGAACGCGACGGGCGTGATCCGTGCGCCGGTGATGCGGACGGGTCCGCGAACACTGCCGGGCATCAGTGGACCGCGAGCTCGTTCGCCAGAACTGCACGGCCCGCCGCGACGATCTCGGTGAGCTCGCTCAGATGCGGTGCGCTGATGTCGACGAGCGGCGGACGGACAGGTCCTGCCTCGATGCCTTCCATGGTGACGCCTGCCTTGATGAGGGAGACGGCGTATCCGGGAACCTGATCACGCAGGCGCACCAACGGGTGGAAGAACTCACGAAGCAGCGCGGCCGTGAGCTTGTCGTTGCCGCTCTCCATGGACTGGTAGAAGGCCAGTGCCAGTTCGGGCGCGAAGGCGAAGGTCGCGGAGGAGTACAGCGTCACGCCGATCGCGCGGTACGCCTGCTGCGACACCTCGGCGGTGGGCAGGCCGTTGAAGAACTGAAAAGCTTTGCCCGACGGTTCGAGCGAGTCCAGAACTGCACGAACGATGCGTCCGACCTGGTCGAGATCGCCGGTGCCGTCCTTGAATCCCACGACTGTCGGGAACTGTGCGACCTCGACTGCGGAGGCTTCGGTGAAGCGCGCGTTGCCGCGGTTGTAGACGATGAGCGGAAGATCCGTGGTCTCGGCGACGGCCTTCGTGTAGCTGACGAGCCCTGCCTGCGGCATCGTCACGAGGTAGGGCGGGAGGAGGAGAATGCCGTCGGCGCCGTTGATCTTCGCGCTCCGGGCGAAAGCCTTTGCCTGCGCGACGGATCCGCCTGCACCGGCGTAGACGGGGACGCGTCCGGCGACGACGTCGACTGCGGTGCGGACGATCTTGCCGAACTCCTCGGCTTCGAGGGCGTGGAATTCGCCGGTGCCGCAGGCGATGAAGACTCCACCCGGGCCGGCGTCGACGCCCTTGGCGACGTGAGCGGCGAGCAGGTCGTAGTCGACCTCGCCGGATGCGGTGAACGGGGTGACTGGGAAGAAGAGGACTCCGTCGAGCATTTCGTATCTCCTGTGTGGTGAGGGAAAGGTGTCAGTCTTGGGTGAGTCGGCCGTCGATGCGGCGCCAGATTCCGTCCGGATTGCCGTCCGCGACAGCGCTGGGGAGCAGCGAGTTCGGAACGTCCTGGTACGCAACGGGCCGGAGGAAGCGTTCGATCGCGAGCGAGCCGACGGACGTGGTGGCCGAGTTGGACGTCGCGGGGAACGGGCCGCCGTGCACCATGGCGTGTCCGACCTCGACGCCGGTGGGCCATCCGTCGAACAGGATCCGACCGGCTTTGAGCTCGAGCTCGGACAGGAGCTTGCCGGCTTCGGCATGGTCGGTGTCGTCGGCGTGGATCGTCGCCGTCAACTGGCCTTCGAGAAGGGCTGCGACGTCCCGAACCTGCTGCGCGTCGGTGCACTTGACGACGAGGCTCGATGCACCGAAGACCTCCTGCTGCTCCACCTCGGACGCGAGGAAGGAATCTGCGTCGGTCACGAACAGCGCTGCGCGGCAGGCGTTCGGGGCGTCGGTTTCCGTCCCGCGCGCGACCTCGGTGGCCGACTGTGCGAGTTCCTCGACGCCGCTCGCGTAACTGGCGGCGATGTTCGGTGTGAGCATGGTCGTCGGGGCGGTCTCGGACACTGCTGCACGCGCGGCGTCGACGAACGAGTCGAGGCCGGGGCCGTCGACGGCGATGACCAGGCCTGGGTTGGTGCAGAACTGGCCCGATCCGAGTGTCAGCGATGCGACGAACGCGCGGCCGAGGTCGGCGCCGCGGGTCTGCAGCGCGTGGTCCAGAACGAACACCGGGTTGATCGAGCTCATCTCGGCGTACACGGGGATCGGTTCGCGGCGTCCTGCTGCAGCGGCGACGAGAGCCGTTCCACCCGAACGTGATCCGGTGAATCCGACTGCCTTGACGCGGGGGTCCGTCACCAGCGCCGTACCGAGCCCGCGACCGGAGCCGTAGAGCAGCGAGAAGGTGCCCGACGGCATTCCGGTGGAGGCCACCGCGTCGGAGATCGCGCGTCCGACCAACTCGGACGTTCCTGGGTGCGCGTCGTGCGCCTTGACGATGACGGGGCAGCCGGCGGCGAGTGCGGATGCGGTGTCTCCGCCCGCGACGGAGAAGGCGAGAGGAAAGTTGCTGGCGCCGAACACGACTACCGGTCCGAGTGGGATCTTCCGCTGACGGATGTCGGCGCGGGGGAGCGGAGCGCGATCCGGCTGAGCGGGGTCGATGCGTGCACCGTTCCAGCTGCCCTCGCGGAGTACGGAAGCGAAGAGTCGTAGCTGGCCCGTCGTGCGGCCGACTTCGCCGGTGATGCGTCCGACAGGCAGTCCCGATTCTGCTACTGCACGCTCGATCAGGGTGTCGCCGAGTGCGGCGATGTTGTCGGCTATCGCGTCGAGGAACTGGGCCCGGGTCTCGGAGGAGGTGGCGCGGTAGTCCGCGAACGCTGCCCAGGCGGCAGCAGCGGCAGCGTCGACGTCGCCCAGATCGCCGTGGTGGTAAGCCGGTTCGAGCGACTGGCCCGTACTCGGATCGATGCCGTAGATGGCGGTTCCGGAACCCTGCACCGCCTTGCCCGCAATGATCGACTTGCCGGTGAGTTCGGTGGACTGCGTCAGTGATGCTGTCATGGGTGACTCCTTGTACTCGACTCGATCGGCGACACCGCGTGAGGGTGTGGCTCGGACTCGACATCAACGTTAGGAGTCCGATCGATACGTGTCCAAGTCAAAAAGTCTTACCTTCGATACCTGAACGGCATCGATCGACGAGGGCTACCGAAGAGGTGAGCTACGAGAGCAGGGTGCGTCGAAGATCGTCGATGACCGCAGCTGCGGCCGTGAGGTTGTACCCGTCGAACCACGGCGCGGAGTCGACCTTGTAGGCGCGTCCGGCCTGCACTGCGGACAACGTCGACCAGAGTGGACTGGACACCAGTGACTGCTCCACCTCGTCGCCCGCGTCGGCCTGACCCCCTGCGCCGACGTAGTAGAGGATCACGTCCGCGTCGATCATCGGTAGGTTCTCCGAGCTGACGGCGACGTTGACCTTGGTCGGATCTGCACCTGGCGCGGTGTCGGCCGTCGGAGCGATCCCCGCGCCGGACAGGATGTCCGCGTACAGGAACGTCGACGACGCCGCGAGGGTGTTGTACGACCGGACGTCGCCCGACGTGTCCGACACGCGCACCACGGACAACCTGAGCCCGTCGGGCCACGCCTGTGCGATGTCGGTTCGGAGATCGGCGATGCGATCGTCGAGCCCGACGAATGCACCGACGGCGTCGTCCTTGCGGCCGACTGCGTCGGCGACGTCGATGTACTGGTCACGCCAGTACGTGAACGGAATCAACACGGTGGGGGCGATGGTCGACAGTTCGGAGTAGAACGGCTCGCCGATGGGCTGACGTCCGACGATCAGATCGGGGTTCGCTGCTGCGATGGCCTCGAGTTGGACATCGCCGAGAGCGGTGACGCCGATGGACGGCAGTTGCTGCGATGCCTCGCCGACCAGCGTGCGGACACCTCCACCCAGCGTGCCCGTGGCGACGACGGGAACGTCGAGTTCGTCGAGCGTCTGCAGGCCCACATAGGCGTCGAGGCTGACGATTCGCGTCGGGCCGGCCGGGACGACGACGTCACCCATGGGCGTCGAGAGGGTCCGTGTCCCGTCGTTTGCAGCGGGTGTGGTGTCGCTGTCGGGTGCGCAGGCCGCGAGCAGCGACGCGAGCGCGAGGCCGGCCGCGGCTCCGAAGTGTCTACGCGAGAGATCGTCGGTGACGGGTGCGTGGGCGGTGAGGGTGGTCATTTCTTCTCCTGGTGGTGGTGTGGTGGTCAGAGTCCGGATTCTTCGAGGGCGGCGTCGACGACCTGGGTCAGTTCGTGTCCGCTGAGGCCCTCGGCGAGTGCGCGGTCACGAACGGAATCGATGTGCTCGCGGACCTCCGCGAACCGTTGCTGCCAGGTCTCCTTGTCGCGTCGCCAGTAGCCCTTGATCTCGAATCGGTCCGGAGTCCACCCCAGTTCGCGGTGGTAGAGCTTCCGGATCGCCCGGGCGTCGGACGCTTCGGTCGCCGCCCACAGATAACCGGTGCCGCTGGGTCTGTCGAAGGATCGAACTGCCGCGAGCAACTCCTGGTCGGTCGTCCACTCGTACGTGACGGTGGCTGCGCTCGGCACCTGCTGTTCGTCCTCCCGGCTCGGCACCGACGCGATGACGTGGGCTGTGGCGCCCCGGGGGAGCTGTTCGACGGCACGGGTGAGTGCAGGTAATCCGGTCATGTCGGCAACCAGCAGCTGCCACTCGGTGTCGATGGGCGGCCGATACCATCCGTGCGGCTCCGAGACGCGGATGCGATCGCCCGGCTGCGCCTGTACTGCCCACTGCGCGGCAACGCCGCCGTCGTGCACCACGAAGTCGATGTCGAGGTGAGGGCCGGCCGGATCGAACCGGCGGACGGTGTAGCTGCGCAGGGTGTCGTCCTCGAAGATCAAGCGAAGACGCTCGTCGGGGACGCCGGTGGTCGCGAAGCCGGACAGATCGGCACCGCCCAGGCGTACGCGGAGCATGGCGGGCGTCACGTACCACGACGACAGGGTCACGGCGTCGAACGTCCTCGGTTCCGACGAGCTGCGTTCAGTGGGAACGGTCGGGGGCATCCGGGCAGCTTCCTGTCGAGACCTGTTCAACTCTGACCTGTTCGATATTAGGGTAGCCATACTTCGCGCTTCCATAGCCCCGGCATCGATACCCGCCGGGTATCGATCTATGCCTATCTCGTCTTGGACACGCATAGGTTCGGAACCATAGGGTTCGTGTGAGCCGAGTCACGACCACGGAAGGTTCCACCGATGAACGCGCGCACCACCGCCACCCCCGTCGTCACCGAGATGCGAGTGATCCCCATTGCCGGCCACGACGGCATGTTGCTCAACCTCAGCGGTGCGCACGCACCGTATTTCACGAGGAATCTGGTGGTGCTCACCGATTCGGACGGCCGCACCGGCGTCGGCGAGGTTCCTGGTGGAGAGCCCATCCGGCGGTGCCTCGAGGATGCCCGGTCTCTGGTCGAGGGCCAGTCGGTCGGTGCGTACAACGCGATCCTGCATTCGATGCGAACAGCGTTCTCGGACCGGGACTCCGGCGGTCGAGGCGCGCAGACGTTCGACCTGAGGATCGCCGTCCACGCAGTCACCGCAATCGAATCGGCCTTGCTGGACCTGCTCGGACAGCATCTCGGAGTCACCGTCGCCGCGCTGCTCGGCGAGGGACAACAGCGCGAGAAGGTCCAGGCCCTCGGCTACCTGTTCTTCGTCGGCGACTCCGCCAAAACGGATCTGGCGTACCGGACGGCATCCGACGAGCCGGCCGGGGCCGACGAGTGGGCTCGCATCCGTCATTCGGAGGCGCTCACCCCCGATGCCGTCGTTCGACTCGCCGAGGCCGCTCAGGCGCGCTACGGATTTCAGGACTTCAAGCTCAAAGGCGGCGTACTTCCCGCTGCCGAGGAGGCGGCTGCCGTGACGGCGCTGCACCGACGCTTCCCTGACGCTCGAATCACGTTGGATCCCAACGGTGGATGGTTGCTGAAGGACGCGATCGAGACCTGCCGCGGATTGCGCGACGTCCTCGCCTACGCGGAGGATCCGGTCGGCCCCGAGGGCGGATTCTCCGGCCGAGAGGTCATGGCGGAGTTCAAGCGGGCGACCGGGTTGCCGACCGCGACCAACATGATCGCCACCGACTGGCGGGAGATGGGCCACACCATCCGCTCCGGCGCCGTCGACATTCCGCTGGCGGACCCGCACTTCTGGACGATGAGCGGTTCGGTCCGCGTCGCGCAGCTGTGCGACGCCTGGGGGCTGACGTGGGGATCGCACTCCAACAACCACTTCGACGTATCGCTCGCCATGTTCACCCACGTTGCCGCCGCTGCACCGGGGCACATCACCGCAATCGACACGCACTGGATCTGGCAGGACGGTCAGCGAGTGACCGAGGAGCCCTTCGAGATCGACGGCGGATACCTCACGGTGCCGGACAAGCCCGGCCTCGGTGTCGAACTGGACTGGGCGCAAGTCGATGCCGCGCACGAGCTGTATCAGCGTGAAGGACTCGGTGCTCGCGACGACTCCATCGGAATGCAATACCTCATCGACGGATGGGCCTTCGACAGCAAGCGACCGGCACTACTGCGATGACTGCACACGCGCTGAAAATCGTCGTCGGTGATCGGAACGTACTGCCGCACAGGGCGGAGTTCGAGAAGGCATTACCCGTCGGGGCCGAAGTGGTCTGGGTGGTTCCGTTCGACGAATCTCGTGTGCTCGAGGAACTGCCCGACGCCGACGTGTACGTGGGCGGAAAGTTCAGCGCAGCGATGGGAGCGGCCGGGTCCCGGTTGACGATGGTTCACGTCGTCGGTGCTGGAACCGACAACGTCGACCGATCCGGACTGAGTCCGGACGTAGAGGTGTGCACCACCTTTCACCACGAACGGTCGATAGCGGAATACATCGTCTCCGCGACGGTGATGTTGCGTCGCAACTTCCTGGCGCAGGACCGGGCGCTGCGGACCGGCGTGTTCCGCACCTCCGTCTACGACCCGTCGATTCCGCAACCGCTGTCGCTCGTGGGTGCCCGGATCGGCTTCGTAGGCTTCGGGCACATCGGTCGCCAGGCATGGAGGCTGTTCGACGCCTACGGAGCGCACGGAGCCGCAGTGACCGGTAGCGGTACAGCAGCCGACGTCGGCCTCGAATGGTTCGGCAGCACAGCCGAACTCGGAAAACTGATGGAATGGTCCGACGTCGTCGTCGTGTCGGCGCCGCTGACCGACGCGACGCGCGGCATGATCGGTGCGGACGAGTTGTCCGGGCTGGGCAGTAGCGGCGTCCTCGTCAATGTCGGCCGTGGTCCACTCGTTCAGGAGCAGGCACTGTTCGATGCATTGTCCCGGAATGTGATTGCCGCTGCCGCGATCGATGTGTGGTACCGGTACCCCGGCCCCGACGGCGTCGGTCAGCCGAGCACGCTGCCCTTCGCGGATCTGGACAACATTCTGATGACCCCGCATTCCTCCGGCGTCACCCACCACACGTTCGTCGGGAGAGTCGCGGACATCGCCGCCAACATCTCTCGCCTGTGAACGCTCGGCCGGGTCAGCGCACGCCCTCGGCGCGGAGCTCACGAGCCCAGGCGTCGGCATGCTTGGTCAGAACGCCGGCAATACGCTCCAGCTCGCCCGGGTACGACGCCACCTCCGCGGGCATCGACACGCTGAGCGCGTCGGTGGCGGGAATGCGATAGGGCACCACCGTCGCGATGCAGACGACGCCGACCGTTCCCTGTTCCTGCTCCAGCGACCAACCGCGCTTGCGCACCTCGGCCAGCTCCGCGATCAGCGCGTCGCGGTCGACGATGGTGTTGTCGGTGTACCGCTCGAGCTGCTGGGGCAGCAGCTGAGTCACCTCGTCGGTGGTCAGCTCCGCCAGCAGCGCCTGACCCAGCGCGGTGACGTGGCACGGCAGCTTGCGTCCGACGCGGTGCATGCGCCGGACTTCCAGCTTCGAGCCCCGGCTGGCGAGGTAGATGACGTGGTCCTCGTCGCGTCGGGCGAAGTGAACGGTGTGCCGAACATCCGATCGCAGCGCCTCCAGCACCGCGGCGGCACGTCCCACGACGGAATCCTTGTCGAGGTAGGACGTGCCGGTCAGCAGTGCGTGGGTGCCGATGCCGTAGCGCGAACCGGATTCGTCGGCCTCGATCCACCGCAGTTCCTTCAGGGTGCGCAGGAGGGCGTGCAAGGACGACCGTGGGTACTTGCACGCCTCCTGCAGCTCGCCGAGACTCATCCGGGTCGGCGAGGCGGCCAAGGTCTCGAGGATGTGAATGGTCCGTTCCGCAGACTTCACCGGCTGGGAGTCGGAAGCAGCGGGTGCGGGAGCCTTGACATCGTTCACCATGAGGACAGTGTCCCTCATCTGGAACGCAGTTTCACCTACAGACATCAGTATTCTTCGACGAGGTTTTCCGAGACGTACTCGTGGTCGATCTCTTCACCGAGGCCGGGGCGGTCCGGCATGTGCACGATTCCGTTCTCGTCGATGGGATCGACGATGGACTTCAAGTGCGGGGGAACCCAGTCGTAGTCGGTGTGCGGGTGCAGCAGCCCCCGCTCGTACCAGTGAACGTTGGGCGCCCCGCCGACGAGCGCGAGGTTGGGGGCACCGTTGCCGTGGATCTCGCACTCGAGCCCGAACCCGTCGGCCATGTGCACCGTCTTCATCGCCGGCGTGATCCCGCCGCCGTTCATCGCGCCGACCCGCAGGATGTCGCAGGCCTCGTTGGCGATCCACTCAGACCTCGACTTGTGCCGTCCCGGAGTGGTCTCGGGACCGATGACGGGGGTGTCGATCTGGTCCGCGAGCCACTTGTACGAACGCAACGAGAACTCGTCCATCGGTTCCTCGAACCAGGCGAACTTCAACCGGTCGAGTTCGCGGCCCAACGTGAGGGCTTCGGTGCGCGAGTACCAGTGGTAGCCGTCGAGCATCAGAGAAAAGCCGGGGCCGACGGCGTCGCGTACCGCGGCACAGGCGTCGATGTCGCGGTGGAGGTCGGGGGCGCCGGGGTGCGGCGGCATCCAGGTGTGCAGCTTGATGCCCTGGTAACCGCGTGCCTTCAGATCGCGAGCGAAGGACGCGAAGTCCTCCGGTGAGGACAGGCCGCCCTCGATGTCGTCACCGCACATGGTGCTCGCGTACGCCTTCACCTCGGATCGGGCTCCGCCCAGCAACTTCCACACCGGTGTGCTGAACTTGTTGCCCGCCAGATCCCACAGAGCCTGGTCGACGTAGCTGAGCGTGTGCTCGGGCAGTTCGACGGCCTTGGTGCGTTGACGGATCGCGAACTTCTTCTCGACTGACTCGCGGGCGAGCGGATCGGTGCCGATCAGGACCGACTGGAAGTACTGCTCCACCTGGTCCTGACGCAGATAGTTGGGCTTGCCGAGAACGTAACCGCTGGCTCCGTCGGAGTCGGTGATGCGCAGCAACGCCTGGGTGGACTGGCTGGACGGGCCGGGGTGACGGTGTCCGTAGGAGTCGACCGACGTGCGCGCCTCCGTCTTGAACACCTGCACGGCAACTTCCGTGATGACGCTGGACATGGTGCTTATCCCCTATTTGCCCTGACGGGCATCGTATTTGGCCTTGGAACGATTGAGCTTCTCGGCGAAGTCGTCGGCGAAGTCCTGGGCGCTGAGCTGCCCGATCAGAACCTTCTGCCACTGGCCCAGCATCTGCACCTGGACGATCTTGCCGAAGTCCGGCAGGTAGTCCGGCGGCGTGACCAGGACGGTCTTCGGGTCGTCGAGTGCGGCCTGAGCGGCCTGTACGGACGGCATGTCCTGGAACGACGGCGCCGATCGCGCAACGGTGTTGACCGGAATCTGGCCGACGTTCTCGTTCCAGTACGCCTGCGACTCCGGAGACGTCATGAACTCGAGGAACTTCCACGCTGCAGCCTGGTGCTGACTGGACTTGAAGACCGTGTACGACGGGAACGGGTCGGTCATCACCGTGCGGACGCCGTTGTCCGCGAGCGGAAGTGCGACTGCGCCGACCTTGTCGCCGAGCGCCTTCCTGTGGTTGCTGAGCGAGCCGAGGTTGTGCTGCATCATTGCAACCGACCCGCCCCCGAAGCTGGCCACCATCTGCGGGAATCCGTTGTTGACGTCGGCGGTGGGAGTGTCGACGTCGTACAGAGCGGCGAATCGTTCGATGGCCTCGACCATCTCGGGGCGGTTGACCGTCGATTCGCTGCCGTCGAAGAAGTTCTCGATACCGGTCGTCGCGAACATGTGCTGCAGGAGCGGATAGATCGATCCCGCTCCGCCGCGGATGGTGAATCCGTACCGGCCGGCGGCCTTGTCGGTCAGTGCGTCCGACGCCTCGTAGAACTCGTCCCAGGTGTCCGGTGGTTCCAGGCCTGCCTCGTCGAACCAGTCGGCGCGGTACCACAGCGTTGCGTTGTTGCTGGTGAACGGCAGACCGTAGAGCACCTCTCCGCCGCCGGACTCACGCGCGGATTCGATGATCTTGGGGTCGTAGTCCGCCTTCTGAGGCGAGGCGTCGAGGAACTGGTCCAACGGAATGACGGCGTTCTGAGCGACGAGCGGAGCCAGGTAGGCCGTCGATACGATGCCGAGGTCCGGGGCCGAGCCGCCGGCCAGTGCCGTCTGGTACTTCTGCTGCGCACTGTCCGACGGCAGACCGACGTATTCGATGTCGATGCCGGGATTCGCAGCTTCGAACCGGCGAATCAGTTCCTCGTACAGCGGAGTTCGATCCGGTCCTGCATTGTTGTCCCAGAAGGTGAGGGTTCCGTTGTTCGGGTCGCCCAGTGCGCCGTCGGGCAACGATGTTTCCGAACTGCATCCGGCGAGGACGAGTGCGGTGACGGCGCCGACGAGGAACGTTCTTCTGGCGAAATGTGTGGTCGTCATTGTTCAGCCCTTCACCGCTCCGGCGCTGAGGCCCTGGACGAGGTATTTCTGGATGACGGCGAAAACGGCGACGACGGGCACTGCAGCGATGAGACCGCCGGCCGCGAGGACGCCGAAGTCGACGTTGTAGGAACCAATGGTGTAGCTCAATCCGACTGGCAGCGTGAACTTCTCCTGGCTGCTGATGAACATCAGACCGAACAGGAAGTTGTTCCAGCTGCCGATGAAGGCGAACGAGCCGACGGCGATGAGGCCGGGCCGCAGCAGCGGCAGCATGATGATTCGGAACGCTTTCATGCGGGAGCATCCGTCGACCATCGCTGCTTCTTCGAGCTCCACGGGGATCTGGGAGATGAAGCCTGCCATCAGCATCGCGGCCAAAGGTAGTTGGAACACGGTGTCGGCGACGATGAGGCCGAACAGGTTGTTCACCAGACCCATTTCGCGGAACACCTGGAACAGCGGGATGAGCAGCATGGCGCCGGGCACGAACTGGCTGCACAGCAACGCCATGACGAGGGGGATCTTGGCGCGGAACTTGAAGCGAGCCAACGCGTATCCGGTTGCCAGGGCCACGAAGGTCGTCAGGACCAAGGACAACCCGGCGACGATCAGGGAGTTCTTGAAGAAGAAGCTGAAACCCAGTGTGTTCCACACGGTGTCGAAGTGATCGAACGTGATGGGCCAGGGAAGCATCGAGTTCGATCCCGCGGGACGGAACGCGAACACGATCATCCAGTAGAACGGAACGAGCGTGAACAGAAGGTAGAGCGCGAGCGGAAAGCCGACGCTGAAGAAACGCGGTTTGGTCTTGTGCACGCGCAGTTCGGTGTGGGAGTCGGGTGCCGGGGTGGTGATCACCGGTCGATCGGCGGTAGTGGTCATGTTCTCAGGCCTTGTCGCTGTTGAACTTGCTCAGGCGCAAGTAGAGGATCGAGCAGAAGAGCAGGATCACGAATGCCACGGTGGTCAGTGCCGAGCCGTATCCGAAGTCCTGGGCAGTGGTGGCGAGTTGCGAGACGTAGAGCGGCAACGTCGTCGTGACGTCTGCCGGTCCACCGGCGGTCAGTGTGTACAGCAGGTCGACGTTGTTGAACTCCCACACGCCGCGAAGCAGCGTCGAGAGAATGATGACGGCCTTGAGGTGCGGGAGGGTGACGAAACGGAACCGCTGCCAGCGGTTGGCGCCGTCGACGTTCGCAGCCTCGTACAGATCCTTCGGTGCGCTCTGCAGTTCCGCGAGGATCAGGATCGCGAAGAACGGGACACCACGCCACAGTTCGGCGACCGACGTGGCCCAGAACGCGGTGTCAGGATCGGCGATGGGCGCGGCCGTGCCGTCGCCGATGCCCATGTCGCCGAGTAGCTTGAACAACCCGGTCGACGGGTTGTAGATGAGCAGCCAGATGCCGGTCGTCAGAACTCCGGACACGGCCCACGGCGAGAAGACGAGCGCGCGGGCGAGTCCGCGACCCCGGAAGACCTCGTTGACCAGCAGCGCCAGTCCGAGTCCGAGAATCAGCTGGAAGACGACCTGCACACCGACCCATTTGGCGGTGACGACGAGGCTGTTCCAGAACGCGTCGTCGGCGAACATGAGCTTGAAGTTCTCGAGGCCGGCAAAACCGTTGTCCCACGGCGTCGTCGGGTTGTAGTACTGCAGGCTGTAGTAGAAGACACTGCCCACGGGGTAGAAGATGAAGACCACGAGCAGTACGACGACGGGTGCGATGAGAATGTAGGGCGCCGAGATGCGGCGCTTCTTCCGGATCGGGGCAGCTGCGGCGGACGCAGCCGTTCCTCCCGATCTGGGTTCGGTGGTGGTGACCATGGGTGACGCTCCGAGGGTGACGGGCCTGTGCGGCATGGGTTCCGGTGGGCGTGAAGAGGAACGGTTCAGGTAAGTCCGGGTGACGGGGTTCCGGGTGACGGGGCTGGGCGAGCGAGCCGCAGCGGTTCGGGCGCGTCGTTCGTGGGTCGCTCGATCGCTCTCATCCGTTCACGTATATGAACTCACGTCTTCTATGTGAATTGCTGTGACTTACTATGACCGCAGTCACAAGCCGTGTCAAGCGTGACGGGTCATACCATTCTGCCCAACCATGCAGCCGCGGCGTCCTGCATGTCCGAGGTGAACACGTGGCCGCCCTCGAACCACTGGGTGGTGAGGGCGTCGGATCCTCCGTACGCGTGCTGAAGTGCAGCTTCCGCGTCGGACATGCCCTTCGGCCCGAAATGGCTGTCACGCCGGGCGAATTGAACCAGCAACGGCGTCGGGAAACCGGAGGCGGCCACGTCCGGCCAATCGCACACAGCCGGAAGGCCTGGGGTGATCATCAGCCAGGTGGTGTCGTCGGCGTGACCGTCCGCGACGTCGGCGAACGTGCTCATCATCGCGGTGATCACCGCTGCCTTCACCTCCGCCGCGGCGAGCAGATGCGCGACCCTGGCGCCTCCACCCGAGAACCCGGCGACACCGATTCTCGACGCATCCACACCAGGAATCCCCCGCAGCACCTCCAGCGCCACCAGGTCTTCCCGGAGAACCTGTCGAGCCAGCGAAGACCCGGTCAACGCCGCTGTCTTCGCCAGTCCGTGCTCGTGCTCACGAGCCGCGACCTCGTACCGAGCGCTCGAATCCAGCGCCGATGCGCCGGCTGCCTTCTTCGCTCGCTCGGGAAAGTCCTCCCACGCCACCCGGCGACTGCCCCAGGGAAAAACGTCGTGCACGAGGACGGCAAAGCCGGCGGCGACGAGTCCCGCCGCCACGGACCTACCGTCGTACCCGCGTCGTCGCATGTCGGACAGGGCGGCGATCGGTCCGTCCGGACCGTCGGCCACCTTCTCCTTGCCGTGGAACTTGATCCCGTCGTGCGCGTGGAGGAGCAGAACGGCGGGTAGGTCACGGTCCGTGCGGTTCGCAGGCGTCAGCAGCCAGGCCTCGGTCGGAGCCGTCTCCCCGGGGACCGTCCAGGTCAACTCGATGCCGTCGACGCCGGAGTTCTCCGTGTCTGCGGCTGTGTCGACGTGCCACGTGCGGCCGAAGGCGACGTGGGGAGTGCCCTCGTGCAGGTCGGGTGTGGACCCCAGGGCGCGGAGGATCGCTGCTCGACGGTCCGATCGTGGACAGCCGCGCTCGTCATGTGTTCCCATGTGTGAACTCCGTCCCATCTGTTGAATCCATCCTGAGGGGTTTGAATGTCCGAGCACACCGTCGACCGCATCGTCGCGCACGCCTACCCGTGGGACGTGCTGGGCGACCCGCACTTCGTCCAGCGCGCCCTGGACCTCGGCGTTCGAGAGGTCGCGCTCGCCGCGAGCTACCACTCGACCCGCGCAGCCACCCCCCTGCATCCGCAGCACAAAGTGGTCGACGCCCACCACGCGGCTCTGTACCGGCCCGTGCGCGGCGACGCGTGGGACGGCCTTGCGATCGCCGCCCCGACGGCATCATGGGGTGGCTCCGAGGACGCATTCGGCGACGCCGCCGCGCTTCTCGTGGCAGCCGGAATCAAGGTGCACGCGTGGATCGTGCTGTCCCACAGCACGATCATCGGCCAGGCCAACCCGGGCGCAACCGTCGTCAACGCATTCGGCGACCGGTACCCGTACGCACTGGCACCCGGCCACCCGGACATCGTCGCGTACGCACGCACCCTGGCAAGCGAAGCGATCCGCGGTGTCGACGTGTACGGCGTGTCGGTCGAAGCCGCAGGTCAGCTGGGAATCGCGCACGTCGGGCCGCACGAGAAGACCGACGGGGCCTACCCCGGAATCGGGGACACCCTGATGTCGATCAGCTGCACTCCCCGCGAGCTGTCCGCCTGGGCCGAACACGGCGTCGACTCGGACAAGATCGTCGCGAAACTGCGCGACGGAATCGACGCATTGTCCGCGGGAACGTTGGAGCCGTCGTCGACGATCGAGGACGTACTCGACGGCGTGGAAGCCGACGCCGTGTTGACCGTGCGCCACGCCGACGCCGACCGGCTGCGCGGAGCAGTACTCGCCGCCGTCCGAACCGAGTCGCCCGACGTCCGCGTCACGCTGCACGGCCACCCCGATCCCTGGAAGACCGGCCCATCGCCTGCCTTGACCAGCACCGCCGCCTCCGACGTCGACGCCGTCCTCGTCTCGGCCTGGCCCGGAACCGCCGAAACCGTCTCCGTCGTGCAGCGCACCCGAGCCCTGGTGGGAGAGAACACCGCCGTCGGCGCCTACGTCTCCGTGTTGCCGCCGAAGAAACTCGACGACACCGGCGCCCACGTCGCCGCCACCGTCGCAGCCGGGGCGAACGAACTCCACCTCTACCACCTCGGACTGGTCAACAAGCCACAGCTGAACGCCCTCGGCTCCGTCATCGCGGACTACTCCTAGCCGCTCACCCCCGCCGCACCGAACGTGACGTTCGGTCACTTCAAGTGACCGAACGTCACGTTCGGTGCGAACAGGGCAGCCCACTAGTGCATGCGTGTGCCCAGTGGGTGGTCGCAGAAGGCACCACCGACGCGCTGGAGGATCGGGTCGTCGAAGGTCCATTCGTGGTCGGCGAGGAATTCGTCGGCGAACTGCTCGGCGTCGTCCTGGGGCTCGTATCCGATGGCGGCGCCCTGCTCGCCCGACCACCAGGCGCGGGAGTTCTTCGAGATTCCCCAGACGGTGTGGAATCCCTTGGCGCTGTCGGAGAGTGAAGCTTCGATGAGGCGGGCGGTGTCGGCCGGCGACATCCAGCTGGCCAGGCCGCGGTAGTTCGGTGGCTTCTCGAAGCTCGATCCGATGCGCAGATTCACCACGTCGATTCCGAAACGATCGTGATACAGCCGTCCGAGTGCTTCGACGGCAGCCTTCGACCAGCCGTAGAAGCCGTCGGGACGCGGGCCGACGTCGCCGGGCAACGGCTTTCCGCCTGCCTCGTCGTGCGTCCAGAAGCCCACCGCGTGATTGCTCGACGCTGCCACCACCCGGGTCACTCCGTGGGTCACGGCAGCGTCGAAGATCGCCTGGGTGCCGTCGACGTTGACCGAGAGGATGTTGGCCCAGGAGTCCTCGGTGCTGAGACCGCCGAGATGCAGGATGGCGTCGACGCCGTCGACCGCACGCGATACGGCGTCGCGATCCGTGACCGATCCTTGGACGAATTCTTCTGTGGCGTAGTCGATATCGGTTATCTCGGTGATGTCGAACAACCGCAGTGTCCGGTCCGGGCGACGTAGCAGTGGCCGGAGCATCTTGCCCATGTTTCCGGCCGCGCCGGTGATCAACAGCGTCGTCATGTTTCCTCGTTTCCGTCGAAAAGTCTTGTGCTGCGCATCACGTTAGTGCATAGTTCGAAACGAAGTCACCATCTTGACTCAAGTTCACATACATGAACACTACGTTCACCTCCCACTCGGATCGTCCGGCACGTTCCTGCCGGTGAAGGAGCACACCCAACATGGCAACAGTTGCGTTCGAGAACGTCACCAAGTTCTTTCCCGGCGGGGACAAGCCTGCCGTCGATCAGCTCGATCTGGCGATCGAGGACGGCGAGTTCCTCGTCCTCGTCGGCCCGTCCGGCTGCGGAAAGTCGACGTCGCTCCGCATGCTCGCGGGGCTCGAGGACGTCGACCGCGGCGCGATCACCATCGGCGGCAACGACGTCACCGAGTTCCAGCCGAAGGACCGCGACATCGCGATGGTGTTCCAGAACTACGCGCTCTACCCGCACATGACCGTCGGCGAGAACATGGGCTTCGGCCTGCGTATCGCGGGTGAGGACAAGGGCGAGATCAAGCGGCGCGTCGAGGATGCGGCCAAGATTCTCGACCTCACCAAGTTCCTCGACCGCAAGCCCAAGGCGCTGTCCGGCGGTCAGCGTCAACGTGTCGCGATGGGCCGCGCGATCGTCCGGAAGCCGCAGGTGTTCCTCATGGACGAGCCGCTGTCCAACCTCGATGCCAAGCTGCGTGTGCAGACGCGCGCGCAGATCTCCGCGCTCCAGCGTCGCCTCGCCACCACCACCGTCTACGTCACCCACGACCAGGTCGAGGCCATGACGATGGGCGACCGCGTCGCGGTGCTCAAGGACGGCGTGCTGCAGCAATGCGACACTCCGCGCCGGATGTACGAGCACCCGAACAACGTGTTCGTCGCCGGGTTCATCGGGTCGCCCGCGATGAACCTTCTGGAACTTCCGCTTGTCGACGGCGGCGTCAGCTTCGGCGGGGAGATCGTGCCGGTCCCACGCTCGGCTGTTGCGAGCATCGGGGAAAGCTCGGTCACGCTCGGCGTACGTCCCGAGGATCTGGAGATCACGACGGGAGAGGGCCTGGAGGTCACCATCGACGTCGTCGAAGAACTCGGCGCCGACGCCTACGTCTACGGCCAGGCCGACGTGAACGGAGCCAAGCAGCCCATCGTCGTGCGCGCCGACGGCCGCATTCCGCCACGTCGGGGCGAGAAGATCACCTTGTCCTATGCGGCGGAGCGGACGCATCTGTTCTCGACCGTGACCGGCGAACGCCTCGTCGACTGACGGGCTTTCGGGATGGAGATGCATGCAGTCCGGTGTATTTCCATCCCGCGTCGGCGATGCTGAACCAGTATCGATGTATCCACAAATAGTCTTGGACTTGAATGGATGGACCCCCTAGCGTGTGAGGTACACCACCAGCCGTTCAAGGGAGATCAGTCGCAGTGTCCATCGACGTAGAGACAAGAACCTCGAAGCCCACCAGCGGCCTCACCGCACCCGACGCGGCGATCAAGGCCCTCGCGGCCGGCGACGCGACCATCGACCGGATCGCACACGTCACGCTGAAGTCGATCACGCTGCCGCTGAAGAACCCCATCAGCGATGCCAAGGTTCTGACCGGCAGGCAGAAGGCCATGACCGAGGTCGCGTTCCTGTTCGCGGAGATCAGAACCGAGCAGGGCCACGAAGGAATCGGTTTCAGCTACTCCAAGCGTGCCGGTGGACCGGCCCAGTTCGCACACGCGAAAGAGATCGCACCGGTGTTGATCGGCGAGGATCCCAGCGACATCGCCAAGATCTGGACCAAGCTGCAGTGGGCAGGGGCGTCGGTCGGGCGCAGCGGCGTTGCGACACAGGCCATCGCGGCCGTGGACATCGCACTCTGGGACCTCAAGGCCAAGCGTGCGCAGCTGCCGCTCGCGAAACTCATCGGTGCGACACGCGATTCCGTGCAGACGTACAACACCTCCGGCGGGTTCCTGCACACCCCGATCGAAGAAGTCCTGGACAATGCGACGGCATCCCTCGCGGCCGGAATCGGCGGCATCAAACTCAAAGTGGGTCAGCCGGATTGGCGCACCGACATCGCCCGCGTCACAGCTGTCCGCGAGCACCTCGGCGACGACGTCCCGCTCATGGTCGACGCCAATCAGCAATGGGATCGCCCGACGGCGAACCGTATGTGCCGCATTCTCGAACAGTTCGACCTCGTCTGGATCGAAGAACCGCTCGATGCCTACGACGCCGAAGGTCACGCGATGCTCGCGCGCACCTTCGACACGTCCATCGCGACCGGTGAGATGTTGGCCAGCGTCGGAGAGCACGTCCGCTTGATCGAGGCAGGTTCGGTCGACATCATTCAGCCCGACGCCCCGCGTATCGGCGGAATCACGCAGTTCCTCAAGTTGGCCTCGCTGGCCGAGCACCACAACCTGCAGCTCGCACCGCACTTCGCGATGGAGATTCACCTCCACCTCGCGGCGGTGTACCCGTTGCAGACGTGGGTGGAGCACTTCGACTGGCTCGATCCGCTGTTCGACGAGCACCTCGAAACCCGCGACGGCAGGATGCATCTCTCCGACCGCCCGGGCCTCGGCTTCACGCTCAGCGATCAGGCCAAGGCCTGGACCGTCGGAACGGCGGAGTTCGGCAAGTAACCCCTGTGTGAGTGGAGATGTAGGCCCTGCCCTACATCTCCACTCACGTGTGGCGGAGGCGTTCCAGGGTCGCGCGGGCGCCTTCGGAGTGCAGAGAGTCCAACTGCGTGCGGTATTCGGTGACGAAGCGTTCGTTGTCGATCAGGTCGCCGAAGACTGCGCGGTTGGCGATGAAGGCCGTGGGATCGTCGTGCTGCTTCCGGGCAATCGGAATCAGGGTGTCGGCGAGCTGGTCGACGATCTCGATCGGCTGGCCCTGCTCGTCGACGCCTTCGGCGTAGCGCGCCCAACTGGCGACGACGGCAGTGGACAACCGGATGTCTCCGCCCGTTTCGAGATTCTTGCGGATGACGGGCAACAGCCACTTGGGAATTCGGTCCGACGATTCCGCGCACAGCCGCGCGACGGTGTCGCGGATCTCCGGGTTGGAGAAGCGTTCGATCAGTGTCTTCTTGTAGTCATCCAGATCGATGCCGGGGACCGGCTGCAGCGTCGGAGTTGCTTCGTTGTTCATGTAGGCCAGCAGGAATTCGGAGAACAGTGAGTCCTGGGCTACCTCGTGCACCAACCGGTAGCCGCTGAGGTAGCCGAAGTACGCGAGTGCCTGATGGCTCGCGTTCAACAGTCGCAGCTTCATCAGCTCGTACGGCGTGACGTCCTCGACCACCTGTACTCCGACGTCCTCGAACGGAGGGCGACCGAGCGTGAACTTGTCCTCGAGGACCCACTGCGTGAACGGCTCGCCCGCGACAGGCCACTGATCGTCCAGCGCGTAACGCTTCGAAAGGCTCTGCACCACTTCGGGAGTGGTCACGGGCGTGATGCGATCGACCATCGAGTTGGGGAATGCCCCCTCGGCGGTCAACCACTGCGCCAACTCGGGATCTTTCAGGTGCGCGAACGCAGTGAACGTCGACTGCGCGATGTGCCCGTTGCCCTCGATGTTGTCGCAGGACATGATGGTGAACGGCTTCAGTCCGCGGTCCTTGCGTCGCGCGAGAGCGGCGACGACCAATCCGAACGTCGTCGACGGAACGGCCCCGTCCTTCAGATCGGCCTGGATGGAGGGATTCTCGGCGTCGAATTCGCCCGTCGTCGCGGAGAAGTTGTACCCGCCTTCGGTGATGGTGAGCGAGACGATACGCGTCGACTCCGCGGCCATCTTCTCGATCACGGCCTCGGGATCGTCCGGTGCGAAGAGGTACTCGACGATGGATCCGACGACTCGGGTGTCCCAGGTGCCGTCCGCGTGCTTGAGCGCCAGCGTGTACAGGCAGTCCTGGGCGTCCATGACGTCCTTCATCTTCCGGTCACCGGGGAGGACGCCGACACCGCAGATTCCCCACTCCGACGCCTCGCCCTGCTGAAGCAGCCGGTCGACGTACATCGCCTGGTGGGCGCGGTGGAACCCACCGACACCGAAGTGCACGATCCCGGCCGTCACCTCGGACCGATCGTAGGTGGGTACCGCGACGTCCTCGATGAAGTCGTCGAGAGTGCGCGAGTTCAGCTTCATACGTCGGTCTCCTTCGAGAATCCTGGGATGACAACAGCTTTGATGCTTCCAGCGACCTTGTCCGCGTTCAACGCGTCCTCGGCGTGAGCGAGATCGAACCGTGCGGTGACCATGGCGTCGAGATCGACGAGGCCTCCGAGCACCAGTTCACGAGCGATGGGCCAAGTGTTGGCGTAGCGGAACACTCCGGTCAGTACCAGTTCGCGGTTCTGGATCAACGAGATCGGCAACGCGTAGTCGGATCCACCCATACCCACCAGCACCACGGTACCTGCGGGCCGAACCGCATGAATGCCGTCGACGACGGCACGGGCCGCACCGGACGCGTCGATGAACGCGTCGACCTCGAACTCTCGAACGTCGTCCGTTGCAGGGTCGAGAACCTGCGTCGCGCCGAAGGTGGATGCGTTGACCCGACGAGCCGCGTCGATGTCGCTGACGATCACGGTCGTGGCGCCGAATGCGCGGGCGACCTGTGCGGTGACGAGGCCTACCGGGCCCGCGCCCGCGATCAACACGCTGGAGCCGGCGGTGATTCGTGCCTTCTGGGCCGACGCGATGCCGACCGACAACGGTTCGAAGAGGGCAGCGGCTTCGTCGGAGATCTCGTCGGGAATCGTGTGCGCGAAGACCGACTGGATCAACACGTACTCGGCGAGGGCGCCGTCGATCGGCGGCGTCGCGAAGAACTCCATGGACGGGCACAGGTTGTATCGGCCGGCGCGCGACTGTGCGCTCGTCGGATCCGGGCGCTGAGGTTCGATCGAGACGCGCTGGCCGATTCGGGTGTCGGCCACTGCGGAACCGACTCCGACGATCACGCCTGCTGCTTCGTGTCCGAGTACCAGTGGGCCGTTCACGACATGGTCGCCGATTCGGCCTTCCCGGTAGTAGTGCGCGTCGGATCCGCAGACTCCGACGGCGGTGACCTGGACCAGAACCTCGTCGGCCGCCGGGGTGGGAACCGGTCGCTCCTCCAGTCGAATCTCGTGGGGTCCGCTGAGAACGCTGACCTGCATCGACTGTGGCACCGGAAACTCCTCTTGGGTTGGTGTTGTGTAGATCACACCTGAATGTTAGCTTAGTGAGCAGAAGAACACACCCTGAGCATATGCTCACCGTCCGCAGGAGAGTCGTGACAATTTCGGTCCCCGAGGTTCCGGGACCGCAGCGCTCGTCGAAAACCACCGACGACCTGCGGCTCGCCCTCCGTGCGGCGTCGATGTATCACGTCGAGGGGGCGACGCAGGCGGAGATTGCCGCCAAGCTCGGGGTCTCCCGCCCCACCGCAGGACGGCTGGTCGCCAAAGCGCGAGCGCTCGGGCTGGTCACCATCGAGATCAACGTGCCCGACGAGTTGCAGGGCACCGTGCACGCCGATATCGAACGCGATCTCGAGCGAACCTTCGGGCTGACGGAAGCTCTCGTCGTTCCCGACGTCATCGACGGCACCGACCGGGGGTACGGATCGCTCGGGCGTGCCGCGGCCGCGGTGTTGTCCAGACGGTTGGCGTCGACCGACACACTCGGATTCACGTGGGGCCCGGAAACCGTGGCCGTCGCACACTCGCTGAAGTCAAGGGGCGCGAAATGCGCCCAGGTGGTCCAGCTCGACGGGTCGATGAGTTCGGCCGACTACCAGACCGGTGTGGAATACACCCTGGGTCGCTGCGCGGAATATCTGCAGGCGCGGCCCGTCCGGCTCAACGCGCCGCTGTACGCCGATCCGGCGACAGTGACGGCGTTGCAGCAGGATTCGGTGATATCCCGCGCCCTACAAGCCGGGACCGAGGCCGAAGCGATGATGTACGGCCTCGGTCCCGTTTCCACGTCGACCACGCTGTTCGAGGGCAGCTTCATCGACTTGGAGATCATCGACGAGCTCCGCAGTCTCGGCGCCGTCGGTGAAATCGGTGGACGATTCTTCGATGCCGACGGGACCCCGACGGGCGGTTCGCTTCCGGACCGAACGGTGTCCGTCGGACTCGACGCCATTCGGTCGTGCGACCGGGCCATTCTGATCTCCGGTGGTGTGAAGAAACACCAGGCAATACTCGGTGCACTTCGCGGTGGCTTCGCCTCCGTACTCGTCACCGACATCGAAAGTGCGCGTTGGTTGATGGCGCATACAACGGAAGGTGTGTCCCAGTGAGGTTATTACCCAAGGTGGTCGTCGCGGCCTCGCTCGCGACGACCCTGACGCTGTCCGGCTGTGCCGGCGCAGGTTCGATCGGTGGTGACGGTGACGGCACGACGATCACCGTCGCCATCGTGTCGAACTCGCAGATGTCCGACGCCATCTCGTTGGCGCCCGAGTTCGAGGCCGAGAACCCGGGTATCAAGCTGAAGTTCGTGTCTCTGTCGGAGAACGAGGCTCGTGCCAAGATCACCGCGTCCGTCGCCACCGGTGGCGGTGAGTTCGACGTCGTGATGATCAGCAACTTCGAGACCCCGCAGTGGGCCGAGAACGGCTGGCTCACCAACCTGTCCGAGTACGCCGACGCGACGCCTGGCTACGACGAGGACGACTTCATTCCGACGCTGAAGGAGTCACTGTCCTACGAGGGCAGCATGTACTCCGTCCCGTTCTACGGTGAGTCGTCGTTCCTGATGTACCGCAAGGATCTGATGGAAGCGGCAGGCATCACGATGCCGGAGGAGCCGACGTGGCAGGAAGTCGCCGACGCCGCCGCGAAACTCGACAGCCCTGACGTCTCGGGAATCTGCCTCCGCGGAAAGCCCGGCTGGGGAGAGGTTCTCGCCCCGCTGAACACCGTCATCAACTCGTTCGGTGGACGCTGGTACGACGAGGACTGGAACGCACAGCTCACCAGCCCGGAAACCGAAGCGGCCGTTCAGTTCTACGTCGACACTGTCCGCGAGCACGGCCAGCCCGGCGCCGCAACCAGCGGATTCAGCGAGTGCGGAACGCAGCTCTCGCAGGGCAACACCGCGATGTGGTACGACGCCACCTCCGCCGTGTCTGTGCTCGAGGATCCGACGTCCAGCAACGTCGTCGGCAAGATCGGATACGCCAAGGCTCCGAGCGAAGCCAAGGGCGACAACGGCTGGTTGTACTCCTGGGCGCTCGGAATCCCCACCACCTCGGAGAATCCCGACGACGCATGGAAGTTCGTGTCGTGGATGACCAGCAAGGAGTACCTGAACAAGGTCGGAAACGAGCTGGGGTGGGAGCGCGTTCCGCCCGGAAGCCGCCTGTCCACCTACGAGATTCCCGAGTACAAGGAAGCGTCTGCGGCGTACGGCCAGGTGACGTTGGACTCGATCAACGGTGCGGACCCCAACAATCCGACGGTCGACCCCGTCCCGTACACGGGCGTGCAGTTCCTGACCATTCCCGAGTTCCAGGACCTCGGAACTCGTGTCAGCCAACAGATCAGTGCAGCAGTAGCAGGACGAATCAGCGTCCAGGACGCGCTCGAACAAGCGCAGCAGTACGCCGAAGTGGTCGGTAAGACGTACCAGGAGGGCCAGGGATGACCACCACCGAAACGCGATCGGCGGAAGCCGATTCCGAGAAGTTCGTACCGAGACCGAGAACCATCTCCAAGGCCGAGGGGTGGCGTCGACGCGGCCCGCTCCTGCCCGCGATGGTGTTCGCTATCGTCGTCACCCAGATCCCCTTCCTGTTCACGCTGTACTACTCGACTCAGTCGTGGAACCTTGTCCGACCTGGTTCGCGAGAGTTCAACTGGCTCAACAACTACGTCGACGTGTTCCGCGACAGTCAGTTTCGTGAAGTCGCACTGAACACGGTGATCATGATCGTCGGCACCGTCATCATCTCGGTGATCCTCGGTCTGTTCCTGGCGTTGCTGCTGGATCGAAAGTTCATCGGCCGCAGCCTGATCCGTACGCTCTTGATCACACCGTTCCTGATCACTCCGGTCGCCGGTGCGCTGATCTGGAAGACCACGATGTTCGATCCGGTCTTCGGCCTGATCAACTTCGTGCTCAGCCCGTTCGGCGTGGACCAGATCGACTGGGTCTCTCGCTACCCGCTGCCGGCCGTCATGGCCAACCTGATCTGGCAGTGGACGCCGTTCATGATGCTGCTGATTCTCGCCGGCCTGCAGTCGATGCCTAAGGACATCTCCGAGGCGGCGCGAGTCGACGGCGCAGGGCCCTTCAAGCTGTTCCGGGAGCTCACCCTCCCGCACCTGCGGCGGTTCATCGAACTCGGTGCCGTCCTCGGTGCGATCTACCTGGTCAACACCTTCGACGCGGTGTACATGATGACCTCGGGCGGCCCGGGTGTCGCCTCGGCGAACCTGCCGTTCTACATCTACCAGCGCGCCTTCCTCGGATTCGACATCGGGCAGGCCGCGGCCATGGGTGTGGTCACGGTGGTGGCCACCATCATCGTCAGCACCTTGGCGCTGAGACTGATCTTCAAGAGCTTCAGTGGAAACGAGGAGGCTGCGTGATGAGTACCGCTACCACGAACAAGAAAGCAGTACCGCAGACATCCGACGGTGTCGCCATCAAGCGCAAGAGCAAGTGGGGCCCGGGCACCATCTGGTCGTTCGTCGCCTGGGTCGCGGGCATCACGTTCTTCTTCCCCGTGCTGTGGATGGTGTTGACCGGTTTCAAGCAGGAGGCCGACGCCTACTCGGACCCACCGAAGCTGTTCTTCACCCCGACGCTGGATCAGTACCGCGGAGTGCTCGAGAGCGGTATCGGCACCACCCTGCTCAACTCGGCGTTCGCGACCGTGGTCTCGACGCTTCTCGTTCTGCTGCTGGGTGTTCCGGCCGCGTTCGCTCTGTCGCTGCGGCCGGTGAAGAAGACGAAGGACGTGCTGTTCTTCTTCATCTCCACCAAGATGCTCCCGGTGGTCGCGGCAATCGTTCCGTTGTACGTCATCGTCGGCGACATCGGCATGCTGGACAACATCTGGACACTCGTGATCCTCTACACCGCAATGAATCTCCCCATCGCGGTGTGGATGATGCGGTCGTTCTTCCTGGAAGTTCCGAGCGAGTTGCTCGAGGCCGCCAGCATGGACGGTGCATCGCTGTGGACCTCGGTGCGTGAGGTGATCCTGCCGCTCGTGTCTCCCGGTATCGCCGCGACGTCGCTCATCTGCGTCATCTTCTCGTGGAACGAGTTCTTCTTCGCCGTCAACCTCACCGCCGTTCAGGCACAGACCATTCCGGTCTACCTCGTCGGCTTCATCACCGGACAGGGCCTGTACTGGGCGCAGCTGTCCGCCGCTGCGACCTTCGCAGCCCTCCCCGTCGTCCTTGCCGGATGGTTCGCGCAGAACAAGCTCGTGCGCGGTCTGTCCTTCGGCGCCATCAAATAGGTACAGGAGCTCACTGAAATGGCTGCAATCACGTACAAGAAGGCATCCTGCGTCTACGAAGGTGCCGACAAGCTCGCCGTCGATTCACTCGACCTCGACATCCAGGACGGTGAGTTCGTCGTCCTCGTCGGACCGTCCGGTTCCGGCAAGTCCACCGCTCTGCGCATGCTCGCCGGGCTCGAGGAGATCGACGGCGGTGCCATCGAGATCGGTGGCAAGAACATGGTGGGCGTGCCGTCCAAGGACCGTGACATCGCCATGGTCTTCCAGAACTACGCGCTCTACCCCAACAAGACCGTCGGGGAGAACATGGGCTTCGCGCTCAAGATGCGCGGCGTCCCGCTGGAGGAGCGCAAGGCGAAGGTCGCGGAGGCCGCCAAGATCCTCGACCTGACGGAGTACCTCGACCGCAAGCCGGGCAAGCTGTCCGGTGGTCAGCGTCAGCGAGTTGCCATGGGCCGCGCCATCGTTCGTGAGCCCCAGGTGTTCTGCATGGACGAGCCTCTGTCCAACCTCGACGCCAAACTGCGCGTGCAGACGCGTACGCAGATCGCGGCCCTGCAGCGTCGTCTCGGCACGACGACCGTGTACGTCACCCACGATCAGGTCGAGGCCATGACGATGGGTGACCGGGTTGCCGTGCTGCGCGGTGGCAAGCTGCAGCAGTTCGCGTCGCCCACCGACCTCTACGACAATCCGGTCAACGCTTTCGTCGCCGGCTTCATCGGCTCGCCCGCGATGAACCTCATGACGGTGCCGATCGGGTCCGGCGGAGTGCAGATCGGCAACTTCCTGTTGCCTCTCGAACGCGATGAGCTGACCAAGCTCGCCTCGCTCGGACTGGACAACGTGACCGTCGGGCTTCGGCCCGAGCAGCTCGGGATCACGCGTGGAGGCGGGGAAGGTTTCGAGGGCAAGGTCGACCTCATCGAGGAGCTGGGCAGCGAATCGTACGTCTACGCCCACCTCGACGACCCCAAGGTCAAGGGACTCGACGGTGGACCGGTGTCCCTCGTCGCACGCTCGGCCGTTCGCGCTCCCGCGAAGATCGGCGAAAGCGTCGCCCTCACACGGCTGGACGGTGCAATTCACCTGTTCCACCCGGAATCGGGTGAGCGGATCTGAGCACCCCCGGAACCAAGCGGCTACCCCCGTACCCCTGTTCGGGGGTAGCGCGCTCACCACTCGACTCAATAGCGTGAAGAGTAAGTGAGATGTGCGCCACAGCTAGGGAGTGATCATGACGGACGGAACGGCCTACACCGCGTTCAAGCAGGCCCGCGACGTACTGCTGGATGCCTACGGCGATTACGACGCTGCGACGGAGAACTTCCAGTGGCCCGCCTTCGGTGAGAAGTTCAACTGGGCCATCGACTGGTTCGACGCGTACGCACGAGGCAACGACGGCACCGCCCTGTGGATCGTCGAGGAGGACGGGTCCGAGGGCAAGTACACGTTCGACGCCATGTCGCGGCGTTCCGACCAGGTGGCGCGGTGGCTGGAATCTCTGGGCATCGGCCGAGGCGACTCGGTGATCCTGATGCTCGGCAACCAGGTCGAGCTCTGGGAGTCGATGCTGGCCGTCATGAAGCTCGGCGCCGTTCTGATGCCGACGACCACGGCGATCGGCTCCGCGGACCTGACCGACCGCCTGCAGCGCGGGAAAGCCAAGGCCGTCATCGTCAACCGCGCCGACGCACCGAAGTTCGACGAGGTGCCGGGTGAGTATCTGAAGCTGTCGGTCGGTGCGCACGACGGTTGGACAGACTTCCGTTCGGCGTACGACGTCCAGGACGCGCAACCGTTCGAGACGGTGACAGCCCCCGACGATCGCCTTCTGCTGTACTTCACTTCGGGAACGACGAGTAAGCCGAAACTGGTCGAGCACACCCAGGTGTCCTACCCCGTCGGCCACCTCAGCACGATGTACTTTCTCGGTGTCAGGCCGGGCGACGTCCACCTCAACATCAGTTCACCCGGGTGGGCCAAGCACGCGTGGAGCTGCTTCTTCGCACCGTGGATCGCCGAGGCGACGATCTTCGTCTACAACTACACCCGGTTCGACGCCAAGGCTCTGCTCGCGCAGATCCGTCGCGCCGAGGTGACGACGTTCTGCGCCCCGCCGACGGTGTGGCGCATGCTGATTCAGGCCGACATTTCCGGTGGCCGGGGTGCGCTGCGTGAGGCCATCGGTGCGGGCGAACCGTTGAACCCGGAGGTCATCTCGCACGTGCAGAAGCAGTGGGGCCTGAACATTCGTGACGGTTTCGGTCAGACGGAAACCACTGCGCTGGTGGCGAACACGCCGGGCGCGGAGCTGAAGTTCGGTTCGATGGGTCGACCGCTCCCCGGTGTGCCCGTCGTGATCATCGATCCGGTGACCGGTGAGCGCGCGGACGAGGGTGAAATCTGCCTGGACCTCGAGCAGCATCCGTTCAACCTCATGACCGGCTACCTGGACAACCCGGCTCGCAACGCCGAAGTCATGTCCGGCGGGTACTACCACACCGGCGATGTGGCATCCCGTGACGAACGCGGCTACATCACCTACGTCGGACGCACCGACGACGTGTTCAAGGCGTCGGACTACAAGGTCTCGCCCTTCGAGCTCGAAAGCGTGCTCATCGAGCACCCAGCCGTGGCCGAAGCGGCCGTCGTCCCTGCTCCCGACGAGACGCGCCTGGCCGTGCCGAAGGCCTACGTTGCCCTCGCCGCCGGCTGGGAACCGAACGAGGACACAGCAATCGAGATCCTGAAGTACGCCCGCGAACATCTGGCGCCGTACCTGCGGGTGCGTCGAATCGAGTTCTTCGAGCTTCCGAAGACCATCTCCGGCAAGATTCGACGCGTCGAGCTTCGAGCCCGCGAGAACTCCGGTGAAGTCCTGTCCGGGGAGTATCGAGACGACACCATCCGCATGTGATGCTCATTGGAGCATCACATGAAAGGTGTTCCGACCGAAACATTTCTCGAGTCACGGGCCCGTGTGAGACCGCGCTTCTCGAGGATCGGCCGCACGCCTTCACCGAAGTGGTAGGCCTCTTCGAGGTGCGGGTAACCGGAGAGAACGAAGTGATCGAGCCCGATCGACGCGTACTCGGCGATGCGATCGGCCACTTCCTCGTGTGAGCCCACCAAGGCTGTGCCCGCCCCTCCGCGGACCAGGCCGACTCCCGTCCACAGATTGGGCGCGATCTCCAGTGAGCGGGCGTCGGCGCCTGCCGTGTACGCGGTGCCGCCGCCGTGCAGTTCACGCATACGACGCTGGCCCTCGGACACCGAGCGGGACAGGCTTTCCTGCGCCGCTTCGATGGTCTTGGGATCGAGGGCACCGAGCAGGCGGTCCGCCTCTGCCCACGCCTGCTCGGACGTGTCTCGTGAGATGACGTGCAGCCGAATGCCGTAATCGAGGGTGCGGCCCTGCACCTCCGCAAGGTCCCTGATCCACGCGATCTTCGATGCGACCGCCGCTGCTGGTTCCCCCCACGTCAGGTAGGTGTCCGCGAACTGCGACGCCACCGTTCCCGCGGCCGGCGACGAACCACCGAAGAAGATCGGCGGCACCGGATCCGGATGACGCTGCAGCGCAGCTTCTTCCACCTTGATGTATTTGCCGTCGAAGGACACCGGCCCGTCGTTCGCCCAGAGGCGACGGGTGACGTCGAGGAATTCACCGCAGCGCTCGTAGCGCTGGTTCTTGTCCAGAAAATCGCCGAACCGTCGCTGCTCGTGGTCCTCGCCACCGGTGACGACGTTCAGCAGGAGACGTCCGCCGGACTGCCACTGGAACGTCGCGGCCATCTGAGCGGCCAACGTCGGACTGAGCAGACCTGGCCGTAGGGCGACAAGGAACTTGAGGGTTTCGGTGGTGTCGATCATCATCGCCGTCGTCAACCACGCGTCCTCGCACCACGCACCCGTTGGCGTCAGGACCGCCTCGAATCCGTTGCTCTCCGCTGCGGCGCCGATCTGGTTGAGATACTTCAGCGTCGCGGGTCGATCTCCGGACATCGACGATCCATGTCCGCCCGCCATCAGATTGCGGGAGTCGCCGTACGTGGGCAGGAACCAATGGAAGCGTAGAGGCATGTTGTCCGATTCTGGCAACGTCCACAGACGGTGTCCAGGGTTGCAATCAGGCTGATTCGAATCCATGACCTGCTGTCGAGGCAGGCTTACTCTGGCTCCACATGACTGCATTCGCCGAGGCCGCACCGGCCGAATCGGACCCGGCCAGACGCAAACGACTCCGCACCGTCGTCGCGGCGAGCCTCCTCGGAACGACAGTCGAATGGTACGACTTCTTCCTCTACGCCACCGCCGCAAGCCTGGTGTTCAACCGACTCTTCTTTCCCGATCAGAGCTCGTTCGTCGGCACGATGCTGTCGTTCGCGACCTTCGCCGTCGGATTCGTCGTCAGACCCATCGGCGGCGTCGTGTTCGGGCACTTCGGCGACCGGATCGGCCGGAAGAAGACGCTCGCTCTGACGATGTTCATCATGGGCATCGCCACGGCACTGATGGGCGCGTTGCCGACGACCGAACAGATCGGCGTACTCGCACCGATCCTTCTGCTCCTTCTTCGGATACTCCAGGGCTTCGCACTCGGTGGCGAATGGGCCGGCGCCGTACTGCTCGCCGTCGAGCACAGTCCGGCGAAGAAGCGCGGCCTGTTCGGAAGCATCCCGCAGATCGGACTGGCACTCGGCTTGGCGCTCGGCACAGCGGTGTTCGCGCTTCTGCAAACGGTGTTCGACGACGCCGCCTTCCTCGCCTACGGATGGCGCATCGCGTTCCTGCTCAGCTTGGTGCTCGTGGCAGTCGGCCTCGTGGTACGCCTGAAAGTGGAAGAGACACCGGCGTTCCAGGAAGTCACCGACCTGAAGCAACGCTCGTCGGCACCGGTCCGTGAGGTGTTCGCGCGCAAGTCCATTCGAGGAACCGTGCTCGGTCTTCTCTCGCGGTGGGGTGAAGGCGCTGCCTTCAACACGTGGGGTGTCTTCGCCATCACCTACGCAACGACACAACTGGATTTCGAGAAGGTTCCGGTGCTGCTCGTCGTCACCGTCGCAGCCGTCGTCATGGCACTGCTGCTCCCGCTGTCCGGACTGCTCGTCGACCGATACGGCGCCAAGAGGATCTACGTCATCGGCATCGCACTCTACGGAGCGGCAGTGTTCCCGGTGTTCGCCCTCTTCGATACCGGAAGCCTGTGGCTGTTCGGCCTCGGCCTCGTCCTGGTCTTCGGATTCGTCCACGCCCTGTTCTACGGCGCACAAGGAACGCTGTACGCAAGCCTCTACCCGACGGAAATCCGCTACACCGGACTGTCCATCGTCTACCAGTTCTCCGGCATCTACGCCTCGGGCGTCACACCGTTGATCCTGACCGCCCTCATCGCAGCAGGCAGCGGATCACCCTGGCTGGCCTGCACGTTCCTCGTCGGAACCTCCGTCATCAGCGTCATCGCCACAGCCCTCGTCCGTAAGCGGGATCTGTACCTCTGACCGTGTCTTTTCCGGACCGAACGTGGCGTTCGGTCACTTCAAGTGACCGAACGGCACATTCGGTCCTGAAAACCGGGTGTCCGAAAAGCGGGTACGACGCTAATGCTTCAGGAACGGTTCGACGACGACGAGGACTTCGGCGCTTGCGGCGGGGGTGGTCGAGTGGTCGAATCCGCGGATGGTGTGCAGTTCGGAGTTCTTCACGAGTGCGGCTGCGGATGCGGTGTCGTCGAGTCGCGTGGTGTCCTGGGATCCGACGTAGAACAGTGACGGGATCTTCAGGCCGCGCAGGTCGGCGTCGGACAGTCCGGGTTCTGCGTCGGATGCCCGGAAGTAGGCCGCCATGGCGTCGGAGTCGTTGGCGGAGAACACAGCACGTGTAGCGGCGTCGACGGGGAACAGCCGGTGCTTGTTCCACTCCTCGATGAATCCGTCCATTCCTCGGTCGGCGAGGACGTCGGCGCAACCGGGGAAGAACAGCCGGTCGAAGGCGCCTTTCTGCGGTCCGTGAGAACCGCCGCCGGAGATCAGCTTGGTCACCCTCTCGGGTGCGCGCGCTGCCAGGGTCAGGCCGGCTCGGGCGCCGTAGGAGTAGCCCCAGTAATCAGCGCTGGGGACGCCTACCGCGTCGAGGACTGCCACGAGGTCGCCGACGATGGAGTCCATCGTGTACGCCTCGATCTCGTGCGGCTTGTCGCTTCGCCCGTGGCCGCGCATGTCGACGAGGATCAACGTCCGGCTGGGTCGAAGTGCCTTGACGTATCCGAAGGTTCGCCAGATCGTGTGCGTCAGCAGGCTGCCGTGCACCAGCAGCAACGGTGGTCCTGATCCCACGACCTGGAAGGCGATGCGGGTTCCGTCGGCGGGGTTGGTAGCGAAGTCCACCGCATCATTGTCCTGTATCGGCCATACGTGGTCGGGAGCGGGATTCGCCCAGGAACTTCTCTGCCACCACATCCCAATCCGTGGCAGCGGGCCAATGGTCCAAAGCCCGTGCGGACGCTGCTCTGACGTGTTCCGCCAGACCGGGGTCGATTCCCGCTTGGTGACTCGATTCGACGATGTGCGTCAGGAACGACAAGCACATGTCCAGCCGGGCGTCGCCCTGGTCGTACCGACGGTGTCGAAGCGACGTCGTCGACGCGGGCAGGGAACCGCCGAGAGTGTCGACGATCCCCCGGGCATAGGGCAGAAACGCTGCAGGCTCGACACCGTGAGCTGCGGCCAATGCAGCTGCGTGCAAGTAGGCGTACATGCCGGAGAAGTAGATGTCGAGCATCGCGAGATCGAGCGCCGGTGGCGTCGAATGATCGTTCCCGACGATGTCGCTGCTTCCTCCCAGTGCGTCGAGGATCGGCTGTGCGGCGGTAAAGTCCTCCTCCGCGCCGGCGTAGAGCGCCGAGCAGTGTTCGGTTCCCACCATCGAAGTCGGCACCATCATCGCGCCGGTCACGTACCGGACTCCTCGGGCAGCGGCCAGCGCAGCCGAGTCGACGGTGTCGGTGGGAGTACCTGTCGAGAAGTTGATCAACACTCCGCTGGTGTTCGTTGCTGGAATGCGATCGATGACGGTTCGGCTGATCTCGTGGTTTCGCACGCACACGACGACGATGTCGGCATTTCGCGTGGAGTCCTCCACCGTTGCCGACATCTCGACGTCGATTCCATCGATCGTCCTCGGGGTTCGGTTCCATGCGCGAAGATGATGTCCTTTGGCCGCCGCTGCACGTGTGATTGCTTCACCCATCGCGCCGAGGCCCAGAATTGCTGTCGACTTGGTCATGATCGGAATGATTCCCTGGTGCAGCGCTGCCGTCGAGTACGCACAATGAAGTAAGTACAGCCGCGGGAGGGGTGCGTCGTGAACGATCCGAATCCATGTGGAGTGAACGTGGTCTTCGGCTTGATCGGGTCGAAGTGGAAGCCGACGATCCTGTGGCGGCTCGCGGAGGGTGATCGTCGTTTCGCGGAGCTGCGCACACAGATCGGTGGGATTTCCGAGAAGGTGCTTGCCGACCAATTGCGCGAGCTCGTTCGTGACGGTCTCGTGGTGCGCACCGCAGCCGACGGGTTTCCGTTGCGCGTCGACTACCGGCTCAGCACGGACGGGAGCGAGCTCAACTCACTTCTCGATCCCCTGTCGGAATGGGGTGATCGCCTGTTCGCGCGCAGATCGCGGGAGTAGTTCAGCGGCGATGGAAGGCATCGACGGCGGCTTCGACGGTGTAGTGGAATCTGGACCCGTCGAATCTGCTGCCCACGCCGAAACGGATGAGCCGATCCTTGATCGGGCCTTTCATCTCGGCGAAGGCAAGGCGAATTCCCTTGTCCTCCAGGAATTGATCGAGCTCGACGAGTTCGTCGACGGCTGTGGTGTCGAGCCCGGTGATGGGTTCGGCGGCCACGACCACCCATTCCACCGGGACCGGAGCATCTGCGACGGCAGTGCGAATGTACTGGTCGAAGATGTCACCGTTGGCGAAGAAGAGCGGCGCGTCGAATCGGACGAGAAGCAGACCCGGGATCCGTTCACCGTCGGGATGCCGGTCGATGTCGTGGAAGCCAGGGCGGTCCGACGTTCGGACCAGCTCGGTGCGGTACGGCTGCCAGGCGCGCGCGACGACGGCGAAGAACGACAGGGCGATCGCGACGAGTATTCCCTGCAGCACCCCGACGAGGGCGACGCCGAGGAAAGCGGCTGCCGCCAGCCCGAATTCGACCCGGCTCATGTGCCACATCCGTACGAGACCGGACACGTCGATCAACGACGTCGCGGCCACGATCACGACGGCACCGAGCGCCGCGTCGGGGAGGTAGGCGGTGACCCCGGGTGCGGCGAGGACGAACGCGAGGACCGCAAGGGCTCCCACGACGCCGGTCAGTTGAGTTCGAGCACCGTTCTGTTCGGCGACCGGTGTTCGAGATCCACTCGCCGAGATCGGGAATCCGCCGAACAAACCCCCGGCGACGTTGGCCACGCCGATGGCTTTCATCTCGGTGCTGCCGTTCACCTCTTCGCCGTGTCGGGCCGCGAAAGTGCGGGACAGAACGCCCGTGTCGGCGAACGCCAGCAGGGCTATCGCGGCGGCGGGCCCGATCAGCGACACGACGTCACCCCAGTCGACCCCTCCGAACGAGGGGAGAGGCAGTCCGCGGGGTAGCTCGCCGACCATCGACAATCGATCGGTGAGATCGAGAACTGCGGCTGCGACCATCGCGCCGACGACCGCAACGAGAACGCCGGGAATGCGCGGGATCCACCGTCGGAAAGCGGGAATGACGAGGAGACATCCGAGTCCGACAGCAGCGGCGACCGGGTCGATGTCGCCGCCCAGAACGGAACGGACGATCTCCGCGAACTGCCCCGTCACACCGTCTGCATCCACGGAGAACCCCAGGACCTTCGGCAGCTGGCCGACGATGACGATGAGCGCTATCGCGTTCAGATAACCGAGCCTGATGGGTTTCGACAGCAGCTGGGTGACGAACCCGAGCCGAAGATAGCCACCCGCGATCAAAATCACGCCGACGAGCACGCCGAGGATCCCCGCCAACGCCAGAGCGCTCGCCGGGTCGTCGGTGACGGCCAACGGGATGACAGCGGCGGCGATGAGTGGCGCCAGCGACGAATCCGGCCCCAGGACCAGAATCTTCGACGGACCGACGACCGCGTACGCGAGCAGCGGAACGATCGTGGCGTACAACCCGGCGTACGCGGGCAACCCTGCTGCCTGCGCGTATCCCATTCCGGCTGGAATGAGAAGAGCTGTCAGTACCAGGCCTGCCGTGATGTCGCTGCGCAGCCACTCGCGGCGGTAACCGCGGGCAGTGACTACTCCGGGCAGTCGGCCGACGATTCCCGCTACGGTCATCGCTCGAACCTACAGTGACTCCGGCAAATCGGTCTCCTCGTCTCGGCACAACTCCACCCATCTCGTCGGCTGGAGGTCTCGTAGGAACGGCAGATCATGGCTGACGACGACGAGTGCGCCCCGGTAGCTCGCCAGCGCCTCGGTCAGATGCTTCTTGCTGGCGAGGTCCAGATTGTTCGTCGGTTCGTCGAGCATGAGCAGTTTCGGTGCAGGGTCGGCAAGCAGGATTCGGGCGATCGCCGCCCGCAGGCGCTCCCCGCCCGACAACGTCGACACCACGGCGTCCGCGTCGCTGCCGCGGAACAGGAATCTCGCGAGTTGGGCGCGGATCTGCTCGTTGCTGGCGTGAACGGCCACATCGGCGACATTCTCTGCCACCGTTCGTGATTCGTCGAACACATCGAGGCGTTGCGGCAGGTACCGCCACGGTACCGATGGTCCCGCCTTGTCGATCGCACGCAGCAGGGTGGTCTTCCCGCTGCCGTTCGGCCCGATCAACGCGATCCGCTCCGGACCGACGATGGCGAGTTCGTCGACCGCCGTGATCTGCTGTCCGGCAAACACTTCCGTGTCGGGAAGGTCGACGCGAATCTCCTTGTCGTCACGGAGCCGTTCCTCGGCAGCGGCAAGTACCTCCTGAGCGTCGTCGACCTTCTCGATGTGGTTGTTGCGTAGTTTGCCCGCCGAAACCTGAGCTGCCCGTTTACGCGCGCCCATGACGATCTTGGGCTCGCGCTTCTGCTCGTACATCTTCTTGCCGTACCGCGCCCGTCGATCGATCTTCGTTCTGGCCTCGACCAATTCGCGTTCCTGTTTGCGAACGTCGTTCTTGGCATCGTGCAGTGCGGCCCGAGCAGCCTCCTGCTCGGCATCGATCACCGATCGATAGTGCGAGTAGTTGCCGCCGAACATCCGCAGCCGAGTCGGCCCGGATCGGTCGGCCCTCAGCTCGGCCGTGGAGTCCATGAGATCGAGGAGTTCGACGTCGTGACTCGTCACCACCAAGACGCCGTCGAACGACTGAACAGCCTGGTAGAGCCGGGCGCGAGCGTGCAGATCCAAGTTGTTCGTCGGCTCGTCGAGCAGCAGTACGTCCGGCTCCGCCAGCAACTGTGCGGTCAGAGCCAACAGCATCGATTCCCCACCCGACAGGGTTCCGATGACACGGTCCAGATCGGTTCGGACAGAAACGATGTGGCCAAGACCGAGTTGCCCGAGCAGTGCGACGGCCTGGTCCTCGGCGTCCCAGCGGTTGCCGACCACACCGAAGTCGTTCTCGGATCCGTCACCGGATTCGATGCGATGCAACGCTTCTCGGAGAGCACGAAGGCCGAGGATGTCGTCGACCCGGCGATCGGTGTGCAGGGCGATGTCCTGCGGAAGGTAGCCGACGACTCCGTCGATGGTGGCCGAACCGCGGGTCGGTGTGTACTGGCCTGTGACGATCTTCAGCAGGGTGGACTTACCGGCCCCGTTCGATCCGACGAGTCCTGTTCTGCCGGAGGAGAACACAGCGTCGAGTCCGTCGAAAACCGGATCGCCGCTCGGCCACGCGAAGGTGAGATCGGACATGCGCAGGGAAGGGGATGTAGACATGATTGCTCCAGAGGTGTGCGTGCAGGGATGCAGGCGAGAAAACCTCTAGAAGAGCAACGGCCTCTCCGATTCTGTTGGCAGCAAGGCGAGAACCACGATAGACCCGCTTCGGGTCCCCCGCAACCCATTTACGTGAGTGGAAATGCAGGCCCTGGGACAGGCGCGGAGCCTGCGGAGCGACCAGAAATCACCTGTCATTTCCACTCACGTAGGAATCAGGCATGATCGGACGGGTGCGCACATCCATGAAGACGGTTCCCGCTCTGTGTGCTGTGGTGGCACTGGTTCTTGCCGGCTGCGGGGACGACGGTCCACCGGAACCCATGACCACCGCGCAAGCATTCGTGGACGCGATCAACAGCGGGTCGGCCGACGCGGCGGCCGCGCTCACCACCGACCCTGCCGCCGCGACAGCGTCGCTGAACGGCCTGTACGACGGTTTGAGCGGGGGCGGCACCGTGACGGCGACTCCCGATTTCGAGGTCGCCTCGGCATCCGAGGAGGGCGGCGCGGTGACCCTCGACGCCACCTGGCGGTTCTCGACGACCAACGACGGCACCGAGGAACCCGACGGCGAACCGAAGCAGTGGCAGTACGACACCTCCGCCACGGCAACCGAAACCGAGCAGGGCTGGCGCATTCAATGGGACCCGGCCGTACTGGCACCGGGACTGTCCGCCGACACCACCGTCAGATACACCCCGACCGACGCGCTCGTCGCTCCCCGAGTGTTCGACCGAAGCGGCACCGAGTTGATGTCGCAGCAGACGGTCACCCTGGTGAACGTCGATTCCACCGCCGACCCGGCGGCCGTCGCGTCGTACATCACGCCGATCGTGCCGACCATCACGGCGGAGTCGATTGCCGCCGATCAGGCTGCTTCTCAGGGGAATTCCACAACGGTGGTGTCGCTCCGGCAGTCGGACATCGATCCGATCGCCGCACCCCTGTCCGCGACGCCGGGCGTCACGCTTGCCCCGCAGCTTCGACTGCTCACCACCGACCGAGCGTTGACGTCGCCCGCGCTGACCGGGGTGTCCGAGCTGTGGCAGTCCCAGGTCGACGACAACAAGGGCTGGTCCGTTCAGTCGGTGAACGCCGACGGTACGGTGACGCAGCTCGCCGGGCTCGACGCCACCCCCGCGCCGGACATCGCGACGACGCTCGACACCGGCCTGCAGCTGAAAGCAGAGAACGCGCTTGCGTCGATCCCGCAGCAAGCGGCGATCGTCGCACTGCAACCGTCCACCGGCAACGTTCTGGCGGTCGCGCAGAACTCGGCCGCCGATGCGCAGGGGCCGATCGCGCTGACCGGTCTCTACCCGCCCGGGTCGACGTTCAAGACGGTCACCACGTCCGCCGCCCTCGAAGCCGGAACAGCGACCCCCGACACGGTCCTGCCGTGCCCCGGCACCGAGAACATCGAGGGCAGGCAGATACCCAACGACGACAACTTCGATCTGGGCGACGTGCCACTGCACACGGCATTCGCTCGCTCGTGCAACACGACGATGGGACGACTCGGCGTCGGCCTGCCCGCCGACGGACTCCAGCAGACGGCACTGCAGTACGGCCTCGGCGTCGACTACGTGACTCCTGGGCTGACCTCCGTCACCGGCAGCGTCCCTCTCGCGGACACCCCGGCTGCACGCGTCGAGTCGGCCATCGGTCAGGGAGCCGTCACGGCAACACCGTTCGGGATGGCGCTGGTGGCGTCGTCGATCGCCGGTGGATCCCTGAAGCCCCCGACCCTGGTCCAGGGTCAACCCGGTGTCGCCGACAAGACGGTGGCGCCTGTCGATGCCACCGTCGCCGACCAGGTCAAGACGATGATGCGAGAAACAGTCACCGCCGGAACGGCCACTCAGCTGCAGGACATCCCCGGCCTGCTCGGCAAGACCGGCACCGCCGAATTCGGTCCCAGCAACGAAGGCGCACACGGCTGGTTCGTCGGCATTCAGGACGACCTCGCCTTCGCAGTCTTCGTGTACGACGCCCAGAGCTCCGCACCCGCCGTCGACGCTGCAGGTCGATTCCTGCGCTGAGCGTCGGGCGGTGCATTGACCGAAGAGGGAGCCGGCGACGCCGAATCGTGACCGGAGCGAGTGAATACCGTGCTTGTTACTCGTGTGACTCTAGTGAATATTGTGACTCATGAGTTCTGTGGGGATGCCGGTTGTGCGCCGGATACGCGGCCGCTACGTGGTTGCTGTGGGGGCAAGTCTTGCTGTGACGTCGACTGTTGCGTTCTGGGCGCTGGACAGTCCGCCCAGTGAGGGCGAGCGCGTCGTGGACCAGTTCGTGGCGGCGCTGAACGACCGTGATGTCCAGGCTGCGGCGGCGTTGACCACGTATCCGAACGCTGCGGCTGCGAGTCTCCAACAGATGTTCGACGGTTTGGCGGCGGGCGGGCAGTCGACGGGGGACTTCGAGGTCGGCCAGTTCATCGATCTGAGCGGCGACTCGGGATTCTTCACCGTCGATTCCGACTGGCATTTCCGTGACGGTCAGGATTGGGCCTACGACACCCGCGGCACGGCGAAGAAGCTCAGTGTCGGGTGGCGCATCGCGTGGGAGCCGGCTGTGGTGGCGCCGGACATGGTGCCGGGTGGTTCGGTCCGGTACGTACGCACCGATGCAGCGCCGCCGTTGGTCTTCGATTCGGCTCGGAACGTGCTGATGAACGAGCGGACGATCAACGCCGTTCTGCTCGACCCTGCGCAGATGCCGGACCCAGCGGCGTCCACCGCGCAGCTCGCCGATGTCATCGACGTCGTCGCCCCTCTGATCACGCCGGACTCGTTGCTCACCGAGTTGGCGGCGACGCCGGGCAGTTCGGTGCTCGCCGTCAATCTGCGCGACGACGACTTCGCGGTGCTCGAGGATGATCTCAGGGCCATTCCCGGTGTTGTCATCACGCAGACGCCGAAGCTGATCGCGGGGGACCGCCGGATCACGTCGCCGCTGCTGGACTCGTTGCGCGACGCGTGGCAGCAGAACCGTGACGCGACGGCAGGTTGGGCCGTCGACGTCATCGGGCCCGACGGCACCTACGTTCGGCAGGCAGGCTTCCAGGGGCCTGCCGGTCCGGATCTGCAGTCGACGCTCGATCCGCGGGTCCAGCTCGCGGCCGAGGAAGCGGTGGTCAGTGCGCCGTCGTCTGCCTCGATCGTGGCCATCGCACCCTCGACCGGTGCGATAGTCGCCGCTGCCCAGAACAGTTATGCCAACGAGCAGGGCCAGATCGCGTTCTCGGCGATGTATCCCGTCGGATCGGCTGCCGATCTGCTGGCGGTCGACGATGTGGATCCGACGAGTCTCGGTTTCGGCGTCGATTATTCGATGCCGGGCCTGAACGCCTACACGGGGCAGTTCCCGTCGAGCAGCAGTTCCATCGATCGCTTCCGGAACGTCGGGAACACGTCGTCCGACGTCACGGTCACCCCGTTCGGTCTGGCCCAGATGGGTGCGGCCGTGGCGAGAGGCGGCGCGACGCTGCCGTCGATCGTGGCAGGTCAGACGGCGACCGCGAGCAAGGAGACGGCAGCGATTCCCGAGTCTGCGTTGCAGCGTCTTCGGGAAATCTTCCAGAACTCCGCGCAGGACGAGGGTTTTGCTGCCTACGACGGCTTGACCGGTTTCGCCGGCAATTCGGACGACGACCGTTGGTTCATCGGCACCCGAGGTGACCTGGCGTTCGCGGTGTACATCGAGGATGCGTACGGCACCGATCAGGCCGTGAAGATGGGCACACAGATGCTGACTGCATTGGACTCCGGCACCACCGAGTAGCTTTACCCTTCGTGACTCTGCTCGAATTCGGACTACTCGTCGTCGCCGGTTTCTTCGCCGGCCTCGTGGGTTTCGTGACCGGGTTGGCGTCACTGGTGTCCTATCCGGCGCTGTTGATGGCAGGCGTACCGCCGGTCGCCGCGAATGTCACCAACACGGTGGCGATGGTGGCGGTCGGAGTCGGGGCCACCACCAATGCGTCGAGCGAGATCGCCAAGGACGGAAAGAAACTCGTCCGATTCGCGGCGATCTCCGCTGCCGGTGGGCTCGCCGGTGCACTGTTGCTGCTGTTCGCGCCCGAGGATTCCTTCGAGGCCGTCGTGCCGTTTCTGGTCGCCTTCGCCGCAATCGCGCTGCTGGCTCAGCCGCGTATCCGGAAATTGGCTGCCGGAGGCGAATTCCCGCGTTTGTACCCCGTGTCGCTGTTCTTCGTGGCGATCTATGGGGGTTACTTCGGTGCAGGAGCGGGCGTGATCTTCCTGGCGCTGGCGTTGATCTGTACGTCCGATTCGATCTGGCGCGCAAGCATTCTGAAGAGTTTCTTTCTCGGCATAGCGAACGCAATCGCTGCTCTGGTCTTCGTGTTCTCCGGTGACGTGCACTGGCTCGCCGCGCTTGCCCTCGCCATCGGGGCGTTCGCCGGTGGCTACTGCGGACCCCCGGTGGTGAAAGTCATTCCGCCGACGGTGTTGCGGATCACCGTCGGCGTGCTCGGACTCGGCTTGGCCGCCTGGCTGTACCGGGGTTAGCGAACCCCGCTCATCATCTTCTTGATCCACGGCGTGAGGGCGACGAGGACGACACCGACGGCAATGGAAGCACCGCCGACCGTGTAGAAGAACGGATTCGGGTTGTCCTGATCGTAGTAACCCGCAAGCGTGCCTGCCATGGCCGAGCCGAGCGCGACGGACAGGAAGAACAGCGCGACCATCTGCGTGTGGAAGTTCTCCGGTGCGAGCTTCGTGGACAGCGAAAGCCCGACGGGCGAGAGGAAAAGCTCCGCGAACGTGAACAGCAACAGAATGCCGATGAGCGCCAGCAACGGCATGGATGCACCCGCGAGCGAGGGCACGAACGCCAGGAAAGCGAGACCCATGATGGACACGCCCGCTGCGAATTTCAGCGGCGTCGACGGCTGACGGTCACCCAGCTTGGTCCACACAGCCGCGAACACACCGGCGAAGATGATGATGAAGACCGGGTTGATCGACTGCACCCAGTTGGGTGGGAACTCCCAACCGAACAGGTTGCGGTCCAGCTTGGAATCCGCGATGAGCGGGACGGTCGTGAACTGCTGCTGGAACAGCGACCAGAACGCGGCGCTCGCGATGAACATCGGAATGAACGAGATGACGCGTCGGCGTTCGATCTTCGTGATCTGCTTGCTGGAGAGAATGATTGCGAAGTAACCGATCGCGGCGACGACGGTCACGCCCACCACCACGTCGGACAGGTTCGACGCGGTGAGTGCGCCGAAGATCGCGAGTAGTGCGACGGCAACGATCGCGACGACTGCGATGATCGCCCACCGTGCACGCTCGGCGCCGGGAAGCGGATTCGGAGGCGTGGCTCCGATGGTGCCGAGGTGCTTGCGGCCGAGGGTGTATTGAATCAGTCCGAGCGCCATACCGACTGCCGCCAAGCCGAATCCGGCATGGAATCCCGCGGTGTCCCACGCCAGACCGGTCAGCAGTGGGCCGACGAACGCGCCGAGATTGATGCCCATGTAGAAGAGCGAGAACCCGGCGTCTCGACGATTGTCGTGCTCGTCGTACAGATCGCCGACGAGGGACGTCGCGTTCGCCTTGAGGCCGCCGCTACCGAATGCGACGAGGACCAGACCCACTCCGACCCCGAGGAAACCGGGAAGAAGTGCCAGGGCGATATGGCCGAGCATGATCAGGACGGCGCTGTAGAACAACGTGCGCTCCGAGCCGAGGAGCCTGTCCGCGATCCATGCGCCGAGGATGGTCGAGAGGTACACCGTTCCGCCGTAGGCGCCCACGATCGACGTCGCCGAACTCTCCGCAATTCCGAGTCCGCCGTCGGCCACCGAGTAGTACAGGTAGTAGATGAGGATGCCTTGCATCCCGTAGAACGAGAATCGCTCCCACATCTCCACGCCGAAGAGGTTCGCCAGCGCGAACGGCTGCCCGAAGAACGCTGTGTCTTGCTTGCTCTGAACATCGGCCATTAGTGAACTGTCCCATGCTCAGGCGGCGAATTGGGGGAGATACGGTCAGTTTTTCGGGGTCGGCAACAACTTCGCGAGTGCGCGCCACCCGAGCAGGAAAACAGCAAGCACCGTCGACGCGACGAGAACGAAGCTGAAGGCCGTTCCCTGCCCGCTGATCACCCTGAGAATCATCCCGACGACGACCGTCGACACCCAGACGACGATGCCCGTCGGGACAATCAGGTACGCGTCGAACTTGTCCCGATACAGCGCCCACGATGCAGCCCAGCCGACCGCGGCACCTGCCACGAACGGCCACGCCGTGTGCACGAGACCGGTGATGGCACCCGCCTCGTCATGGCTGCGCCGGCCGATCGCGCAGAACACGATCACGAGAATCAGATCGACGACGGCGGCGAAAATCGGGCTGCGCTTGGTCACCCACACAGAGTAAATGGGTCGTTCCTGCCGGCTCCACTCCCGTCCGAATGGGTCGTTCTTGCCGACATACGAGAGCACCGGGCGACCGAAGAGGTCACCCGGTGCTCAGGTGGAGAGAGGCGGGCTGCATCAAGCAGCGAGGCCTGCCTCGATCTCGAGGGTCAGTGCGATCTTGTCGCCGACGACTGCGCCGCCGCCTTCGAGGGGCATGTCGATGGAGATGCCGAAGTCGCGACGGTTGATGGTGGTGCTGGCCTCGAAGCCTGCGACCGGGCCTGCGCCCATTCCGGGGTTGACGCCGTTGAACTCGAGCTTCAGGTCGATGGACTTGGTGACACCGTGGAGGGTGAAGTCACCGGTGACCACGAAGTCGCCGCCGTCGGCCTTGACGGAGGTGGAGGTGAACGTAGCGGTGGGGTACTTCTCGACCTCGAAGAAGTCGGCCGTCTTGAGGTGGCCGTCGCGCTGCTCGTTGTCGGTGGTGATGGAGGTGACGTCGATTTCGGCGTTGACCGAGGGGGTGCCGTCCTCCGCGACCGTGATGGCGCCGGAGAAAGCCTGGAAGCGGCCGCGAACCTTGCTGACGACGAGGTGGCGTACCGAGAATCCGACGGTGGAGTGCGCCGGGTCGATGTTCCAGGTGCCTGCGGACAGTTCGGGCAATGCGATGGCGGTGGTCATGACAACTCCTGTTTGATTGAAGGTTCAACACGCATAGTACATAAGCGGACCGCGGTCCGCATCTATTCCCGGGAGACTTTTTCGATTCGTCGACCGGTATAGTTCGGCCGGTATAGTTATTGGATTGTTTCGGGAAGGCCCTACCGTGATCGAGATTCTGAACCCCAGCCAGGTCGCCCTGGCGCGCGAGACCGGCGCACTCGTCGGTGAGATCCTGCAGACCATGAAGAGCCGTAGCGTCGTCGGAACCAATCTGCTCGACATCGACCGGTGGACCAAGGAAATGATTCTCGGGGCAGGTGCCGAGTCCTGCTATGTCGACTACGCGCCGTCCTTCGGTAGCGGCCCGTTCGGTCACTACATCTGCACGGGCGTCAACGACGCTGTTCTGCACGGCCGCCCTCACGACTACACCCTCGCCGACGGCGACCTGCTCTCGCTCGACCTCGCGATCCTGCTCGGAGGTATCGCCGCGGACTCCGCCATCAGCTTCGTCGTCGGCGAGACGAAGCCCGCGGACAGCGTCGCGCTGATCGACGCCACCGAGCGCGCGTTGGCCGCCGGAATCGAGGCCGCGGGTCCGGGCGTGAAGATGGGCGACATCTCCCATGCCATCGGGTCGGTCCTCACCGGTGCCGGCTACAAGGTCAACACCGAATTCGGTGGGCACGGAATAGGTTCGACGATGCATCAGGATCCGCACGTCTCCAACAGTGGCCGCAAGGGCCGCGGCTACACGCTCAGGCCGGGTCTGCTGCTCGCCCTGGAGCCGTGGGTGATGGCCGATACCGACAAGTTGATCACCGACACCGACGGCTGGACGCTCAAGAGTTCCACCGGATGTCGCACCGCGCACAGCGAGCACACCATCGCCGTCACCGACGACGGAGTCGAAATCCTCACGCTCGCACGGTGATCAGGCAGGTTCCGGATCCGACCTGTCGATCTTCGGCTGGACGTCGAGGTGGAGGTTCCTGGCCTCCTGCTTCTCCAACGCGATGTCGTACCCCAGGTCCTCGTGCTGGTGTTTACGGAACAGCACGAGAAAGACGATCCAGCCGACGACGGCGACGAGGATGAAGCTGACGGCGCGGTAGACGAACGCCGCTGCCACGGCCTGCGACGCGCTGATCGACGCCGCGCTGGTCAGCAGCGCGATCAGGGTGGCGTCGACGATGACGAGTCCGCCGGGAGCAAGCGGCACCGACCCGACGGCCTTGGCGGCGGCGAACGCGAACAGCAACCCGGACAGGCGGGGATCTGCGCCGACGGCGAAGCACGCGAAACCGAGGCAGGCGACGTCGGCGAGACGATGCACCGCCGACCAGCCGAGCGTCAGGCCGGCGTCTCGCTTACCGAGCTGTACCGACTGAACCTGTTCGATGATCTCGTCGATCCGCTCCTGCCCGGCATCGGCAGGCTGATTGCGAAAGTCGTTCACCTTGTGCAGAACCCACCGCGCCGCACTGCGGATGGACCGAGGGTGCGCCGAGACGTACCGAACGGCAAGAACGATCGCCAGCACACCGGCGATCGGAAGCACCAGTGTGAAGGTGTTGACCGATCCGCCGACGAGCAACGCGCCCGCGACGCCGAGGACGGCCAGCCCGGCAGCGGCGATGACACCCGAAATCGCGAGCTGCCACGACGCGACGACGGGACTCGCACCCCAGCGTCGGGTCTGGCGGTACGTGAACGCCGTCGAGAACACCTGACCGGCGGGCAGCGTCAGAGACATTGCAGTGCTGCCGTAGATGACGGCGACGGACTTGGCCTGACGAACCCGCACACCGCCGGCCTGAAGCAACTGCTTCTGCACCCGCCCGAACGCGCTCAGCGACACGGCTTGGGTGAACACACACGCGGCGAGCCAACCCCAATGGATCTCGGTGAGCGCCTGCCAGGACTCGTGCAACCGCGGCCACAGATAAATGCCCTCGCCGACGAGCAGAGCGATCAACGCGACCCCGGCGATCCACTTCAGCCAGCGGAGGCGGTTTCTCCGGCCTCGGTTGCCTGCCTCAGGAGCGCCGGCCACATGCTCGGGTCTCGGTTCGGCCACCTTCACAGGGTAACCACACGAGTCGAACGTTCACGGGTGCTCCACGGGCCATGCGAGGTGGGTGAGGCGTCGTCTGCCGCGTAGTTGGACCTGATCTCCGAGCTCCCAGTGTTCCTGTTCCTCGTCACTTGCGAAGTACAGAGCGGACGTCGACGCCAGCACGCGGCCGGGCCGAAGTTTGGACAATTCGGTCAAACGAGATGCCTCGTTGACCGGGTCTCCGATGACGGTGTACTCGAAGCGTTCCTTAGCGCCGATGTTTCCTGCCACCGCAAGGCCGGCCGACACACCGATGCCGATGTCGAGTCCGACGATGTCGTCGAGGGCAAACCGCAGGTCACGTGCGGCAGCCAATGCTGCCGTCGGAGCGTCGGGCCGGTCCAGCGGCGCCCCGAAGATCGCGAGGGCGGCGTCGCCCATGAATTTGTTGACGAAACCGTGGTGCTGATCGATCACGTCGACCACCACACGGAAGAACTCGTTGAGAAGCTCGACGACTTCACCGGGTGGGCGCTCCGACGCCGTGGCCGTCGATCCGACCATGTCCACGAACAGCACCGCCACGAAGCGAGTTTCCCCGCCCAATTCGGTACCGAATTGCAATGCGCGTCGGGCCACGTGTTCGCCGACATGCTGACCGAACAGCTCCCGCAGCACTCGACGCTCGGCCGATTCCTCCATCATCCGGTTGAAGCCGACCTGCAGTCGACCGATCTCGCTGCCGTCGAACACGTCGACCTCGACGTCGTTGTCCCCACGCTGGACACGCTCGATCGCCCGGCGAAGCTGGCGAATGGGATCGGAGATCTGACTCGCCGTCAGCATCGACAGAATGAACGCCTGACCGATCGCCAGGACACTGAGCAGGATGATCGCCACCGCGAACGAATCGGTGGAGAACACCAGATCCGTCGTCAATTGCGTCGCGCACAGCAAGATGATGCCGATGACGGGCATCAACGTGCCCAGACCCCACGTCATCGCCATTCTGGTCCCGACGCCCGGCGTCATCGTCCGGTCGAATCGGCCCTCGCTGAGAGCCATCGCAGCCACCGGCCGCAGGATTCTCTCGCCGAGCATGTACGTGAAACCGAACGTCACCGTCGCCGCCATGACCACCGTGACGATCACCGCCACCGCCAGCGACGGCATCTCCGTCACCGTGAGCAGCACGAACAGGACGCCGCCGATGACCCACAGGACGAGATGCACGATCGCCTGTCGCAGCGGCGCATGCAGCGTCGCCATCTGCTCCTTGCGGTTCGGCGGGCCACCGCGCAACTGCCACCGAATCACACTCCGCAACGTCCGAGCTGCGTAATACAGACTCACCGCACCGGCTGCGACCAGATACGCCCCGAACACGTACACATTGCGAACACGATCCGCGACGATCGACTGCGACTCCTCGATGGGAAGCCCGTACCGCACGAACGCGAACACCAACACCGCGCCGAACAGATTCGACAGCAACATCGACAACATATAGAGAGGCCAGCGACTCTTCAGGGTGAGCGAGACCGCTCTCAAAGATGCCAGCACGGGTTAAATTTACCGGGTGACCGAACGCGAGCCGCAGGCAGAAGCGTCAAAGGTACTTCCCAGCCGTCCAGCACCCCCTCCAACAGCGGCCCCCTCCGGTCATTCCGCAGGCTCCACTCCTGGCCTATCTGGTCATTCCGCAGGCTCCACTCCTGGCCTATCTGGTCATTCCGCAGGCTCCACTCCTGGCCCATCTGGTCATTCCGCAGGCTCCACTCCTGCCGATTCGGTGCATCCCCTTGTCCGGATCGGCGCCGAATGGACCTGGCGTCTGCTGGTCATCTTCGCCGGCTTCATCACGTTCTGCTACGTCGTCGCACGGCTGGACACCGTGGTCATCCCCCTCGGCCTCGCGTTACTCGCGTCGGCGATGCTGCTCCCGCTCGTCGACTGGATGCAGCGACGCGGCGTGCCGAGGGCCGCGGCCGTCGTGATCGTCATCATCGCGAGCATCGGCGTCGTCGCCGGGATCATGACGTTCGTCGTCGAGCAGTTCATCGAGGGGCTACCGCAGTTGGGTGACCAATTCACCACGTCGATCAACGACGTCCAGCGGTGGCTGGCCGACGGGCCCTTCCACATCTCGCAGGATCAGATCAGTCAGGCGAGCGAGAACCTCGTCAAGGTCATCCAGGACAACCAGGCCGCAGTGACGTCGGGCGCCTTGACCACTGCGACCGTCATCGGCGAAATCCTCACCGGCGCCGCGCTGACGCTGTTCATCCTGATCTTCTTTCTGTACGGCGGAGACCAGATCTGGGAATTCGTCACCAGACTCGCCCCCACCGGAGCGCGACGGCGGATCCGCCTCGCCGGCAGTCAAGGCTTCGGATCCCTCGTCGGATACGTGCGCGCGACGGTCGCCGTCGCCGCAGCCGACGCCATCGGAATCGGCGCGGGTCTGGCCATCCTCGGCGTACCGCTCGCACTTCCGTTGGCATCGCTCGTGTTCATCGGAGCGTTCATTCCGATCGTCGGTGCGTTCGTCACCGGATTCGTGGCCGTGTTCATCGCTTTGGTGACCAAGGGCTGGCTGACGGCGCTGATCACGCTGGGCATCGTCGTCGCCGTCATGCAGCTGGAAGGGCATGTGCTGCAACCGTTGCTGCTCGGCCGTGCAGTGCGATTGCACCCGCTCGCGGTGGTACTGGCCATCACCGTCGGCATTCTGCTGGCCGGAATCGTCGGTGGCCTGCTGGCCGTCCCCATCGTCGCCGTCCTCAACACTGCGGTTCGGTCGTTGCTCGCCGACGATCCCGACGAGGTCTACGAGGAACTGGAAGAACACGATCCAGGGGAGCCTCTGTTCCCGGCCGAGGCCGACAGCCCGCATCCCCACAATCGCGAACTCGACCCGGGCAGTCTGAGCACCCCGGATCTGTCGAAAGAGACCGGCTCGGAACGGAAGCCGACCGATGGGTGACGCTGTCACGCCGCTGTGGCGGGCCTCGCAGGCGTTTCGTCTGATCACGTTGATCTACGCGATCAGTTATCAGGTGGCCTCGATGTCCTACTACAGCAATGCTCGGCTGAGCTGGTTCTTCGTGGCGTTGATGGCGGTATGGACCGGTCTGTCCGCGGCGCTGCTGTCGAGGGCGACGCTCCCGCGGTGGAAGGTGGTACTCGCCGACCAGATCGTCGTGATCGGGCTGATGGCGTCGACTCGCCTCGTGTCGGAATACGAGTGGTACAGCACTCACCAAACCCTCCCAACCACGCTGTGGGCGACCAATGCGGTCATTTCGGCGGCAATCCTGTTCGGGCCCAAGGGCGGTATCGCGTCAGGCATCCTGTTGTCGGTGGTCAGTGCTGTGGTGCGCGATCAGATCGATCTGGATCTGTGGACCGATGCGACCGCACCGGTTCTGGTGTCCGTCGGTCTTGCGCTCGGGTTGGCGAGCAACACCGCCCATCGAGCGCACGCCGAACTCCAGCGCGCGGCCCGACTCGCGGCAATCACCGAGGAAAGAGAACGTCTCGCCCGGCAGGTGCACGACGGTGTGTTGCAGGTCCTCGCGCTCGTTCGCCGTCGTGGATCGGAAATCGGTGGTGTTGCAGGCGAACTCGCCGAGCTGGCGGGTGAACAGGAAGTAGCGTTGCGAATGCTCATCTCCGAGCAGGGGGAGCCGAGCCGAGTCGACGCCACCCAGGCTGAAGTGGACTTGCGCAGCCTTCTTCGTCCCTACGGCAGCACCACTGTCTCGGTGTCCTCCCCGCCGGATCCGGTGTTGCTCGACAGGTCGGTGGCCGAGGAACTCTCCGCCGTGGTCGACACTGCACTGTCCAACGTCGCGCTTCATGCAGGCGAGGGTGCTCGAGCCTATGTCCTGCTGGAGGACGTCGACGACATGGTCATCGTCAGCGTGCGCGACGACGGCGACGGTATCGCTCCCGGCCGACTGGCGGCTGCGGAAGCCGAAGGGCGGATGGGCGTGTCGAAGTCGATACTGGGCAGGGTCTCGTCGATCGGCGGAACGGCTGTGCTGGACACCGACGTCGGCGTCGGAACCGAATGGGAGATCAAAGTGCCGAAACAGCGGAACGACCCGAAGGGGCAGGAGTGGAGCCGGCGGAACGACCCGAAGGACAAACGATGACGCAGGAGCAGATCACCGTCATGGTCGTCGACGACCACCCCATGTGGCGCGACGGCGTCGCACGGGATCTGGAGGCCGCGGGATTCGACGTCGTCGCGACGGCAGATAGCGTCGGCGCCGCAGGAAGGCGGGCGAAGGCCACACAGCCCGACGTCGTGCTGATGGACATGCATCTGCCGGACGGAAATGGAGCAGATGCGACGAGCAAGGTCCTCGAGGGCTCGAAGAACAGCCGAATTCTGGTGTTGTCCGCATCGTCCGAACGGGAGGACGTACTCGACGCCATCAAAGCGGGTGCGACGGGGTACCTGGTCAAGAGCGCGTCGGCCGACGAACTGTACGAGGCCGTCCGTTCCACCGCTGCGGGGCAGGCGGTGTTCACGCCCGGACTCGCGGCGTTGGTTCTGGGTGAGTACCGGCGGATGTCGAGCGCGCCGGAGGGAGAGCGAGACTCTCGCCCGACGTTGACCGAACGCGAGACCGAGGTTCTTCGTCTGGTCGCAAAAGGGTTGAGCTCCAAGCAGATCGCCACGAAGCTGACGCTCAGTCATCGAACCGTCGAGAATCATGTGCAGGCCACGTTGCGCAAGCTGCAACTCGCGAATCGAGTCGAATTGACGCGCTACGCGATCGAACAGGGTCTGTAGCCGAGTGTTTGCGTGCCCGCGCGGACGGGCACACCTGAACGCATGACCGATACCGACAAGCCCGTCGACACCACCGTCGATCCCACCGAGAAGACGCGCGGTCAAGATGCCGACACCGGGCAGAGCGCGAACGAGCGCGGACGCGCAATCGAAGAGTTCGACGAGCACATCGACGGATCCGGTGATTCACCGTCGTTCCCGACGCCCGATCCGGACGACGTGACGGACACTCCGACGGACCCGAAGACCACCACCCGCACCGAGTGACGCCCAGGCTGGGCAGGCGGAAGTCCTGGCCAGCCTGTTCAGCGCCGGACGAGGCGCCCGATGGCGCACCGCGCGTACGGCAGGTACGGGAGCACGAAGGCCGGCGGTCCATCCAGGGTCAGCCAGGTGCGGCTCCCGTCCGGCCGAGACGCCACCCCGTGGGTGAGCGTCAACCCCAGCTTGCGATTCTTGAACCAGACTTTCGACGTCCACGTCCAGCCCGCTTCGTCTACTTCGGTCACCTCGAAGTCGAGTCGAAGCCACAGTGGGCCTTCGAGCCGGCCGAACGACTGCGTGCACACGCGCGACATGGAGTATTCGACGGACACGATCTGCGTTGCCCACGACGACCACTGGCGTGGGTCCATGTACCGCTCCCACACCGCACCGGCTCTCGCCTCCCCAACGGCATCGATCGTGATCTCCATCTCCACGAATTTACCCGGCGATTCGCCGAGAAAAACGTGGTGAGCGGTCTATTTGGCCGTTAGGTAGTGCGGGGAAGGTCGTTGTCCGGACTTCCGACGTTCAGAGTCCTCCTACTCGTCGTTCTCCTACTCGTCGACGAACGGTCACGGCGCGCGGTCACACTCGACGCAGTGCGCATCGTGCAGCTTGCGAACTTCTACGGACCGCGTTCCGGCGGTCTTCGAACCGCCGTGGATCAATTGGGTGCGGGCTACACGGCGGCCGGCCACGAGGTGATTCTGGTCGTGCCAGGAGAGCGAGCGACCGAGACGATCCTGCCGTCGGGGGTTCTGCGCATCACCCGTCCTGCAGGCAAGATCCCCTTCACCGGTGGCTATCGCGCGGTCAATCCTCGATCCACAGCCGGACTCCTGAGTGCGCTGTGTCCCGACGTCGTCGAGGTGTCGGACCGCCTCACGCTGAGAGGGATGGGGAAGTGGGCAGCCCGGCGCGGAGTTCGAAGCGTGATGATCTCCCACGAGCGCCTCGATCGCCTACTCGGGCAGATGATGCCCGACGCGACGGCACGAGCACTCGCCGACGTCGCGAACCGTCGCACAGCCGAGACGTACGACGCCGTCGTGTGCACCACCGCTTTTGCCCGACGCGAGTTCGAGCGCATCGGCGCCACCAACGTCTCGCAGGTTCCACTCGGCGTCGACCTCGACATGTTTCATCCGGGCCGACGCGTCGGCGATTCCGCGTCGCCCTGGCATCGGGGCTGTGGCCGACTGCTCGTCCACTGCGGTCGATTGTCGGTGGAGAAACGGGTGGACCGCAGCATAGATTCGGTTGCTGCGCTTCACCATTCCGGATTCGATGTCCGGTTGGTGATCGCAGGCGACGGACCGAGGCGCGCCGGGCTCGAACGGAGAGCCCGAGGGCTCCCCATCGAGTTCCTCGGATTCGTCGACGGGCGTGAGGAACTCGCCGCCCTGCTCGCTTCGGCGGATGTCGCGGTGGCGCCGGGCCCGCACGAGACATTCGGGCTGGCCGCACTCGAATCGCTTGCCACCGGAACCCCCGTCGTCGTATCGAGGTCGTCCGCGCTGGCCGACATCGTGACCACCGACTGCGGTGGGCGCTTCGACGACACCGCAGATGGATTGGCGACGGAACTGTCGAGGGTGTTCGACCTACCCGCTCCAGCCCGACGGACGGCCTCGCGGGCCAGGGCGGAGCAGTTCGGCTGGCCGCTGTCGGTGGCGGGGATGCTGAGCGTGCTCGAATCCGCATGATGGCCAGGTTCGGCGTCGACACCTATCCTGGAACGCATGGAGGCGAGGGATCTACGAGTGTCCGACGCAGAGAAGGAGCATGTGGGTCAGCTCCTGCAGCGCGCAGTAGGGCAGGGCATGCTGTCACTGGGCGAATTCACCGAGCGGATGGACACGGCGCTGGCCGCCAAGACCCGCGGTGAACTGAACTCCGTCCTCGCCGACCTACCTGGCATGCAAATCGCCGAGGAGCACCGCCCGCCCAGTCCCACTCCGTACAACGCCGTCCCGGCGCCTGCCTATCAACCGCCGACGCATTCGCCCTGGCAGGGGCACGCAGGAAACGCTCACGGCGGTCCTGGCGACGTGGTGCGCGGAACGATGTCCACGGTGTCGCGCAAAGGGCCGTGGCACGTGCCGCCGAAGTTGTCGATCCAGAGCAAGATGTCGACGATCACGCTCGATTTCACACAGGCGATCATGTCGACTCAGGTGGTCGAGGTGACCGTCGACGATTACTGCAGCACAATCTCTCTCGTTGTCCCCGAGGAGGCGACGGTCGACCTCAACGGCCTCGACACCGTGGGCGGCAGCGCCAACAACAAGGTCCGCACCGGCCCGCCCATCGGCCGATTGCACGTTGTCGTGCGCGGCAAAGTCCGCTTCGGCTCCGTCACCGCCAAACACCCACTCGGAACGTCGTTCCGACGGATGTTCGGACACTGATCGCGCTTCGGGGTAAATCTCAGGGTCGACCCCGATTGACGGCGCCCGTACCTGGCGAAACGATGAAGTGATGCAGATCCAACAAGTGTGGCCATTACTGGCAGTCCGTACGCGATCGTGGTTGATCGAACACAACGGTGAGCCGCTCGACCCGTATGTTCAAGCCGAACTTCTCTCCGTCGCGGGAGATTCGCCCGACCCGGCGTGGTGGGCCGGGCATTCTTCGGCAGATCAGTCGGAACTGACCGACGCCGCCGTCGACTGGATCGAGTCGGTGGCAAACGACGAATTGGATTGATCGACCGTAAGTTTCAGGCTGTTGCTCGATCAGCTGTCTCGTCCGGTTCGCTCGAGTTCGCGGACGATCGAAGTATCCAGCAACTCCGACGGTATGGGAACGTGTGTTCGAAAACTTGTCGGTGGGTCTGGTTATCGTGGTGTCATGCTCATGGGGGATGAGGGTTCGGGGACAGCAGTCGGTGACTCGGCGGTCGGTGACGCGGCAGTCGACGACTCGGCGGTCGACAGTACGGGGTCGGTGTTGCCGATCGAGGCGGCGTATCTGGCTCAGGTGGTGGCGACGTTGGAGCGTCAGGTGGAGATTCTGAGTCGGATGAACATGCGCGGCGCCAGCACGGCGGATCAGCGTGCGGTGTTGGTGCGTACCGAGGCGGTGACGCGGTCGTTGTTCGGGCAGTCGCACACCTGGCTGGCGGATCTGATGGATCTGCGTGGTCTCGACGACATCTGGGGATCGGTCCCCGACGCTCTGGCGGTGTTGCTGCGGATCTCCCGCAGGCGGGCTGGGCAGCGTATCCGTTTGGCGGAGACCCTCGGTACCCGCACAGCGATGACGGGGGAACGTCTGGCCCCGGAACTGCCCGCGACAGCTGCTGCCGCGCAGGAGGGGGTGCTCGACGAGGAACCGCAGGAGGTGATCCGCAAGTTCTTCCGGCGCCTGGGCAGCAAAAGCGATGTCGAGACGCGGGCGAGCGCGGAGCGGCAGTTGGCGCAGCTGGCTCGCGAGCTCGGTCCGGACGAGTTCGCGGCCGCCGC
>NZ_KB911553.1:0-232723 GCF_000383555.1 Rhodococcus sp. 114MFTsu3.1 | reverse complement strand
GCCAGATCGGCCAGATCGCGTACACGGCATCGAAGGGCGGCGTGCACGCGATGACCATCACCGCGGCCCGCGACCTCGCCCAGGTCGGCATCCGCGTCAACACCATCGCCCCCGGAATCGTCGACACCCCGATGCTCGCCGGCGTCACCGAGGAATACCGCAAGGGCCTCGAAGCCAGCGTCCCGTTCCCCTCGCGTCTCGCACAGCCGGCGGAGTACGCACAGCTCGTGCAGATGCTCGCCGAGCACGACTACCTCAACGGCGAAACCATCCGCATGGACGGCGCAATCCGCATGGCGCCGCGGTAAGGGCATCCGGGTTCCGGCAGCCCCGATTTCAGGCTCCGGCGCGCAAGGATTCGAGGGTGGGGATTTCGAGGTCCGCGCGGTCGGTCATCCACTCGCGCAGGACTTTCGTGGCTTGGACGTCGTCTTCGTTGTAGACGAGTAACCGTTCGCGCTGACTGAGGTCGGGTTCTCCGTCGTAGCCGACGGCGTCGCGGTACCAGCCCATGGACGCCTCGCCGCCGGCTTCGTCGTCACGCCAGGTGAAGCCGGCGACGGGGGCGATTTTCTTCAGCCCTTTGCCGCCGGGGCAGATGAATTGGTCGCTGACTGCCTGGTAGATGTCCACCCATTGTTCGCTGTCGATGAATTCGCGGATCTCGGCCTCGGTGGGAACGCCGGGTACGGCGCCGAAGCGTCGGGCAGAATCAAGAAGCCACTTGTCCTCGGCCTGGCGCGAATAGCAGTACGCAGCAAAGGTTTTACCGCGTTCGGCGGCGTCACGGCGCTTGCCCATCAGCCAGCCCCAGAATTCCGCGAACGATCGACCCTCGTCGACGGTCGGCAGCGGATCCCACGTGACGAATCCTCGGTAGACCGGGGGCTGCCCTCCCTGCTCGGTGAGCAGCGTGCCCCACAGGTAGGCGCCGTGCTCCTGATAGCTCTCCATGTCCACGTCGACCTCGACGTCAGCGCGGTGGACCGTCGTTCTCTCGGTCCGGCGCAGAAGCGGAACATCCGCGCGCCACGCCGTCGCTGCGGCAACGGCGTCGTCGAAGCTGCCGAACGGCCAGTCCTCCGGTTCCGGTCCGGTCCAGTCGGCGAGGTCGTCGATGGTGAAGACGCCGTGCTCGCGCAACACCTCCGCACGCATCCCCGACGCCACCAGCGACACGTCGCGGTTGGCGGTGAGCTGCGGTTTGCAGTCCGACCACCATGAGCACGACCGACACTCGCTCACCTGGGAGGGCACGGTGAAGCTCTCACCCCGCGCGACGGCGAGACGGTCCGCGAATCGTGAATCGTATTCTGCGAACACGGTCTCGAGGTCGTGAACGAGGATGCACTCGGCGCGATATCCGATTGCACCGCCGAGTGCAGTGGGAGAGGCGAGGCCTTCACGTTCGAGCATTCGGTAGAGATGCGCGAGGCGCAGTTGGTCCCGCAGCTGACTGCGAACCTTGCGGGTCTCGTCGACGCTCGGTGTCCATCGGTCGAACGGAGTGGTGGTCGCTCCCCGGCCGGGGTCGGTGACCTTGTGGTTGACGACGATGACCGGGATGTATCCGGCACCGGACGGATCGAGCATCAGCATCTCGCTGCGGCCGCGTCGACCGTGCTCGTGATCGAGGGGAAGCACGGCGTTCCAGATCCAGCGGGCCTTGCGCCTGCACGCCGCCATCGTCATCTCCGACGCCGACCTGGCGTCGGGGGCGTCGATCTCCGTCCACCCGGATTCGGTGGCTGCGAAGGCGGCACGGGTGGCCTCCCGGTGGGCCGCCGCGGCCTCACGCCGTTGCCGGACGCCGGGATTCTCCGGTTCGTCGCGCTGCAGCGCGGAGTAGGCCGTGTCCAGGTACAGCCGGTGACGGCACCGCGTCAGGGACCCGGCGTCGATGAGTACCGACGACCGCATTCCGGCTGACCGTGTCGCCGCGACAGGCTGGCTGTTCACAGTTGATGAGCCTATGTCCCCCCACCGACACGCCCCATGCGACCCACCGCTGCGTCAGCGATAGGCTGTGTGTCAGCCAGCGCGAATACCGCGCCCGAACCGTACCGAAGCTGACGTTAGGGGCCTTGTCGATGGGGTTGTTCCGCAAGCGCAAGGGTCGTGCCACTCGTAAGGCCGAGGCCAAGGCGCTCAAGCACAAGGCAACACTCGAGGCCAAGCTCGGAGCGAAGAACGAGCGCAAGCAACTGAAGTCCATCGCGAAGGCACAGAACAAGCTGAGCGCGGTCGAGGCCAAGTCGCAGAAGAACGTCGAGAAGGCGCAGATCAAGACACTTCAGGCGCAGCAGAAGGCAGCGCTGCAGGGGTCGTTCAACGCGGCTCAGGTGCGCAAGTACATCTCGATTGCACGGGTGTTGATCCCCGTTCTGACGCCCATCGTCTACCGCGGCGCTGCGGTCCTGCGGAACCGTCTGGACGAGCGCAAGGCAGGCAAGCTGGGCGTCAACCCCGCCGAGCTGAGCGAGTACAGCGGCTACGGCGCGAAGCTGAGCGCACGTATCGCCGGTTCGGAGAAGTCGCTTGCCCAGGTCACGGCCAACAGCTCCGACGCCGAGACCCGCAAGTTCTCCGACGCGATCTCCCAGCGCCTCACGGATCTGGGTACCGCGGTGCGGACGTCGGAACAGATGCCTCCCGCACGTCGCAAGGCTGCGCACAACGCCATCTCGGCCGAGCTGGACGGCATCGAAGCCGACCTTCTGGCTCGTCTCGGCGTTCGGTAGTACCTCCGGTTCCATGAGGTCGCCCGATGCTTCGCTTCGCGGCGGAGCTGTCGGCGCGACGACGGTGTCGCTGTCCGTGGCAGCGCACGGGTGGGCCGACGGCGGGTATCCGTCGGGCTCCGCGGCTGTGCTGGTACTGATCGTGGGCCTCGGGATCGGCGCCGTGTCCGCTGTGCCGCGGTCCGGCCGCGCGACCGTGCCCCTGCTTCTCGCGGGGATGGTGCTCGGCCAGTTCGCGTCGCACGTCGCCCTGGTCGTCGGCGACCCGCACGCGATGATGCACGGCCATACCATTCTGCCGAGCCCGGCCATGGCTGCATTCCACGTTGCCGCATCGACGCTGGCTGCGGTGTTGGTGTGCGCGGCCGAGCGGCTGTACGGGCCCATCACCGCCGTCGTCCGATCGGTACTGGACCCGCCGCAACGCCTCGCCGTTCCACCCGGGCTGGCCGTCGAGATCTCGAGCCCAGTACCCCGTGCACCATTCGAGTTCACGACATCCATCTCGAGACGTGGCCCGCCGACGCCGGCGTGACTCTCCGATCATCTCTGCCACATCGTCTTTCGAGAAAGTACCCATGCCATGAACAGCTTCGTTCGTCGTGCCTCGATCATCGCAGGCACCGTGTCACTCGCCCTCGTCGTCGGAGCGGGTGCAGCCTCCGCACACGTGACGGTCGCCGCGCCCGACGCCGCGCAGGGCGGCTACGCCGTCCTGACCTTCCGCGTCCCCACCGAATCCGACACCGCCGCGACGTCGTCGGTCCGGGTCGAACTACCGGGCCTCAATTCCGCACGCACTCAGCCCATTCCGGGGTGGACCTCGGTCGTGGACAAGAACGCCGAGGGCCTCGCCACCGCGGTCACGTGGACTGCGGGCCCGGGCGCCGAGGTGCTTCCCGGCCAATTCCAGCAGTTCCTGCTGTCCGCGGGTCCTCTGCCCGAGGAAGACACCGTCAGCTTCCCGGCCGTTCAGACCTACAACGACGGCGAGGTCGTCGAGTGGACCGAAGAACCGGCCGCCGACGGTAGCGAGCCCGAGTACCCGGCGCCGTCGCTGACGCTCGCAGCCGCCGGTTCCGACGGACACGGCGGTCACTCCGTCGATTCCGCCGCGGCGTCGGATTCGACGGAGACAGCACAGAGTTCCGATTCCGACACGACCGCCCGGTGGCTCGCCGGCGGAGCCTTGGTACTCGGAGCTCTCGGTGCCGCACTCGGCATCGGCGCGACTGTGCGAGGACGCCGGTCATGAGGAAACTGATCGTCGCGGTGCTCGCGATCTCGGCACTGCTGATCGGCGCACCCACAGCATCCGCCCACTCGGTGGTCACCGGATCGAACCCGGCCGACGGATCCGAGATCGCGTCCGGCCCGGCGCAGGTGTCGATCTCGTTCAACGAGGTTCCGCAGTCGCAGTTCGCGACCTTGAACGTCGTCGGACCCGACGGCAACCTGTGGTCCAAGGGCGACCCGCGCATCGAGGGACAGAGCATCGTCGTCGACGTCGGCGAACTCGGACCGGTCGGCGAGTACACGATCGCCTATCGCGTGACGTCGGCCGACGGTCACCCCATCAGTGGGACACTGGGATTCACGTTGACCGCGGAAGGATCCGGCACGCCGGGCGCCGCCGCATCCGCCGCCACGGAGGGTGAGTCCGACGACGGCAGCGGCGGGGGAATTCCCGTCTGGATCTTCCTCGTCGCGGGTGTCCTCGTCTTCGCAGGCGGACTCGCCTACGCGTTGCGCAAGCCGAAGGACAAGTAGCTGAACGCGTTCCGCCGGTGGTGGGTGCTCGCCGCGGGGGCGGCGGGCATCGTCGGGGTGGGGCTGGCATGGTTGCTCGCCCACCCCGACGGCCCCGACCCGTCGTCGGTGCTCCGTGTCGTCGCGGACTGCCTCGGCGCGACGATGCTCGGACTCGCGCTGCTGCGCACGGACCTGTTTCCGGATCGATCGAAGCCTTCGGTGTGGCGTACCGCCGTCGTCGTCGGCGGGACGTGGACCGCGGTGGAAACGGCACTGCTGGCGACGGCAGCAACCGAGTCGTTCGGGGGCGGTATCGCAAGATTGTCGGTGTCGAACTTCGCGACGTTCCTGACCGACATCACCGTCGGGCAGTTGGGTGTGGTGACGATCCTCTGCACCGCCGCGGCAGTGACGTATTCGCTGTTCGCGTATCGGACGGCACCACCTTCGGCGCCGATGCAGCGGCGTCGGCGCGATCTGTCCCCGGTACCCGTCGTCGTCCTCATCGTCGTCGCGCTCGTGGCGCGTCCCGTCACCGGGCACATGTCGCAGCAGGTCCTCGGCGCGTTGTTCGTGTCCGTGCACACCGTGGCGGCGTCGGTGTGGATCGGCGTTCTGGCCGCGATGGCCCTGACCTTGCGTGCCCGGGGCGCCTGGGCCGCAGTGTTGCCCGTGTATTCGCGCCTGGCGTGGTGGTCGGTGTGGACTCTCGCCGTGAGCGGAACCGTCAACGCTGCTGTGAAACTCGGTGGTCTGCCTGCCCTGTTCGACACCGGATACGGCCGTATCGTCCTCGGCAAGACCGTTCTTCTCGTCGTCCTCGTGGTGCTTGCCCGACGGTTGCGCGCGACCTGGCTGGTGTCGGTGGCCGCGCATCGCACGAAGGCCGACGAGTCGACCGTGCGTGCTGCTCTCCACGTCTGCGTGCTTGCTGTCGCGTTCGGTTCGGCTGCGGCTCTGGCAACGACGGCGTAGTCCTTCACGCCCCGTCCACTTCGCGTTTCCCGCGGCGACCGACTCGCGTCGTTCGGGACGGTCACGATGTCAGCTTCGTCGTTCGTCAGGAGCTTGTCACGTGATACCTTTTCGCCGCCCGGTCGTGGGCGTCCTCGTTTCGATTGCCTCGATAGCTGCGCTGTCCGCGTGCTCCGAGCCTGCCGACCCGGCTGTCGACAGCACGGAGTCCAGCGGCGGGACCCTCACGGTGTACACCTCCGAACCGCAGGCGAAGATCGACGCACTCAACGCGGAGTTCACTGCTGCGAATCCGGACATCGAGGTGCAGGTCTACCGTGCCGGCACCGGAGATCTCAATGCGCGCATCGCTTCCGAGCGTGAGACGGGTTCGATCGGCGCAGATGTGCTCCTGGCTGCGGACGCACCGACGTTCGAGGGGTACAAGGACGAGAACCTGCTGCTCCAGTACACCCCCGCGGACGTGTCCGCGTTGAACCAGGAAATCGTCGATCCGGACGGATATTACGTCGGAACCCGCATCATCCCCACGGTGATCGCCTACAACACGGGTGCCGTGTCGGAGCCGCCGACGTCGTGGCAGCAACTCGCCGACCCGAAGTACAAGGGGCAGATCACTCTTCCCAATCCGGATGTCTCCGGTGCGGCGGCATTCAACACGGCGGTGTGGTTGAACGAGGAGTCGCTCGGTCAGCCGTGGCTCGAAGGCCTGGCCGCGAACGAACCGATCGTCGCCGAGAGCAACGGTCCCGTCGGGCAGTCCGTTGCGGCCGGCACTCAGCCGATCGGGATCGTCGTCGACTATCTGGTTCGCGAACTGGCGGAGAAGGGTTCGCCCATCGCGCTCGAGTACCCGACGGACGGTGTTCCGTACATCTCCCAGCCTGCGGGCATCTTCGCCGATTCGAAGAATCAGGACGCGGCGAAGAAGTACGTCGACTTCCTCGTCAGCAAGCAAGGCCAGGAACTCGCGGTCGAGCAACAGTACCTTCCCGTGCGCGGTGACGTCGGAACCCCCGACGGCGCACCGGCTCTCGACGATCTGAACCTGCTGAACCCCGATCTCGCCGAGATCACGGCATCTCAGCCCGAGGCGGTCGAGAGGTTCAACGAACTTGTCGGGTAACCCCTATGTGAGTGGTCTGGTGTCCCTCAGACTGCTCCTGTGGGTCGTGGTGTCGGTGTCGATCCTGGCGCCCATTGCTGCCGTGGTATCGATCGGGCTGGGCGGCAACCATGTTCGTGAACTGATCGACGGCGGGATCGTCCACGCCGCCGTGAACAGCGTCGTGTCGGCGGGACTGTCGGCATTGTTCGCCGTGGTGATCGCCGTCGCGATGGCCCTGCTGCTCGACCGGACGGATCTTCCCGGTCGCTCGGTGCTGCGGCTCGTCCTGCTGTCGCCGTTGCTGATTCCGCCGTTCGTCGGGGCGATCGCGTGGACCGGCCTGCTCGGGCCGAGCGGGATGATCAACAAGTTCTGGGCCGAACGGTTCGGCGGACCACTGTGGAACGTCTACGGCGGAGACGGCGTGGTCTTCCTCCTGACCATCCACTCCTATCCCATTGCGTACTTGATCGTCGCAGCAGCACTGCGCCGCATTCCCGGTGACCTCGAAGAGGCTGCGCGGATGTCCGGGGCACGCCCGCTGCGCGCACTGACGTACGTGACATTGCCGTTGCTTCGGCCGGCCGCGGTCGCGTCGTTCACGTTGGTTGCGGTCTCGAATCTGGCGGATTTCGGGATTCCCGCCCTCGTCGGACTGCCGGACCGGTACGTGACGTTGTCGACGATGGTGTACCGGTTCATCCAATCGGGAACCGTCGCACAGCCGTTGGAGGTGGTCTCGGCCATCGGCATCGTCCTGTTGCTGCTGGCAGTGGTCGCGGTTGCGGTGGACCGAGGACTCAGCCGCGGCAGTGCAGCTCTCGACGGACCGGTCACTCCCCCGACTCGGCTCGCGCTGGGGCGCAGCCGGTCGGCGGTGGGCGTCGCCACCTGGCTTCTCGCACTAAGTATCACGGCCCTGCCGATCTTCGCGCTCGCCACCCAGGCATTGCTGCCCGCGCCCGGCGTTCCCCTGACGTGGGCCAACCTCACTCTCGATTCCATCGTCGCAGCCGTCACTGCCCCTGGAACGGTTGTCGGTATCCAGAATTCGCTGATGCTGGCGATCGGCGCCGCGGTGATCTGCGGAGTGGTCGGCCTGACTCTGGGTGTCGTCACGACGCGCACCCGCTCACGGGACAATACCGGCCTCGACCTCGTCGCGATGCTCCCGCAGGCCATACCGGGCCTGGTCATCGCAGTCGGATGGCTGATCGTCGGACGTTGGACCGGCCTGTTCGACACCCGCTGGGTGATCCTGTGCGCTTACGTCATGGCGTTCCTCGCGATCGTCGTGCAGGCCGTCCGAGCGCCGCTGCTCTCCACGCCGCTCCAACTCGAAGAGGTCGCCCGCTCCTCCGGCGCCTCACCCGCACGAGCCTTGTACGACGTCTCGTGGAAGATGACGATTCCCGCTGCCACCTCCGGTGCCGTTCTGGTGGGCTTGACGGCGGTGCGCGAGCTCACCATGTCGGTTCTCCTCGTCGCCCCCGGCACGCAGACCCTCGGAGTGTCGATCTTCAACCTGCAGCAGGCGGGCGACTACAACGCGGCATCGGCCCTGTCCCTTCTCGTCGCCCTGGTCGGGATCGCCGGACTCGGCCTCGTCGCGGGTGTCTCCGACCGAAAGAAGAATGCCTGATGTCCGCCATCTCCCTCGATGCCGTCGACCTCGAATATCCCGGTGGCGCCGTCGGTCTGCGCGGCATCGACCTCCGCATCGCCGACGGCGAATTCCTCGCCTTGGTCGGTCCGTCCGGCTCCGGTAAGACGACCCTGCTGCGCACGGTCGCGGGATTTCTGACGCCGACGTCGGGCACCATCACCATCGGCGGCGACGTCGTCGCAGGTGGGCGTCGCCCGATCGCACCCGAGCATCGCGGACTGGGCATGGTGTTCCAGCAGCACGCTCTGTGGCCGCACCGCACCGTCGGGAAGAACGTCTCCTACCCGTTGGAGCTCGCCGGGATGTCGCGCTCGGATCGCAAGCGGCGTGTGAGCGAAGTCCTCGAACTCGTCGGCCTACCCGGTCTCGAATCGAGAGATCCTTCGACGTTGTCCGGAGGTCAACGGCAGCGAGTTGCCTTGGCGCGGGCTCTGGCGAGGACGCCGCGGGCACTGTTGCTGGACGAGGCGCTCTCCGCGCTCGACGAGCCTCTGCGCGACCGACTCAGACTGGAACTTCGCTCGCTGACGCGCGCCGCCGGACTGACCGTCATCCATGTCACGCACGACCGGAACGAAGCCTTGGCGCTGGCCGACCGTGTCGCGGTGCTCGACGGTGGTTCGATCGCGCAGATCGGCACCCCTGAGGAACTGGTGCAGCAGCCTTCCTCGGCGTTCGTCGCACGGTTCCTGTCCGACGCCAACATCATCACCGGCGTCGTCGACGGCGGCAGATTCCACGCCGACGATCACCCGCTGGAAATAGTGCTCGACGTCGTCGAAGGCGCTAGGCAGGGCCGTGGAACGTTGACCGTCATGCCGTCGGACATCGCCCTCGGTCCAGGTTCACCTCACGACTGTGGCGCAGGCGTGATCACGTCGTCTCTGTTCGGCAGGGAGGCAAGCGACGTCGTCGTCGACTCGCACGGGGTCGACTTCCGCTGCTCGGTGCGCGGTCCGCGCCCCGCAGTGGGCGACGGCGTCATCATGACCATCGAGCGCGGAATGTTCACGCCGACTTCGGGGTAGTCCCTACCGTCGCACGCGGTGTCGATCGGATTGTCCGTTCTCGCCGTCGGTGTGACCCACGAGATAGGTAAAATAGTTGTTTACCTCATCTATTTATCTATATGGTTGCGGACAGCAAGTAATTGACTCGAACCGTTGGAGCCCTCATGGCAGTAAGAACTACCACCGCGGAAGCGTTGGTCGAAGAGGTATTTCTCTTCGGTCGTGCGCTGAAGCGGGCCGTGACCACCGGAGATGAGGAGTCACCCCTGCCGCAGGCACTGACCGGAGTTCTGGCCATCCTCGCGACGGAGGGTGAATGCAGACAGACCGACCTCGCCAACAGGCTCTGCGTCAGCCAGTCCGCCCTCAGCCGGCAGATCGCAGACCTGGTGGATCTCGGATACATCGACCGAACGCCCGATCCCGACGACAAACGCGCATCACGCGTGCGTGTCTCGTCCCACGGCGGCGAGAAGCTCAAGGTCATCTGGGACCGTCGCGCGAATCGACTGCGCGAGATGTTGAGCGACTGGAGCGAAACGGAGGCGCTGGCCGCCCTCGATTCGATTCAGAAACTCAACAACACATTCAACGAAGACGCGCAGGACACAGCGCACTTGAAACTGATTGCGAGATAGAACAATGTCAACCACCGAAGCTCCGCCCAATATTCAACAGGCCGATCCCGACGCCATGTCCCACCGGCAGATCCTCGAGGCCCTCACCGGACTGCTCGCCGCGCTGTTCACCGCGCTGCTGAGCACCACCATCGTCTCGACGGCACTGCCCACCATCATCGGTGACCTACAGGGTTCGCAGACCGCATATTCCTGGGTCATCACCACCGCTCTGCTCGCCAACGCAGCATCGACGCCCATCTGGGGCAAGCTCGCCGACCTGTTCAACAAGAAGGTCCTGGTCCAGAGCGCGATCGTCATCTTCGTCGCTGGTTCGCTCATCGCAGGCTTTGCACACAACGTGCCACTGCTGCTCGTAGCCCGTGTCATCCAGGGCATCGGCATGGGTGGTCTGACGGCACTCGTCATCGCCATCATCGGCACCATCGTCTCCCCGCGTGACCGCGGCCGTTACTCCGGTTACACCGGCGCTGTCATGGCTGTGTCCATGTCCGGCGGACCGATCCTCGGCGGCGTGATCGTCGACAGCCCCCTCGGCTGGCGCTGGTGCTTCTTCGTCTGCGTTCCGCTGGCCGTCATCGCCCTCGGACTGCTCCAGAAGACGCTCCACATCAAGACCGAACGCAAGGAGAACGTCTCCATCGACTGGCTCGGCGCGCTCCTGCTCACCGCGGGCGTCTCGGTCCTGCTGGTCTGGGTTTCGTTCGCAGGCAAGGCGGACTACTACGCATGGATCTCCCGTGAGACCGCCTACCTCGTCGGCGGCGGAGTTCTGCTGCTCGTCCTGACCGTCATCGTCGAAGCCAAGGCCAAGTCGCCGATCATCCCGCTGAAGATCGTCACCGAGCGCACCACCGGCCTCGCCATCATCGCCTCCATCGCAGTCGGTGTCGGCCTGTTCGGCGCCACCACCTTCCTCGGCCAGTACTTCCAGACCGCACGCGGCTACACCCCCACCGAAGCCGGACTGCTTTCCATCCCACTGGTGTTCGGAATGCTCGTCGCCTCCGTCGGATCCGGCCAGCTCATCACCAAGTTCGGAAAGTGGAAGCCGTTCATCGTCACCGGATCGGTACTGCTGGTCATCGGATTCCTGCTTCTCGGAACCATCGACCACGCAACCAGCCTGTGGACCGTCGGCGTCTTCATCACCATCGTCGGACTCGGAACCGGCATGTTGATGCAGAACCTCGTTCTGGCAGTCCAGAACACGGTCAGCGTCCACAACATCGGCGCAGCGTCGTCGACCGTCGCGTTCTTCCGCACCTTCGGTGGCGCGATCGGCGTCTCGGTTCTCGGATCGCTCCTCGCGACCCGCGTCGCCGAGAAGTCCGCAGCCGGCCTCGCCCAGCTGGGCGTGGACAGCTCCGGAAGCGCAGGCGGAGGATCACTCGACCTGAGCTCGCTGCCCGCACCGATCCTCGCCGTCGTCCGCACCGCCTACGGCGATGCCACCGGACGGATCTTCATGATCGCCGGATTCGTCGCCATCGTCACGCTGCTCGCGGTCATCATGATCCCGAACCGCCCGCTGCGTAAGACGATCGACTTCGCCCAGGCACCTGTCGAAGGCGAAGAGACCATCGAGGTCCCGTCCTTCGGTGACACCCGCGAGTACGTCGCAGCAGAGCTCGACGGAACCGGGCGCCACGAAGCACCAGCAGGTTCGGCACCGTTCGAGGGCCTCAGCACCGATGCACGTGATCGACTGCTGAACCTCCTGCTCCCCGAACCCAAGGACACCCTCGAAGCACTCGACGAAGCCGAGGCCATCCGCGCCGAAGTCGTCGCACTGCAGCAGGAACTCGACGCGAAAATGCTCGACTTCGACGCCGTCTGCGAGCGACTCCGTCGCCTCGGACTCAGCGAAGATCAAATAGCCCGAGTACTCGGCGACGCACACGTCCCTGATCCTCATCAGCACTACGTCAACTCCGGACTGAACGGCCACAGCGTCAACTAGTTCGACAACACGAAAGAGCCCGCACACCCCCCGGTGTGCGGGCTCTTTCGGTGTCGGAGCACTCCCCGCCTTTCCGGACCGAACGTGACGTTCGGTCACTTGGAGTGACCGAACGGTACGTTCGGTGCGCGAAGAGGGCCGGACTACCGCCCCGGAAGGTACTTCAGTGCCTTCACGAAGGGAGGCATGATCTTCGCCCACAACTTCGGAGGCAATCCGCGGGGGCCGCCGAGGTTCAGCAGACGCGTCGTGGCGATGGTCTGCGATTCGGTGTACTTGAGCAGGCCGTCGGGTCCGTGGCGTCGGCCCATTCCCGAAACGCCCATTCCGCCCATCGGTGCGCCGGTGGTGCCCCAAGCGGGTGCGTACCCTTCGTCGACGTTGACCGTTCCCGAATGCAGCTGAGCTGCAATGGCTTCGCCCTGAGCCTTAGTCTTCGCCCAGACGCTGGCGTTGAGTCCGTATTCGGTGTCGTTGGCCTTCGCGATGGCTTCGTCGACGTCGGCCACCGGGTAGATCGACACGAGCGGCCCGAAGGTCTCGCTCGCGGCACACTCCGCGTCGGCGGGCACGTTCGTCAGGACGGTCGGCTCGTAGAAGAGCGGACCGATGTCGGGGCGTGCGTTTCCTCCCGCGATGACCTTGGCGCCCTTGACCTTTGCGTCGTCTACGTGCGCGGAGACCGTCTTGACTTGGTCCTCGGAGATGAGGCTGCCCATTTCGATGCCGAACTCGTAGTCCGCACCGAGGGTCATGTCCCGCACCCGCTGACCGAATTTCGCGGTGAACTCGTCGGCGATGGACTGTTCGACGTAGATGCGCTCGATGGAAATGCACAGCTGGCCCGAGTTGGAGAAGCACGCGCGCACGGCGGCGTCGGACACTTCCCTGAGGTTCGCCCCGCGCGCGACGATCATCGCGTTCTTGCCGCCGAGCTCGGCCGAGAAACCGATGAGCCGACGCCCGGCCTGCTCGGCGAGGAGCTGGCCCGTTGCGGTGGAACCGGTGAACATGAGGTATTCGGTGTTCTCGACGATGGCGGTGCCGACGACCGAGCCGGGGCCGGGCACCACGGCGAACAGATCACGCGGCAGACCTGCTTTGTAGAGGAGTTCTACGACGGCCAGCGCACAGTACGGAGTCTGCGAATCCGGCTTGAGCACCACTCCGTTGCCGGCGAGCAGCGCGGCGATGGCGTCGGACACCGCGAGAGTCATCGGGTAGTTCCACGGCGAGATGACCCCGACGACGCCCTTGGGCTGGTACCGCACCGTCGTCTTCGTCAGCACGGGGAGCATGCCGGCCACCCGCTTGGGTGACAGCAGCTTGGCTGCGGTGCGGGCGTAGTGACGCGACGTCATCGCGATGTCGAGCACTTCTTCCTGCGCGGCGGCGCGGGACTTGCCGGTCTCCGCCTGCGCCATGTCCATCAGTTCCTCGCGATGAGCGAGCACCAGGTCGCGGTACCGGTGGAAGATCTCGGCGCGCTCGGACACCGGGCGCTTGGCCCATGCCTTCTGCGCGACCCGAGCACGAGCGATGGCACCGACGACGTCCTCGGCGGTCCCGACGGGAATGGTCGCGAGCTCCTTGCCGGTGAACACCTCCGTGATGGATTTCGTCGGCCGCGCGTCGGCGTCGGGAATGGCGATCAAGTCGGCGAGCCGCGAGAAGGTCGCAGCGCTCGGAGCTGGCATTTCGGTACCCCTACTGGTGAGTAGTTCTTGGAGTTACACATAACCTACATCGTCGGTGGCTGGGATCACAGTGCCGATTCCGCTGCCCTGGTCGGCACCCGTCGACGTGTGGCACCATGGGCGGTGGTCTTTCCTAGGCGTCGGGGCGCACTGGAGACGAAGCAGGGTGGGGCAATCTCATGAGAACGACCACACGCAGGGGACTCGTCGTCGCCTGCGCAGCAGCTGTAGCGCTCGCGATGGCACCGTCGGCGCAGGCAGATCCAGTGGGTGACCTCGTCGCCCCTCCCGCCAATCCCGACGCCTACCTACCCACTCCGTTGGGTGACCCCTGGTTCACCCCTCCGGCGGGTTTCGAGAGCAGTGAACCCGGGACCGTTCTGAACACGAGAAGTGTTGCGGTACAACCCGGCGCTACCTCGACGCAGTTGCTGTTCCGTTCGACGGACTCGAAGAACAATCCCATTGCGGCCGCGACGACGGTCCTGGTTCCCGACGCGCCGTGGACCGGCGGAGGCCCCAGGCCCGTCGTCGCCTACAACGAGGCAACGGATTCCTTGGGCAACGCGTGTGCGCCGTCGTCGACGCTGCCGCGCGGCACCAACAAGGAACTCGACCGGATGCAGGAGTTGCTGGCTCGCGGGTATGCCGTCGTCGTCACCGACTATCAAGGTCCCCGCCAGGCGTACTCCGCCGGTCTGGTCTCCGGTCACACCGTGCTCGACGGGCTGCGAGCGTCCCGGGCAGTCGGCATCGCACCGGACGCCCCCGTCGCGATCACCGGATACTCGGGCGGTGCGATCGCGTCGGGATGGGCGGCGCAGTTGGCGCCGTCGTATGCGCCCGAGTTGAACATCGTCGGAGTGGCCTTCGGCGGGCCTCCTACCGACTACAAGATCCTGCAGCGTTCGCTGAACGGCGGTATCGGCTCCGGGCTGTTCACCGCCGCGACAATCGGTCTGAGCCGCGAGTACCCGGAGATGCGGTCGCTGGCCAACGACAACGGTAAGCGGCTCGCTCTGGTGCAGAAGGATCAGTGTGTGGACGTCTTGTCCTACAGCGGACTCGCACTGTTCGACCAGCAGAACCTGTCCAACGTGCCCGACGTGTTCAACCATCCGATCACCCGCGCGGTGGTCGAGGAGAACCGGATGGGTCAGATCGCGCCCGAGGCACCGATCTACATCTACCAGGGCCTGCAGGACTTCCTGATCCCGAAGGAAGGCGCCGAGGCCGTCCAGGATCAGTGGTGTGCGGCCGGTGCGTCGGTCCATCTGGAAGAGATCCCCGGAGACCACACGGTGGCCGAGGGCGGCGGTAGGCCGGGCGCGTTCGAGTGGCTTTCTCAGCGTCTGGCCGGCGTTCCCACCGGAGGATGCGAGAGAGTGGTCCGGTAACTCTTGACCCTCACGCCACGGGAGGCTGCACAGTGTCCTCTGTGAGCGATTCGGAAACGATGTTGGTGGGCGAAGTGGCCCGCCTCGTCGGAATCAGCGTGCGGACGTTGCACCACTACGACGAGATTTCGCTGGTGGTGCCGTCCGGACGCACGGCGAAGGGCTACCGCAGTTATTCGGCAGTAGACGTCGAACGGTTGCATCAGGTGTTGACCTACCGCGAACTCGGTTTCGCGCTGGACGACATCGCCGCCCTGCTGGACGACCCGTCGGTCGACGCGATGGCGCATCTGCAGCGTCAGCGGGAGCTACTCGACGCACGGATCGATCGCTTGCATCAGATGGCTGCGGCCGTGGACAAGATGATGGAGGCAAAGAAGATGGGAATTCAGTTGAGTCCCGAAGAGCAACGCGAAGTGTTCGGGGAGAACTGGACCGGCGAACAGTACGCCGATGAGGCAGAACAGCGTTGGGGCCAGACCGACGAGTGGAAGCAGTCCCAGGCGCGTACGGCGTCGTTCACGAAGGACGACTGGAAGCGCATCAAGTCCGAAACCGATGCGCTGGAAGCAGATTTCGCTACGGCGTTGGCCTCGGGAGTGGCTACCGACTCACCACAGGCGGCGGCTTTGGCCGAACGTCACCGCGCCGGCATCGAGAATTTCTACGACTGCGGATACGACATGCAGGTCTGTATCGGCGAGATGTACATCGCCGACGAGCGCTTCACCAAGCACTACGACGACATCACGCCCGGGCTTGCGCAGTACATTCGCGACGCCATCGTCGCGAATGCTGCGGGCAAGTAGGCAATTTACCCCCTAGTTGTGCGTTCTCGAGCCTCGGAAACGCACAATCGGGGGGTAGATCGCCGGTCATTGCCACGGAATCCTGTAGGGCTCTTCGTCGTCCGGTGGTGGAGTCTGCTTGGCCGGGAACCAAATCAGCGCTGGATCTCGTTTCAGCTCGCCGATTTCGGGCGGTACAGGCCTGGACAGGGTTTCGATCTCGTCCCATGAGCACTCTCCAGCCGCTACGCGCCCGGCGTACGCCCTCAGTTCGGGTGACGCACTCGCCAGCGACGCGATGGCGAACATCAGAGCACTGTCGACGTTTCGCGGTTCGTCGATGGACGAGAGCGGGGTCCGTTCGACCACGGCCCGCGTCTGTGCCATACGGTCGAAGGCATCGGTCATCTTCTGTACCGCGCGGCGCAGGATCGGGTCGTCCGGTGCGTTCATGCATCTTCCCATGGTTGTCTACCTGTTCCGACCGAGAAAGAATCCTTCGGAACGTTGTAGACGGGCTCGGCGGACGCGGTGTCGTACACGTCCTTCACCAGTCGAGCGTTGTGGATTCCCTTGGTGATCGGTTCGAGTTTCTGCTGGAACTGCTCGTTCAAGTAGCCGCTGGGACTGGCAACGAGCGAAAGGAATTCGTTGAACGCGTCGGTGACCATCCGAATGTCATCGAGCAGCTTCTTGGCGAGGGTGTATCCCGAGTACAAGATGTCGGCGATCTTGTATATCTGGTAAAGGCTCCCCAGCGGCGATACCTTTTTCGACAAGAACTCGGCAACCTTGGCGGGGCTGGACACATCGACTTGCGCTTCGAGACGTTCTCTCATCGTAGTCACGAGTGTGAACACCGACTTGCGAATTTCGTCGGCGGCTCTGTCCGCGACAGCTTCGATGACGCGACCGCACGAACCCTCCCAGCGCATCGCTGCGATCTGCCGTGCGGCGTAGTCTTTGTACGCGACGGCAGCCAACCCGTCCCAGAACTCGTCGACGCGCGAAGTCCCTTCGGCGAGAGAATCACCGCCGGCGGACATAGCCTCCCCTGCAATCCGGTATGCCGCACCGAGACGTCTCAGATCGTTCCAGTTTCCGCCTATTGGATCGATGAGTTCGCGAAGCGGACTGTGCCCGATCAGCTCCTCGATCGCGTAATCGAGGTCCCCCAGCCACCCTGCTGCATCGGCGATGACGTCGGCTACGTCGTCGGGGAAGTGTGCGGGAGCCGGGTAATCCATACCCTCCGGAGACCCGTAATGTGCACAGTCGCTGTAAGGTTCGGCATTCCCCCGCGCCGGTCGATCTGCGTCACCCGGGTCCGGGTACGGCACCGGTACCAGGTCCGTGTGTGCGTTGAGCGCCTCGTAGTTCTTCTTTTCCTGATCCGCGTAAAGCCAGGCCGCGGTATTGAGTTCGTCACCCAATCCGGCGCAGTTCGTTGCCAAATGGACATGCCGATCACGCCACACATCGCGGAGAGCATCGAACGTGACGGCCAACGAACCGAACAATTCCCCGTTGTCGACCCCTGTCAATTGTCCGTGGTCATTGAAATACCGATAGGACGTCAGCGTCTGCTGTCCGATCTCGGCCGTAAGCCGGCCGAGCCCGGCGACCTGCCTTGGGTCCGCGAAAAATGTTTCACTCATGTCCAGGCACCTGTCTTATTCGGTTCGGCGGAGCGTCGACACAATCCGGTCTACGACATCCGGCGGCAAGGACTCGTCGATCTGCTGGTCGGTTTGAATCATGAATACAGCGACGGTCGCATTCGAATAACCCTCCGTCGCAACCACGTCGAATGTTGCTTCCGTTGGATCGCAATCGAAATCCTGGGCGAGATTCGATGCTTTCACCGAGTATCTGACGGCGGGAGCTCCACCAATGTCGAATTGGATCGGCTCCGAGTAGTCGAGTGTCACGGCGTCATCGGGAGCATCCCGAAAGATGATCTCGGCCTGGCGGCTTGCCTCGAAGGCTGCTGTGGGAACGTCGACACCGTTGCGGCCCGTCATTCCTGAAACAGCTTTCCGCGCCCCGTCTCGATGTTCCGGACAGTAGTCGTACCCGTACATTGCGATCGCGCCGTATGTAACCGACCCTCGTGTTCCCTCCCAGCCCGCTACTCCACCTGAGGCATTCCTCCAATCCCCCGGCACTGTGTAGCTGAGTCCGTATTTGGTGTCGATGGGGATCGGGTCACCCTCGGGCACCTCGATTTCCGGCGGCGCGAATTCCATCGACGGGAAGCCCGGTGGCAGGGTCGCGGTAGGTGCCGGTGCCGGTGCCGCCGTCGACGAAGGACGGGAGGTAGGCGGTGCCGCGACGCCTTCGAACCTGCCCGGTGCCTGCGGCCCCAATCTGGGCAGCAGCGCGACAGCGGCATACAGCAACGCCAGAACCAGCGCCGTGCGCAGCAGCTGCTTCTTCAGCCCCATGTTCACTCCCCCCGAAGTCGGCACACGCTAACACGCCGGAGCGACAACCCTGGGTGGATACTCGTGGACATGAACCTGACGATTCGCTCGGCCGTTCTGTCCGCCGCTGTCGGTAAGGCAAGTGGGTTTCGCAGTTCCGTGGGAATCAGCGTCGGGCTGCTGACCTGGTTCCGAGGGTCGAAGTACGAGCGTTGGGCGATCGGTGGATCAGCCGTGGCCACGGCGGGAGAACTCGTCGGGGACAAGTTGCCGTCGACGCCGTCACGTCTCGATCCGGCGCCCCTGGGTGGCCGTATCGTGGCCGGCGCCGGGGCGGCCTACGCGATTGCCCGACGCTCGGGCGACCATCCGATCCCGGCGGCCGTAGTCGGGGGCGTGTCGGCCGTCGCCGGTTCCTACGCCGGCCACGCATACCGCGCATGGGCGTCGAAGCGGGTTCCGCCTGTCGCCGCCGCGCTGGTGGAGGACGTCGTCGCGCTGTCGATCGGTGCGGTCGTTCTGAAGGAAATCGGAGCGTAAGGTCCGTGACGTGAAACCGAACTTCTGGCAGTACCTGGGCTACCAGTTCGGCCGAGTGCTGCCGCCGTCGATGCAGGATTGGGTTCGCGAGGATCTGGTCGGTCACGGTGCCCAGGCTCGCTACCTGATCCGCTTCACGCTGCCGGTGATCCCATTCCTGTGCCTGTTCCTGTTGGTTCCCGGACCGTTGTGGATCGGGTTGGCGATGATGGCGCTGCTGTTCATTCCGCTGGTCTACTTCGCGATCGCGCTCATGAACGTGTACCGACGCCACCGGCTGCTGGTGCACGACCTGGATCCGCAGCTGCTGGGTGCCAGCACCCAGGCGAAGTTGGATCGCACCCGGAACGACTACGAGAGGCGTCACGGAAGGCTGGACTAGGCAGGAGTGGAGCCCGCAGGAACGACTCCGATGGGCAGGAGTGGAGCCCGCAGGAACGACTCCGATGGGCAGGAGTGAGCCTGCAGGAACGACGCACTTATGCTGTCCGGTATGACTTCCGTCGAATTCAAGGCAACTGCTGACCTGGCCGACGAGATCGGGCCTGAAATCCGCAGCTGCGATGCACAATTCATTCAGTTCGGCAAGAACACCGAGTTCGCCGGACCGATCACGACGATCAAGTGCTTCCAGGACAACCTGCTCGTCAAGCAGACTCTCGGTGAGCCGGGTAACGGTGGAGTCCTGGTGGTGGATGGCGATGCGAGCGTTCACACCGCGCTCGTCGGCGACATCATCGCAGGCAAGGGAGTCTCCAACGGCTGGGCCGGGGTCATCGTCAACGGTGCCATCCGGGACTCGGCGATTCTGCGGACTCTCGACATCGGTGTGAAGGCACTCGGCACCAATCCCCGCAAGAGCACCCAGACGGGCTCCGGAGAGAAGAACGTTCCGGTCGAAATCGGCGGTGTCACGTTCAATCCGGGCGAGATCGTCTACAGCGACTCCGACGGCGTGGTCGTCGTGTAATTTGCCGAACATTCACCCTCCTGTTGTGCGTCCGTCAGCCCTCGGAACGCACAACAGGTGGGTGGATTCCGCTTCGGATCGGTCATACGTTGGACAGAACCAGAACGACGATCGAGAACCCCAGCATGCCAAGGCAATTGATCCAGAACTCTTGTGTCATGAACCGTGCGCGGTAGTGTGCGTAGGCTGCACAGAGGAAATAGACGATCACTCCGGCGTTCGCGGCCGACGCGACACCGGGGTATGCGAGTCCGACGGCGAGGCCGGCGGCTGCGGCGAGCTTGACTACTATCAGCGTCCACCACCAGTCACGCGGAAACCCGACCCCGTCGAGGCATTTCACGATGAACATCGGCGGCCGTATGGACATCAGCGCGTCGATCAGCAGTACCATCGCGAGAAGCGCTGTGAGCCACCAGTAGTCGATCATCTTTCTCCCCCATCGGATTGGTTGGTCACGAAGTCGATGACTCCCTTGAGTCGATTCAGGTCGTCGCCTACTCCGACGGACATAAGCATTCCGAGGTACGCGAAATAGATGACCTGGGCGCCCTGGACTGCACGGGTGGAATCGTGACCCGCACGCCGAAGCGTCTGCTCGATTTCGTCGGTCAGAGCGAGGCCCAACGATCTGAAGATTTCTGAGTCGACGCGCCCTCCGACGATGATCGACGCGTACACCCGAGAGAGGGCGGTGTCGCGCGCGAAGTGTTCCAGGAACGGCAGGAACAGCCCCAGCACCTCGGCGGGAGCATTGTCCTGAGCAGAGACATCGGCCCGTCCGGCGACGCTGCGTTGTCGGTGGACGTCGGCAATCCATTCGTCGTAGACAGCGACCAGAATGGCGTTCTTGTCGCCAACGGCCATCACGGTGCCGACACTGACCTGCGCGGATGCGGCGATGGACCGGATGGTGGTTGCGTCGAAACCGATCTCCCGAAACAGCGCGTCCGCCGCGGTCAGAACCCTCTGACGTGTCGCTTCCTTCTGATGATTCCGTGACTGAACACGTTCAGTGAACATGTTCAGTAGAGTAGACCGACGTGTGGACGGCGTCAATCAGCGGCGCACCCGCGGAACCCCACGCCATTCGTCGAACAGGAACAGGGCGAGCGCGACGACGAGCATTCCCGACGCGACCCAGGCCGCGCCCACGCCGAGGACTCGTACCGCGAAGGCGCCGAGCACGGCACCGGCGAGGAACCCCGCGATGACCGATCCGAAGTTGACGGCACGCAGTCCGGCGGCGGTGTCACCGTCGGACAGTCGGTGGTAGATCGCCTGAGAGAAGCTACGAAGGTTGCCGGTGGTCATCGTCGTGCTGAAGGCCTGGTCGACGAGCACCCTGAATGTCGTCACCTGCAGAGCGGCAACGAAGGAAATGGACACCGTGACAACGGCATTCGGTGCCGACTCCGGGACGAAGCCCACGACGAACAGCACCAGGATCTCGATCACGAGGACGGCACGGATCGGCCGACGAACGACCCGCGTCAAGCCGGGGCTGGACATGGACTCGGCGACGAAGACACCGAAAACGAATGCCACCAAGGGCGGGAGGTATCCCGCCGCGGACCGCCAATGGCCCCCTGCGGCATCGATACCGAAGAGGACCACGTTGGCGGTCTGAGCGTTCGCGAACACGCCGTCGCGCGTCATGAAGGTGTAGACGTCGACGAACCCGCCGACTGCCGCCAGAAGGACGCCGAGTCGCACGGACTCCGACGTCACGACCGGCTGTGGAGTGTCTTCCGGCACGGCCGGATGCTACCCCGCTTCGTGAGTGGAAATGTAGGCTCTGGCCTACATTTCCACTCATATTGGTTACTTGACGAAGTTCAGCAGAGCCTCGTTGACTTCCTGGTAGTGGGTCCACAGAAGTCCGTGCGGGGCACCGTCGACCTCGACGTACCGAGCCTCGGGGAATGCCTTGGTGAATTCGCGTCCCGTCGAGTCGATGGGAAGAATGTTGTCTTTGGTGCCGTGCAGGATCAGAGTGGGCTTGCCGGATTCGCGCACCTTCTGCACGTCTGCGCGGAAGTCCTCGAGCCACGTCGGGACCACGGCGTAGGCCGCTACCGGTGCGCTTCCTGCCGCGGTGGCGAAGTTGGCGCGCACGGTTGCTTCGCTGATGCGGCTGCCCAGGTTCTCATCGAGGTTGTAGAAGTCCTTGTAGAAGTTGTCGAACCACGCGAAGCGGTCTTCGCGAGCGGCTGCGTCGATTCCGTCGAACACGGACTGCGGGACGCCTGCCGGGTTGTCGTCGGTCTGCAGCAGGAACGGCTCGAGCGATGCGAGGAACGCGAACTTCGCGACGCGGTCCGTGCCGTACTTGGCGGCGTAGCGTGCCAGTTCCCCGGTACCCATCGAGAAGCCGACGAGGATGACGTCGGTCAGGTCGAGTTCGGTGAGGACCGCGTTCAGGTCGGCGGCGAAGGTGTCGTAGTCGTAGCCGGTCACGGGCTTGCTGGACTTGCCGAATCCGCGACGGTCGTACGTGATGACCCGGTAGCCGGCTTTCAGAAGCTCCCGGCTCTGGCGCTCCCAGGAGTTGCCGTCGAGCGGGTAGCCGTGAATGAGCACCACTGCCTGCCCGCTGCCGTGATCCTCGTAGTAGACGTCCACAGGTGTGCTGTTTTCCGTGCCCACATTGACGAAAGCCATGTTGTTGCCTTTCCCTCGGGATCTTCCGGTCGGAGAACGGTCGTTCTCCCGTCATGGACTACGGTAGAGAACGATGGTTCTCTGCGCAAGGAGGTGGTGGCAGTGGAAGCGAGCGACGCACGATCGGCCGTCTTGGTAGCCGCTGACGAGCTCTTCTACACACGTGGCGTTCAAGCAGTGGGCATGGACGAACTGCGGACCGCCGCCGGGATCTCGCTCAAACGCATGTACTCGCTGTTCCCGTCCAAGTCGGACATCGTCGCCGCGGTACTTGCCGGCCGGACCGCGGTGTGGAACGAGCGCATCCTGATGGAGGCCTCCAAGCACGATTCGCCGCGAGACAAGGTCCTCTCCATCTTCGACTTCCTGGACGCCTGGTTTCGTGAAGACAACTTCCGCGGCTGCGCTTTCATCAACTCGTTCGGCGAGCTCGGTGCAACCATGCCGGCTGTCGCCGACGCTGCACACCAGCACAAACGCGAATTCGTCGAGTACGTGACCGATCTGGCCGTCGAGGCAGGATGCCCGCAGGATCTCGGCCTTCAGATCGCATTACTTGCCGAGGGCGCGCAGACCACCGCAGCCATCTCGGAATCTCCCGAGTCCGCCGTCGCGGCAAAGCGAGCCGCGACGGTCCTCCTCGACGCGGCCAGCCGATGAGCGCGGCTGGGCCGATGAGCGCGTCTGGGCCGATGAGCGCGTCTGGGCCGATGAGACTGAAGGCGTGCATCAACGGCCCTCGAACACCGGCCGAGCACAGCGCAATTCCGATCACCCCGGACCAGATCAGGGCAGAATCCATCACCGCAGTGAACGCAGGCGCCGAGGCAATTCACGTACATCCGAAGACTCCGGACGGCACCGATTCGCTTGCCGCAGAACACGTGGCCGCCGCAGTTCGCGCTGCCCGCGCAGCCGGAGTTCCGGTCGGCGTGACTACCGGAGCGTGGAGCACACCCGGCGCCGTATCCCGGCTGGCCGCAGTCGAATCCTGGACCACCCTGCCCGATTTCGCGTCGGTCAACTGGCACGAGGAGGGCGCAGCGGATCTGGCAAGACTGCTGATGCGCCGAGGCGTCGGCGTCGAGGCGGGTCTGTGGACCGCCGCATCCGCACGCGCATGGCTGGCCTCCGGCCTCACCGGAGACTGCATACGGGCCTTACTGGAAGTCCAGCCGGGAGATAGCCCGGACGTCGCCGACGAACTGATCACACTCACCGACACGAGCGGAGTCCCGCTGCTGCTGCACGGCCAGGACGACACATGTTGGGCCACACTACGATCGGCCGTCGCACAGGGATTGGCCACTCGCATCGGCCTGGAAGACACCCTGACCATGCCCGACGGCTCTCCTGCCACCGGAAACTCCGACCTGGTGACCTCTGCGCTCGCATTTTTCCGTGTCTGACGAAGTCCGCCGGTAATGTCCGAAGTGTGAACCTTCGCTCGGCAGTACTCCCCCTTGCAGCTGCCCTTGTGCTTGTCTCGTGTTCTGCTGAGCAGAGCTCGCCTGCACCCACCGATCCAGGAACCATTCGCACTGCCGACGCCCAGGCCGTCGTCGACCAGTTGGTGAGCGCCGGAGCGCCGGCCGCGGTCATCGCCCTTCGGGACGGCGACAGTGAGTGGGAAGGCGCGGCGGGCGTCGTCGAACGCGGGTCCGACGAGGCCGCGTCCGCCGAGGATCCTCTGAGAATCGCCAGTATCACCAAATCCATGGTGGCGGCCGTTGTTCTGCAGTTGGTCGACGAGGGGAAATTGACCCTGGAGACAACCGTCGACGACGTGCTTCCCGGTCTTCTGCCCAAGCCGGTGACCGTCCGTCAGCTGCTCGATCACACCAGCGGTCTGCCGAACTATCTCGAGACTCTCGTGCCGTCCGACGTGGCGGGGCTCGTCGCGGCCGCCGACGACACCTATTCCGACGACGAACTGATCGCGCTCGCGCTGGCACAGCCGTGGCCCGCGGCTCCCGGTGCCCAATTCTCCTACTCCAACACCAACTACGTCGTACTCGGCAAGATCGTTGCTCAGCTCGACGGCAGGAGCATCGCAGATTCGTTGCACGAGCGGGTGTTCGAACCCCTACAGATGACGTCGACGTCCTATCCGAGCGTCGCCGCCATTCCGGAGGACGGACTGCACGGGTACATCCTCGAAGGTGACACCCTCGTCGACATCAGCGATGTCGATCCGTCGATCTGGTCGGCAAGCGCAGCTGTCGTCTCCACCGTCGGCGACGTCAACACGTTCTTTCGCGCTCTCTTCGACGAGACCCTGCTACCGCGAACGCTCGTCGACCAGATGCAGCAGGTGACCCCGTCGGGGTACGGCCTGGGGTTGCTCGTCGGCGGTGACGCGTGCAATCCGGGGGCGGCCGAGGTGGTGTTCGGTCAGCGCGGTAACGGTTTCGGGTACCGCACACTGTCGTTCTCGAGTCCCGACGGCAGCAGGCAGGTCACTCTCGGATGGACGGCGTCGGCCATCGACCCGGCGACGGATCCGTTGGAGCAACCCGCCCTGAACGGTCTCGTGGCCGGGCTCGCCGCCACCTGCCCGTCGTGAACGTCAGAGGACGGTGACCCAGCCGTGCGCCTGGTCTCCGGTCAACGCGTCCTGATGTCGCTTGCGCAGTGTCGCCGAGACCGGGCCGAGCACGGGAGCGGATCCGACGGCTCGGCCGTCGATCTGGAAGACGGGCGCCACTCCTGCTGACGTGCCGCACACGAACACCTCGTCGGCGATGTACAGCTCGGTGAGGTCGACGACGCGTTCCCGCACTTCGAGTCCTTCCTCGCGGGCCAGCGTGAGGATGGTCCGGCGGTTGATGCCGTCGAGGATGTCGCTCGTGACGTCGGGAGTAATCAGGACACCGTTTCTGACCAGGAAGATGTTCGCGGCGCTGAGCTCGCAGACGTGGCCGTTGATATCGAGGAAGATGCAGTCGTCGAACCCGCTGTCGATGGCGTCCTGCTTGGCGAGCACGGAGTTGACGTACGCGCCGTTGACCTTGGCTCTCGATGGGATGGCGTTGTCCGGGATTCGGCGCCACACACTGGTTTTGAGGCGCATTCCGTCTTGCGGGACGATGGGCACCGCGTCGTACAGGAAGATGGACACCGTGGTGCTCAAACCACGGACTCGTGTCCCCGGAATGGACTCGTCCACGTGGACGGTCGCTCTGACGTACACCTCGCGCTGAGGGTCGTTGGCCTGAACGACCTCACGCACGACCTGGGTGAACCGCTCGTACGTCCACTGCTGCGCAAACGTGTCGATCCCGATTATTCTGCAGGACTCCAGAAGTCGCTGAAAGTGGTCCTGCAGCCTGAACGCCGTGCGCGTCTGCGCCGATACGTACACCGGGAACACCGTATACACGCTGAGCCCGTACAGGACTGCGGAAGTGGCGACCCCCAGCTTCGCGTCGTGGGCATCGACGATGCCGTTTCCGAAGAACACTTTGCCGTGAGGAGTAGCCATGCGGCGATGGTATCGGCAGCCGCAGCACGGGCGACAGCGAATATCGGGCGTAGGGTCTGTAGTCATGGTCCCCACCCGAACACTGTGGAAGAACGGCCCGAGCGTCGGCGCAATCGGCCTCGGCTGCATGGGTATGACCTGGGCATACAAAGCGGACGAGCACTCCGAGAGTCCCGACCGCGTCATCGGCCACGCACTCGATCTCGGGGTGAACTTCATCGACACCGCCGACGTCTACGGACCGTTCACCAACGAGGAAGTAGTGGGTGCAGCCATCGGCTCCCGTCGCGACGAGGTGACCCTGGCAACCAAAGGCGGGCTCGAATCACACGTCGGCGACGCTGGGGAACCGGTCATTTCGGGCCCCAACGGTCACCCGGACCACCTCCGTTCGGCCATCGACGACTCGCTCAGGCGACTCGGGGTTGACCACGTGGACCTCTATTACCTGCATCGCCCCGATCCGGCGGTGCCCGTCGAGGACAGCATCGGCGCGATGTCGGAAATGGTGCAGGCCGGCAAGGTTCGCGCACTGGGCGTTTCGGAGTTCACCGTCGAACAGCTGGATCGGGCGCAGTCGGTACATCCCATTTCAGCGGTGCAGTCGGAACTGTCGTTGTGGACGCGGGATCATCTCGCGACGTCGCTGGCGTGGACCGAACGAAACGGCGCCGCCTTCGTCCCGTTCTCACCCCTCGGTCGCGGTTTTCTCACCGGAAATTTCCGTGGAACGGCCCCTGCCGCAGACGACTTCCGTGCACAACTACCCAGGTTCAAGCAGGAGAACCTGGATGCGAACCTCGTCATCGTCGACGCCGTCGCAGCCGTCGGTCACGAGGTGGGAGCCACCCCTGCGCAGGTTGCTCTGGCGTGGGTACTGGCGCAGGGTGAGCACGTCGTCCCCATTCCCGGTACGCGGCGCTCGTCACGCCTGGACGAGAACGCAGGCGCCGCGTCGGTACGCCTGACCCCCTCTCAGCTGCAGACTCTCGACGACCTCCCGGACCCGGCGGGGGCGCGTTACTGATCGCTCCGGGCGTCGAACACGCCTTCCTTCTCCCGAACTTGTCGGACTCCGGTGATACCAATGGAGCTACAGGCCAAGACGTGCAAGAGAAGGGAGTGTCGATGCGAACCGTCGAAGATCGTTGTGAAGGAACGCTCGTCATCCACGCAGTCGGCGACGCCGAGTGCACGGAGCCGGACTGCGTGGACATGGAGTACGTCCGTCATTTCCTGGTGCTGGACTGCGAGGAGATCACCGGCGGATGCCAGTGCGTCGGCGTGATCGAACTGGCCGAGGCGTCGTAAGCCGATCCTGCCCGTACGCGCGTGCGCTGTGTGCTAGACCTGATCGACAGTGATTCGGCTCACAGGGGGTTTCGGTGCGACGTGCCTTCCGACTTCTACTGGTCACGACGGTGTCGACGGCACTGCTTGCAATCGGCACGACCGTTCCGGGTCAGGCAGCGCCGCCGGATAAACGGTCGTGCTCTGCGCCCGAGGCCGCGGCCGATGGTTTCGAGCGTGCCTCGGCAGCGGAGGTCGGCATGGATGCGGCCGCGGTGCAGCGGGCGGTCGACTTCGCGTCGTCGAGGTTGCGAACGAACATCCAGATCTTCAGAAACAACTGCCTCGTCGGATCGGGTCCGCTCAACGACGTCACCGGCAACACCCCCTGGCATCTGTGGAGCTCGACCAAGAGCATCGTCTCGATGCTCGCCGGCGTCGCTGTCACTCAGGGGCGGCTGGACGTGGACTCACCCATCGGTCGGTACCTCCCCGCCGGCGAGGGCGACGACGCACACCGCGCGATCACCGTACGTGCGCTGCTCACCCAGAGTTCGGGTATGGATCAAGGGATAGTCGCCGAGGGCATCGTTCCTGGCCTCGGATTCGGCGTCGACGCACCAGCGCAGGCGCTGACACTGCCGATCTCGCAGCCGGGCCGGTTCCAGTACTCACAGCTAGGCCCTGACCTGCTCGCCTACGTGGTCGAGAATGCCGTCGGTGAGGATCTTCAGGCGTTCGCGCAGCGAGAGCTGTTCGATCCCATCGGCATTGCTCCGCAGGATTACTACTGGGCTCGCGATCGCACGGGCCACACGTACGGTTTTGCACTGATGTTCCTGCCGCCCAACGATTTCGCACGGCTGGGCATGCTCATGGCGAACGACGGCGCGTGGAACGGACGGCGCATCATCGGCAGTGAGTACATCCGGCAGTTGCGGACTCCGTCAGAAGCCAACCAGTGTTACGGATACTTGTTCTGGCTGAACAACACTCCGTGCATCGGTCCGAGTTTCCCGTCGCAACAGACGCTGAACACACCGATGCTCGCAGGCATGCCCGACGACGCCTATGCCATGGTGGGCTTCCTGCAGCAGAACAACTTCATCATTCCGAGCCTGGGCATCCAGGTGACCTGGAACGGGGTCCTCGGTGACGTCTCTCCGGACCTGTCGACCATTCTGAGCGCCAGCACCAACAGCGAGCTCTACACCAACTTCTTTCGTGCACTCGGGGAAGCGCTGCCCGACGAGGACCTTCCGTCGATCCCCTACGAGCCGACGTTCAACCGCGACATCGACGTCAGCAGCTTCTTCGACCCCGACATCCTCCTCGGCACTCTCGGGCTCGGCCCTGACGCCGCCGTTCCGACCGGGCCGGTAGCGCCGCCACTGTCCGACGCCCCACCTGGTTGCCTGGTGTTCGCATGCCTGCCCGTGTCGCCGGAGACGCCTCGACGCACCGGCGGTTGACGGGACGAGAGCGCAGCGGTCACTCCCAGTCGATTCGTTCCGCCAACTCGAGCAGTTTCCGACGCCTCACTCCGCTCGTCGCGCCGATTCGTGCGATCCGCCCGTAGAGGTGCGCACGGAAATCGGGGATCGCGGACAGGTTCTGCGGATCCGGCCCCGTGACGGCGCAGTTGTGCAGGATTGCGCGCAGTGCGTCGTACTCTTTCCGCGGCACCGACGGCCAGTTGTTCACCACCAGGCCGGTGAGCTGCTGGCGCTTGTGTGCACGACGCACGCGGGTCTTGTACGGATGGACCGCGAATCCTTCGTCGGCGATGATCTTGCTCGCGCTCCAGATGATCTTGTCCGCGTCGATGTCACCGGAGAATGCCAGGTCGTCGGCGTACCGGGTGTACCTCGCGCCCAGGGACTTCGCCAGCGCGGTCAGCCGAATGTCGAGCCGCCGCGAGACGAGGTTGGCAAGCGCAGGGGACGTCGGCGCGCCTTGCGGCAGGTGGCGTGTGCGCAGCAACGATGCAGTGGCGTAGGGGAATCCGCCGAGCTGTTCCGCGGGCGTTGCCGTCGTACAGAGGTAGGCGAGGCTCCATGCCACGGATTTCGGGTAGCCGAGCGCATCGAACACCGCGACGACACGCTCGATTCCGATCGAGGGAAAGTAGTCCTTCAGATCCACCGAGACCACGACGGTGTGCCCCGCATGTGGAATTCCGAACGTGCGTGGGCTTCGACCTGTGACGAATCCGTGCGCTGCACTGTGAGCTGGAACGTTGTCGAGTATGCGTCGCAGCATCTTTCGCTGGATTTCACGCAACCGCGGTTTGGGTATTTCGAGAATTCGGAATCCGACTCGCTTGGGTACGGGCGTGACGCGGTAATGCCGAAGCGGCGTCGCGGCCGTCCGGAGCCGGGACTGTGCGTCGGTGAACCACTCGATTTCGCTGATCGTCAGATCGAGCGATTCTGCCAGGTCTCCGGTACTCGCGTACCGGGGGACTTCGAACAACCACGGCTTGAAACCATCTGTGCGACGCGATGGTTCGACGGTGGCAGGCTCGGGTAGCAGTGGGAGTCCGGCGATGAGTCCGCGGAGCGATTCCGGATCGTACGGCGCGACCGGCGACAGGTCGATCAGACGATCCGCCAGACGCGGCGCCTTCTCACCCAGAATCGGCAGGAACGCCTCTTCCAGACCACTACGCGTCCACAGAGCATCCGCAGCGAGCGACGCGAGCCACGCCGCCATCTGCGGGCTGAATTGACGGCTCATCGAGGCACCCGGTGTACATGCAGCGGCGCCGGGCGACCTGAATCTTGTGTACTCGGCGCCGCCGAGCACGCGGAGCGTGCGGACCGGCGTCGGACGCAGTGACCAGTTCTTCTGTCTCGCCCAGGGGTTACCCCTGAGATCGGCCCAGCGGACCGACTCTCGCCCGTGCACCGCTGCATGATCTCCACTGTGCCAGATGAAGAGCTATCGCAATACCGCTCCGGGATTGAGAATTCCGGAAGGATCCAGGGCGTCCTTCACCGACCGCTGCACTGCCATCGACGTCTCGTCGTGCTCGATTGTCAGCCACCCGGTCTTGAGCCTCCCGACACCGTGTTCACCGGTGATAGTGCCACCCAGCTCGAGCGCGCGTCGCGTGATCGCGTCGAACGCCGACATCGCCGCCGCGCGGCTGTCGGCGTCGGCATCGTCGTAGATGATCGTCGGATGCAGGTTGCCGTCACCTGCGTGGCCGAAAACACCGATCGTCAGACCGGCCTCCTCTGCGATCGTCTCGATGGAGGCAATCAGATCGGTGACACGTGAACGCGGAACTGCCACATCGTCGAGGAGCCAGTCGCCGAGGAGCTCGAGCGCTGGAAGCGCCAACCTGCGCGCCTCCAACAACAAAGCGGCCTCCCCCTGGTCCGCACTGACCACCACGTCCACCGCACCGTGCTGCGAGCACATCGTCTCGATCGAGGCGAGCACAACCTCGGCGTCGACGTCGTCGCTTTGGACAAGCAACAATGCAGCCGTTCCCGGCTCGATACCCATCTTCGACATTCGGTCCACCGCGAGAACAGTGGTGCGATCCAGGATTTCGAGCATCGACGGCGTGCGATCCGACGACGTGATCTCCGCGACCGCACGACCTGCGCCGTCCAGCGTCGGGAACGATGCCACCAGAGTCTGCGCCGGGCGAGGTGCAGCAAGTAGTTCGACGGTGATCTCGGTGATGACACCGAGGGTGCCTTCCGACCCGACCAGGAGATGCGTGAGGTCGTACCCGGCAACACCTTTCACGGTCCTTCTTCCTGTGCGCAACACACGGCCGTCCGCCAGCACCACCTCGAGACCCAGTACGAAGTCACCCGTCACTCCGTATTTGACGCAGCACATTCCGCCGGCGTTCGTAGCGACGTTTCCCCCCACCGTGCTGAACTCCACGCTGCCGGGGTCGGGGGGATAGAACAATCCGGCTTCGGAGACACGTGCACGGAGGTCTGCTGTGATCACTCCCGGTTCGATCACTGCCAGTCGATTGGCTACGTCGATCTCACGGATGGTGTTCATCCGATGCAGACTCAGCACTACCGATCCCGCAGTGGCGTTCGCTGCCCCGCTCAGGCCGCTTCCTGCTCCACGTGGGACCACTGCGACACGGTGTCGATGCGCGGCGGCCATGCACACCGAGACTTCGGCGGTGGTACGCGGAACCAGAACGGCGAAGGGCATTCCGCCGTCGGTGAACTTGGATTGATCACGGGCGTACGCCGCGACGATGTCCGGGTCGTCGACGACGATGTCCGCGGGCAACGTGTCGATCATCGACTGCACGAGCATGGTCACAGAACCCTCATCGCCAATCCACCGTCGACGGGCAAGCACACCCCGTTGATGTACGCCGCATCGTCCGATGCGAGGAACGCCGCAGCGTTCGCGACGTCCCACGGAGTTCCCATGCGTCCGGTGGGACTACTCGCGTGGCGCGCCGCCAACACCTCGGGATCGGTGACCAACTGACTCGACACGAGCGGGGTGTCGATCAGTCCCGGCACTACCGCGTTGACCCGGATTCCTTGCGCCGCGTACTGCAGCGCCAGCGCAACCGTCAACTGATTCACCGCGCCCTTCGACGCACTGTAGCTCGGGTAGTCGAAACCGGTGTACCGCATGCCCGCGGTGGACGAGACGTTCACGACAGATCCGCTCCTGCGCGCGAGCATCGCGGGAAGCGTGTGTTTGCAGGTGAGGAAAACACCCGTCGCGTTCACCGCCATCGCCGTGTCCCAGCTGCCTCGGTCCATCTCGGTGATATCGCCGACGGTGGCCGCTCCGACGTTGTTGTGCAGCACATCCGGCGGCCCGAATCTGTCGGTGGCCAGTGCGACTGCCTCTTGGACCTGCTCTTCGTCGGTGACGTCAGCGACCAAGGCGACCGCGATTCCGCCCTCGCCGACGATCTCCTCGGCTGTCAGCTCGGCCTCGTCGCCATTGCGATCGATCGCCGCCACCAGGGCCCCTTCGCGCGCGTAGGTCAGCGCGGCGGCGCGACCGTTGCTGACCGCGGCACCACTGGATCCTGCGCCGAACACCAGCGCGATCTTGCCTTCCAACCGCCCGCTCACAAGAGCTCTTCCAACAACAGCTCGAACGTCACGGCGACAAGATTTCCGTCCTCGACAAGCTCGCCCATGTGAACCTTCCCGTAGCGGTCGACGACGAAGGTGGGGAGGTGAACCTCCACGAGCCGGCCACCCTCGCAGACGACATGACCCGACATCGTCACCTCGGTGGCCGGGCCGGGCGCCACGGCGATGTCGTCATCGCGCCGCAGGGTCGCACCGACCAGACTTCCGAGGCTGCCGCGGACCGATGCACGGCGGAACCCGTTTCGAGACATCACTTCTCGTACAGCATCGTGAATCTCGACTCCCGGGCGGACGCGGGTCATCACCGCTCGCGCCGACCCGGTACTCGAACCGTCACCAGCTGACGGCGTGAACACCGGCATGAGTGTTTCGTCGTCTTGCTTGCTGCGTAGCTCGCAGGAGGCGAATCCGCGTATCACCACCTCGACAGAAGTCGCACCTACAACCGTGTCCGGCCACAAGTGGCCACCTCGCAGCGAACCGTGAGCGTCGTACCAGGCGGCGTGGCAGTGCATGAAACGCTCGCCCTCGCGGCGACCGACGGTTGCGCTTCCTGCGACGATGGTGGCAGGCGCAGTCGCCTCGATCGTGTCGCTGTACCACGCCGCGCGAGAGCCGTCGGTACACAGAGCAGGGACGCAGTAGGACACCCGTGCGAGCGGTCCACCGAGTATCTCCACCTGCGCAGAATCGACACCGAGTTCGGCCAGTTCGCCGTCGATGGCGTCGACGAGCCTGCTTCCCGGCGGAAGCGATGCCCGCTTCACGAGTACTGCGCTGGACACGGATTCGAGCCGGTGGTCGGCAACGGGACCTGGGTGGACCAGGGCTGCAAGGACAGTCGAGGTGGTCACGACGCGCTCACCAACGTCTGCGAGTACGGCCCCCACCCCTGCGCGGCGAGCTCGTCTCGAATGGTGCGCTTGACGATCTTGCCGTAACCCGACTTCGGGAGAGAATCACGGAACAAGATGTGACGTGGGAGTTTGTACCGGGCCATACGCTCGCCGAGCCAGTCGGAGAGCTGGTCGGCGGTGAGATCTGCACCCTCTCGCAGCACGCAGATCGCGACGCCGACTTCACCCCATTTGGGGTCCGGCACACCGAGGACTGCAACTTCGTCGACCGCGTCGTGCGTCAGGATCTTCTCCTCGATATCCCGCGGGTGGATATTGGAACCGCCCGAGATGTACATGTCGGAGGATCGGCCGGTGACGTACACGAAACCGTCTTCGTCGACGACACCCAGATCGCCCGTGCGGAACCATCCGTCGCGGAACGCCTCTGCGTTCGCGTTGTCGTTGTCGAGGTAGCCGGCGAACACTGCGGGCCCGGCGACGCACAGCTCGCCGATTTCTCCTGGTCCAAGTTCTGAGCCCGTCTCGTCCTGCACACTCACCAGCATCCCCGTCCGTGGATAGCCGCACGTTCCTGCCGAAAGCCCCTCCGGCACTGGGCGACCGTGTTCGGCACTGGGCAGCACGGTGATGTTCCCCGTCACCTCGGCGAGCCCGTAGTACTGCACGAGAACCTCTCCCAGGGTCTCCCGAGCTTTCTTCTGATCGGGTGCGTACATCGGCGCGCCCGCGTAGATGACGTGTCGCAACGACGAGTGATCGTGCTGGTGCACCGACGGATGATCGACGAGCACCTTCAGGATCGTCGGCACGGTGAACATGTTGGTCACTCGTTCGGACTCGACGAGGCCCCACACCTCCGCGGGCACGAGACTCCCCGACGGAGGTAGCACCGTCGCCGCACCGCGGGCCACCTGCGGCAGCATGTGTACACCCGCACCGTGGGAGAGCGGTGCCACGACCAGGGAGACGCAGTGACGATCTGTGGTGGGCATCAAGTCGGCCAGATGATTGTTGACGACGAAGCCCAGCTGATCATGCGTGAGGATCGCGGCCTTCGGTGTCCCGCTGGTACCCGAAGTGAAGAAGTACCAAGCCGGTTCGCCCTCGTAGGTTGCCACTGGCGCGGCTGGCGTCGATTCGTCGACGGCTGCAACCGCATCGGCGTCGCTACCCTCGATCCACAACACACCCGCGCTCAGCCCACCACACGCACGCACGGCGTCGACATGTGATGCTGTCGAGCTGTGGGCGACGATTGCACTGGGACGACAGACCCCGGCGATGACCGCGACATCGTCGTCGTGTAGGCGCGAATTGACCGGCGCGAGAACAGCTCCGATTCGCCACGTCGCATACATCGCTTGGACGAACTCGGGATGGTTCGGGCTGTCGAGCATGACGACGTCGCCCTTGCCGACGCCTCGGCGCTCCAGTTCAGCGGCCAATGAGTCGACACGCCGGTCCAGGTCGTGCCACGTCCAGCGGACGTCTCCGTGGACAAGGGCGATGCCGTCCGGCAACCGTCGCGCGGTCTGACGGAGTACTTCGGCCAGGTTCGCTGCTCTACGTAGGGATCTCATCCGACCGTCTCCAATACTGTTGCGTAGTTGGCGACGGCTGCGCCGCCCATGTTGAAGACCGCTGCGCGCTGCGGTGACGGCAACTGCATGTCGCCTGCTTCTCCGACCAATTGCATCGCTGCCATGACGTGCTGCGACACGCCGGTGGCGCCGAGCGGGTGGCCTTTCGCCTTCAGCCCGCCGGATCGATTGACCGGCAGTATCCCGTCGCGTTCGGTACGGCCCTCGGCCAACACCTCGGCGCCCTTGCCCGGTGCAGCTAACCCGAACGCCTCGTATTGGAGAAGCTCGGCGATGGTGAAGCAGTCGTGCGTCTCCAACAGATCCAGGTCGTCGAGAGTGACACCCGCGTCGAGCAGTGCACCGCGAAACGCCCGCGCCGCGCCGTCGAATGCCAGCGCATCCGCTCGCCGTGCGATGGCCAGATGATCGTTGGCATGCGCACGGCCGATGATGCGCACCGACCGCCGGGCAGCGGAAGCCACCTCTGGCAGTGCCACGATCATTGCCGCTGCGCCGTCGCTGACGAGCGAGCAGTCGGTGCGTCGTAGTCGTCCGACCACGGCTGGGTTCTTGGACGACTCGGTGGAGCAGAACTCGTATCCCAGGTCGCGTCGCAGGTGCGCATACGGGTTGTCGACGCCGTTGCGGTGGTTCTTGGCCGCGATCCGCGCCATTGCATCACGCGGATCGTCGTAGCGGTCGGCGTACTGGTCGGCCAGGCCCGCGAACACTCCGGCGAAGCTGCCCGCTTGCTCCTCGGTGGCCCGGTGCGAACCGGACAGCAGGATGTCGTTGACGGTGTCGTTCGCGGTGGCGGTCATCTTCTCCGCGCCGACGACGAGTGCCACCCGTCCGCGACCGGCCTGGAGGCTGTCGAGTGCCGTGTACAGCGCCGAAGACCCCGTTGCACAAGCATTTTCGACATGGGTGGACGGCACGAGAGCGAGACGGGGTTGGCCTGCCCCGACCAGTGCGCCTTCGAATCCCTGACGCGAGAAGCCGTTGTTGAAGACTCCGACCGTGACGATGTCCACATCCGCGTCGTCGAGACCGGCGTCCTGGATGGCGGCTAGGGACACCTCGGCGATCAGCGATTCGACGTCCGGACTTTCACTCTTTCCGAAGCGCGTATGCGCCCAACCGATGATGTGCGGTGCAGTCACGGTGGAACCTCTCGTTGCGGTGCGTACGGAGCGTGAGGCAGGTCACGTCCTCGATGCCTGTCATGTTCGTCGCGAATCGGAGCCAGGTGCACCGCCGCCGGACGAGAGGCCGAGCACCGAATTCCTCCCGTTGTCGAATTTCGCCGTTTCTACAGCGGGAGGAAACGGCGCCCCGATTCCTCACTCCGCGCTCGATGCCCCGTGATCGGCGTCACGCCCACACTGAGCCCACACCGATTCACGACGAGGGGTATGACGTGCGCGCAGTGCTCAAGACCGAACCTGCACCAGGCTTCGACCTGGTGACCGACCACCCCGAGCCCGAACTCGGCCGAGGGCAGGTACGGATCGAGGTGGGGGCGGTATCGGTATGCGGTACCGACCGAGAAACATTCGACTACGGTCCAGCCGTCAGAGATCTCGGTCTTCGTCTACCCGTCGTCACCGGTCACGAATGCGCAGGCACCGTCGTCGAGGTTGCTCCCGATGTCCAACGTTTCAGGGTCGGCGACCGAGTGGCCGTCGAAACTCACGTCGCGTGTTTGGAGTGCTTCCAGTGTGTTCGCGGAAACGCGCACAACTGCCTCCGCATGGACCTTCTGGGTCTGACGATCGACGGTGCGTTCGCTGAACAGGTCGTGCTGCCCGCGTCGACCTGCTTTCGTCTACCGGACGAGCTGAGCCTCGAAGCGGCGGCACTTCTCGAGCCCGCGGGCAGTGCCATGCATGCCGTCCAACGCAGTGGGATGAGCCTCGACGGCGCGCACGTACTGGTCAGCGGAGCCGGGCCGATCGGGCTCGCCGCACTTCAGATCGCGCGAGCGAAGGGCGCCGAGGTGTTGGTGGTCGAGCCCAATCCTCACCGCGGTGCGATGGCCGAGTCCTTGGGCGCAACACTCGTGAACTCGGGCGAAGGTCTCGTCGATCGGGTGCGGGATCTGACCGGGGCGGCAGGGGGCGTCGACCTCGTCCTCGAGTGCTCAGGAGCAATGCCTGCCTTGGAGACCGCACTGGAGGTGACTCGTCGAGAAGGCACCGTGATGAGCATCGGGTTGACGAACCGGGCGCTGGAGGTCAGCGCCACTCGCCATCTCATCAGCCGCGGCCTCACTCTCAAAGGCAGTTTCGGGCGCCGTATCTGGGATTCCTGGACCGAGCTGACCGCTTTGGTCGCCTCTGGCGGAGTCGATCTGGACTCGCTGATCTCGCACCGCCTGGAACTCGAAAAGGTGGACACCGCAATCGAATTGCTCACTGGCAACGCGTGCAAGGTGGTTCTCTATCCGCAAGGTGTACCGGCACACCGCCACTTGTCAGAAGGAGCACTCAGCGCGCGGTGAGCGCCGGGAACGGGTCGATTCCCTCGGCTCGCATCAAATCCGCCACCCGCAACCCGAGGTGTAGGTGCAACCTGACCGTTCCGTCGTCCAAGTCGACACCGACTGCCTCGCGGATCCGGTCGAGACGGTAGTACAACGTCGTGCGGTGGATGAACAGCGCCTCCGCCGCACCCGGACCGGACCCCGCATGATCGAGAAACGCGCGCAGCGTCTCGATCAGCCGGCCCGAGCGATCGACCTCTGCGAGACGGCGCAGCTCGTCCGGTACAGCTGTGATGTCGAGTTCGGGGAACGGAATCCTCGCGAGCACTCCCAGGACCCCTGCACGTTCCCATGCAACGACGTGATCGTCACCGATGCGGCGCGCGACCGTCGCCGCCAGTCCGGCCTGACGCGCCGAAATCCAGGCTTCGGACAGTCCTGAAGCGGGAGCCCCGACCCCAGCGTGGACTGTCGCCCCCTTGCCCGCCACGTCCCCGGCGTCGCGCGCCATCGTCCTGGTCTCGGCGAGAACGGTCTCCAGATCTCGCGCGGCCGTCGAGAGGTACACCAAGTAACCGACCTCACCGACAACGCTGTGCAGCGCGTCACCACGGCTTCGAGAACGCGCGGCTACCAGGGCGTGACGAAGGGCGATCGCCGTCAGCTCGGCATCTTTGACGTTGCGTAGCGAAATTGCGACGACCCGCACAGACCCGGCCGCGACGGTCGATTCGGCGAGTGCCACATCCCTGGCTGCCTCGTCCGTTCCGAGCAGATCAGCAACGAGAGCTTCCGAGCGCGCCGAGTCCTCGGGCGTGCGATCACCGACCATCAGCGGTGCGATTTCAGCAGCCACCTCAGCAATGCGCCCGAGGTCCTCGTCGGTGATGGTGCTGCCGGCGTCCATCACCAGAATCATTCCGAGCATCTCACCCCGCCAGCGAATCGGAACTCCCACACGGGCGTGCAGACCGAGCGCCTCCGACCCTGGGACGTGGCCTGGCCGAGTCCACTGGGCAATCCCGCTGGACAGTAGAAACCCGATGGCCTCGCTCCCGGCGTCCCGATTGAGCATCGCGCGGATTCGGACCGGGTCCTCGTCGCCGAAGTGGCGGCTCGCGAACAGCATCCGGACTTCCGGGTCGTTCACCACGACCGACCTGCCGAGCTCGTCGGCGAACCGGTCGACGACTGCTTGAACGGCGTCTCGCGACATGGGCAAAGCGTAGCCCTCACGACTTCGTCGAACCCCGAGTGCCAGGGTTCGACAAATAGAGGAAACTGATCCCTCGAGCTTCGTCACGCAACGGTCGTGACACAGGTCACTATGGGAGCAAGGTGTGTGAGCCCGCCACAATTCGACGGGCTTCGTAGAACGAGACTGGAGCGATGCAATGGCGTCACGCACCCACCTACCCGACGAGTCGGTGCCGGAGAATCAGATGGCCAACCGCGTCATGCGCAAGGTTGCGCTGCGGCTGATCCCGTTCCTCGGACTCGCGTACTTCCTCAACTACATCGACCGTACGAACATCTCGTTCGCGAAGCTGACGATGAGCGAGGACCTCGGCCTTACCGAGACGATGTACGGCTTGGCCAGCGGTCTATTCTTCGTCGGCTACATACTCCTCGAGGTTCCGAGCAACTTGGCACTGCACAAGTTCGGCGCCAGGCGTTGGATCGCTCGCATCCTCGTCTCGTGGGGTCTGATCGCGGCCCTCATGGCGTTCGTTCCCAATGCGACCTGGCTCAACATCGCTCGCGTCGCCCTCGGTATCGCCGAGGCCGGCTTCTTCCCCGGCATCATGCTCTACCTGACGTTCTGGTTCCCGCGTGCAGTTCGAGTTCGACTGGTCGGTGTGTTCATGGTCGCCCTGCCGCTGTCGAGCGCGCTGGGCGCTCCGATTTCCGGCGCGATCATCCAGTACTGGCACGGTCTGTTCGGACTGGAGGGTTGGCGGGTGATGTTCCTCGTCGAGGGAATCCCGACGGTGCTGCTCGGCATCGCCGCGTGGTTCTACCTCACCGATCGCCCGCGGGACGCCAAATGGTTGACCGCGGACGAGCGCAACTGGCTGGACCGCCGTATCGAGACGGAACAGTCGCAGACCGCAACCACCGGCCACGTCTCGGTACGCGAATCTCTGCGCAACTCGACAGTCTGGCTTCTCGGACTGACGTACTTCGGCATCGGCTACGGTCTGTTCGCCATCAGCTTCTTCCTGCCCACGATCGTGGCTGGATTCGCGCAGCAGTTCGACACGACGTTCTCCATCGCCGAGAACGGCTTGATCGTCGCCGTGCCGTTCCTGATTGCCTCGGTATCGATGATTCTGTGGACTCGTCGCTCCGACCGTCTGCGCGAACGTATGTGGCACCTCATCGCACCGACCGCGCTTGCGACAGTCAGCGTTCCGGTAGCCATGTACATGAATTCGCCGTTCCTGACGATGGTCGTCATCACGATCACCGCTGTCGGTATCTTCTCTGCCCTCCCGATCTTCTGGTACCTGCCGACCACCTTCCTGACCGGCGCCGGAGCTGCCGCGGGCATCGCTCTGGTGAACACCATCGGCGCTTCCGCAGGGCTGGCCGCCCCGTACATGACCGGTTGGCTCCTCGACACGACCGGAAGTTCGAAGGCGGGACTGTGGGTCGTCGGCGGCTTCATGGCGATGTCCGTCGCCCTGCTGTTCGTCGTACGTAGGCGTCTGGTGGACAGCACGATGCAGAAGCACGACGAATCGGAGACGGCCGTCGTCTGATCCCGCGCCCCCATGAGCCGGCCGTCGCAGACGCTGTGACGGCCGGCTCTTTGTTCACACGTGCTCGGACACCAGAACTGCTGTGGTGTCGGCGTTCATGGCTTCGAAGATGTGGGGCGCGTCGCCGGGGTAGCTGATGTAGTCGCCCGGGTGGAGCTCGACGGGCTCGTCGGTGGGCCCCACGAGTGCTCGGCCGGCGGACAGGATCACGTGCTCGACGACGCCGGGTGAATGTGGGTCGGACCTTCGAGGCTCGCCGATCTGTGCGCTGACGAAATAGATGTCGCGGCGTGCGTTCGGTGGGCAGGAGGCGAGCAGCGTCGCTACGTAGTCGGCTGTGTCGGAGGAGAACTTCGGCCCGTCACCTGCTCGGATCAGCTGCACGCGTGGCTTCACCGGCTCGACCAGCCGAGCGAACGGGACGTTCAGTGCCACGCTCAGCGCCCACAGCGTTTCCACGCTGGGGTTGCCTGTTCCCGATTCGAGCTGGGACAAGGTCGACTTGGCTACTCCTGCGCGTCGGGCGAGCTCGGCCAGCGACAGTCCCATCCTCGTTCGTTCGCGGTGCAGTGACGCGGCGATGGCGGCGATCGGGGCGGACATAGTTGTTCACTCTATCGGTACAAGCGTCCATCTTGACGAACACAGCACACGGGGTTCATTATTCTGTCCATGCGTTCGATCTGGCGAACCCGCCGCGACATCGGTCTCGTCTGCCTCGCCGACGGCCTCGTCGGTGCGTCGTTCGGGGCCATCGCCGTCGGCGCAGGCCTTCCGATGTGGGTTCCCCTGGCGATGTCGGTACTGGTCTTCGCCGGTGCGGCCCAGTTCATCGTCGTCGGAGTGCTCGCAGCAGGGGGAAATCCGCTCGCCGCGATGGCCGGCGCACTACTGGTGAACGCACGGCTGATTCCGCTCGGGTACTCCGTCGGAGATTCGTTGGGTGGAGTGTCCTGGCCTCGCAAGATCCTGGGGGCGCACCTCGTGACCGACGAAAGCGTGGCGTTCGCGGCCGCCGAGCCCGACCCCCAGCGTCGACGATCCACGTTCTGGTTGTGCGGCGTCGGCCTGTTCGTCGCGTGGAACATCGGCGTGCTGGGTGGGGCATTTCTCGGTGGCAGGATCACCGACACCGCTGCTCTCGGACTGGACGCAGCGTTTCCGGCGGTGCTCATCGCGCTCGTTGCTCCAGCACTCCGCGATCCACTCACGAGGAACACCGCTCTGCTCGGCGCGGTGATCGCCGTAGCCGCGGCGTTGATTCTGCCGCCGGGCCTGCCGGTGTTGCTCGCGCTGGCAGCGGTGGTGCCCGCGTTCGTCGCAACGAAGGCAACGGCATGAATTACGTGCTTCCCATGGTCGGGCTCGCGGCGGGAACCCTGGCGTTTCGGCTCGTCGGACCGTACCTCCGCAGCCGAACGACGATCTCGCCCCGCGTCGAGCGACTGGTGTCCATCGCGGTGGCCGTCATCTTCGTGGCGTTGATCGCGACGTCCGCACTGATCGTGGACTACGGTTTCGCCGGGTTCGCCTGCCCGGCCGGAGTGCTTGTCGCCGCGGTCCTTGCTTGGCGCACAGCATCGTTCGTGACGATCGTCGTGGCTGCTGCCGCGACGACAGCAACGCTCCGATGGTTCGGAGTTGCGTGATAATGGGCGCCATGAATCCCACCCCCACCGGCCTCCTCCGCGCCACCGCATCGGGCGTCGACGTGGAGATCATCCGCGAGATCACGTCCAGCCGCGACGACGTGTGGAGCAGCGCCACCGTTTCCGATCGGACGGCCCTGTGGTTCGGACCGTGGGAGCGGCTCGCGGACAATCGAATCCGCGTCCAGATGGTGTTCGAAGACGGCGAGCCGTGGATGGAGATGAACATCGACGCCTGCGAGCCACCGCGGCGACTTGCGGTCTCCACCACCGACGGATGGGCGCTCGAACTCGTCCTGACCGGGGATGGTCCGATCACCACCGTCACCCTGATTCACCATCGCGAGAGCACCGACGGAGTCGGTGAGATCGGGCCCGGCTGGGAGTACTACCTCGACCTGCTGATCGCATCACGGACAGGCGCCGAGCTACCGACATTCGAGGAGTACTACCCCGCCCAGAAGGGGTACTACGAGTCGCTCACTCCCCGGTAGCGCCGCGAGGCAGCGATGATCCTGGCGATGCCCTCGGCGACGCGCGCGATCTCGTCGGCGCCGACCTCCTCGCCGACGGCGTCCGCCCAGGCATGCTGATCGTCTCGCAACGTGGCCACCGTCTCGCGCCCGCGCTCGGTCGGCTGCAGCAGCTTCGCCCGTCGATGCCGGGGATTGTCGACGTATTCCGCCCATCCATTATCGACGAGGATGTCCGCGGTGCGTTGCACACTCTGGCGTGCCAACCCCAGGCCGACGCGACGGGCGATCTCGGCTACGGCGAGAGGTTCGTCGAGGGTCGCGCCCAATACCTGCCACCAGGCAGGCGTCAGACCTGCGGGTGCTGCGATGTCCTGTGCAGCAGCGAGGAATTCACCGTTCAGCTCGAAGGCGGGAAGCACGATGGACGTCAACGCATCACCGGCGGGAGTTCTGGTCATGCCCCGGCCAACTGCTCGTAGTACCTCTTCTCGCCGGTCGTGTAGAGCCCGTACCAGGCGTCGATGATGCTCTGCGGGAACAGTTCCAACGCTTCGAACACAGCCTTGGCGAACTCGAGCGGCGCCGTTCCCGGAGCAGTGATCAGAGTGCCGTCGGCGACGGTGCGCTCGTCGCGGTACCGATCGGTGCCGGTGTACTGCTGTGCTGCCGTGAGGAATTCCGGAGCATTGCTCGTGTGCGGCCGGGAGTTCAACACGCCGAACCGTGCGAGCCCCAGCGTCGCACCGCAGATGCCGCCGACGGTGACGCCGCGGTCCAGCAAGTCCACGGCCAGGCCCAGAACCTTGTCGTGTCCTTCACCCCACGTGGCACCGCCGGGAAGAATCAACGCCGCGACATCCGCCGTGTCGAGATCCGCGAGGTCGCCGTCGGGCAGGATCCTGATTCCGCCGAGGCTGGTGACCTGTCCGCCACCGTCGGACAGGACCCGCAGGCGGTAGCGCTCGTCGCCCTGCTCGTTGGCCATGGCAATGCCGGCGACGAGATACGAATACTCCCAGTCCGCCATCGTGTCGGTCGCGTAGAGAACGATGTTCTTCGGCATGACTACCTCCGTGATTGACAGTGTCCTGTCAATCTACGGCCACGACAGGACACTGTCAACGGCGCCCGCGGGACGCCGTCTCCAGGTACACGCAACTACACACGGGCATACTGGAGTCATGGTCGTCCGCGCTCGCTGGCCCAAGAGCCTCCCGCTGCAGCCGCTTCCCTCCGAATCATGGGCAAAACAAGAGCCCACGTGGAAGGGTGCCAATCCCCAAGTCATCGAATCGGCGTTGAAGCGAGCCAAGACCCGGCCGTCGGGTAACTGGTTCGTCTTCGCCGCGAGCCGCGATGTCGGGACCAAGGAACCTTTCGGCAGGACAGTCGACGGAATGGAGCTGGTGGCCTGGCGCGACGAGAACCGCGGCATCCACATCGCACCCGGATCCTGCCCGCACCTCGGTGCGCCGCTCGACAAGGCGAAGATCGAGTGCGACACCCTCATCTGCCTCTGGCACGGCATGCCACTCGGACCGAAGGGACGCCCCGGCTGGCGCCCCTTCCCTGCCTTCGACGACGGCATCCTCGTCTGGGTTCGCCTCGACGACCTCGGCGGTGAAGAACCCACGGATGCGCCCCTCGTACCCGTCCGGCCGCCCGCCGCCACGAGCGTCGACGCCGTGATCACCCTGACCGGCATCTGCGAGCCCGACGACGTCGTCGCCAACCGACTCGACCCGTGGCACGGTGCGTGGTTCCACCCGTACTCGTTCGCCCGGCTCCGCGTACTCGACGCCCCCACCGACATCGACGTCCCCGACGAGGACGACCGCTTCCTCGTCGACGTCACCTTCCGCGTCAGCCGCGGCGTCGGCGTCCCGGTGACAGCCGAATTCGTCTGCCCGGGCCCACGCACCATCGTCATGCGCATCGTCGACGGCGAGGGCGCCGGCAGCGTCGTCGAAACCCACGCGACCCCGATTGGCCCCGGCCCCGACGGCAAGCCCCGCACCGCCGTCATCGAAGCCACCGTCGCCAGTTCCGACCGCAAGGGCTTCCGGATTGCCCGACGCGTGGCGCCGTTGTTGCGTCCGCCGATGGGCTGGACAGCCGCCAGGCTGTGGAAAGACGACCTCGATTACGCAGAGCGTCGCTACATGCTCCGGTCGAAGGGGCTCTGACGGAAGACTGAACTACGACGAGGTCGGCGCCACGCGTTCCGGGATCTTGCCCGACGGCTATCACCACGTCCGTCGACGTGAACTGATCGGCTCGGGACGCACCGCCTTCGACGCTGCAGCTGACACGCTGATGACCTGGGAGATGCACCGGCAATCGTTGCCTCGGGTGCAGCCGTCTCGTGGTCGGGTGGAAGTCGGGTCGACGGTGTCGATGGTCACGGGGTTCAGGTGTGAGGTCGTCTACGTTGTGGACGAGCCCGACCGCATCGGCTTCGCCTACGGCACCTTGGGCGGCCACCCCGAATGCGGCGAAGAGTCTTTCCTGGTCGAGTTCGACGCCGGCGATGTCTACGTCGTGATCACAGCCTTCTCCCGGCCCGGGACCTGGTACGCGCAGCTGGCCGGTCCGGTGGGTCGTTGGGCGCAGCAGCGGATCACCGATCGCTACGTCGCGGCGCTTCGCCGTTGAGCGTCGCTCAGACGACGCGCGCGATTTTGTCGAAAACTCGGTATCGCCCGCGGGTCGGGACGGTCCAGATGTCGTGCCCGGCGAGGCCCCAGCTCTGCAGCAGGGTGTTGGCGGCGTGCAGACCGGTGGTTGCGGCGCGTTCCATGAGGGCGACCGGCAGGTCGATGCGGATTCCGTCGCCGGCCAGCACGAGTCCAGGTTCGGGCGTACGCACCGTCGGCCTCCGGGCGAAATCACCCAGGCCGAACAACGGACAGTCGTTGCGCCATTCCGACCGAGCCGCGATCACGGTGGCATCCCGGGTTTCCGGATAGATCTCGTGCATCCGCGCCATCAACTGTTCGCGCGTGACGTCCTCGGATTCGGTTGCTGCGTAGGCGTGCAACTCGACGACGGATCCGCCGGTGCGGGAGGCCCACTCCGCTGCTTCGTCCTCGAATCGTTCGAGGACGCTGATGTTGTCGATGGGCGGCATTCCACCGGTGCCGATGAACGGTGGACGGTCTGCGTCGACCGGCTTGTCGAGCCAGACTCGGTGTACGAGGAAGGGCGGAGTGTTCTGCAACGCTGCGACATCCTCGCGCCATTCGTCGGTGCCGAGTGAGCCGACGAGACTCTGCAGCCCCTTGATGTCGGCAGCCAGGACGACACCGTCGAACTTCTCGCCGTCGACGGAGAATCCGCGTTCGATCGACGACACCGACGTGCCCATCCGGAAACCGACTCCGAGCCCACGCAGATACTCGCCCAACGGTTCCCACAGAGTCTGCGGGTACGGGCCGGTAGGCACGTCGAACACGAGCCCCTCGGACGAGCCGAGGAAGTACAGGTGGAACATCATCGCCAGCTCGGCGGCCGACATCTCCTCGGGATCGGCGAAGAAGCTCCGCGAGAACACTCCGAAGGCCAGGTGCCGTGCAGCCTCGGGGAAGTTGATGCGTCGCAGGAATTCTGCTGCCGGGACCTCGTCGAGCTGCTCGTACGTCTCGGGAACGCTCACGGTCATGAGCGGCAGCGCGGCAATACCGTTCAGCGCCTTGAGGTCCCGCCACCGGAACGTCGGACTCTTCCCGACGAAGGCGACGGCGTTCAACCCCGGCGTCGACGGCAGGCCTTTGAATCCGTCGATTCGGCCGTCCGCGTCGATCAGCGGGTAGTCCTCGACGGCATGCAGGCGCTGCAGACCCGGATCGGTGCGCTTCAACACATTGCGGAGGTTGTAGTACTGCCGGAAGAACGCGTGGAAGCCTCTGCTCATGGTGGCCGTCGAACCGTCGTCCAACGTGGTGGACCATCCGCCGACGCGGCCGCCGAGGAAGTTCTCCTTCTCGAAGACCTCCACGGACACACCACGTTCCGCCAGAGCAGCTGCCGCCGACAGTCCGGCGATACCGCCGCCGACCACCGCGACGCGCGGAACCGACGCCAACGACGACGCCGACGCGTACCCCGGCGCCGCTGGATGCAGAACGCTCTTCTTGTCAATCACGTGGCCGCGCCCCCAGGAAGGTGTGCACGATGCCGTTCTGCCACCCCGTCATCGTTTCGGTGTCGAGCGAGGTGAAGCCTGCGTGCTGCATGCGTCGAGCGAATTCCGAGACACCGTCGAAACTGGTGACACTGCGCCACAGGTGGCGGTAGAGCGTGAAGTCGCGGGTCGCGGCGTACCCGAGCGGGATGATGATGGCCCAGCAGACCAGCGTCCAGACGATCTTCGCGCGCAGCGACTCCTTGACCGAGTACTCGTGGAACGCAATGGACGATCCTGGCTTCAGCAGGGACAGCAACGACCCGAGAACGGCGTCCGGATCACCCACGTTCCGAACCAGATACGCCGCCAGAATCCCGTCGAAGGGCCCTTCGACGCCGTGGGAGGCAAGGTCCTCGACCCGCGAGTGAACAAATGTGACGTTCGGTGGCCACTGCTTGCTCCGCGCCACCTCGAGCATCTCCGACGACGCATCGGCCGCGATGATCTCCGCATGAGGCGCGGCCTTCAGCAGCGCAGCTGTGGAAGCACCAGTGCCGCAGCCTATGTCGAGCAGACGCAGACCGGCGCCGAGCCCGGGAAGCCGCAGCCGCTCGGCCGACTTCGCGAGATGCGCGTGGTAACCGGGGTTGGCTCCGACGAGCCGGTCGTACGATTTCGCGTCCTGATCGAACGCGCTGGGCACCTGGTCACGGGGCAGACCCCGTCGGCCTACGCTCACCAGCCACCACCGTTGACGACCCGAGCAGACGGGCCTCCCTCGATCGAGACGATGTCGCCCTGATGCAGCTGCCGGCCGCGACGAAGATCCACCTCACCGTTGACGCTGACCACCCCGTCGGCGATGAAGCTCTTCGCTTCGGCGCCGGATTCGATCAGGTTCGCGAGCTTCAGGAATTGCCCGAGCCGAATCGACTCGTCTCTGATCGGTACGTCCACTGCATCAGCCATGCCCCCATCTTGACTCATGCGGGAGCGAAGCGCCGCAATCGCAGACTGTTGGTCACCACGAACACCGAAGAGAAGGCCATTGCCGCACCCGCAAGCATGGGGTTGAGCAGGCCCGCAGCCGCCAGCGGAATGGCCGCGACGTTATAGGCGAACGCCCAGAACAGGTTGCCCTTGATCGTCGCGAGAGTCTTTCGCGACAACCTGATGGCGTCGCCGACGGCTCGGAGGTCCCCGCGCACCAGCGTCAGGTCGCTTGCCTCGATGGCGACGTCGGTGCCGGTACCCAAGGACAGCCCCAGGTCGGCGGTGGCCAACGCGGCGGCGTCGTTGATGCCGTCACCGACCATCGCCACGACCCGGCCCTCGGACTGCAGCTGCGCGACGACGTCGACCTTTCCCTGCGGGAGCACTCCGGCGAAGACTTCCTCGATCCCGACGTCGGCCGCGATCTTCCTCGCGGCCGCCTCGTTGTCACCGGTCAGCATCACCGGGGTCAGTCCGAGTTCACGCAGTTCCGCGACCGCCTGCTTCGACGTGGGCTTCACCGAGTCGGCGACGACGAGCACTCCGCGCGCCTGTCCGTCCCACCCGACCGCGACAGCGGTGCGGCCGTCGCGTTCGGCGTCGGCGAAAGCCGCGGCAAGGTCCGCGGGAAGGGTCATGGACCACTCCGCCAGCAACGAGGCACGCCCCAGAACCACGGCCCGACCGTCGACGATTCCCGTCACGCCGAGGCCGGGCACGGCCGCGAAGTTCTCGACGTCCGGCACCGAGCCGCTGCGGCGGGCGGCGTCGGCGATGGCTTTGCCGATGGGATGCTCCGAGCCTGCCTCCAGAGCCCCGGCCACGAGAAGCAGCTCGTCGTTCTCGGGAGTCACCGAGAGCAAGGACATCTGGCCGGTGGTGACGGTGCCGGTCTTGTCGAGTACGACGGTGTCGATGCGTTTGGTGGACTCCAGGATTTCCGGTCCCTTGATCAAGATGCCCAGCTGCGCGGCGCGGCCGGTCCCGACCATCAGTGCCGTCGGCGTCGCGAGGCCGAGCGCGCACGGGCACGCGATGATCAGAACGGCGACGGTAGCCGTGAAGGCCGCGGCGACGGATCCGCCGGTGCCGAGCCAGAATCCGAGTGTGCCGGCGGCGATCGCGATGACGATCGGAACGAAGATTCCCGAGATCCGGTCGGCGAGCTTCTGCGCCTGCGCTTTCCCGGTCTGCGCGTCTTCGACGAGCTTGGCCATCTGGGCCAGCTGGGTGTCCGAGCCGACGCGGGTGGCCGTCACGACCAACCGGCCGCCGACGTTCACCGTCGCACCGACGACCGTGTCGCCCGGCGACACCTCCACCGGAACCGACTCACCGGTCACCATCGATGCGTCGACGGCGGAGGATCCGGATTCGACGGTTCCGTCCGTCGCGATCTTCTCGCCCGGCCGGACCACGAACGTGTCGCCCACCGCGAGATCGTCGATGGGAAACTGCTTCTCGACGCCGTCGCGCAGCACCGTCACGTCCTTGGCACCGAGATCGAGCAGGGCGCGCAACGCTGCACCTGCCCGGCGCTTGGACCGAGACTCGAAGTACCGGCCGGCCAGAATGAACGTGGTGACGCCTGCTGCGACCTCGAGATAGATGTTGGCCGAGCCGTCCATCCGGTCGATGGTGAGCTCGAACGGGTGCTTCATGCCGGGAACGCCCGCGGCGCCGAAGAACAGTGCGTACAGCGACCATCCCAGCGCAGCCAGCGTTCCCATGGACACGAGGGTGTCCATGGTCGATGTGCCGTGCCGCAGGTTCGTCCACGCGGACTTGTGGAAGGGATAGGCACCCCACACGACGACCGGTGCCGCCAGCGTCAGCGACAACCATTGCCAGTTGGTGAACTGCAGAGCCGGAATCATCGCCATCGCGATCACCGGCACCGACAGAACCGCCGAGACGATCAGACGCTGCTTCAGCGGATCCGTCTCGGGCGTGGAGTCCGGGTCGGCAGCGGGGAGTGTCGCGGTGTACCCCGCGGCCTCGACAGCGCCGATCAGATCCTCGACGGGCACGCCGTCGGACCGAACACGCGCTTTCTCGGTCGCGTAGTTCACCGTCGCGGTCACGCCGTCGAGCTTGTTGAGTTTCCGCTCGATTCTGTTGGCACACGACGCGCACGTCATGCCGCCCAGAATCAACTCCGTCTCACTCATGGTCCACCTGCGCGTGTTCGTGACTCGTAGGTGCCTCACCGACAGGGCCGACCGCTCCGCCGATCAGGAATGCGGCAAAGAACACCAATGTGATTCCGAGTACGAAGCCTGCCAGTTTGATCGTCGTGTTCACGCGAAGCACCTCTTTCGTCTCACCCGTTCTACCATACCCCCCTAGGGTATCGGGGGGTCTCGATCCGGTCACGGTGTAACGCGGGGTACCTCCGCGGCGACTTCCGTGTAGCCACCGCGTAGTGCAGCGGCGGTGTAATCGGTTCGGGGAACAACTGATTGGGAAGCCATGTCTCTACGCGTTTCGAATCGCAGACCTGCGAATCGTCGACGGCTCGTCACCAGCGCCGTTGCGTTCGTATCTCTGGGCGCCCTGGCCGTCGGTGCCGCCGTCCTCACCACCGACAAGCTGACGTCGTCGGACGCCGAGGTCGAGCTCGCATCGACCGCCACCTGCTACGACATGGTCAGCATCGCCGTCGGTGGCCGAGGCGACTCGCCCGAGGCCGGCAAGACCAAGATGCTCGAAACCCCCACCGGAACGCGACTGCCCGCAGCGCTCGCCGGTGACTTCGAGAGCGACTGGATCGACCAGATGGTCGGCGCTCCCAACGGCCAGGTGAAGGACGGCTCCTACGCAGCCGTCTACATCGAGTACCCGGCCAACATGGCCACCTACGAATCCTCGGTCGAGACCGGCGTCGCGAACACCAAGACGGTCATGAACGCCATCGCCGCGTCGTGCCCCAAGACCCGCTTCGCCATCGTCGGCTACAGCGAAGGCGCCGACGTCACGCGTCGCGCAGCGATGGAGATCGGCAACCAGCAGGCCGACACCAACGGCAAGTTCGGCATTGTCGACCCGGGCAACGTGGTCGGTGTCGTCATTCTCGCCGATGCAGGCCGCAAGGACGGCGAGACCGCATTCCCCGGTTCCGCGTCGGGCACCAACCCCGACGGCTTCGACACCAAGTACCAGAACGGCTCCGGCCCCGCCGGCGCCGGCGCTCTACCGTCCACGCAGGGCAGCTTCGGCGTACTCGAGGGCCGCGTCGCCTCGTTCTGCTCGCAGGGCGACCTGACGTGCGCGATGCCCAAGAACACCTCGCTGCTGCACCTGGCCGCCAACGTCGGACGCCAACTCGACGTCGATGCCATCCAGCGCGACAACACCCTGACCCCCGCCACCGGCGCCGACCTCGCCATGGTCCTCGGCAAGATCGCCGTCGCCGCCTTCGCCGACATCACCAGCCAGGACAACTGGCTCGCCGGCGACGAGACATTCCTCGACGTGCTCATCAAGGTCTCCGAGCCCGGCTACAAGCCTGCCGACCCGACCACCAAGGTCGCCGCGAAGCCCGAAACGGACGAGAACGGCGAACCGCTGCCCGCCGAGAGCGCAGTCAACCTCGCCTACCTGCCGTCGAAGATCGCCAAGGAAATCATCGGCTTCATCGGATCCAACACCGACACCATCCCCGTCGCGATGAACGATCCGTACGGTCAGACCCTCGGACCGGGCTCGGGACACCACTTCGACTACTGGCGCGACGCCGACAACGCCAACGGCAAGCCGCTGACCTCGGCCGAATACGCAGCCGCATGGCTGACCCAGCTCGCCAAGGACGCCCAGGCCGGCAAGCCCATCAAGTCCAAGGAAGTTCAGGAGCAGGCCCGCCTGACCGTTCTGTCCGCCACCGCGACCCCCACCACGACCGCGCCGACGAGCACCTCCACAGCTGCTCCCGTCGTCGCCCCCTACGTCGCACCTGTGGTCCCGGAGGTTGGCGTTCCCGCCCCGATCGTCGACCCGGCCGCTCCCGTCGATCCGAACCTGACCGCAGTACCTCTCGTACCCGCTCCCGACGCCGCAGGCGCAGTCGTCGACGGCTCGGTCGTCACCACCCCACCCGCTGCCACCTCAGCAGCCCCGACCACCACAGCCGTCCCCACCACCACCGTCGTACCGGCTGGGTAGTCGTACTCCCTTTCCCATTCGGAGCGAAAGCGCCGTTCGGTCAGTCTGACTGACCGAACGGCGCTTTCGGTCTTCCAAGGGAACTGTCCGGAAAGGTCCGGACCGATCAGGAATCGAGAAGTGTCCGACGCCGAGGCCTACTAGCGTCTTTCCACATGAACATCACCATTCATTCCTCGTTCCTTCCCCATGACGATGCCGATGCGGCGCTGGGGTTCTATCGCGATCTCCTCGGTTTCGAGGTGCGCCTGGATGTCGGGTACGACGGCATGCGCTGGCTCACCGTCGGGCCTGTCGGACAGCCGGACACGGCGATTGTCCTGACGCCACCTGCGGTCGATCCCGGCATCACCGACGACGAGAAGAAAACCATCCTGGAGATGATGGCGAAGGGCACGTACGCGGGCCTGCAGTTGGCGACGCCCGACCTGGATGCCACGTTCGACGCATTGCAGGCCGGGGGCGCCGACATCGTGCAGGAGCCCATCGATCAGCCGTACGGTCTTCGCGATTGCGCCGTCCGCGACCCTGCAGGGAATCTGCTGCGTATCCAACAGGCCCGCAGCTGACGAACATGCTTGAATTCGCATGATTGGATGCCAGTCCCCCCGAGAAACGGAGATGTCCTGATGGCCCGACGCGCCAGTTCGACGACCGAGGTCCACAAGGCCGACAGCCACGATCTGATCCGTGTGCAGGGCGCGAGGGTGAACAACCTCCGTGACATCAGCGTCGAGATCCCCAAGCGCCGGTTGACGGTGTTCACCGGCGTTTCGGGGTCCGGCAAGTCGTCGTTGGTGTTCTCCACGATCGCCGCGGAATCCCAGCGGATGATCAACGAGACGTACAGCGCGTTCGTGCAGGGGTTCATGCCGTCGCTCGCGCGGCCGGACGTGGACCTGCTCGACGGGTTGACAACGGCCATCATCGTCGACCAGCAGCGAATGGGTGCCAATCCGCACTCGACCGTCGGCACCGCCACCGATGCGAATGCGATGCTGCGAATCCTGTTCAGCCGCGTCGGAAAGCCCTACATCGGTTCGGCTCAGGCATTTTCGTTCAACGTCGCATCGGCGTCCGGGGCGGGCGCGGTGAAGGTCGAGAAGGGCGGGCGTCAGACCACCGAGAAACGGACCTTCTCGATCACCGGCGGCATGTGCCTGCGCTGCGAGGGGCGCGGATCGGTCAGCGACATCGACCTGACCGCTCTGTACGACGACAGCAAGTCTCTCAACGAGTCCGCCATCACCATCCCCGGCTACAGCATGGACGGCTGGTACGGCCGGATCTTTCGTGGCAGTGGATACTTCGACCCGGACAAGCCGATTGCCAAGTACAACAAGAAGGAACTGAACGACCTTCTGTACCGCGAGCCGACGAAGATCAAGGTCGAGGGCATCAACATCACCTACCTCGGGCTGGTCCCGCAAATGCAGAAATCCATGCTGTCCAAGGACGTCGACGCGATGCAGCCGCACATTCGTGCCTTCGTCGAACGCGCCGTGACGTTCCAGACTTGTCCCGAATGCGACGGTACCCGCCTCAACGAGGGCGCTCGGTCCTCGAAGATCAAGGGAATCTCCATCGCCGACGCCTGTTCCATGCAGATCAGCGACCTCGCCGCCTGGGTCAGCGGTCTGAAGGAGCCGTCGGTGGCGCCGCTGCTCGAATCTCTGCGGGAAACGTTGGAGTCGTTCGTGCAGATCGGGCTGGGCTACCTGTCCCTGGAACGGCCCGCCGGAACCCTGTCCGGCGGCGAGGCCCAGCGCACCAAGATGATTCGCCATCTCGGATCGTCGCTCACCGACGTCACCTACGTGTTCGACGAACCGACGACAGGCCTACACCCCCACGACATCGAGAACATGAACCAGCTCCTTCTGCAGTTGCGAGACAAGGGGAACACGGTTCTGGTCGTCGAGCACAAGCCGGAAACCATCGTCATCGCGGACCACATCGTCGACATCGGCCCCGGCGCCGGGACCAACGGCGGTCAGATCTGCTTCGAGGGGTCCGTCGACGACCTCCGCACGAGCGACACCGTCACCGGCCACCACTTCGACGACCGTGCGGCGGTCAAGGATTCGGTACGCGAGTACTCCGAGGTCATCGAGATCCGCGGTGCGGACTCGCACAATTTGCAGAGCGTCGACGTCGACGTGCCCCTGGGCATCCTGGTCGTCGTGACCGGCGTAGCCGGCTCCGGCAAGAGTTCACTGATACACGGCTCGCTCGGCGAACTCGACGACGTCGTCGCGGTCGACCAAGGTGCCATCCGCGGGTCCCGTCGCAGCAATCCTGCGACGTACACCGGCCTGCTCGAGCCGATCCGCAAAGCGTTCGCGAAGGAGAACGGCGTCAAACCTGCTCTATTCTCGGCCAATTCGGAGGGTGCGTGCCAGGTCTGCAACGGCAACGGCGTCATCTACTCGGATCTCGCGATGATGGCGGGCGTCGCCACGATGTGCGAGGAGTGCGAAGGAAAGCGGTTCCAGGCGTCGGTGCTCGAATATCACCTCGGCGGTAAGAACATCAGCAAAGTGCTCGCCATGTCCGTGGCGCAGGCCGAGGACTTCTTCGGCAACGAGGTGAAACTGCTTGCTGCTCACAAGATTCTGGTCCGGCTCGCCGACGTCGGCCTGGGCTACATCAAGCTCGGCCAGCCCCTGACGACCCTGTCCGGCGGTGAACGCCAACGCCTCAAGCTGGCAGTCCACATGGCCGACAAGGGCGGAATCTACGTCCTCGACGAGCCGACAACAGGACTACACCTCGCCGACGTCGAGCAATTGCTCGGACTGCTCGATCGCCTGGTCGAGTCCGGTAAATCCGTCATCGTCATCGAACATCACCAGGCCGTGATGGCCCACGCCGACTGGATCATCGACCTCGGCCCCGGTGCAGGCCACGACGGCGGCCGCGTCGTGTTCGAGGGAACGCCTGCTGATCTCGTCGCCGACGGTTCGACGCTCACCGGGCAGCACCTGGCTGCCTACGTGGGGAGCTGACGGCACGCCCGGTTTCGGGGCAGAATCGAGCGCATGACGACACTGTTGTTCGTACACGGCGCCGGTGGTTTCCTGGAGGACAGATCGATGGCCGACGCCCTTGCGGGGGCGTCGAGTGTCGACGTGGACATGCCCGAGTTCTCCGACGAGGACATGTCTTTCGAAGCATGGGCGCGTCCACTGCGAGCTCGATTGGAATCGCTGGACCCGTCCGACATCCTCGTGGCGCACTCGTTCGGTGCGTCCGTATTACTACGCGTCCTCGCGGAGCGGCAGTGGGGCTTCCATGAGCCGGCCACCCTTCTGGCCATGCCGGATTGGGGGGTCGGCGGGTGGGACGTTCCCGAATACGCGTTCGACGGACCCGAGCCCACTACCTCTCTGGCGCTTCATCATTGCCGCGACGACGAGGTGGTTCCGTTCGAGCACCTGGCGTCGAACGCGGCGTTGTTGCCGTCCGCTCGCATCGTGGAGCACCCGTCGGGCGGTCACCAGTTCCACGGAGCGAATTGGCATACAATGTGATTCGAATATATGTTCGACAATTAGTGGTTTTCGGGTTATGATGGAGCCATGCTTTTGGGGGAGAGCGTCGACGATGTAGCCGGGGACCTTCGGGTCGACACGGCGCGTGGTGTGTTGCCGATCGAGGACCCTGCGTTGCGTGCTGCGGTGGAGGAGATGGAGTCCGCGTGGGGTGCGGTTGCGGAGGCGTCGTTGGATGGTCGGGTTGTCGGTGATGCGGATCGGCGTGCGGTGTTGGTGCGGATGGAGTCGGTGTCGCGGGCGATGTACGGGACGTCGCACACGTGGTTGACGGAGTTGGTGGACGGTGACGGGTTGGCGGTGCTGCCGGAGCGGTCGAATCCGTCGCGGTTGGCGTGTTTGTTGCGGATCGATTCCGCAGTCGCGGGTAGACGCATCAAGATCGCGGGGAAATTGGCGCGGCGGCGGTCATTGACCGGGGAGCAGCTCGATGCGTTGTTGCCGGTGACTGCGCGAGCGCAGTGCGAGGGTCATCTCGATGCTGCGCATGTGCGGGTGATCGAGAAGTTCTTCGACACCCTGCCCGCCGGGATCGATCACGAGTCGTTGGTGCAGTCGGAGATCTTGTTGGTGGACTTGGCGAAACAGGTCTCGCCGGAGCAGTTGACGGTCGCGGCGCACCGGTTGACGGCGTTGTTGGATCCGGATGGGGAACTGCGGGACAAGAAGGACATCGCGAGGAAATGCTTTGTTCGGCTCGGGCCGCAGGAGGTCGACGGGACCTCGAAGATGGCCGGTGTCATCGACGCTGAGTTCCGTGCCTATCTGGAGCCGGTTCTCGCCAAACTCGCCCGCAAGGGAGTGCTGAACCCCGACGAACCCAAACCCGTCCACGACACCGACCTGAGCACCGCCTACCCCGGCACCACCCCCGACAGCACCGACAGCGCCGACAGCGCCGACGGTGATGGGCAGAACGAACCGAACCCGGACGGTGACGGCGCGGACGAGCAGGATTGCGACGCCACGAGTTTCGGTACGGCGGGATCAGGTGATCCTGGGGCGGGTACTGCTGCTGCCAGGTCGGGTACGGCTTCTGTGGGGTCGCCGGGTCCGCTGACGCTGTTCGGTCCCGAGGAGACTGCTGCTGGCGCGGAGTTGGAGGCACGCGCCGGCCGGGACCTGCGCACCCAGGGCCAACGCAACCACGATGCCGTCAAAGCGGTGTTCCGTCAGACCCTCGCAGCCGGCACCCTCGGAACTCATCGCGGACTTCCGGTCACCGCGGTGATTTCGATGTCCGCCTCCGATCTGGCCACCGCGTCCGGGCATGCCGTCACCGGCACCGGATCGCTGGTCTCGATTCGCGATGCCATCCGCATGGCCGCCCACGCCCACCATTACCTCGCGGTCTTCGACGACGACGGACGCGCCCTCTACCTCGGGCGCGGGAAACGGCTCGCCTCGGCCGATCAACGCATCGTCCTCATCGCACGCGACCGCGGCTGCAGTTTCCCCAATTGCACGCGCCCCGCCACCTGGAGCCAGGTCCACCACATCGACGAATGGGCCGATGGCGGCAACACCGACATCGACGACCTGACCTTCGGGTGCGACTGCCATCACCCCCTCGTCGGCGACGGACCGAATCAGTGGGCGACCACCACCACCGGACCCGATCATCCCCAACCCGGCCGCACCGCCTGGCATCCACCAGAATCCGTCGACCCCCGACGCAACGGGCTCGTCAACCACTACCACCACCCGCAGGAATACCTCTACCCATCAGACGATCCCGACCCCGAGACCCGGACCGGATAGCCCCGGACCCCCGGGACCATCGAATCGAACACCCACCCGTGAGCAGCACAACCACCACCTGTGCCGCTCACACCCATGCCTGCAACAACCCGTGCCTGAGCGTCGAGAGCGCCGCGCCACGACCATCGGGCCCCCGGGCGAATCCCCCGCAGACGGATGAGTGTCCCCAATACGACGATGCCGCGTTACCATTCCGGGGATGGGGGAGATCGAGGATCCGAGGCAGCGTTTGGCGCGTCTGGTGATCGAACGTGTCACGGTCGAGGGTGGAGCTGGGGCTCGGCTGGATTCGTCGGCGTTCGCGGTGAGGTACGACGAGTCGTCGGTCCTTCCGCTCGATCACCTGTTCCACGACACGGCGGGAGCGTCGGATCTGGCGCTGGAGTCGCATGTCGCGCATTTCGTATCGACGAAGATGTCGTCGAACTTCTGGCCCGGTGACTGGCACGAGGCGCTGCCGAGGCTGCGTCCGGTGTTGAAACCATCGACGTACACGTTGGGCGCACCGTCGGGTTTGCTGTTGTCGCGGCGCGTGTTCCCGTTGGTCGACGAGCTCGTGGCGGTGGACATGCCCTTCCACAGCTCGATCGTGTCGTGGGAGTCGATCGAGACATGGGGTGTGGATCCGTCGACGGTGTTCGCCGCGGCCCGGTCGAATCTGGCCACCGTCACCCGGTATGCCGACCCCACGAAGGGCCGCGCCACTCAACGGTTGGTCGACCGCGGCGGGCAGTACTACACGTCGTGGCTGTTGGATTCGGGGTGGCTCGAGTCGCACAGGTCGCGGTTCGGTTGTGCACCAGTGGCGTTCGTCCCCACGGTGGACACGCTCTACGTCGTGCCCAGCGACGACGAGGACCTGCTGGCCAAGCATTTCCGTCTGGCCGAGGAGCAGTATCTGCACACGTCGCGGTTCCTGTCTCCGCAGGCGTACACCGTCGACGACTCGGGTGCTGTGGTGACGCTCGACGTCACGGCGCCGGACAATCCCGGCAGCGCACGGGCCCGTTGCGTGCACATCTCGAAAGAATATGCAGCACAGTCGGACTGGCTACAGCGTCAGTACGAGCTGGATCGTGTGCACTCCGAGATCGGCACGGTCACCGTCAAGTCGACTCCGTTCGGTCCCCGTACGGTCACCATCTGGGCCGACGAGGTGGACTGCACGTTGCCGGAGACCGACCTCGTGGCGTTCTGCCGCGAGGGCGTCGAGCCGTTCTTCGTCCAGTTCGCCGACGTGGCGTCCATCAGTGGTGTCCAACCGATGGCAGGCCTGGACCCGGCTCGCTATCGCGTTCCCGCCTGGCCACCGCCGGACATCGTCGAACGGCTGCGCGCGCACAGCATCCTGGTGTGACCTACGAGGATCGGTCGAGCGTGTACTCGTTGATGACCACCCCGGATCGATACGGCGTGCTGGCGACGAGATTCAAGTCCGCAACCGAATAGTCGCGGTCGGCGAAGAGCCGCTTGCCCGATCCCAGCAGAATCGGGTTGATCTTGAGGATGATCCGGTCGATCTCGTCGACGAGTGCGGACGCGAAGACCCCTCCACCGGCCAACCAGATGTCCGATCCGCTCTGCTGCTTCAGCTCCAGCGCAAGGGCAACCGGATCCTCGTCCGTCACGGTCACCTCCGGCACCGCATCGTCGGCGGTGTGGTTGCGAGAGAACACGTACTGCTTCAGATGCTCGTACGGTCCGCCGCGCCGGTGTTCACCCTCGGCCGCATAGGTTCCCCATCCCATCATCACCGTGTCGAACCTCGTCAGAGGCGGCGTCAGTCCGGTGGCGCGAAGGCCGAGCGTCGGGATCGTGTCGGTGTACTCGCGCAGGATCATGTCGATGTGATCGCCCGTCTGGGGGAAAGCATCGAACGTGTCGTCCGGGGCGGCGATGAAGCCGTCGAGGCTGGCGGCTACGTAATAGACCAGTTCACGCATGAGAATCTCCAATCACGACGGATGTAGTGGTTCGAATCAGAGAGTACGACACCTGTCGTGGTTGCGCTAGTCTTTTTCCATGGCTCGCAATTCGCAACGCAGATCCGATCTCGCCGACGCCGGCATTTCGATCCTGGCCGCCGAAGGCGCACGCGGACTCACCCACCGTGCCATCGATGTGCAGGCAGGAGTACCGAAAGGCACCACGTCGAACTATTTCAAGACGCGCGAAGATGTCATCGCCGGATTGATCGAGCGCATCGGCGAACGGCTCGCCCCGGATCCCGACGTGCATGCCCCGCTCGCCGCCAAAGCTCCGAGCGCGGAACTGTTCGCTGAGTACACCCGCGACATCGTCGCGCGGCTCCTGACCAACCGAGAAGTGACGCTGGCGTTGTTCGAACTGCGACTCGAGGCGTCGAGACGGCCGGAGATCGGCGCCGTTCTCGGCACGTGGCAACGGTCGAACTTCCGCGGCGACGTCGAATTCAACCTTGCCGCGGGACTTCCCGGCGGCGCCAAGGAGATCGCGTTGTTCCACTACGCGATAGACGGTCTCCTGTTCGACCGACTGACCTACCCGATCGACCCGGAGACCTCGACCGACGACATCGTCGACGATTTGGTGAACGGCCTGCTCAGGTGAACTCGACTCCCTGCGCGAGAGGCAGCTCGTTGGAGTAGTTCACAGTGTTGGTTGCCCGTCGCATGTAGGACTTCCAGGCGTCCGAACCGGATTCGCGTCCGCCACCGGTTTCCTTCTCGCCGCCGAACGCGCCGCCGATCTCCGCTCCCGACGGTCCGATGTTGACGTTGGCGATGCCGCAGTCGGATCCGGCGGCGGACAGGAACCGCTCGGCCTCACGCAGATCCGTCGTGAAGATCGACGACGAAAGACCCTGTGGCACATCGTTGTGCAGCGCGATGGCCTCGTCGAGCGTCTCGTAGGTGAGAACGTACAGAATCGGCGCGAACGTCTCGTGACGCACGATGTCCGTCTGCGCAGGCATCGTCACCACCGTCGGCTGGACGTAGTAGGCGTACTCGCCGAAGATGTCGACGCGCGAACCGCCTGCCTTCACGACACCACCAGCGCCGACGGCAGCGTCGAGCGCTTTCTGGAAGCCGGCGAAGGCCGGCGCGTCGATCAGCGGCCCGACGAGCGTGTCGGCGTCCAGGGGCGACCCGATGGCCAGCGATTCGTACGCCTTCGCAATCCGCCCGACCAGCTCGTCGGCGATGGAGGAATGCACGATCAGTCGTCGCAGAGACGTACACCGTTGCCCTGCGGTACCCGCCGCGGAGAACACGATCCCGCGGGTCGTCAGGTCCAGATCGGCGGACGGGGTCACGATTGCGGCGTTGTTGCCACCGAGTTCGAGCAGTACGCGTCCGAATCTCTCCGCGACGCGGGGCGCCACGGCTCGGCCCATGCGCGTGGACCCGGTCGCGGACAGGAGAGCCACGCGGGAATCGTCGACGAGCGCCTCACCGGCCACTCGGTCGCCGATGACCAACTGCGCAACGAGGGGATCGACGTCCGCGTTGGCGGCGGCACGCTCGAACAGCGCTTGAACAGCGAGCGCGGTCAGGGGCGTCTTCTCCGACGGCTTCCACACGACGGTGTCGCCGGCGACCAAGGCGAGGACGGTGTTCCACGACCAGACTGCGACAGGAAAGTTGAAGGCAGTGACGACTCCGACGACGCCGAGCGGATGCCACTGCTCCATCATGCGATGGCCCGGGCGCTCGGTTGCGATGGTGTTGCCGTAGAGCTGACGGGACAGCCCGACGCCGAAGTCGCAGATGTCGATCATCTCCTGGACCTCGCCCAGGCCCTCGGACAGAATCTTGCCCGCTTCGATGGAGACCAACTCGCCCAGATCGGCCTTGTACTCACGCAGTAATTCGCCGAGTTCGCGGATCAGTCCACCTCGAACCGGAGCGGGAACGGCGGACCACTCGGCGAACGAAGATTTCGCCACGGTGACGACGGCGTCGACATCCGCAGCGGTGGCCGCGGCGAGGGACGCGAGATTGCCCCCGGTGATCGGTGAACGTGCGACGACCGGCAGTTCCGACCTGGGCACGTCGAGGTCGGCGGTCACCCCCAGGCGTCCCAGGATTGCGCGGGTACGGACGCTCAGCTCGTCGTGCTTGACCGGGGAAGTCATCGCGAAAATCACCTTTCGTCGCCGTGGCAGCAACATTCAATCTAGCCGACGGGTCACAACGCCGTAAAATTTACGGTCGTAGCCGTTTCTTTACGGAATATTGTCGGGTACGTTGGCGATCATGACGCAGGTATTGCACACCCCACATGCCTCCGGTTCCTTCGACGCATCGGACGTTCACGACACGATCGGCCGCCACATGCTCGCCGACGGCTTCGCGATGGTGCTGGACCTGACGGCTTCCCGCGGATCCACCCTCGTCGACGCGCGGGACGGCACCGAGTACCTGGATCTGTTCACCTTCTTCGCATCCAATGCTCTCGGCATGAATCACGCCAGGCTGACAGGCGATGCGCAGTTCCGAGCCGATTTGCTCGAGGCCGCGATGAACAAGCCGAGCAACTCCGACATCTACTCGATCCCGATGGCTCGGTTCGTCGACACGTTCGCACGGGTGCTGGGCGATCCGCGGCTACCTCATCTGTTCTTCGTCGAAGGTGGTGCACTCGCCGTCGAGAACGCGCTGAAGGTCGCGTTCGACTGGAAGAGCCGCTGGAACCAAGCGCACGGGTTGGACGCCGACCTGGGTACGCAGGTACTGCACCTCGAGCACGCATTCCACGGACGATCCGGCTACACGATGTCGCTGACGAACACCGACCCCAACAAGGTGTCCCGCTTCCCCAAGTTCGACTGGCCCCGCATCCCGTCGCCGTACATCCGAACCGGCGCGGACATGGACGCACTGGAGGACGACGCCCTGGCCGCGGCACGCCTCGCGTTCGAAGCCAACCCGCACGATATTGCCTGTGCCATCGTCGAACCCATTCAAGGCGAGGGCGGCGACAACCACTTCCGGCCACGGTTCCTGCAGAAGCTGCGGCAGCTGTGCCACGAACACGACGCACTGTTCGTCGTCGACGAAGTGCAAACGGGCGCTGGAATGACGGGAACCGCCTGGGCTTTCCAGCAGCTCGGCGTCGTACCCGACGTGGTGGCCTTCGGGAAGAAGGTCCAGGTGTGCGGAGTCATGGCAGGCGGCCGCGTCGACGACGTCCCGAACAACGTCTTCGAGGTCTCGTCGCGTATCAACTCCACGTGGGGTGGCAATCTCACCGACATGGTGCGGGCTCGTCGCATTCTCGAGGTGATCGAGTCCGAGAACCTGATCGAGCGCGCCGGCACGCTCGGTGACCGCGTGCTGGGACGGATGCGGGACATCGCGTCGCGGCATGCCGTGGTGACCGAGGTACGCGGCCGCGGTCTGATGTGCGCCTTCACCCTTCCCGACGCCACCACCCGGGATCGTCTGATCGACGACCTCCGCGAGACCGAGCACGTCCTTGCTCTCGGATGTGGCGGAAGCTCGGTTCGGTTCCGGCCGGCGCTGACGATCAGCGAAGCGGACCTGGACCGAGGACTCGAGGCGGTGGAGCGGTGTGTGGCACGGCTTCAGGAACGCGGAAACTAGATGGGAGCGGTACTTTCGGCCGAGGTTCCGGGGGTCACGTAGCGGCCGACGGCCCAGGCTCGGTCGGCCGGGGGTACGACGGCGTCCACGATCCTGCCGTCCTGGTAGTAGCTCCGGTGGTCGATCAAGCCGGAGTCGACGGCATCTTGCCACGCAGCGGTCGGGCCTTCACCGAACCAGAGCCACGGGGTGATGTCGTCCATGACGACGACGGTGTCCGTGGTGCTGAACGCGCGCGCGTCCGCCAGGTCCGCACGCGCTCCGTCCAGCGAATGGTCACCGTCGACGAACACGACGTCGAAGCGCACGTCGGGATTCGTGCGGGCGTACTCGGTGACGGTGGAGTGCGAATCTCCCCGGATCAAGGTGTGTCGGCCCGGGAACAGTTCGTCGATGTGAGCTTTGGCGGCATCGCTGTACTCGTATTCGGCCAGATCGAACGACACGACCGTGACCGTCGGCGACGCGGACAGAAAGGCCCACGTCGAAAAGCCTGCGTTGAAGCCGATCTCGCAGATCAACTCCACGCCGTCGTCGGCCGCCAATGAACTCAGATAGGCAAGCTCCGCCTCATCGGCGCCGTACTCGAACGGCTGGCCTGCAGTGACGGTGCGTCTCACCATCGCCTCGAGCTCACTCAACCCCACGTGGACCTCCGTCTCGATTCGTTTCTCGCCACTTCACTACCCCCATCACCGCCAACCGAACCCCCCGCTCCACTCCTGAACACCTGGGTCATTCCGCCGGCTCCACTCCTGACGTCAGGGTGATCGAAACCGTTCGCATTCATCGGATCTACCTCTAGTCTGACCGGGTGACCGATCGTGCGGTACCTGCAGGCAGCGCTGCTGCGGGTGTTGTTGCAGGGTACGGCGCAGGCAGTATCGGCACCGGTGGGTTCGCTGCTCTTCCGGGCCTCGTATTGGCGTACTACCTGACGGACACCCTCGGCGTGGCTGCCGGACTCGCCTCGCTCGTCATCCTGGTTCCGAAGATCTGGGATGTGCTGCTCGGCCCACTCGTCGGAGCGCTCAGCGATACACGCTCGGCGCGCACCGGGTCTCGAACGCCGGAAATGGTTGTCGGCGCGCTGGCCATGCCCGTGCTGTTCGTGCTGACGTTCGCGCCTCCGATCGGCCCTGCTGCGCTGTGGGTGTTCGTGTTCTTCCTGCTCGCCGCAACGGCATACAGCTTCTTTCAGGTGCCGTACATTGCGCTGCCCACCGAGCTGTACACCGACGCGAAAGATCGGACCCGCCTCGTCACCGTGCGCATCGCGGTGCTCGCCGCCGCGATCCTTCTGGTCGGCGGAGGAGGACCAGCGGTTCGCGATGCTGCGGGCGGCGGTCCCACCGGATACCTCGTCATGGCGATCGCGGCGGCGACGGTCATGGGCGTCGGCATGCTGCTGACGGTGTGGGGCACGAGAGGGAAATCGGTGAGTCGGGCCGATCCGTCGGACGGGACGGTGTGGGCGCAGTACCGCGAAGGCCTCGGCGCAGTGCGTTCCACACGGTCGTTTCGGATCTTGCTGATCACCTTCGTCGTTCAGGCACTTGCGGTCGCAATCCTGCTCGCAGGTGTGCAGTATCTCGCCACCTACGTCCTGGGCGACGAAGCCGCGCTGACGCTGCTGTTCGCTGCCGTCGTCGGACCCGCTCTTCTGGTGATGCCGGTGTGGTATCGCTTCGGTCTGAAGTACAGCAGGACGGTCGGATTCGTTGCGGCGTCGATCGTCTTCGCGCTCGGCAGCGTGTCGTTCGTCATCGCGTTGTGGACGCCCGGCCCGTGGGTGTTCGCGTCGGCAGCCGCCTGCGGCATCGGATACGCAGGGATGCAGGCCTTTCCACTTTCCCTGCTGCCGGACACCATCGAGGACGACGCCGCCCGCTTCGGCCGATCACGAGCAGGCGCACTCAGCGGCGTGTGGACTGCCTGCGAGACAGGGGCGGGAGCCGTCGGGCCTGCGGTGTTCCTGCTGATCCTCGCTTCGGTCGGGTTCCGGTCCAGCACGACGGACGACATCGTGTCCCAACCGGATTCGGTGGTTCCCGGCATCGTCGTGGGATGCTCGATCGTTCCTGCCGCGTTGGTGATACTGAGTGTCGTTCTGCTGAAGCAGTTTCGAATATCAGAGCCGAGCCGGCGTCGTGGCCGAATCGACGAAAGGACCTTATGAGAGCGTCGAACATGAAGGCCGTGCTGGCGCGCCTGCGGGAGCTGCGCACCGCCGACGCACCGACCCACGGCGGCCGTGTCCTGTCCTACGTCTACGACAGTGGTGTCGCCGAACTCGACGAGCTCGCCGCTGCGGCCATGCGTGAGGTCCAATCCGTCAACGGCCTCGATCCGACGGTGTTTCCCTCGGTTGCCACGATCGAGCGGGATCTCGTCGATTTCGGGCGTTCGATCTTCCACGGAGGCGAGGACGTCGTCGGCAACGTCACGACCGGCGGCACCGAAAGCTGCATCCTGGCGGTCCTCGGAGCACGTGATGCGGCAGGTAAGCACGGCGGCTCCATCGTCCACCCGACGACGGCACATGCCGCCTTCCGCAAGGCCGCGCACCTACTCGGTGTGGAATCCATTGTCGTACCGGTCGATCCGGTCTCGGGCGTGCCGGATCCAGGACGCATCGCCGACGCCATCCGCGACGACACGATTCTCGTCGTCGCATCGGCTCCCAGTTACCCGTTCGCGACGATGGACCCCGTCGCGGACATCGCTGCCATCGCGGCAGCGCGCGGGGTGGCCGTTCACGTCGACGCCTGTATCGGCGGTCTGGCACTGCCCTGGTGGGGCGACGTGCCTGCCTGGGACTTCGGAGTGCCCGGCGTCACGAGCATCTCGGCGGACCTGCACAAGTACGGCTACTCCCCCAAAGGTGCATCGCTGTTGCTGGTGCGCGGCCGAGATCGCCACCGCCACCAGTACTTCGGGCTCACGGACTGGCCAGGATATCCCGTCGTCAACCCGACGTTGCTCGGTTCCAGATCGGTCGGGGCGATGACGGCGGCATGGGCGATAGTCACCGCACTCGGCGTCGACGGATTCGCCGACCTCACCGACCGAATGCACGATTCCACAACGGCACTCGTCGCCGCGATCCGCGCCATCGACGGGCTACGCGTCGTCGGCGACCCCGTCGGGCCGCTGTTCGCAGTGGCCAAGGATTCCGCAGACGGGCCGCGGGCTGCCGTCGATCCGCATGTGTGGCTCGGCGCCGTCGGCAAGCGTGGTTTCTCGCTGCAGGCACAGCCGTCGTTGACGCAATCCGACGGAACGGTGCTGCCGCGCACCACTCATCTGACCGTCACACCCGCGACAGTGTCCGTGCAGGGCGAGTTGGTCGCAGCTCTCGTAGGTGCCGCCGACGACGTGCGTGGACAGGCCGCAGCGGAGCCGCCGCCCGCACTGGCCGAGCTCGCCCGACTGTTCCGCGACGGCGTGCTCACCTCCGAACAGGCATCGGCACTGTCGTCCGACGAGGTGTACGGCGCACTCCAAGCGGCAGGCGTGACCGGGAGCGGGGACCTGGACATGGCGTCGGTACTTGCAGGCGTCGAACAGTTGCCCCGCGACGTGAGCGCCGCGATGCTGATCGAATTTCTGGCACGAGTGATCGAAAAGTAGGGGTGGACATGCGTATTCGACTTGCACTGGCAGCGCGGTTGATAGTGGCAGCGGGACTTGTACTGGCAGCCGGTGCTGTACCGGCCCAGGCTGCACCGGACTTCTACGCCGAACCGGCGGAGATCCCCTCGGAACCGGGGACCGTTGTCGCTACCGAGCCGATCCCGTTCGTCGGGCAGACAGGTGCGCCCGCCCAGCGCGTGAAGTACACCTCCACCCTCGCCGACGGCACGCCCGTCGCGGTGACGGGCACGTACCTCGAACCGTCGGCCCCCTACCCGGCCGGCCCGACGCCGACCGTCGTCATCGGGCCGGGCACGCAGGGCCAAGGTGACCAGTGTGCGCCGTCGCGGCAATTCCCGACCGGCGGCCAATACGACCCGAAGACCGGGAGCACCTCCATCAACTACGAAGGCGCCTTCGCCGTCGCATTCCTGACACAGGGCATCCGCGTGTTCGTCACCGACTACATCGGCCTCGGCACACCGGGCATCCACACCTACGTCAACCGCGTCGAGGAAGGGCACGCCATGATCGACGCCGCCCGCGCCGCCACGACACTGGGCGACGATGACCATGCGGGACCCGTCGCATTCTGGGGGCACTCCCAGGGCGGCGGTGCCGCGGCATCGGCGGCCGAACTGGTAGGTGACTACGCGCCGGAACTGAACGTGGCCGGCACCTACGCGAGTGCGCCTCCCTCCGACCTCGACGCCGTACTGCGGCACATCGACGGGACGGGACTGACTGCGGCAATCGGCTTTGCGATCAACGGTTTCGTCGCCCGCTATCCGGAACTGCAGTCCGTCGTCGACGAGGCGTCGAACGATCGAGGCAAGGAAGTACTGAGGCGCGTGTCGACGCAATGCCTCATCGAAGCTCGGCGCGAGTTCGGTGGCACCTCCACGGCGCAATGGACCAAGGACGGAAAGACACTGGCGGACTCGATCGGCGGCAACCCCGTCGTGCAGCGGGTCTTCGACGACCAGCGCATCGGAAACGGAACCCCGAGCGCTCCGGTTCTGGTCAACACCGCGCAGGCCGACGACTTCATCCCGACGGACCAAGCACGCCGACTCGTCACCGAATGGTGCTCTCGCGGCGCCGACGCATCGCTGTACGTCAACGAGCTCCCGCCCGTCCCAGGAGGCCTCGGGGTCAACCACCTCGCACCCGCGGCGACGGACTTCGGCGTCGGGCTCGGCTGGATCAAGGATCGGTTCGCAGGAGTACCGACCACTTCCCGCTGTGCAGAAATCTGAGCCGATAGTAAAGTTCCCTTCGCGAAAGACCGACCGGTCTCTACTTGGAGGGAAGTTCGATGCCGTACCTCGGCCTGATCATCATGATCCTGTGGGTGTTCTGCCTGATCGACGTCATCACCGCCGACGAAGGCGGTGTACGGCACCTTCCCAAGATGATGTGGCTGCTGTTGGTCATCTTCATCCCGCTCGCCGGATCGATCGTGTGGCTCCTCGTGGGACGGCCCGTCGACGGCGGAATCTGGGGCGGAGCGGGCGGCGGAAGTTCAGCCCGCCGCAGCAACTCGGCGTATCCGGAATACGACACGCGGCCCGGCCGGGCAACCGGAACCACGGCCGAGGCCGACGAGGAATTTCTGCGTCAGTGCCGTGCCCGCGCCGAGGAACAGCGTCGTAAAGCTCGCGGCGACGGCGCCTGACGGCGGGGATCAGCGAACAGCTCTCGAGACCAACGGTTTGTAGGTGACCTGCGGATACGTGCCCGTCTCGTCCAGTTCCACCGACGCTCGCACGTGGTAGACCTCCTGCACCAAATCCTGGGTGATGACGTCCGACGGCCTGCCCACGGCCACGACTTTTCCCGCTTGCAACACCACGATGCGATCGCAGAACATCGACGCCAGATTCAAATCGTGCAATGCGATGAAACTGGTCAACGGCAGGCCCGAAATCAACGCCAGGATGTCGAGTTGGTGCTGGATGTCGAGGTGGTTGGTGGGCTCGTCGAGGAGCAGTTCCGTCGGTTCCTGCGCCAACGCACGGGCGATCTGCGTGCGCTGACGCTCACCGCCGGACAGGGTGTGCCACAGCCGATTCGCCTTCGACGTCATTCCCGTGTCCGTCAGGGCCTTGTCCACGGCGACGTCGTCGGCTGCCGAATCTCCGCCCAGCAAACCGTGGTGCGGGATCCGACCGAGTCGAACCACGTCGCGCACCGCGATGTCCACCTCGGTGTCCGAATGCTGATCCACCATCGCCACGCGTCGAGCGATCTGCTTGCGCCGCATCGACGCCATCGGCGCGCCGTCGAGCGTGACGTCACCGGAATCGGGTGAGACGATTCCCGCCAGAATCCGCAGCAGCGACGACTTACCGGACCCGTTCGGTCCGATCAGCCCGACGGTCTCACCCGGATGCGGATCGAAATCCACTCCGTCGAGGATCTGGTTGTGGCCGCGAGACCAACGCACGGATGCGGCCTCGATCGTCATCTCGTCCTCCGCATTCTGAAGAGAATCACCGCGAACGCAGGCACGCCGATCAGCGCGGTCACCACGCCCACCGGAATTTCCTGTGGCTGGAACACCGTGCGGGCGATCGCGTCGACCCACACCATGAAGATCGCGCCGACGAGCACCGTCGTCGGCAACAGCCGACGATGCCGGGCGCCGACCAGGAACCGCGCCGCGTGCGGCAGAACCAACCCGACGAATCCGATCGCTCCGGCAGCACTGACCAACGTCGCGGTGATCAACGCGGTGATGACCAACAGCACGATCCGAATCCACTTGACGGACACTCCCAGCGAGGCCGCGGCGTCGTTACCGAAGGTGAACGCGTCGAGCGCCGACGAATACAGCAGGCACACGACGATGCCGACGGCACAGACGATCCCGCACATCATCACATCGCCCCAGTCGGCGCCACCGAGAGATCCGAGCAGCCAGAACAGAACCCCTCGTGTCTGTTCTGCATCGGCCGACGAGATGACGATGAACGACGTCAACGCCGAGAACAACTGCGTCCCAGCCACTCCGGCGAGCACTACCCGATCGGTGCCTCCCCCGGCACCGGCGGCGAGCAACATCACCAGCAGAAACGAGAACACCGCTCCGACGAACGCGCCCGTCGACAGCGAGTACATACCGCTGCCGATCCCGAGGACCGCGACCAGCACCGCGCCCGTCGATGCCCCGGACGAGATACCCAGCACGAACGGATCGGCCAACGGGTTACGCAGCAGGGACTGCATGATCGCGCCGCACAGAGCCAGACCGGCGCCGCACACCGCTGCCAGCAGCGTCCGCGGAAGCCGAAGCTCCCACACGATCCCATCCTTGATCCGGCTCACGCCGGAGCTTCCGAACCCCATGTGCTCGAACGTGATTCGGTAGACATCGGCCACCGACAGATCCGCCGGACCGATCGTGATCGCCACTGCGATCGACAGCACCAGGACGACGGAGCCGATCAGCAGCAGCGGAAGCAGAAAGCTCCGCCGTACCGACGGCTCCGCCTTCCGCACCGATGGCTCCGCCTGGGGCACGGTCAATTCGCCAGGCCCCAGCCCTGGAGTGCAGCAGCGACCTTCTCGACGCCGTCGACGGTCCTGATCGACGGATTCAGATCCGCCCCGTTCACGACGATGTAGCGCTTGTCGGTCACCGCAGGAAGGCGCTGAGTCACCGGATTGGTCTCCAGGAACTCGATCTTGGAATCCAACGCGTCACCGGCCAGCGACCGGCGGCTCAGATCGGCCAGCACGAACGCCGTCGGGTTGCGGTCCGCCACCGACTCCCAGCTGACCTGCGGCCACTCGTCGGTGGTGTCCGAGTAGATGTTCTCCGCGCCCACCGAATTGGTGATGATGCCCGACGACCCGCAGCACCCCGCCATGTACGGCGTCGCAGTATCGGCGAACCAGTAGACCAACGAGGTGCCCGACGCATTCACCGTGCCCGACGCCTTGTCGAACCGCTCCTGCAGTTCGGCGACGAACTCCTCACCGCGCTCGGACACGTCGAAGATGGCCGCAAGATCACGAACCTCCTGGTAGACGGACTCGATCTCCAACGGCTGAGTACGAGCACCATCCGAATTGACGCTCTCGTCGGTCTTGCCGTTGCAGTCCGTCGGCGACAGGTAGTTGGGCACACCGAGCTGCTCGAGCTGACCACGCTCCGCCACCCCGCCAGGCCCGAGGGTCCCGCCGAACGACGCCGACACGAAATCCGGCTCGGCGTCGAGCACCACCTCCAACGACGGCTTGTTGTCCGCCAAACGCGGAACACGCTCGTTGTCCGCCGCCAGGTTCTCCCGCACCGGATCCGTCCACGTCGCCGACCCGACCATCCGATCCGCCAAACCGAGACTCAACAGAATCTCCGTCGACCCCTGATTCAGCGACACCGCTCGCTGCGGAGGCGCATCGATCACCACCTCCTGACCACAGTTGAAGATAGTCAACGGAAAATTGCCGGACGATTCCTGCACCGCCTCCGACTCGGAACCGGAAGAACAAGCAGACAGAACAAGAGCTGCTGACAGCACAGCAACACCGAAGGGGACACGAATAGCCATGAGGTGGCGCAAACTTCCTACTAGGGGCCCTGGTCGCGGAGCCGCGGGACATACGCTGCAACAGGCAAGCGATCGGACTCCCACACTCGTGGTCACCGTTGCGCGTCAGTCCCGGATTCACACCGGATTCCCTCGCCCATCACACAGACCACTACACCGGTAATCCTGGGCTTACTTTAACCCCTCTTGACGTTTCCCCTCGACCCGGTCGTTCAGCTCTCGCCCCTGTTCACGGACCGAACGTGGCCCCTGTTCGTGGAGCGAGCGTGCCCCTGTTCCCGGAGCGAACGTGACGTTCGGTCAGTCAGACTGACCGGAATCCGCGTTCGCTCCTACAGAAGGCATGATGGGGGCCGTGAATTTGTCCGTCGGCCGCCCGATTTCCGACGCCGAAGCCACCTCGCGGTGGGCCGCCTGGTCACCCGTCGATGTGGCGGAACGACTGGCAACCGTTCGAGCACCGTGGTGCATCACCGCGGGATGGGCGCTCGAGCTGTTCACCGACGACGCGGCTCGCGATCACAGCGACGTGGAGATCGGTGTTCCGGCACATCGGTTCGGCGAGATATCTCCGGCGCTCGACGGTTACGAGTGGGATGTCGTCGGGGACGGGCGGTTGTGGCCGTATCCCGACCATTTGGACAGGCACTTCCAGACGTGGCTGCGCGACGACGCCGGCACCTATCGGCTGGACGTCTTTCGCGAACCACACGCCGGGGACCACTGGGTGTACCGACGTAACTCGGCGATCTCCCTGCCGTACGACGTCATGATCCGGCGCACCACGGACGGCGTCCCCTATTCCACACCCGAAGTGGTGTTGCTGTTCAAAGCCAAACACTGTCGGGCAAAGGACGAACTGGACTTCCGTCGCGTCCTCCCCCATCTCGACCAGGCAATGCGCGCACGTCTGCAGTCCTGGCTTCGACTCGTCCACCCCGGACACCATTGGATCGGAGTACTCGACGCCGCACCGTGAACCGAACGTGGCCCCTGTTCCCGGAGCGAACGTGGCGTTCGGTCAGTTGGAGTGACTGAACGTCACGTTCGGTTCGGTGGGACGCGCGCCCGGGAAGGTGTTGCGCCCGGCGGTGACGGTGACGAGGGCGCCGATGACGAGTAGGCCGGCGAGGGCGATGACGTCGGCGATGGATGCCCTGTCGACGACGATTCCGCCCACGAGGGCGCCCGAGGCGATGGCGAGCTGGAATGCGACGACGTAGACGGCCGAGGCGCGGTCAGGGTCGGAGCGCGCGGTGTTCAGGACGGTCGACTGCAGGCATACCGGGACGGTGGTGAAGGCCAGACCCCACAGTCCGATGCCCAGGACACTCAGTGCTGCAAGGGAACCTGGGGCGGAGAGCATGGTCGTCCACAGCAGGGTGAGTGCGGCGACAACGACGGACAGTGCACCGATGGTGGATCGCCTCGGCCAGCGATCGAAGGTCCTGCCGACGATCCAGATACCGACGACTCCGCACAGCCCGTACAGCAGCAGCATCGCGGTCAGGGTCGTTCCGACGGACCCGAGGCCGCGGTCCACGATCAACGAGAAGTACGTGTACGCGACGAAGTGGCCGAGCACTGCGAGAAACGTTGCAACACAGATCATCACCAGCGATCGGTCGAGGACGCGAACCCGTGATCCGGGGCCCGAGCCGGCGTCGGCGACCTTCATCGTCGGCAGCACCGCGAACAGCGTCACCGCGATGATCCCCGCGACGGCACCGATGCACACGGCCGCTGTGCGCCAGCCGAGCCACTGGCCGAGGGCAGCGGTCAACGGATTGCCTGCCACCAGCGCCAACGACGTTCCGGCGTAGACCGTCGCGATGGCCTTGCCTTTGCGTTCCGGGGCGACGAGCGATGCTGCGACCGGTGCGACCACTGCCCAGAACACGCCGTGCGTTGCAGCACAGATCATTCGAGCGACGACCAGCATCGGATATCCGATGGCTACCGCGGACAGCAATTGCGACACCGCGAGTGCGCCCACGGTCACCACGACCACTGTTCGACGCGGCCACCTGCGCACGAACGTCATGAGCGGCATCGTCATCACCGCGACTCCGTAGGCATAGAACGTCAACAGCAGGCCGACGCTCGATTCACTGACCCCCATGTCCGACGAGATCTCCGGCAGCAGCCCGACGGGCAGCGTCTCGGCGGTCACGTAGACGAAGGCCGCGGCCGCAAGAACGAGAAGCTTGGCGAGAGATCTACCGTCACCCATGATGTGTATCGTTACACATGTCGACGAGGAACGCTAGTGTGAACGCATGCACCCCCGCCCGACCATGGCCGACGTCGCCGCCGCCGCGGGCGTGTCCACGATGAGCGTCTCCTACACCTACAACCAACCGACACGCGTCTCCGACGCCACCAGGACGCGAGTCCTCGCTGCAGCGGAGCGCCTCGGATACACCGGCCCGCACACGGGCGCACGATCGCTGCGCAGCGGCAAGACCAACAACGTGGGCGTCGTCCTCAGCGAGAAACTGACGTATTCGTTCGAGAACCCCCAGGCCCGCGCGTTCCTGACCGGAATCGCCGAGGCCTGCCTCGACACCGACTCCGGACTCGTCCTGCTGCCCAATGGAGGCCGGTCTCAGCCGAATTCGCCGGCGAAGGCCGATCTGGAGCGCATACGCGGCGCTCAGGTCGACGGGTACGTGTTGTGGACCACGGTGTCCGACGACCCGATGCTGGACGTCGTGATCGGCACCGGCAAGCCGGTCTGCATCCAGGGCGGACCCGTCGTCCCGGGCGCAGCAATGATCGGGATCGACGATTCGGCAGCAGCACTCGCAGTCGGGCAAGTAGGACTGCGACAGTCGACAAAGCCTGCAGTGATCAGCTTTCCGCGCAATCGCGACCGCGTCGTCGAAATCGTGCACGGCCCCGACCCGGCCGACGCCACCTTCCCGGTCACCGCCGCACGCCTCGCCGGCTTCCGCCGAGCCGTCGTCGACGCGGGTTTCAAGTGGGAGTCCACTCCCGTCGCCTTCGCCGGATCGAACGCGTCCCCCGACGGCGCCGACGCGGCACGGCGACTAGTCGGCGCCGACGCACTTCTGTGTTGCAGCGACGACCTCGCGCTCGGGGCACTCGATGTCGTCGGCCCGCTCGACGGCTGCGACGGCGTTGCGATCACCGGCTGGGACGATTCCGATGCGGCCCGAGCCGCCGGTCTGACCACCGTCGCGCAATCACTGTTCGATCAGGGCTGCGACGCAGCGCGCTGGGTGCTCGGCTCCCTCGACCGCATCCCTGAGAGCCCATGGTCGGTGCAGGTCCGGAATTCGACGAGACCCGCGCGCCCCCAGTAACCGGGTAATTCACACTCGAAGTCGCCTCAAAACGGGGAAGGCGACCTGTTTGTAGCGCATAAGCAAACTTCGGGTTATGGTGAACGCGGCCGACCGGCCACGGGGGGGAAGTATGAACCGAGAGACACCCATGCCCCGCCCTGCCGTCGAGAATCCATTTGCCGTTCCTCAGGCCGAGCTGGACCTGCTGTCCGACCCCCTCGTGCTGGTCGATCGAGATTTCGTCGTCACCTACGCAAATCCCGCTGCCGCGGCGCTGCTCACGGCGCCGATCGACACCCTTGTCGGACGATGCATCGACGCCTGGTTCACCGATCCCGCCTGGACCGCGTTCGTCTCCTCCTGCAACGGCCCAGGAGTGTACGAGGACTTCTCGTACACCCTGCAGAAATGGCTGTCCTACCGCACCGTCAAGGGCAGTTCCGGGCACGCGATCTGGGCAACGGACATCACCAGCGAGCGGCTCGGAGACACCCGCGTCGAATGGACCGACGACCTCGCGCGCACCATGCTCGACGCCGTTCCGTCCGGCGTCGTCGTCCTGGACGTCGACGGGGTGGTCGTCCTGGTCAACAGCGTGTGGTCCACGTTCTGGGCGGATCGACCACAGACCGACGGGTGCCTCCCCGGAACCAATTACTTCGACCTGTGGGCACCGGCGATCGCCCGAGGGAACGACACCGCAATCTCACTGGTCGACGGCCTGCGCGCCCTGATCTCCGGATCCGGGCAGGTCTTCTCCTCCAACCACAGATTCGGGTCCGTGGTCTACCGAATCCGAGCCACCCGCCTCGCCGACGGCGGCATCTACCTCACCCACACCGACATCACCGCGCAGGCCGCGGAGGCGCCCGTCCGCCAGGATCCCCTGACCGGTCTGCCGAACCGCGACGAGATCGAAGCGCTCCTCGCCACCGAACTCGCGGTGCGCTCCGACGAGAACGAAGTGAGCATCCTGCTCGTCGACATCGACGGCTTCCGTGAATTCAACGACGCACTCGGCCCCGTACACGGCGACGAACTTCTCCAGCAGGTCGCGGAAAGAATCGCCGCCTCCACCCGGCCCAACGACACCCTCGGCAGGCTCACCGGCGACGAGTTCGTCGTCATCGCCCGAGGCTGCCAGTCGATCGCTGCTCGAGCCCTCGCCGCCGGCTTCTCCAGTGTCCTCGAACCGTCCTTCACCGTCGACGACCGTCAGCTGACGGTGACCGCGAGCGTCGGCGTCGCCACCTCGGGACCGGATTCCGACGACCCGGTCCAGCTCATCCACGACGCCACCACCGCCATGCACGCAGCCAAGAACCTCGGCCGCAGCAGCCACCAGGTGTTCTCGGCGGATCTGCGCGACAGCAACCGCACACGCCTCGAACTCGTCGAACGCCTCCGCGGAGTCGCGATGGCCGAACACGAGCTGCAGATGGTCTACCAACCCATCGTCGAACTCGCGTCCGGCGCAGTCATCGGCGCCGAAGCACTGATCCGGTGGGACCACCCTGAACTGGGCCTGCTGATGCCGGACAGCTTCATCGGTCTCGCCGAAGACGCAGACCTGATCATTCCGCTCAGCAACTGGATCCTCTCGCAGGTCTGCCGCACCCTCGCCGCCTGGCAGTGCAAAGACCTGAACATTCAGGTCGGCGTCAACGTCAGCCCACTCCACTTCGCCGCAGGCACACTCGCCACCGACGTCAACAGCATCATCGACTCCCTCGGAATCGAACCGGGCCGGCTGGTCCTCGAACTCGCCGAGTCGAAATCGCTGCACGACATCGACGCAGTGCACTACCAACTCATGGATGTCCGACGCCACGGATCCCTCATCGCCATCGACGATTTCGGCTCCGGCTTCTCCTCCCTCGAACGCCTCGCCACCCTGCCCGTCGACATCCTCAAAATCGACAAATCACTCACCCAACACCTCGACAGTCGCGACCTACAGCGCAGACGAGCCATGACCTCGCTCTGCAAAGCCGTCGTCGACGTCACGCACGATCTCGGACGCGACACCGTCGTCGAAGGCATCGAAACCAAAGACCAACTCGCCAGCTGCGTCGACATGGGCGTCACATTCGGGCAAGGTCATCTACTGGGCAAGCCCATGACCGCACCACAGCTCGAAACGATCCTGCTGCCGAACGACGCACACAGCGCGTCGGCCTGACACGAGGACACGACGCACCGTGAAGATCGACGACGAAATAGGACGCTTCAGCGAAGCCCGACGCGCCATCCTCTCCAGCGTCAACGCCGACGGCACCCCGCACCTCGTGCCGATCGTCTTCGCCCGCGTGGACGACACCCTCGTCACCGCCATCGACTGGAAACCCAAAAGCACCCAGAAACTCAAGCGACTCGAGAACATCCGCGCCGACCCGGCCGTCAGCCTCATCGTCGACAACTACTCCGAGAACTGGAAAGACCTCTGGTGGATCCGCGCCGGCGGCTCGGCCGAAGTCATCGACGCCGACACCGACCGCGGCCGCACCGCCATCGCCGCGCTGGTGAAGAAATACGAGCACTACACCCCCACACCCCCCGACGGCCCCGTGATCGTCATCAGCAAGCTCACCTGGCGATCCTGGCAAGCGTCCTAGAATTCAGCGGCTCGTTTCTCGATACTCCACCGTCAGCCCCCGCTTCAGTTCCCCACTTTCAGTTCCCCACTTTCAGTTCCCCACTTCGGGACCGAACGTGACGTTCGGTCACTCCAAGTGACTGAACGCCACGTTCGCTCCACGTGGGTGCGACGAAAATCGCTCGCATTGCGAACCATGATCGATGCACACTGCACTGCATGCCCCCACTTCGGATCGACCTGGACGAAATTGTTCTTCGCCGGGAGAACTTGGCCGATGCACCTGTCGTCGCCGAGGCGATAGCGTCGAACATCCCGCGGCTTGCGCCGTGGATGGAGTGGGCCGTCGAGGACGCCACACCCGTCGCAACCCAGGAAAGTCGAATTGCCGACTCTCTTGCACAATGGGATTCGGGTTCGATGTTCGACTACATGATCGCCGACGGTTCGGGCGATGAATTCCTCGGCAAAGCGGGGATTCGATTAGCGGGACCGGATCACGCGACGATCGGTTATTGGGTCACCGAAGATGCGGAGGGACGAGGAATCGTCACTCGTGTCGCGCGAGCTCTGACGGCCCTCGCCGCGGAGCTCGACGGCATCGTTCGAGTCGAAATCCATTGCGATGCTGCGAACGACCGCAGTCGGGCGGTACCCGAGCGCCTCGGATACCGCCTCGACCGCGTGATCGATCACCCGATCACGACGTCGCATCAGACCGGCCGCCAGATGATCTGGATCTACGACGCGTCCTGACGCCACTCCGACAACGGTATCGCCCGTACGTTCGGTCGCGGGCGGGCACTCGCTTCATCGTAGGCACGACGTAGATCCGCGATGACCGAATTCGGTTGCGTTCTGATGGCTTTCGGAGTGTGCGCGGTCAGGACGATGCCGTGATTCTGAATACCCGTGCGTCGTTCGTACGTCTTCTCGAACGCTGCAGGCGACGCATGGTGCTGGAAGGATTCGATTTCTTCGCCCATGGCGACGTCGTCCCACCAGTTGTCCATGATCGCGATGAACTCACCGGCTTCACTCAGAATGACGCAGTTGGCCATCGATGGGGGCAGGCCGCTCCTTGCGCACAACGCCCGCGCATCCACCTCGGCGACCGAGTGGGCGCCGTCGCCGAGGTCGTGCAGCGCACGCCGCGGTACCGCACTTCCGCGCGAGGAACCCTCGTCGAGTTCCCTCATCAATGCCCTGATCTCGGCGCCGCCTCGCTGCACCACTTCGGCAATCAACGCCGTGCACTGTCGCAGATCGGATATCCGACGGGACGCGTCGAGCAGGCATCGATCGATTGGCGCGACAGGCAACCCCCGCTTCGTCGTCGCCTCCGGCAACCTCGTCGTACGCTCGACCACCACGAATTTCGAATCCTTCCGATTTCGTTCGTCCGGAATCAGAAGCAGCGTGTCCGTTGTCTGCGTCGACGCTCCGAAGCCGTGCAGTGCCAGCCCCGCGCGACCCGACAACATCACATCGGTTCCGCCGTACATCACCGCCGCGGTGTTGCGTTCGTGCCTGGTCGGCTGGCCATTGTGCAGCAAAACCAGCCCAGGCAGGATTCGCTGCCACGGTCCACCGGCAGTTCTGTCGACGATCGTCTTGGCCCCCACCCCCAACCTGCGCAGCTTCGCGGATCCGATCACACCGTTTCTCGCATGCCTCATCAGCAGTTCTCGGTCTTGTGCCCAGTCGCCCCGTTTCATGCTGCGCATCGAATACCACCGGACCGACAATTTCGGCCCTCGGCTCGACCCGCCTGTGGATAACTCTCACCCTGTGGACAACGTCCGTTTCGGTCGAGACCGAACGGCACATCGGCTTCCGGACCCCATTCCGTCGGAGCGAACGTGGCGTTCGGTCACTTGAAGTGACCGAACGTCACGTTCGGTCCGGAAAAAAGGGGGCAGACGACCGCTCAGACTTCGATGGGTGGGTATAGGCGTTGCATGGTGTATTGCCGGTTTCGTCGTGCTGCCAGGGAGCTTGCGGCCAGGGAGGCGACGAGTACGCCGGAGAGCACGGCGATGGCGCTCCACAATCGTGAGTCGATGCCGCCGACGGTCAGCTGTCTCAGTCCGTTGACGGCGTAGGTCATCGGGTCGAAGGGATGCAGGATCTGGAACGGCTTGGCGGTGGTCTCGACGGGGTAGATGCCACCGGCCGAGACCAGTTGCAACATCAGGAATGCCAAGGTCACAACGCGGCCGACGGCCACTCCGAACACCGAGTTGAATGCTTGGATCAGTGCGAGGAACGCCGCGGACGCAAGCACGAGGAACGCGATCGTTCCTGCAACGTACCGCGCGTGCAGCCCGACCCCGAAGTGAACCACCGTGTACATCACCAGGACCTGGCACACTGCGACCACCAAGGCGGGCCAGTACGATGCGAGAACTACTCGGATCGAACCGAGACCGGCTGCGACGGCGCGGGACTGCAACGGCGTCAACAACATCCAGATGATGAGAGCACCGATGAACAGCGCGAGCGGGAGGAAGAACGGTGCGAATCCGGTGCCGAATGTCGCCGCACGATTCTCGTACTCGAGGGACAACGCAACCGGCGCCGACAATGTCTGTGCCACCGACGTTCTCTGGTTCTCGGTCCAACTCGGCACCTGGGACACGCCGTCGCGCAGGGCTGTGGACAGTTCCTTCGCGCCTGCGTCGAGCCTCGTGGTCCCGTCGGCCAGCTCACCTGCGCCCGAGGCGAGTTTGTTGCTTCCGTCGGTCAGCTGAACCAGCCCGTCGGCGAGGGTTGCCGATCCCGTCGCGAGCTGCTGGGCACCGTCTCGAAGCCGCAGGACGTCGGATTGCAGCCCACCGTCCTGGAGCAGTGTGAAACCGGTGCGCAGCGGACTGCTCGGGTCGTCGAGTTGGTAGGACAGTTGCTGCGCGTCGGAGGACAACCTGTTCAATTCCGCGGTGGTACCGGGGTCGATCCCCTGCGTGCGCAGTGTGTCCAGCACTGGTGTCAACGCCGACGCGACCTGCCCGGACAACGGATCCGGATTGGCCCGCAACATCGTCACCGCCTGCTCGACGGCCACCGCCGCCTGGGACTGCACTGCACCGACCTCGCCCAGCCGGGACACGACGGCGTCGATTCCGGTGCTCAGTTGTGTGGCGCCCGCTCCGAGCTGGGCGGGGTCGACGCCGATCCGACCGACGTCACCGATGATCGCGAGCAACGGATCGGTGGCCGTGGTGATGCCCGTCGACAGCTCGCTTGCTCCTGCCGCCAGCTGCGCCGAGCCGTCCTGTGCGGTGACCATGTTGTCCGCCAGAGTCTTCGACCCTTCTGCCAGACGCGCAGCCCCCGCGTCGGCGGTCACGAGGCCGTCGGACAGCTGTTCGGCGCCGTCGGCGGCCTTCGACAGTCCGGCTCCTGCATCGGTGAGACCGACGAGAACCTTGTCGACCGCCTGCTCGCCGATGGTCGAGCCGACCTGATTCAGTACCTGCTGCGCAGCGTTCTGGCCGATGACCGTCGCGAGATAGTTGTTCGCGTCGTTGAACGCGAAGGCCAGCTCGGCCTTCTGCGGGTCCGAACCCGTCGGGGATCCGACTGCGGCACTGAAGTTCTCGGGAAGCGTGATCGAGAAGTAGTAGTCTCCGTCCGAGACACCCTGCGCGGCTTCTTCTTCCGATACCAGGGTCAGGTCCAGTTCACCCGAGTCCATCAGGGCCGACGCCACCTGCTGGCCTGCATCGAGCTCCTCGCCGGAGACAACAGCCCCTCGATCGGAGTTGACGAGCGCAGCAGGCACCTTGTCGACAGCGGCGAACGGATTCCAGAACGCCCACAGATACATCGCTCCGTACAACAGGGGAAGGACGACGATGGTCAGGAGCGCCACCCGTGGGAGGGTTCCGCGTCCGTAACGCTTGATATCGGTCCCGAAGGACAGTCCAGCGAGCACCGTCTCACCCCACGTCTTTCTGCTCGTGACGGCCTGATGGCACTACGGAGATCTGCGCGACGATGCCCGACGACGGGTCGACGGCGTCCGAACTGGCCGTGATCACCGTGCGTTGCTCGCCGAGCGCGACGAGTCTGTCGAGGAGCACGTCCCGGTCGTAGGCGCTCCCCAATCGATCGAGATCGCCCACGACGAGCACACGCGGCGCCGAGGAATCAGCCAGCGCGATGCGAAGCAGCAATTCGTCGAGTTCACCGAGTTCGCCGACGACATCCGTCGCCGACGGCGGGGTGCGCGGCCCGAACACCGGCGCACACACTCGATCCAACTCCGACGACCCGGCCTTGCGGACGAGTCGATACCAGGGCGCATCCCAGCGAATCCGTTCGGTGACCAGATCGCCCACCGTCACCCCGTCCGGTGGGGAATCGAGCTCGTCGATGCCGGCGACGGCCGCGTCGGCGAAGATGTCACGGGTGCGTCCTCGACCGAACACCGTCAGGGTTCCCTCCGACGGTGACATCCGGCCCGCCAGCGTCAGCAACAACGCGGTACGACCCTCCCCCGCAGGCCCGACGAGCACCGTCACCCCGCCGGCCTCCACCTCCAGGTCGAGTGGGCCGTAGGCCATCCCCGGCGAGCGCCGGACGGCGATACCTCGTGCACTGACCGCTACCGATTGCTCCGTCACCGGCACTCTCCATCGGACGAGCCGGCCTCACAGGTCGGCTGGCTGGTTCTTGCGGCCAGCTAACCATGTGAACCGTCGACCGGTCTTGGGTTCCGACGTGCCGTTGCACCCCCGATGTCGCCCGTTCCGCGCACGTCTTTCGCCCCTACCTCGGACCGAACGTGGCGTTCGGTCACTTGGAGTGACCGAACGTCACGTTCGGTCCGCAAAAACTAGGGGGTAGCGGACACCGGTCGACGGCGGGGCCGGGGGTACGTAGGGTCGAGGTGGTGACCGGGGACACTCGGGTTCGCATGTGGAGGGGAATCATGGCGATATCGGATATTCAGGAATATGCCCATTTGACCGAGGCGGATATCGAGGCGCTCGGTGCGGAGTTGGATGCGATCCGGCGTGATGTCGAGGATTCTCGTGGTGAGCGGGATGCCAGGTATGTCCAGCGAACCATCACGTTTCAGCGGTCGTTGATGGTTGCGGGCCGGGCGGTGTTGTTCGCGAGCAAGAAGAGGCCTGCGTGGTTGCTCGGTACTGCGTTGCTCGGTGCGGGCAAGATCATCGAGAACATGGAGTTGGGGCACAACGTCATTCACGGTCAGTGGGATTGGATGAACGATCCTGAGATCCATTCCAGTAACTGGGAGTGGGACAACACGTGCCCGTCGTCGGGGTGGAAGCATTCGCACAACTTCACGCATCACAAGTACACCAACATCGTCGGTTTGGACAACGATGTCGGTTACGGCATTCTGCGCATCACGCGCGATCAGGAGTGGCATCCGAAGTATGTCGCGCAGCCGCTGGTGAACGCGTTGCTGGCGACGTTCTTCGAGTGGGGCGTGGCGCTGCATCACCTCGAGACCGACAAGCTTAGGACCGGCGAGGTGAAGTGGGAGGACAAGAAGGAGATGGCGGTCGACGTCGTCCGCAAGATCGGAAAGCAGGTGGGCAAGGATTACGTTCTTTTCCCGTTGCTGACCGGCCCTGCGTGGAAGTCGACGCTCACGGCGAATGTCGTCGCCAATCTCATTCGGAATTACTGGTCGTACGCGGTCATTTTCTGCGGTCACTTTCCCGATGGCGCGGAGAAGTTCACGCTGGAGGAATACGAGACCGAGACGCAGCCGGAATGGTATCTGCGACAGATGCTGGGTAGCGCCAATTTCGAGGCAGGCGACACGTTGGCGTTCATGAGCGGCAACCTCTGCTACCAGATCGAGCATCACCTCTTTCCGGATCTACCGAGCAATCGCTATGCGGAGATCGCTCCGAGAATTCGGCAGTTGTGCGACAAGTACGACCTTCCGTACACGACGGGTTCGCTTGCTCACCAGTACGGGCAGACGCTGCGCACCATTCTGAAACTGTCCTTGCCGAATCGACTGCTCTCCGCGACATCGGACAATGCGCCGGAAACGTCGTCCGAGCTGAAGTTCCGCATTCGCGGTGGAATCAAGGAAGTGTTCGGTGTGGATCCGGCGACGGGCCGGCGCCGCGGCCTGAAAACTGCATTGGGAATGCTGAAGCAGCACACACCGGTCCATCCCGCCTGATCCGCGGCGGGTGATTACCGCGCCGCGAGGCGCCGAATGATCACTCGAAGTCGGTCCTCGGCGCTACCGTTACCTCGGCTGTTTTCGCAGCAGCCGACGAAGGGAACGGCAAGCGCCGAGGGCAGGAGCGGATCGTGACGAGCACACCGGTGACATCGGAGTCGACGAAGAATCCAGAACACCGCACTCCGCGGGCATTCACGCCGCCGGAGCACGGGCGTCTGCGCGAGGTGCCGCACATCTCCGGGCTCGTCCTCGGGGTGTTCGCGGTACTGGTGTTTCTCTGGAGCCTGTCTCCGGCGCTGCGCGCCGTCATCCGTGTGCCACGCGAGTACATCGACAACTACTACATCGACGCACCGGACACTTCGCTCGCGTGGGCTCTGGTGCTCGGGCTCACCGCAGCCGCCCTCGCGAGCCGCAAACGCATCGCCTGGTGGTTTCTGACGCTGTATCTCGTGCTCGTCGCGGTCAGCAACCTGGCGGATGTGATCGACGGCAACAACATCAGCGCGTGGATCGCGCTGGGCGTGCACATCGTGATCGTCGGTGTGCTCATCGCCGCTCGCAAGGAGTTCTACACCCGTGTTCGACGCGGTGCGGCGTGGAAGGCTCTGGGTGTACTGATCCTCGGCGCGGTCGTCGGAACGCTGGTCGGCTGGGCGCTGGTCGCTCTGTTCCCCGGCACACTCCCGGAGAACCAGACGTTCCTGTGGGCATTCAACCGAGTCACCGCCCTCGCAACCGTCGACAACGAGCAGTTCGACGGCCGCACACACGTTTTCGTCAACACGCTCCTCGGCTTGTTCGGGGCGCTCGCACTGTTGGCGGCCGTCGTCACGTTGTTCCGGTCGCAGCGCTCGTCCAACGCACTGACCGGTAGCGACGAGTCCGCGCTTCGCGGCCTGCTGGACAAGTGGGGCGCCGACGACTCGCTCGGATACTTCGCGACCCGCCGCGACAAGGCCGTCGTGTTCGCACCGAGTGGCAAAGCCGCCGTCACCTACCGTGTCGAGATCGGGGTGTGTCTCGCCAGCGGCGATCCCATCGGCAACCCGGAGGCGTGGCCGCACGCAATCGATGCCTGGCTGGACCTGGCGGAGAAGTACGGGTGGACGCCCGCGGTCATGGGCGCGAGCGAGACGGGCGCCACGGCGTTCAAGCGGGCGGGGTTGAACGTTCTCGAACTCGGCGACGAGGCCATCCTCGACACCAAGAAGTTCAACCTCGCCGGCCGGGAGATGAGGCCGGTCAGGCAGGCGGTCAACCGCGCCCGCAAGGCAGGCGTCACAGTGCAGATACGACGCCACCGCGACATTCCGGCTCAGGAGATGGCCGACATCATCCGGTGCGCCGACGAGTGGCGTGACACCGAGACCGAGCGTGGGTTCTCGATGGCGTTGGGCCGCCTCGGCGATCCTCTCGACGGTGACTGCCTACTGGTTCAGGCCCGCGAGGGCGAGAAGACCGTCGCGGTGCTCTCGCTCGCTCCGTGGGGCCGCACCGGAGTGTCGCTCGATCTGATGCGCCGCGACCCGCAGGCACCGAACGGTGTGATCGAGCTTCTGGTCACCGAATTGGCAACCGGCGGAGATCAATTCGGAATCAGTAGGATCTCGTTGAACTTCGCGGTGTTCCGTGCGGTCTTCGAGGAGGGCAGCCGCATCGGCGCAGGCCCTGTCCTGCGGATCTGGCGGTCGGTGCTGGTGTTCTTCTCCCGGTGGTGGCAGCTGGAGGCTCTGTATCGCTCCAACCTGAAGTACCTGCCGGACTGGGAGCCCCGGTACCTGTGCTTCGCGGACAACCGTGAGCTTCCCAAGGTCGGCATCGCGTCGGCCATCGCCGAAGGGTTCCTGACGCTTCCGAGCTTCCGGCGCGCCCACAAGCACACCGGTTCTCACACGGCGGTCCCGGCGGCCCTGGCGGACACCGCCGACATCCACGCCGACGGCAGCGGCCCCGATCAGATCGACGAGGACGACGAGCCCCAGCGGGGCCCCAAGCGTCCCGACCAGGTGCGGGTGCGGCTCGCAAAGCTCCAGCGGTTGAACGACGAGGGCACCGAGGGTTATCCCGTCGCCTATCCCCCGACGCATTCCGTCGCCGAAGCACTGGCCGCCCCGCAGGGAACGACGGTCCGCATCGCCGGCCGCATCCTGCGCAACCGCGATTACGGCGGCGTCGCGTTCGCGGTCGTGCGGGACTGGACGGACGACATCCAGGTGCTGTTCGACCGGGAACGCGTCGGCGACAGGTTGGACAGTTTCGACTCCGACTTCGACCTCGGCGACCTCATCGAGGTCAGTGGCACCATCGGCCGCAGCAAGAAGGGTGAGCTCTCGCTGCTGGCCGCGGAGTGGCGGATGAACGCCAAGTGCCTGCACCCGCTGCCGGACAAGTGGAAAGGACTGCAGGACCCGGAGTCCCGCGTGCGTCAGCGCTACGTCGACCTCGCGATCAACCGCAGTGCCCGTGACCTGATGATCGCGCGCAGCAACGTCGTGAAGTCTCTGCGGGATTCACTGTCCGACCGCGGCTACATGGAAGTCGAGACGCCGATCCTGCAGCAGGTGCACGGAGGTGCCAACGCGGCGCCGTTCATCACCCACATCAACGCGTACAACCTCGACCTCTATCTCCGTATCGCTCCGGAGCTGTACCTGAAGCGTCTGTGCGTCGGCGGCATGGACAAGGTGTTCGAAATCGGTCGGGTCTTCCGCAACGAAGGCGCGGACTTCAAGCACAATCCGGAGTTCACGATCCTCGAGGCGTACGAGGCACACAGCGACTACGAGCGCGCAATGGTGCTGTGCCGCGAGCTGATTCAGAAAGCAGCCGTCGCGGCACACGGGCGCGAGATCATCCTGCGTCCCGACGGACCGAACGGCGAGATGATCGAGATCGACATCTCCGGGGAGTGGCCCGTCAAGACACTGCACGGAGCCGTCGCGGAGAAACTCGGCGTCGACGTCGCGCCCAGTACACCGCTCGCGGAACTGCAGCGACTCTGCGACGAGAACGACATTCCCTACGAGAAGGAATGGGACGCAGGGGCCGTCGCGCAGGGAATGTACGAGCACCTGGTCGAGGACTACACCGAGTTCCCGACGTTCTACAAGGACTTCCCGACGTCGATGTCGCCGCTGACTCGGCCGCACCGGTCCATACCGGGCGTCGCGGAGAAGTGGGACCTCGTCGCCTGGGGCGTGGAGTTGGGTACCGCGTACAGCGAACTCACCGACCCGGTCGATCAACGTCAGCGTCTGACCGAGCAGTCGTTGCTTGCAGCAGGCGGTGACGAGGAGGCGATGAGTCTCGACGAGGACTTCCTGCAGGCCCTCGAGTACGGCATGCCGCCCACCGGTGGACTCGGCATGGGCGTCGACCGTGTCGTCATGCTCATCACCGGTGGCTCCATCCGCGAGACCCTCGCGTTCCCGCTCGCCAAACCCCGGCAGTGATTGTTCAACGTGAAACAATTTGCGCCCGGGCAGTTCGTGACCGTCGACGACCGGACAACTCACGTCGTCCTGTCTCATGCGCAGGGTGAGGACGGATTCGGAGCCGCGCCGACGGTGGTGCTGTGCGGCGGACTGGCAAGCAATTGGTTCGACTGGGACGACTGCGTCCGAATTCTGTCCCCGTTCCACACCGTCGTGGTGTTCGATCGGCCGGGCTTCGGGCTGAGCGAACCGCTTCCCGACGACCGGGTCCCGACGGTTGCCGACGAGGCCGCCCGCATTCTCGCCGTCCTCGACTCCTTGGAGCTGACGAGCCCGGCGGTGATCGTCGGGCACTCGATCGCCGGTTTCTACGCCGAGGCCTTCGCGAGGCTGTATCCGCAGCGGACCGCCGGTGTGCTGCTGCTCGACTCCAGTGCCGAACGCGACCCGTGGGTCGTTCTTCCGAAACCGTGGCGAGTTGCCGGGGCCCACCTGCTCGCGGCGGTGGCGTCGGGCAGCGGTCTTCAGTTCGTTCTGGGACCGACGGTCCGCAGGATTCTGAACCACTCCATCCCACCCGACGGCATTCCGCTCGAGACGCTGGACTGGACCCGGCGGATCTACCGGAGACGGTCGTATCTGAAAGCCGCCCTGATCGAGGACTTCGTCTACCCGGACATGGCCGCGGAGTTGAACGAGATCCGGCGCCGAACACGATTCGAGTCCGCGGCGATCGTCGCGGCCGCGCACACCGGCAGGCAAACGCCGTGGGGTCGCTGGTGGCTGCGCAAGCAGGCGCGGCTCGCCGGATACCTGGGAGCCGAGTTCGCCGTGGTGGACCACGCCCATCATCACGCGATGATCGATCAACCCGCGGACGTCTCCGCTCTCATCGTGAGGTTGGTGTCACATCACAGGAGCATCGACACGTAACGTGTTCTGTCGAGCCCGTTGCCCAAGACCCGAGCCGAAGCCCGGCGATGGCACGGTAGCCACCGAGAGGAACTGAAGATGGGTGCGATCAGCACAACGCAAGGCCGGCAGACCAAGCTCCTCGGCTTGGGAGTCCACCGACCCGAGCGGGTGGTGACCAACGACGAGATCTGCGAGTTCATCGACTCGAGCGACGAGTGGATCCAGACTCGATCGGGCATCAAGAACCGCCGGTTCGCAGAACCCGAAGAGAACGTCGTCCAGATGTCGATCTCCGCAGGCAAGAAGGCGCTCGAAGCCAGCGGCATCGCCGCCGAGCAGATCGACACCGTCATCGTCGCGACGTCGACGCACCTCGAGTTGACGCCCCAGGCTGCCGCGAAGGTCGCACACGGCCTCGGCACCAAGGGCCCCGCCGCGTTCGACATCTGCGCAGGCTGCGCCGGCTTCTGCTACGCGCTCGCTGTCGCATCGGACCTGGTGAAGGCCGGAACGGCACAGTACGTCCTCGTCATCGGTGCCGAGCAGCTCAGCCTGACCACCGACCCGTACGACCGCACCACTCGCTTCATCTTCGCCGACGGCGCAGGCGCAGTAGTCGTCGGGCAGAGCGACGAGACCGAGATCGGCCCCGTCGTCTGGGGATCGGACGGATCGCAGTCCGACGCCATCGTCCAGACCATCGACTGGTACGACTACATCACCGGCGAGGACGCCGAACGTCCGTGGATCAAGATGAACGGCATCTCCGTGTTCCGTTGGGCCGCGTTCGAGATGGGCAAGGCAGCACAGAAGGTCCTCGACGTCGCCGGCATCAAAGCCGACGAACTGCATGCCTTCGTCCCGCACCAGGCCAACAGCCGCATCACCGAACTCCTCGCCAAGAGCCTGAACCTGAACGAGGAGACCCCGGTCGCCAACGACATCGCCGAGACCGGCAACACGTCGGCCGCGTCGATCCCACTGGCCATGGAGGAACTACTCCGCACCGGCAAGGCCAAGGAAGGCGACACCGCGCTGCTGCTCGCATTCGGTGCAGGCCTCTCCTACGCCGGGCAGGTCGTCAAACTCCCCAAGCTGTAACCGGCTCCACTCCCGCCCAACTGGGTCATTCCGCAGGCTCCACTCCCGCCTAACTGGGTCATTCCGCAGGCTCCACTCCCGCCCGAGGTTGTGGACGACAATCCGATGATTTTCGTCCACAACCTCGGACTCGTCGGCGGTTAGGCTGGGCGTCATGCCGAAGCCACCGTTGCCTGCAGATGCCATCGAACTTCTGAAGAAGCCCAATCCCGCTGTCATGGCGGTTGTTCGTGCCGACGGAACGCCCATCACGGCGCCGACGTGGTACCTCTGGGAGGACGACAAGATCGTTCTGAACTTCCAGGCCGATCGCAAGCGTCTCGAGCACATTCGGGCGAACCCGAAGGTGTCGATCTCGGTGCTCGACGAGGCGAGTTGGTACACCCACGTCACCATTCACGGCACCATCACGCTGCAGGACGATCCGGGTCAGGTCGACATCGACCGGATCTCCACGCATTACACCGGTGAGCCGTACCCCGTGCGGGACAAGGAGCGCGTCACCGGGCTGCTCGAGGTCGACGCCTACGTCGGCTGGGGCAAGATCGGTTCCTAGCTTCCGGTGCCGATTGCCCGATTTGTCCGAGAGTGCAACACTCGGGCATGACCTATCCGCAGGGCACCCCGTACGGGCACTACGCAGGGCCTGTCCCCGGCCCGCCCCGGACCAACTCCACCGCTGTCGCGGCACTGATCTGCGGCGTGGTGGGGTTGTTCACCGGGCTCGTCGGCTTCGTCGCCATCGTTCTCGGCCACATCGCTCGGAGTCAGATCAAGCGGACGGGCGAGGACGGCGCCGGAATCGCGCTCGCCGGGCTGATCCTCGGTTACGTCAGCGTGGTGCTTCTGTTCGTCGTGATCGCCGTCTTCTTCTGGATCGCGGTCCTGTTCGTCAACGCATGATGCGAGGCTGCCGCAATCAGGGCCAGTACCGCGAGGCCCATGACGAACAGTGCCATCGCGGTCCACCCGAACTGCTGGTACACCACGCCGCCGAGCCAACCGACGACGGACGAGCCGCCGTAGTAGAAGAGGTTGTACAACGACGTCGCCTGCGCACGCCCGACGGTCGCGCGTTGACCGGTCCAGCCCGACGCGATGGCGTGGGCCGCGAAGAACCCGACGGTCAGGATCACCAGGCCGACGAGGATGACGATCAGGTTGCTGCTGATCGTCAGGCCGACGCCCGCGATCATCAGCAGCGTGGACCCGGCCAGAACCCCGGCTCGACCGTGGCGAACGGCAAGCTGACCGGCGACACGTGAGGACACCGTGCCGCTGAGGTAGGCGAGAAAGATCAGGCTGATCAGCGACTGCGGCAGACCGAAACCGGATCCTTCCAGGCGGAATCCGAGGAAGTTGTAGATCGCGACGAATCCGCCCATCAACAGAAACGCCTGCGCGTACAGCACCAGCATTCCCGGTTCTTTCAGGTTGGCCCACAGGCGGGTGCCGAGCGACGGACCGGCCGAGTCACCGGCTCGAAAGCGTCGTGGCACCGGTGCGAGAACCAGGAACAACGTCGCGGCGACGGCGGCGAGGATCGACACCGTGAGGGTGCCGATGCGCCAGTTGGTCACCTCCGCGACCGGTCCGGCGACGATGCGGCCGAGCAGACCCCCGAGTGTCGTGCCCGAGACGTAGGTGGCGGCGGCGAGTGCCGTGTGGTTGCGATGGACTTCCTCGCTCAAGTAGGCGATCGCGATGGCCGGGAGTCCACCGAGCGCTGCACCTTCGAAGAATCGTATGGACAGCAGCACCGGCAGCGACGACGACAACGGCACCACCAGGCCGAGGATCGTGGCGACGACGATCGAGATGCTCATGGCCTTGACGCGACCGATGCGGTCGGCCACGACGGACCACGGCAGCACCGACACCGCGACACCGACGGTGGCCAATCCCACAGCCAGGGAGGACTGGGACGGTGTGATCTCGAGGCCGGATGCGATCAGAGGCAGGATCCCCTGGACCGAGTAGAGCTGAGCGAACGTGGCGATACCCGCGAACAACAGGGCCGCCACCAGGCGCTTGTACTCGCGCGATCCACGAGGGTGGCCTTCCCACTCCAGTGTCACGTCGGTCGTCGCAGTCATGACGGCAACGTTAGGCCGGGAAACTATCACGGTCCAATGCATGATCGGGTTCGAATTCATGCATCAGCGTTATGATTTGCTCATGCGCGACGAGGCCCGTCACCTACTTCCTCTGATACCGGCGATCCTCGCGGTCGCGGAGACCGAGCACATGACCGAAGCATCCGAGCTTCTCGGCGTCCCCCAACCGACTGTCAGCCGGCAGATCGCCCGGGCGTCGAGCATCCTCGGGGTACAGCTCGTCGAACGGAGCGGACGCGGTATCGCGCTCACCACCGCGGGCCGAATACTCGTCCCGTACCTGCAACGCGTCGCCGTCGACCTCGAAGCCGGCCTCGACGCCGCGGGGGAACACGATGCGAACGCTCGGGGCCGCATCGCCATCAGCTTCCAGAACACCCTCGGTGAGGACATCGTTCCGGCGTTGATCCGGCAATTTCGCGGGGACCACCCGGCGGTGACGTTCGACCTGGATCAAGGCGCGCGGGCACGGTGCCTGGACCGTCTCGACGACGGGCTGGCCGATCTCGCCTTCGTCTCGCTCAGCGCCGAACACACCGAGGCCAACTCGTTCCAGCTCTACGACGAGCGGCTCGTCCTCGTCGTACCCGCCGACCACCGTCTGGCGCGTGCGCGTTCGGTCCACGTCCGGGACACCGCAGGCGACAGCTACATCGCGATGGGTCACGGTTACGGGATGCGGTCGATCTGCGAAGACCTGTGGGCCGACGCCGGGATAGCACCGGACATCGAATTCGAAGGCCGAGACATTCACACCGTGCGGGGCCTGGTCGGCGCGGGCCTGGGCATCGCGATCCTGCCTCGATCCCGTGGCCTGGGTCCCGAGGTCGTCGAGGTGAAGATCTCCGATCCCGCGGCTCGACGAAGAATCGGCATGGTGTGGTCCGGCAGGACGGCAGCCGGGCAGGTGCACGCTTTCCGGACGATGGTGATCCGCAGCGGCAGATCGCTCGTGGTTAGGTGATCGTGTGCAGCTGATCCTGATTCGACATGCGCTCCCCCTGCGATCCGACGAATCCGCCGATCCGCCCCTCGCCGAACTCGGACACGAGCAGGCCGGTCGCCTCCCCGACGCACTGTCCCGCTTCCCCATCACCCGGACGATCGCGAGCACTCAGCTCCGGGCAGTGCAGACCGGCACCCCGGTGGCGGCCCAACTGGGACTCGACCTGGGCACCGACGACAGAATCACCGAATACGACCGCGACTTCGGCGGCTACATCCCCATCGAAGATGCACGCACCGAACTCCGCGACGCGTTCGACCGCATCAAGGCTGGCCATCTGCCCGAGCAGGTCGACGAGGCCGCCTTCCGCGCCCGAGTCCTCGGCGGTATCGCGGCCGCGGTCAACGGAATCGAACACACCGACACCGTCGCCCTGTTCGCGCACGGCGGGGTCATCAACATCTTCCTCCAGGACATCCTCGGCACTCCGAAAGCTCTCGGTTTCCCCATCGACTACTGCTCCATCACCCGAGTGCTGTTCTCGCGCAACGGCACCAGGTCCGTGTCGTCGGTCAACGAAACCCATCACGTCTGGGACCTGCTTCCACGCAACCGGTAGCGAGCTGGAATCCTCATAGACCTCTTAAACAGGCAGTTCAGAGACGGTTTCGACGCCGTTTCCGCTCATCGGCTGGTCAACCGGCTCGCGAGAGGCAGTTAGCCTCAGGATCACTATGGGTAAATTCAGTCTCACTCGTCGGCCGTCCGTCGCACTTCTCGCCATCGCTTTTCCGCTGGTGGCTGCTGGTTCGTTCGCGCTCGGCGCCGGCGTCGACCTGACTGCGGACACCCAGCCGACCACGGTCGCGTCCACGGCCGAGGCTCCGACCGAAACCCCCACCGGTGATCCGCTGGCCACCTCGCGGAAGAACCTGCAGGAAGCCGGACTGCCCGTGAGCTTCCTGTCTGCAGGCGTCAGCCAACTCACCGACGGCGGCAACCAGCTCAACGACGGAGTCGTGCAGCTCACCGACGGCATCACCCAGGCACACGACGGCACCGTCCAACTCGCCGACGGGTTCGTGGAGTACCGCGCAGGCATCGGCCAACTCGGTGACGGCGCGTCGCAGATCAGCGGAGGCGTCGACGAGGTCGTGGACACCCTCGCCGGATTCGGTGCCCAGCAGGCTCAGTTCACCGCATCGCTCGAAGCCGCGGCGCAGCAGGTCGACGCGTTCCCCCACCCCGGATCCGACGGTATCTCCGGCCAGATTCGCGGGGTCATCGACACTCTGAACACCCAGGGCTTCGGCCCCGACACTCTGGATCAGTTGCAGACACTCAAGGCGGGAGCCCGCCAGCTCTCCGGGGAACTCAACGACCCGTCGAGCCAATTCCTTTCGGCCACAAGCCAAATCGGCGACGCCACCGTTCAGCTCCGGGACGGGCTGGGACAGCTCGACGACGGCGGTGGCCAGCTGCGGGCCGGCACCGACCAACTCGTGACCGCGGTGGAACCGGTCTCCGGCATCGTCAGCGGCATCCAGACCAACGTCCAGGAAGCAACAGCCGGCCTCCCAACGGCCAAGCAACTGAACAGCGGGAACGCTGCCGCCTCCGACGATTCGACCGACGTGGCAGCAGCCTCCGGCACATCCGGTTCCACGACCTCGGTCGCCCCGTACCTCATCGCAGCACTCGTCGCCGTCGGCGCGGTCGGCGCCGTCAGCCTCGTACGAGTCCTGAGCCGCGACTCCCGTCTGCGGTGGGTTGCCGCCGCCGTCGCAGTGGCAGCCGTCGGAGCGTGCGCAGCTCTCGCGTTCGCCTTCACCGCACCCGACGCCTCGATCGGTGCCCTGATCGGAGCAGGAGCGTTCCTCGTCGTCTCGGCAGGCGCCTACCTCGCGGCCGCGGGTGCCATCCAACGGGTACTGGGATCGACCGTCGGACAGGCGGTGAACGTGGTGCTTCTCGTGGTCCAGGTCGTCGTCTGCGGCGCTGCCTCGGCCAGTAGCGCGGCCATCTGGGGACACCTGTCGGCCTTCATGCCGATGGCGTACACCGCGGCGGGTGCTCGCGAGATCGGTTACTCGTCGATGACGTCGACCGGTTGGCTGGCGTTGGTGCTGACCGCCGCGCTGCTCGTCGTCTCCGGAGTCGTGTACCGGACGTCCTCGCGAACCGAGGAAAGAGCCGCGGAGCTACCGAACCACGCGTAGCGGGTGAATGGCAGGCGGGGCTGCCAAGTGCTCGCCGAATTCGCTCAGCGCCTTCTGTAGGTGCGGGGTCTTCATGTGCGCGTCCAGATCGTCCTCGGACCGCCATACCTCGATGGTCACGAACGTTCCCCGTTCGGCGGCGGATTCGAACAGTTCGTAGGACACGTTGCCGTCCTCGTGCAGTGACTCCGCCGCGAGTTCGGCCAAGCCTGCGCGAACGACGTCCACCGATTCGGGTTTCGCGGTGATCGTTGCGACGACCTTCAGATCACTGAGCACAATTCTCCCTTTCGCCAGTGGTGGGGTGTACGGCAACCACCGAGTCCGACGGTACCGTCATGAGCGCATCCGCATCGGCTGAAACAGATCAAAGGGGAATCGTGAGCGACGTGCACGAGAAGGCGACGCGGAAGGACTGGCTGGGGCTCGCTGTCCTCGTCGTACCCATTCTGCTCGTCTCGATGGACATCTCGGTGCTCTACCTCGCGTTGCCCGCGGTGACCGCCGACCTCGAGCCGAGCAGCAACCAGACCCTCTGGATTCTGGACCTCTACGGGTTCTTCCTCGCCGGACTTCTGATCACGATGGGGTCGGTAGGTGACCGGATCGGCCGACGGCGACTGCTGATGGTCGGCGCCCTCGTGTTCGGTGCCGCCTCGGTACTGGCCGCGTTCTCCACCTCGCCGGAGATGCTCCTGATCGCCCGCGCTCTTCTCGGTGTCGGCGGTGCCACCATCGCGCCGAGCACACTGTCTCTGATTCGCAACATGTTTCGCGACCCCGCGCAACGCAAGGAAGCAATCGGGTTGTGGACGGCAGGTTTCGCCGGCGGCGGGGCGATCGGACCCGTCATCGGCGGGTTCCTGCTGGAGCATTTCTGGTGGGGATCGGTCTTCCTCGTCAACATTCCGGTGATGATCGTGATCCTGGTCGCGGCGCCCCTGCTGGTTCCCGAGTTCAAGGACCCCGAGCCCGGCAAGTTCGACCCCATCAGCGTCGCCCTGTCCATCGTCGCGATGCTCGGCATCGTCTACGCGATCAAACACGGTGCACAGGAAGGTTTCGACGTCGCCACCGTCTCCACGGCGGCAGGCGGGCTGGTACTCGGATTCCTGTTCGTCCTCCGGCAACGCAAGGCCAAGGACCCGCTGATCGACGTGACACTCTTCGGCGAACGCGCATTCAGCGCAGCCGTCCTGGTCCAGTTCCTGGTGATCTTCGCACTGACCGGCTTCAGCCTGTTCGCCTCGCAGTACCTCCAACTCCTCGTCGGCCTCGGCCCGTTGGCTGCCGGACTGTGGTTGCTGATCCCCGCTGCGGCAGCGGCAGTCGGTGCCGTCTTCTCCCCGACGCTGAGCAAGATCGTCCCGACGGGCACCATCATCGCCGGCGGACTGGTGCTCATCGCCGTGGGTTCGCTGGCGCTGCACTTCGTCGGCTCGAACTCCGGCATCCCGCTTCTGATCACCGGAATGTCCCTGATCACCCTCGGCGTCGGTGCCGCGTCCACCCTCAACTCCGACATCGTCCTGACCGCCGCCGCACCCGAAAAGGCCGGTGCAGCATCGGCACTCTCCGAGACCGGCGCCGAGCTCGGCGGTGCCGTCGGCATCGCCATCCTCGGCACCATCGGATCCACCGTCTACCGCAACGGCGTCTCCGCCCAGGTACCGCCGAACACCCCCGCGGACATCGCCGGACCCGCCACCGAAACCGTCGGCGGCGGAATGGCAGTGGCCGAGCTACTGCCACCCCCGCTGAACGACATGCTGCGCGAACTCGCCGCACAGAGCTTCGTCGACGGCTTGAACCTGGCTGCCGTGTGGAGCGCAGGGCTCATGGCCGTCTCCGCCGTCGTGGTCTACGGCCTCCTGCGTCGTACCTGATTCATACCGGTGCGGGGGTGCGCTCGCGGTACGCGCGCCAGCCACCGAACTTCGTGATGTCCACAGCCGCGTCGGCCGCCTCGTACGAGCAGCAGAAACCCGTGACCCACCGCCCGTCGGACAGTTCCACCGACGTCAGACCCATCGGCACCGGAAGACCGGCCAGGAACGTGCCCACACCCGCCGCGGACATCCAATACAACTCCCCGGCAATCGCAGCCCCGGTGCCGGAGGCGTGCCGCACCAGACCGGGTTTCGGCGGCGTCGTCCCCAGATCGACCAGGCGATACGCGTCGGACGTCAGGACGTCGCCGAGGAAGCGCGCACCTCGATCGGTCAGCTGGTGGTGCACCGGAAAGCCCTTCAGATGCGCTCCCACGACGAGAACATCGATGCCCTCGGCGACGAGGACAGGTGCCGGGGCCGAGGTGAGCGCAGCAGCGATGTCCACGGCGACCTGATCGTGGAAACCCGGTACGACGACCATGACCCCGAACGGGTCACCGGCACCGGTCGGCTCTCCCGGAACCGCGACGGCCGCCATGTCCAGTAGGTTGCAGAAGTTGGTGAACGTCCCCATTCGCCGATTGACGGCAAGCGGATCCGCCTGTACCGCAGCGATCGTCGGGTGCTCGGTCGTCGTCGGAAGCACTAGCGCGTCGTACCCGTCCAGCAGGGCCACGGCAATGCGCTTGCCTGCGGCAATCGTCGACAGATCGTCGACGTACCGGTGCGCCGACGGCTCGGCGGCCCCGGAGACGATGCGCGCCACCGTAGGGTCCGCTGACGCAGGACTCGAGGCCAGGAACTCTCCCACCGCCGAATACCTCTGCGCGACAATCGCTCCGTCGTACAGCAACGTCGCGATGTCCAGAAGTGGCGAGATGTCCACCGTGTCGTACTCGATCCCCCGTACCCGCAGGCCGGCCACCGTTCTGTCGAACGCATCGCGGTACTCGGGACTCAGTGCGGCGAGGTCCTCGGCTCGGGGCACCGCCACCCTCGGCGTCGGCGACGCAGCGAGCCTCACGTCCACCGGCCACGACCGGCTGCGTGGATCGGCCTCGTCGAACCCGGCCATGACGCGGGTGGCGAGGGTCGCCGTGTCGAGGTCGGCGGCCATCACCGTCACGCAGTCGTAGTCGACGCACGCCGGGACCACACCGGTCGTCGGAACGACCCCGAGAGTCGTCTTGATCCCGACGAGACCGTGGAACGACGCCGGCACGCGTCCCGAACCTGCAGTGTCCGTGCCGATTCCGATATCCGCGATTCCCAGCGCGACCGCCACGGCCGATCCGGAACTGGAACCGCCTGACACTCGCTCGGGATCCCACGCACATCGCACTGCCCCGTACGGGCTTCTCGTCCCGACGAGACCGGTGGCGAACTGGTCGAGGTTGGTCTTGCCGAGAATCAGTGCACCCTGCTCGACGAGCCGGGCCACCGCCGTCGCGGACACCTCGGGCACGTACGAGAACTCGGGGCACGCAGCCGTCGTCGGCAGCCCGGCTACGTCGACGTTGTCCTTCACCGCGACGAGCATCCCCGCGAGGGGCAACGACGCGTCGACGAGGTCCGCATCGGCAAGCACGTCGGCCTCACTGCGCAGCGTGATCCACACCTCGGGACGATCGACCTCGGCAATTCGCGCGTACGCCTGCCGAATCCTGTCATGCAGCTGCATCGGACCCCTCCTTCTTGCTGAACTCGCCCGCTGCCGACCATGCAGCACGCTCGGCATCGAAGGCTGCCGCCTGAATCGTGCGGAACTGCTCGATCGACTCGTGTTCGGCAGCGAGGAACTCGTCGTGCTCGGCCAGCGAGAATTCACCGTCGGTGATCTCCACTCCGCCGTTGCCTCTCCCGGCCGCCGTGTCCGCGCGCAGATCCATCAGTTCCTCGGGCTCGACCGGATACCACGAAATCCGGTCGAAAAACCTCAGCAGCCAGGGGCTTTCGGGTTGGAACTGTCCTGGGGAGGCAGGACCGGAGCCTGTGGACTTTGTTTCGCCGGAATAGCGGTGGTTCCAGACCTGAGTTGTGCGGCCGACGAACTGGTAACCACCAGGGCCTTCCATTCCGTAGATGCAGAGGTATGCCCCGCCGATTCCGACAGCGTTCTCCGGGGTCCAGGTACGTGCGGGATTGTATTTGGTGGTGACCAGCCTGTGCCGCGGGTCGAGTGGGGTGGCGACGGGTGCGCCGAGGTAGACGTCACCGAGGCCGAGGACCATGTAGTCGGCTGCGAAGACGGTGTCGAACACGTCTGCGACGGAATCCAATCCGTTCATGCGCCGGATGAATTCGATGTTCCACGGGCACCACGGTGCATCGGACCGGACGCCGTGCATGTAGCGGGCGATGGCTTCGCGGGTCGACGGGTCGTCCCAGGACAAGGGCATGCGGACCGTCCGGGACGGAACGACGAGCTCCGATGCGGCGGGGAGGTCGGATTCGACCTCGTCGAGCAACCCCATCAGCGTCGTGATCGGCAGTACGTCCGGGTCGACCTTGACCTGCAGAGACCGGATTCCGGGTGTCAGGTCCAGCAGTCCCTTCGGGGCGATCGCCTCGATGCGCTGGTGCAGCGCATGTGCCCGTGCGCGCAGTGCCAGGTCCAGCTTCATGTCGCCGTACTCGACGAGCACGTTGTCGTCGCCGGAGCGCCGATACGTCACCGCGGTCTCACCGTCGCGGCGCGCGATGACGCCGTCGTCCCCGTCTCCGCCGGCGGAGAAGACAACCGGAAGCGATGCCCTGCGTTCGAGTCCCAGTGCGCCGAGCGCGGCGGCATGCGCTGCCTTCACCGGTACGAACCTCATGGTGTCCCCCGGCTTCAACTGCCCGAGCTTCCAGCGCTCGGCAGCCACCACGGTGACCGGGCAGACGAAGCCGCCGAGGCTCGGGCCGTCGGGCCCCAGGAGGATCGGGGTGTCACCGGTGAAATCGAGCGCGCCTACCGAGTACGCGTTGTCATGGATGTTCGACGGGTGGAGTCCGGCCTCACCGCCGTCCTCGCGCGCCCATTCCGGTTTGGGACCGATGAGGCGCACACCGGTGCGGTCGGAGTTGAAGTGGACCTCGTACCGCGTCGCGTACAGAGTGTCCATGTCCGCGCGGGTGAAGAACTCGGGCGCGCCGTGCGGCCCCTCGGTCACCGCGATGTCCCACGTCGTCGTCAGGACGGGCCGATGTTCCATCGGAATGGATCGAATGCCGTCTCGACCGGCGCCCCCGGCGACCTCGAGGACGTCTCCTTCGGCAAGGGTGCCGCCGCGGTGGCCCCCGAATTTGCCGAGCGTGAATGTGGCTGCGCTGCCGAGGTAGTCGTCCACCTCGATCCTTCCCTGCACCGTCACGTACACACGCAGGCCTGCGCCGGTGGTGGGTCCGACGTCCAGCACCGCACCGGCCGAGACCAGGACGGGCCGCCACTGAGGCACGTCGGTCCCGTCGATCCGCACACGAGCGTCCGCGCCGGTGACGCACACGTAGGTATCGGCGTCGAACGTCAGCGCCGGGCCGGCCATCGCGGACTCGAGACCCGGGGCGCCCTCGGGATTGCCCAGGGCCACATTGCCCAGTCGGAACGACAGATCGTCCATCGGTCCGGACGGAGGAACCCCCACCTTCCAGTAGCCGACGCGTCCCGGCCAGTCCTGCACCGTCGTCAGCATGCCCGGCCGCACGACGGTCATCTTGGTGGTGCTCATGGCCTGGTCACCACCAGACGAACCGACGTCGGGTCGAACCCGTTGCACGGGTTGTTGATCTGCGGGCAGTTCGAGACCAGAACCAGAGTGTCCACCTCGGCTCGCAAGGACAGTGACTTCCCGGGCGCAGACAAACCGTCGACGATGCCGAGCGTGCCGTCCGCGTCGACGGGAACGTTCATGAAGAAGTTGATGTTGGACACCATGTCTCGCTTGCCGAGTCCCCACTTGGCGCCCTCGATCAGGAAATTCTCCACGCACGCGTGCTGGTGCCGAGTGTGGTGGCCGTACCGCAGGGTGTTCGACTCCTGCGAGCAGGCGCCGCCGACGGTGTCGTGGTTACCGACCTCGTCGGCGACGATCGTCATCAGCGGTGTCGAATCATCGCTGCGCAGCACGGTTCCGGTGGTGAGGAACAGGTTGCGCTGGGAGGTGACCGTCGCCGCGGCGGAGTACCGGACGGCGTGATCGTCGGCGGCATAGAGCAACGTGTCCACGGCCTGGTTGCCGTGCAGGTCGATCATCGTCAGGACATCGCCTGCCTTCACGACGGCCGACCAGGGGCCCCGGGCGTCGGCGACCTGGTCCAGTACCACTGATCCGAGTGTCGTTGTCATCATGCACCTTTCGGGTTCAGCGCGTTCCAGGCGCTGTCGGTGTTCCATACCGCGCGTTCGTACTCCGGTTCGGTGTTCGCCAGTCCGAGCAACTCCTCCGACGCATCCCAGGCGGTGACGTCGAGCGCCGTCGTACCGAACGTGTCCGCGGGGTCGAGTGGGTGCGCGGTGTTCGCGAGCAGCACGACGACCGGCAGGTGCATCAGTAGATCGACTTCGGTGCCGGGGCCGGCCGAGCCGGTGCTGGTGAGTGCGCCGTCGGCCTCGACGCGTACCCCGTGGAAGAACGAGATCGACGGGGGCAGATCGCGCGGCTCCAGACCGTTCTTGGCAGCGCCGACGGTGAACATCTCGCGGCCCGCCGGCGACGAGGAATGCAGCGCCCCGGTCCCGTACTTCGCCGCATTCGTTGCTGCCGAGGTGGTTCCGCACAGCGCGTCGTGACGACCCGAACTGTCCGCGACGACGGTGGCGAGGACTCTGCCCTGGTCCGACAGCAGCGGATGTCCCGTCGTGACGTACGCCTGCCACGGGACCTTCACCGTGTCGGCCGCATTGAGTCTCTCCCACGGGGCATCGGCGCGGTAGAGCAGCAGGTGGGCGCAGGCGGCGCCGTCGACGTCGCGCAAACGCAGCCGTGTACCGCGGGCCAGGACCTTGGTGGAATACCGGCCGCCGGGAATCGTCTCGGCCCAGGTGAGCGTCACACCGTCGGGGCCGGTGGGGGCGTCGACCTCAGCGGCCTGCGAGCGAGCATGTTCCTTGGCGGCGTGGGTGGTTGCTGTGCTCATGTGTTCTACGCTCCGATCGTGACGGGTCGTGGGTGTGCTTTGGCGCGGGGAAAGCAGGCGATGCCCACCACCACGACGGCCAGGACGGTCAGCGGGGCGGCCCACTGCAGAATCGGGTATTCCCCGGTGGGATTGAAGATTTCGGCACGCGGCCAGGACAGGTTGACCACCATCAGCCCGCCGTACAGAACTGCTGCGATGTTCACAGGGATACCGAGCCAGCCGAGGGTGAAGAGTTTCTTTCCTTCGGCATCCACCTGCACTCCGCCGCGGGGCCAGCCTTTCAGTCGCTGGACCAGCAGTGGGACGGTGACCATCATGTAGGCGAGGTAGATCAGAACGATGCAGACACTGGTGAGGGTCGTGAACAGGGCGGCGTTGCCGACGTTGACCGCGAGGACCGCGACACAGGCCAGTCCGATGAGAACCGAAGGGGCAATGGGCGTTCCGGTCTTGGAGTTCACCTTGGACAGGATGTCCGACGCGGGCAGTCGTCCGTCACGGGCCATGGAGAACATCAGTCGCGAGGCAGCGGTCTGGATGGCCAACGTGCAGATGAACACCGCGATGGCGACGTCGATCAGGAGGACCGTGCCCCACGGCGACGTCAGGATGGAGTCGATGACGTAAGGCAGGCCGAGCGTCGCGAGATTGCCGTCGGTGAGCGACGGTGCCGCCATCAGTGCGCCGACGATCATCAGCCCACCGCCGAGGGCCGACGCGGACAACGCAAGCCTGATCGTACGCGGCGCGACCCGACGCGGGTTGTGGGTTTCCTCGGCAAGCTCACCGGCAGAACCGAATCCGACCATCACGTAGGCGGCCATGAGTCCCGAGACGATCCACGCCCAGATGTAACCGGGTTCGGCTCCCGCGGCACCGGTGTCGAGGACGACCTGGGGTCCGCGCTGTGCGTGGGTGAAGAACACGAGTACCAGGGCGATGACTCCGACGATCTCGCACGTCACACCGATCGAGTTGATGCGTGACATCCAGTTCACGCCGATCGAGTTGATGGTCGTCGTCAGGACGAGCAACACGGACCCGAGGACCACTGCGTTGGTGGCACCGCTGGGGGACGTCAGTGCCGGATCGTCGCCGACGATCTGGAACCCGCTCCATATGCTCGGCAGAACCACCTGCAGCGCGATCGCCGCGGCCGACGCCGTGACGATCTGCGCGATGATCATGAACCAGCCGGCGAACCAGCCGACGATCTCACCGCCCATCCTGCGCGCCCACTGGTAGATGGCGCCTGAAATGGGATACCGGGCAGCAAGTTCCGCGAAGTTCAGCGCAACCATGAACTGGCCGAGGAACACCAGCGGCCAGGTGAAGAAGAACGCGGGGCCGCCGAAACTGAAGCCGAGTGCGAACAGCTGGAAGATCGTGGTGAGAATCGAGACGAACGAGAACCCCGCCGCGAACGAGGCGAATTTACCGAGCGAACGGTGCAGTTGCTGTTCGTATCCGAGCTCCGCGAGATCGGAGTGGTCACTGCGCGGTGGCGAGGACCCTTCGGGTGCGGGCAGAGTAGTCGAGCTCATGGATGTCTCCTCGAGAGAAAGAGTGACTGCGGGAAGGTGCCTGACCGCCCGTCTGCGCTGCCGGTGCGGGCTTTTCTGTCAGTCGATAGTTTTCCGGCCCGAGGTGCCCCACGAGTGACAGCGATGAAACAACTACGTTTCGCAGGTTTCTATCGAATGACAGAAACTTCACTGCCGCGTCGTCGATGCCAGGATGGACCCATGACCACCGCAGGCCGACCGAGGCTCAGTACCAAGAAGCGGCCAGGAGACACGGCTCTCGAAGAAATCCTCGACGCCGCGGCGGAGCTGTTCACCACCCGCGGCTTCACCAACACGTCCACGCGCATGATCGCCGACGCCGTGGGCATGCGTCAGGCGTCGCTGTACCACCACTTCGCCAACAAGGACGAGTTGCTGAGTCTGTTGCTGAGCGGAACCGTCGACGGTCCACTGGCCGTCGCACAGCGCATCGCCGATTCCGACGCGGCCGCTGCGGTCAAGATGTACGCGCTCGCACTGTTCGACGCCGACCAGCTCTGCCGATCCCGGTGGAACCTCGGTGCGCTGTATCTACTCCCGGAGATCCGCGAACCTCGCTTCGATACCTTCCGTGCACACCGGCACGCACTGATGGACCGCTACGCCTCGATAGCAGCCGAGGTTCTCCACGGAACGACGGCTGCACTGCCCGGCACCGAGGAGTTGCCGTTCCGGCTCGTCGAGACCGTCGTCAACGGTCGTGCCGACGCCGAGAGTGGCCGCGACGCGTCAGGAGAGGACTACGCCCGCGTCGTCGCGGAAGCAGCGGTCCGGGTACTCGGCTGGACCGGCTCGGTGGACGAGCTGCACACCCAGGCCAGGCCGCTACTGGAGTATGCGGCCGATCACGTGCCCGACGCACCCACGAGGTAGTTCGCCAGCCACGTCGTCACGCTCACACCGCTCGAATCCACCGCGTACGACGCGTATTCCTGGTGAATTCCGGAGCGGTAGAACGCCTCGATCTCACGGCGCCGCTGCTCGTTCGCCTGGTCCGACAATTGCCCCTGCAGAACCGGGAGCCCGCCGGCCGACGCGATGTCACCGAGCAGGATCTGTGCATCCTGCTGTGCCTTCGCTGCGACGTCCGGGCTCGGATCCGACGACACCGCAAGGAAACCCGCGAGCCGCGCCACGTAGTCGTCCTTCGGTGTCGAGCAGTACAGGTCACCGACCGCACAGAACGTTCGGACGACCGGGCTGACGTATCCGAACCCGCCCACCCGAGGCCCACCGACACCGGTGCCGACGACCTCGGGCCCGACCAGCGCATCGGCGTCGGACCGCTTGGGATCGGAGATCAGCCCCACCGCGACGACCTTGTCCGCCGGAACCACGCCGAGGCCGGTACCGATCGACGCCGCGAGGTCGCCTGCGGCATCCGCGCCCTGGCTGTATCCGATGATGCCGAATTTCGTTGCGCCACAACGGTCGGCCACGGACTTCAGCATGCCGCCCGCGTTGGCGGTGGCGATTGCACGCGACTCGCCGTAGATGCCGCCTTCCCACGGAAACGCCGTCGCCGGGTAGGACACGTAGTCGGTTCGGATATCGCTGCTCGCGATGCGGTCGGTGACGGCAGTGAGCATCCCCGGCCGCGGCGCAGCGCCCGAACTGGTCTCCCACGTGCCCGGAATCGCGACTACGTACATGCTGGGGCACGATGCCGGATCCGCCGACGCCGTGCTGGCAGTGACGGTGGACATCGCCGCCGACCCGGCAGCGATCGTCAACACGGATCCGATGGTGGCGACAAGCTTCTTCACGCGCATGGTGCGGCCTCACTGCGTCAGCGGACATTCGACAACTCACTGTGAGAATTCCAGTGCCTGATGTCGAATCGATGCCCAATCGGTAAACGCAGGTTACCTAAATTCATGAAGGTTCACATACGGGAACGAAAACGAGGTTTCAGCGCGTGAAACGTGCTTTTCGACCGGCCCCCAAACGCATGAATGCGCCACCGCAGCCGTCTGACGGTTGCGGTGGCGCATTCATGCCGAAGCGAGAAGAAACTACCTCTGCGGCGCCTGGGTCGGGACGATCGGCGCGGGCAGTGCGGTGGCACCCTGCAGAAAGGTGTCGACAGCGGCTGCGCAGGAGCGACCCTCGGCGATGGCCCACACGATGAGCGACTGGCCGCGGCCCATGTCACCGGCGACGAAGACGCCGGGAACGTTGGTGACCCACTCGTTCGAGCGCTTGACGTTGCCGCGCTCGTTCAGGTCCACACCGAGATCGGTGAGCAGGCCTGGCTTCTCCGGCCCGACGAAGCCCATGGCGAGGAGGACGAGATCGGCCTCGAGGGTGAACTCGCTGCCCTCGACCTTCTCGAACTTGCCTGCCTTGAACTCGACCTCGTGAGCCTCGAGTCCGGTGACCTTGCCGTCCTTGCCGAGAAAACGCTCGGTGTTGACGGAGAACACGCGCTCGCCGCCCTCTTCGTGCGCCGACGCGACGCGGAACATCAGCGGGTACAGCGGCCACGGAGTGGACGTTGCACGCTCTTCCGGCGGACGCGCCATGATCTCGAACTGGTGAACGCTTGCCGCGCCCTGACGGTGCGAGGTACCGAGGCAGTCCGCACCGGTGTCGCCGCCGCCGACGATGACGACCTTCTTGCCCTCGGCGCTGACCGGAGGCTCGGCGAAGTCGCCCTGCTGCACGCGGTTGGCGTGGGGCAGGAACTCCATGGCCTGGTAGATGCCCTCGTTCTCGCGGCCTTCGATCGGCAGGTCGCGCCACGCGGTGGCGCCACCGGAGAGAACGACAGCGTCGAATTCCGCGCGCAGTTCGTCGGCGGTGATGTCGACGCCGACGTTGACGCCGGTGCGGAACACCGTGCCCTCGGCCTCCATCTGCGCCAGACGGCGGTCGATGTGGCGCTTCTCCATCTTGAACTCGGGGATGCCGTAGCGCAGCAGTCCGCCGATGCGGTCGGCACGCTCGAACACCGTCACGGTGTGGCCGGCACGCGTCAGCTGCTGCGCTGCAGCGAGACCCGCAGGACCGGAGCCGACGACGGCGACCGTCTTGCCGGTCAGGTGCGTCGGGTAGACCGGGGTGACCCAGCCTTCCTCGAAGGCCTTGTCGATGATCTCGACCTCGACCTGCTTGATCGTCACCGGATCCTGGTTGATGCCCAGAACGCACGACGCCTCGCACGGCGCCGGGCACAGCCGCCCGGTGAACTCCGGGAAGTTGTTGGTGGCGTGCAGACGGTCGATTCCCTCACGCCAGCGGTCCTTGAAGACCAGGTCGTTCCACTCGGGAATCAGGTTCCCGAGCGGGCAGCCGTTGTGGCAGAACGGAATTCCGCAGTCCATGCACCGGCTGGCCTGGGTCTGCAGAGTGTCCTTCGGGAAGTCTTCGTAGACCTCTTTCCAGTCCATCAGCCGCAGGTCGACCGGCCGACGCTTCGGCAGTTCGCGGACGGTGTTCTTCAGAAATCCCTGTGGGTCACCCACGAGCTGCCTCCATGATCGCCTCGTCCACGTCCGCGCCGTTCTTCTCGGCCTCGGAGATGGCAAGCAGTACCTTCTTGTAATCGCGAGGCATGACCTTCACGAAGTGGTTCACCTGCTGTGACCAGTCCGCCAGGATGCGCTCCGCGACATCGGATCCCGTTTCCTCGTGGTGACGAGTGACGATTTCCTTGAGCCAGGTGAACTCGTCGCCCTCGATGCTCTCGATGTCGACCAGCTCGGTGTTGAGGTTCGCCTCGAACGTCTTGTTCGGATCGAAGACGAACGCCACGCCGCCGGACATACCGGCACCGAAGTTGCGGCCGGTCTCGCCGAGGATGACGACCTTTCCACCGGTCATGTACTCGCAGCCGTGGTCACCGACGCCTTCGACGACGGCAACGGCACCGGAGTTACGGACCGCGAAACGCTCGCCGACTACACCGCGGATCAGAGCCTCACCCTGCGTCGCGCCGAACAGGAAGACGTTGCCGCCGATGATGTTGTCCTCGGCGACGAATCCTGCAGGAGCGTTCAGCGACGGCCGCACGATGATGCGTCCGCCGGACAGGCCCTTACCGACGAAGTCGTTGGCGTCGCCGTTGAGGCGCAGGGTCATGCCCGACGGCACGAACGCGCCGAAGCTGTTACCGGCCGAACCGGTGAACGTGATGTCGATGGTGTTGTCCGGCAAGCCGACTCCGCCGTATGCCTTGGTCAACTCGTGTCCGAGCATGGTGCCGACGGTGCGGTTGACGTTGGTGATCTTGGACTCGAACGTGACCTTCTCGCCCCTGTCCAGAGCATTGCGGCTCTGCACGATGAGCTGCTGGTCCAGCGCCTTGTCGAGTCCGTGATCCTGGACGCCCGTGTTGTAGAGGTCCTGGTTCATGAACGCCGACTCGACCTCGTCGAGGATGGGCGACAGATCCAGCTTGGACGCCTTCCACGCTTCCTTCGCAGCGGTGGTGTCCAACAGAGCGACCTGGCCGACGGCTTCGTTGAGCGTGCGGAAGCCCAGCTCGGCCAGAAGCTCGCGAACCTCTTCTGCGATGAACATGAAGAAGTTCTCGACGAACTCGGGCTTGCCTGCGAAACGCTTGCGCAGCACCGGGTTCTGCGTCGCGACACCGACGGGGCAGGTGTCGAGATGGCAGACGCGCATCATGATGCAGCCCGACACGACGAGAGGCGCGGTCGCGAATCCGAACTCCTCGCCGCCGAGCAGTGCGGCGACCATGACGTCGCGGCCGGTCTTGAGCTGGCCGTCGACCTGCACGACGATGCGGTCACGAAGACCGTTGAGCAGCAACGTCTGCTGGGTCTCGGCGAGGCCGAGCTCCCACGGTCCACCTGCGTGCTTGACCGACGTCAGCGGCGTTGCGCCGGTACCGCCGTCGTGGCCGGAGATGAGCACCACGTCGGCGTGTGCCTTCGAGACACCGGCCGCGACCGTGCCGACACCGACCTCGGAGACCAGCTTCACGTGGATGCGTGCCTGCGGGTTGGCGTTCTTCAGGTCGTGGATCAGCTGAGCGAGATCCTCGATCGAGTAGATGTCGTGGTGCGGCGGCGGCGAGATGAGGCCGACACCGGGCGTCGAGTGGCGAACCTCGGCGACCCACGGGTACACCTTGTGCGCCGGGAGCTGGCCGCCCTCACCGGGCTTGGCGCCCTGCGCCATCTTGATCTGGATGTCGGTGCAGTTGGTCAGGTAGTGCGAGGTGACGCCGAAACGTCCCGACGCCACCTGCTTGATCGCGCTACGACGCCAGTCGCCGTTCTCGTCGGGCTCGAAGCGGTCGACGCTCTCGCCGCCCTCACCGGAGTTGGAGCGTCCGCCGAGGCGGTTCATGGCGATCGCGAGAGTCTCGTGAGCCTCGGCGGAGATGGATCCGTAGCTCATCGCACCCGTCGAGAATCGCTTGACGATCTCCGATGCGGGCTCCACCTCGTCGATGGAAATCGCTTGGCGCTCTTCGGTCTTGAAGCGGAACAGACCGCGAAGCGACGCGAGGCGCTCGGACTGATCGTCGACCATCTTCGTGTATTCCTTGAAGATGTCGTACTGACCGGTGCGGGTCGAGTGCTGCAGCTTGAACACGGTGTCGGGGTTGAAGAGGTGGTACTCCCCTTCACGACGCCACTGGTACTCACCGCCGACTTCGAGTTCACGGTGTGCACGTTCCTGACGGTTCTCGAGGTACGCCATGCCGTGGCGGGTGGCCACATCCTGTGCGATCTGCTCGAGCTCGATACCGCCGAGGTGACTGTTCAAACCGGTGAAGTACTCGTCGACGAGGCCCTGCGACAGGCCGATGACCTGGAACAGCTGTGCGCCGGTGTACGAGGCGAGGGTGGAGATGCCCATCTTGGACATCACCTTCAGCACGCCCTTGCCTGCGGCCTTGATGTAGTTGGAGACGGCCTTGTCGAACTCGATGCCCGTCAGTGCGCCGCGCTCGATCATGTCCTCGATGGACTCGAACGCCATGTACGGGTTGACCGCAGCGGCACCGAAGCCGATGAGCAGAGCCATGTGGTGCACCTCGCGGGCGTCACCGGACTCCACGATCAGGCCGACCTTGGTACGCGTCTTCTCGCGAACGAGGTGGTGGTGCACCGCCGAGGTCAGCAGCAGCGACGGGATCGGGGCCAGCTTCTCGCTCGACTCACGGTCCGACAGCACGATGATCCGTGCGCCACCGGAGATGGCGGCGGACACCTGAGCGCGGATGGCCTCCAACGACTTCTGCAGACCTTCGCCACCTTCGGCGACGGGGTAGAGGCCGCGCACGACGACCGAGCGCAGGCCTTCCTGCGTGCCCTCGTCGTTGATGTGGACGAGCTTGGCCAGGTCGTCGTTGTGCAGGATCGGCTGCGGGAGCACGATCTGCTTGCACGCGTCGGGGCCGGGGTTGAGCAGGTCGCCCTCGGGTCCGATCGTTCCGCCGAGGCTGGTGACGATCTCCTCGCGGATCGCGTCGAGCGGCGGGTTGGTGACCTGGGCGAACAGCTGCGAGAAGTAGTCGAACAGCATCCGAGGACGAACCGACAGCACGGCGATCGGAGTGTCGGTACCCATCGAACCGATGGCCTCGGCGCCGGTCTTCGCCATCGGCGAGACCAGAACGTTCAGCTCCTCGGTGGTGTAGCCGAAGATCTGCTGACGGATGAGAACGCGGTCGTGCGGCATGTGCACGTGCGGGCGGTCCGGCAGGTCGTCGATCGAGGTCAGACCTTCGTCGAGCCACTGCTGGTACGGGTGCTCGGCGGCGAGCTCGTCCTTGATCTCGTCGTCGGAGACGATGCGGCCCTGCGCGGTGTCCACCAGGAACATACGGCCGGGCTGCAGACGAACCTTGCGGACCACCTTCGCCGGATCGATGTCCAGGACGCCGACCTCGGAGGCCATGACGACCAATCCGTCGTCGGTGACCCAGAGTCGGCTGGGGCGCAGACCGTTTCGGTCCAGGACCGCGCCGATGACGGTGCCGTCGGTGAAGCACACCGACGCCGGTCCATCCCACGGCTCCATCAGCGAGGAGTGGTACTTGTAGAACGCCCGGCGAGCGGGGTCCATCGACTCGTGACGCTCCCAGGCTTCGGGGATCATCATGAGGACGGCGTGCGGAAGGCTGCGGCCGCCGAGGTGCAGAAGCTCGAGCACCTCGTCGAAACGTGCAGTGTCGCTTGCGCCTTCGGTAACGACCGGGAAGATCTTCTCGAGGGCCTCGGATCCACCGAACACGTCGGAGGTGATCAGTGCCTCACGGGCGCGCATCCAGTTCTCGTTACCGGTGGCGGTGTTGATCTCACCGTTGTGCGCGACGCGGCGGAACGGGTGCGCCAGCGGCCACGACGGGAACGTGTTGGTGGAGAAGCGCGAATGCACAAGGCCGAGAGCGCTTTCCACGCGCTCGTCCTGCAGGTCGAGGTAGAAGCCCTTGAGCTGAGGCGTCGTCAGCATGCCCTTGTAGACGAAGGTCTGCGAGGACAGCGACGGGAAGTACACGGTCTCGCGGCCGGGCCCGTCCTTGCCTGCACCCTCTTCGCCGAGCTCGTGCTCGACGCGCTTACGGATGACGAACGCGGCGCGCTCGAGAGCCAGATCGGTAACGGAGCCATCCGGCGAGGCGAAGAACAATTGACGGAACGTCGGCATCGCGTCACGCGCGAGCGCCCCGAGGGAGGAGTCGTCGGTGGGAACTTCACGCCATCCGAGGACCTTCATGCCCTCTTCTTCGACGATGCGGACGACGTCGTCGCTCGCGCGGGCGGCGTCCTTCTTGCCCTGCGGCAGGAATGCGATTCCGGTGGCGTACGAACCAGCGGCGGGCAGCTCGAAATCGACCACGGCACGGAAGAACGCGTCCGGTACCTGGATCAGGATTCCGGCGCCGTCACCGGTGTTGGGTTCGGAGCCGGCGGCGCCCCGGTGCTCGAGGTTGACCAGCGCGGTGATGGCCTTCTCGACGATGTCTCGACTACGACGACCATGCATGTCCACCACGAACGCGACACCACAGGAGTCGTGTTCGTTGCGGGGGTCGTAGAGGCCTTGGGGGCCCGGAGTGTGCTTCATACCTAGCCTTCGGATAAGTCCAGCCTTCAAGTACGTCGGATCGGCGCGGCACAGATAACCGGCCGTCGCGGACGGCTATTCGGTGCCGTTCGCCGTTGAAGCAGCACCACCGGAGGCGATCTTCGGATAACGTCGAGCGGGTGCGCTCGAAACGGTGAAACGAAGGTGCCTTTCGGGCGGATCGACAATTGGGTACGTCGGTCCAACAACAAACGATAAGTCAGCACCTAGGCCAACCTGCAAATAAGGTAAGCCTATTCAGGCTCTCTACCTGGGCTTTTACAATTCCCTGACCCCCGCATTGCGCCCCCCTGGCTCGCTCGATGATCGTTCGAACTCGAAAAATACCCTCATCGGCCCGCGTTCGCGGCGAGTTCTGCGGTACTGGAAGAGGATCCGGTAATTACACGGAGGAAATTTCGATCCGATCGGACGCGTCCTGGACGCACTACCCCGAAAATGACTACTGGCCGCAGCGAGTGAATCAGCTGCGGCCAGTGTTGTGGGCGGAGGGGGACTTGAACCCCCACGTCCCGAAGGACACTGGCACCTGAAGCCAGCGCGTCTGCCATTCCGCCACCCGCCCGGGCGACCGGTGAACATTAACACGCAGATATCGCTGCATGAAAATCGTGCCCGTTCGTCGGCCGACTGCAGCACCGACAGGCTCCGAGCGGCAACGTATATCATGCTGAGACGACGACCTGTAGGCGACACGCGCCTGAGGCGCAATCCAACGAAGCACGACCGGGAAGTGAGGTCACCATGGGCATTGTCCAGCGTTTCGAGCGAAAGCTCCAGGGCGCAGTGGGCGACGTCTTCGCCCGAGTGTTCGGCGGCGGTGTCGTTCCCCAAGAGGTCGAGGCGGCACTTCAGCAGGAGGCGTCGGACAGAGTCCGACCACTCGACGGTGGTCATTATCTCGCCCCCAACAGCTATGTGATCACCATCAACAGCTCCGATCACGAGGAACTGGCCGCGGACCAGGACCTGACCATGAAGGCATTCTCCCGCCACCTGGGCGACTACATACGCGATCAGGGCTGGCAGACGTACGGAGAGATCGTGGTTCGCTTCGAGCCGTCCCCTACTTTGCACACCGGCCAGTTCCGGGCCAGTGGTTCGGTCGACCCCGATGTGGGACGATCACCGACTGCAGCCGGTGCCGCGCCACAGAAACCTGCAGCACCCGGTCCGCGACCCCCGCGCCCGTCCGCCCCACCTAAGTCGACATCAGGAGCCGGCCACATGACGCAGAACCCAGGTTACGACCCGCAACGCGACCCGGCCGACGGCTCTCGCCCCGACCCTCGCGCACGCGGCGGATACCCGGCGCCGGGTCAGGATCCTCGGTACGCACAGCAGAACGGACGCGATCCGCGCGCAGCAGCAGACCAGGGCTACCGCAACGGTGCGCCGTACGGAGGCGGCTACGGCGCCCCGGCAGCACAGGCACCCGTCCAGGAGGGTCAGTACGACCCGCAGTCCTACGGCCAGGGCCACGACGACCAGGCGTACGGCGACCAGCAGTACGCAGATCAGGGCTACGACCAGCAGTATCCGGATCAGGGATACGACCAGCAGGCATACGGCCAGCAGGCGTACGCGGATCAGAACGGGTACGAGCAGGCAGGGCATGAGCAGGCTGCACGTGATCAGGGCGGCCAGGCCTACTCCGATCCGTCGTACGGACGCCAGGGTTACGACCAGCAGGCATACGGACAGCAGAACTACGGCCAACAGGCATACGCGGACCAGGGCTACGACCAGCAGGCGTACGCCGAACCCGCCGGCTACCAGCAGCCCGCGTACGACTACCCGCCGCAGCAGAACGGGTACCCCCAGGGCCAGTACCCCACCGCGGGGTATCAGCAGCCTGCCTACGGTTACGACGAGCCCGCGTACTCCGACAGCCAGGGCCTGACGGCAACGCTGCAACTCGAGGACGGCAGCGGACGGTACTTCCAGCTCCGCGACGGCCAGAACATCATCGGACGTGGCCAGGACGCCCAGTTCCGTCTCCCGGACACCGGCGTGTCCCGCCGGCACGTCGAGATCCGCTGGGACGGCCGGGTGGCGATGCTCTCCGACCTCGGATCCACCAACGGAACGACGGTCAACGGATCACCGGTCCAGGATTGGCAACTCGCCGACGGCGACGTCATTCGCGCTGGTCACTCGGAGATCCTCGTCCGCATCGTCTGACGCACCTCACCCGTATGGTGATCGACACGCGCAGCTTCCCCTTAGGATGCTGCGTGAGACGTCGTGTCATTACGATCGCTGGCGACTCGGGGGGAGATCCCGGCGTACGCCCGCGACGCCGACCAAGTACGACCTGCGAAGGAGGTGGACGGCTGTGCAGGGCTTGATTCTGCAGTTGACCAGGGCAGGCTTTCTGCTGTTGTTGTGGTTCTTCGTCTGGGCCGTACTTCGCACGCTTCGCAGCGACATCTACGCGGCGTCGGGCATGCGGATGCCTGCGCGGTACTCGGGCGGGTCGAAAGTTCTCCCGTCGTTCAACAAACAGAAGGTTGCCAAGAATCTAGTGGTGACACAGGGCGGTCTCGCCGGAACACGAATTTCACTCGGTACCCAGCCGGTTCTCATCGGCCGCGCGGATGACTCAACGCTCGTGCTGACCGACGATTACGCGTCCACTCGCCACGCTCGAATCTCGCCACGCGGCGGCGACTGGTACGTCGAGGATCTGGGTTCGACCAACGGGACCTACCTCGATCGCGCGAAGGTGACGACGGCAGTTCGAGTTCCGCTCGGCACGCCGGTGCGTGTCGGTAAGACCGTGATCGAGCTGCGCCCGTGACACTGGTACTGCGATACGCCGCCCGCAGTGATCGCGGCTTGGTGCGCTCGAACAACGAGGATTCCGTCTACGCCGGTGCGCGTCTTCTCGCCCTCGCCGACGGCATGGGCGGCCACGCGGCAGGCGAGGTGGCGTCGCAGTTGATGATCGCCGCGCTCGCGCACCTCGACGACGACGAACCGGGCGACGACCTCCTCGGCAAGCTCGAAGCCGCGACGCGCGAGGGCAACGCGTCCATCGCCGATCAGGTCGAGGACGAGCCCGAGCTCGACGGCATGGGCACAACCCTGACCGCAATTCTGTTCGCAGGCAGGAAGATCGGGCTCTGCCACATCGGCGACTCCCGCGCGTACATGCTCCGCGACACCAAGCTGACCCAGATCACCCGCGACGACACGTTCGTCCAATCCCTCGTCGACGAGGGCAGGATCACCGCCGAACAGGCACATACGCACCCGCAGCGTTCGTTGATCATGCGCGCGTTGACCGGCAACGAGATCGAGCCGACGCTGACCGTGCGGGAAGCGAAAGCCGGAGACCGCTATCTCCTGTGCTCCGACGGATTGTCCGACGTCGTGAGCGACGAGACCATCGAGAACACGATGAACGAGGGCGATTGCGCGTCGTGCGCGGACCGCCTCATCGAATTGGCGCTGCGCAGTGGCGGTCCGGACAACGTGACCGTCGTCGTCGCCGACGTCGTGGACATCGACTACGGGCAGAGCTCGCCCATTCTCGGCGGCGCAGCCAGCACCGAGGACGAGGAAGACGCTCCGCCGCCGAACACGGCAGCCGGACGCGCCGCGGCCATGCGCCCACCCCGGACCACACCGAAGCGGGTGACGACGCCTGCACCGGTGCCGGAGAAGAAGTCGCACAAGCTGCGGTGGACGCTCGTTGCTCTCGCCGTCGTCGCATTGCTCGTCGGCGGCGCCTTCGTCGCCAATGCGGCCATCCGTGGCAACTACTACGTGGGCGAGGACAACGGCCGCGTCGCCGTGATGCGCGGTGTGCCCGGTTCGATCCTCGGATACTCGTTGCAATCCGTGCACAGCATCGGATGCCTCGGCGACGAGGGCGCACTCACGTTGAGCGCACCCGACACCGTTCCCGCCGACTGCACCGTCTTCCAGGTCGACGACCTCGCTCCTGCCGCCCGCGAGCAGGTGCGCGCGGGGCTGCCGTCGGGCAAGCTGGACGACGTCGACAGTCAGATGAACCGCCTCGCCTCGGGAGATCTTCTCCCGCCGTGCGACGAGGTCGCCTCGACGACGAGCCAGACCACTCCGTCGCCGACGCCCGCCGCGCCGCCCGCGGATCCGGCGGCACCTCCTGCACCGCCCGCAGACCCGGCCGCGCCGCCTGCCGATCCTGCGGCGCCGCCGACCACGACCACTCCGGCACCCACGGTCACCCAGTTGCCGGGTCAGAACTGCAGGACCGGTACTTGATGAGCTCCAATCCATCTGTGGGGGCGTCCTTTCCGAGCCCACCGGGCGGATTCGCGCCTGCTCCGGTCCAGTCCAATCGCCGCAACATCGAGTTGCTTCTGCTCGGTATCGCAGTGCTCATCACGACGCTGTCGCTCGTTCTGGTGGAAGCGAGCCAGGAACAGGCGATCACGTGGGATCTGGCGAAGTACGGTCTGGCGTACCTCGCGCTGGTCACAGTCGCTCATCTGGCCGTACGCCGGTTCGCTCCGTACGCCGACCCGCTGCTGCTGCCGATCGTGGCGCTGCTCAACGGGCTCGGATTGGTGTTGATCCATCGACTGGATCTCGCGGACCAGCAGTCGGCTGCGTATCTGGGACAGGAGATTCCGTCTCCCGACGCCAACCAGCAAGTCCTGTGGACAACCCTGGCCATCGCCGGTTTCATCGCGCTCCTCGTTCTCCTCCGCGACTACCGCACCCTCGCTCGGTACAGCTACACCGTCGGATTGTGCGGTTTGGTGCTGCTCGCCATCCCGGCCGTCCTACCATCGGCGTTCTCCGAGGTCAACGGTTCCAAGATCTGGATCAGGCTGCCGGGGTTCAGCATTCAGCCGGGCGAGTTCGCGAAGATCCTGCTGCTCATCTTCTTCGCGTCGCTGCTGGTCGCCAAGCGTGAACTGTTCACCACCGCCGGTAAGCACTTCCTCGGCATGGACTTCCCCCGCGCCCGCGACCTGGGGCCCATCCTTCTGGTGTGGATCGTCTCCGTCGGTGTTCTCGTGTTCGAGAAGGACCTCGGTTCGTCGCTGCTGATCTTCGGCACCGTGCTGGTGATGATCTACATCGCGACCGAACGCGTCGGATGGCTCATCATCGGTTTCGGCCTGCTGCTCGTCGGGTTCCTGTTCGCGTACCAGGTGTTCGGCCACGTCAAGATCCGTACCGACACGTGGCTGCACCCGTTCGACGACTACAACGACACCGGCTACCAGATCGTCCAGTCGATGTTCAGTTTCGCCACCGGTGGTCTCGCAGGAACGGGCCTCGGCAGCGGACGTCCGTCGCAGGTGCCGTTCGCGAAGACCGACTTCATCATCGCGGCCATCGGCGAGGAACTCGGCCTCATCGGACTCACCGCGGTGCTGGTCCTGTACCTGGTCTTCATCATCCGTGGTCTGCGGACTGCGTTGGCGGTGCGTGACAGCTTCGGCAAACTCCTCGCCGCAGGCCTGTCCTTCACCGTCGCGATCCAGTTGTTCGTCGTCGTCGGCGGCGTCACCAAGCTCATCCCGCTCACCGGCCTCACCACGCCGTACCTGTCCTACGGAGGATCGTCTCTTCTCGCCAACTACCTGCTCGTCGCCCTGCTGATCAAGATCTCCGACGCCGCACGTGAACCCGCGACGCCGAAGAAGAAGCCGGCACCGGCCGCCCCCATCGCCGAGGCACCGACCGAGATGGTGAAGCGCTCATGAACACTCCGCTCCGTCGCGTCTCCGTCGCCGTCATGGTGATGGTCGTCGCGCTGCTGCTCAACGCCACGTACCTGCAGGTCATCAAGGCCGACGACCTACGGTCCGATCCACGCAACTCCCGAGTCCTGCTCGACGAGTACTCCCGCCAACGCGGTCAGATCTCGGCCGGCGGCCAGGTCCTCGCCGCGTCGATCGCCACCGACGATCGGTACAAGTACCTGCGTACCTATCCACCGAACCAGTTGGCGCCCAACAGCCCGATGGCCAACGCCCCGATCACCGGGTTCTACTCGATGCTGTACTCGAGCACCGGCCTCGAGCGGACCGAGGATCAAGTACTCAACGGCTCCGACGACCGCCTGTTCGGTCGCCGCCTGTTCGACCTGATCTCCGGACGCGACCCACGCGGCGGCAACGTCGTCACGACAATCGATCCCGTCGTCCAGCAGGTCGCCTACGATCAGCTGTTCTCCCGCGGATACACCGGATCGGTCGTGGCGATCGAACCGTCGACCGGCAACATCCTCGCGATGGCCAGCTCGCCGAGCTACGACCCGAACCTGCTGGCCAGCCACGACGGCGCGCAGACCACCGAGGCCTGGGACGCACTGAACGCCGACCCCGCGAAACCGCTTCTGAACCGCGCCATCTCGGCGACGTACCCGCCCGGGTCGACGTTCAAGGTGCTCGTCACCGCCGCGGCCCTCCAGAACGGTGCAACACCCGACGACCAGTTGACGGCGGCCCCGACCATCACGCTGCCCGGCACCGAGACCACCCTCGAGAACTACAACGGAAGCACCTGCGGCGGCGGCCCGACGGCGACGCTGCGTGAGGCCTTCGCGCGCTCGTGCAACACCGCCTTCGTCGAGCTCGGTATCGCAACCGGCGCCGACGCACTGAAGGACACGGCGAGCGCATTCGGAATCGGCAGCGAGACGACGTCGCTGCCGCTGCCTGTCGCGGACAGCACCATCGGCCAGATCCCCGACGATGCCGCCCTGGGTCAGTCCAGCATCGGACAGCGCGATGTCGCACTGACGCCGTTGCAGGACGCGGTGATCGCGGCGACCGTCGCCAACTCCGGTGTACGGATGGACCCGCACCTGGTCAGCCAGCTGCAGTCCCCTGACCTGTCCAACCTGTCGACGACGGTCCCGCAGTCCGCAGGCGAGGCGATCAGTCCCGAAACCGCGAAGACGCTCACCGACCTGATGATCGGGTCGGAGAACAACACCGGCGGCGAAGGCAAGATCCCGGGCGTGCAGATCGCGTCGAAGACCGGAACCGCCGAGCACGGCACCGATCCGCGGAACACACCGCCGCACGCCTGGTACATCGGGTTCGCGCCCGCCGACAATCCGAAGATCGCAATCGCAGTAATCGTCGAGGACGGCGGCGACCGCGCCCTCGCCGCAACCGGTGGGTCGGTCGCAGCTCCGGTCGGTCGCGCCGTCATCGCTGCCGGATTGCAGGGGAGGTGACCATCTCGTGCCACTGAAGAACGGTGCAGTCATTGCACAGCGCTACCGCCTGCTACGACTGATCGCGACAGGCGGAATGGGCCAGGTGTGGGAGGCGATGGACAACCGCCTCGATCGCAAGGTCGCCGTCAAGGTGCTCAAGGCCGAGTTCTCCGAAGACCCGGAGTTCCTGCAGCGCTTCCGTTTCGAAGCCCGGACCACCGCCCAGCTCAACCACCCCGGCATCGCGGGTGTCTACGACTACGGCGAGACCCGCGACGAAGCAGGCGAGTCCCTCGCGTACCTGGTGATGGAACTCGTCAACGGCGAGCCCCTCAATGCCGTCCTCGGACGCATCGGCCGGCTCCCCCTCGGTCATGCTCTCGACATGCTCGAGCAGACCGGGCGTTCACTGCAGGTCGCCCACACCGCGGGAGTGGTACACCGCGACGTCAAGCCGGGAAACATCCTGATCACCCCGGCCGGCCAGGTGAAGATCACCGACTTCGGAATCGCGAAGGCCGTCGACGCCTCCCCGGTCACGAAGACCGGCATGGTGATGGGCACCGCGCAGTACATCGCGCCGGAACAGGCCCTGGGTGAGGAAGCCACCTCGGCATCCGACGTCTACTCGCTCGGAGTCGTCGGGTACGAGGCGTTGTCGGGGACACGCCCGTTCGTCGGCGACGGGGCTTTGACGGTCGCGATGAAGCACGTGCGCGAGACACCTGCCCCGCTGCCCGCCGACCTCCCTGCAGGCGTCCGAGAGCTCATCGAGATCACGATGGCGAAGGACCCGGCACAGCGTTACGCCAACGGCGGTGAATTCGCCGACGCCGTCGCCGCCGTCCGCGCGGGCCGGAGGCCGCCCGCTCCCGGTACCAGCCGGGGACCCGGCACGGGTCGAGTGATGATGCCGGGCGTCGTACCGGCGCCGACGCCGACCAGCACGCAGATGATGCCGACGTCGCAGAACCGCTACACCGGCCCACAGACAGGTGCCGCTGCGCCTGCGGTACCCGAACAGACCGGCATGTCCTCGGCGCAGAAGGCCCTCGCCTGGGGCGGCGGAGGTCTGCTGCTCCTCGCGATCGTCATCGGAGGGTTCGTGTTGCTGAATCGGGAGGACGAAACTCCCGCGCCGTTCGTTCCGCCGACGACGTCTCAGCAGCCGGTCACGACCACGACGACCACCACGGAGCCGTCCACCACCACGACCGAGCCGACGACGACCACCACGGAACCGACGACCACCACCACCACGACGACCACGACGGAACCGACGACGACCGAACCGACCACCACCTCGGAGACCACGACGACGAGCCGCGGCGGGATCACCATCCCGTCGTTCACGTTGCCGTCCATCCCCGGTATCGGCGGCGGCCAGGAGGAAGAACCTCAGGCGTCGGGCACCACGGACGGCGCCGCCGCAGCGGACGAATTCTCGGATCGACCCCCCACCGATCGACCCTTCTTTGATCGACTAGGACAGCCATGACGACTCCCCGCAACCTCTCGTCCCGCTACGAGCTGGGCGAGATTCTCGGATTCGGTGGCATGTCCGAGGTTCATCTCGCGCGCGACAACCGCCTCGACCGCGACGTCGCCATCAAGGTCCTGCGTGCCGACCTCGCCCGCGACCCCACGTTCTACCTGCGTTTCCGTCGCGAAGCCCAGAACGCGGCCGCACTCAACCATCCCGCGATCGTCGCGGTCTACGACACCGGTGAAGCCGAGACGGAAGCAGGACCGCTTCCGTTCATCGTCATGGAGTACGTCGACGGCAGCACACTGCGGGACATCGTGCGCGCCGAAGGTCCGATGCCCGCCAGGCGCGCGATGGAAGTCATCGCCGACGTCTGCGCTGCGCTGGATTTCTCGCACCGCAACGGAATCGTCCACCGCGACGTCAAACCGGCGAACGTGATGATCAACAACGCCGGCGCCGTCAAGGTCATGGACTTCGGCATCGCCCGCGCCATCGCCGACAGCTCGAGCCCGATGACGCAGACCGCCGCCGTCATCGGAACCGCGCAGTACCTGTCGCCGGAACAGGCCAGGGGCGAGCAGGTCGACGCACGGTCGGACGTGTACTCGCTGGGCTGCGTCCTGTTCGAGATCCTCACCGGGGAACCGCCGTTCAAGGGTGACTCGCCCGTCGCCGTCGCCTACCAGCACGTCCGTGAGGATCCCGAGCTTCCGTCACGCGTCAACCCAGACGTTCCGCGCGAACTCGACTCGATCATCCTCAAGGCGATGGCCAAGAACCCCGCCAACCGCTATCAGTCCGCCGCGGAGATGCGTACCGATCTGGTCCGCGTCCTCGGTGGGCAACGCCCCAGTGCACCGACCGTCATGAACGACGAGGATCGCACCACGATCCTCGGCGCCATGGACGCACGTGCACCGCAACCACGAGCGAAGGCGACCGCCGACTCCGCCGACAGCACGAGCACCGGGCGCCACGCGGACTCCGATGACTCCGAGCCGCGGCACCGCGGCGTCAGGATCGCCCTTCTGTCCGTCGCGGCACTGGTGATCGTAGGAATCGTGGGTGCGTTCCTGTGGTCTCTGGGCCCCGGCTCCTCACCGGACCGCGTCGCGATCCCCGACGTGTCCAACCTGTCCGCGTCCGACGCCGAAGCACGCCTCCAGGAGGCCGACCTGCGGGTCGCGATCCAGGAGAAGCCCGACGCCACCGTCGCATCCGGCGACGTCATCACCACCAGACCAGGCGCAGGCGCCGAAGTGGACTCCAAGAGCACCGTCAACCTCGAGGTGTCGACCGGACCCGAGCAGGTTCAGGTGCCGCAGTTGACCGGCAAGACCGAACAGCAGGCCGCACAGGCCCTGTCCGCGCTGGGCCTCGAACTCGACGGCACCCGCGCACGTGCACCGTCGACGCCGGAGAACCTCGACAAGGTCGTCGAGCAAAATCCGTCGTCGGGGGTCGGCATCACCGTCGGATCGTCCGTGAAGATCACCCTCGGCTCCGGTCCCGCGCAGATCCGCGTGCCGGACGTCGTCGGCCAGCAGATCGCCGTGGCGCAGCCGAACGTCGAAGGCGCCGGATTCAGAGTTCAGGTCGAGAACATCGACTCGAGCCAACCCGTGGGAGAGGTCGTCTCGACCAGCCCGGCAGGTGGGTCCAACGCAGTCGAAGGTGACACCGTCACCCTGCGAGTGTCCAACGGCGACAAGATCCCGATGCCGGACCTGCTCGGTCTGACGGTGTCCCAGGCACTGTCCGCCCTCGAGTCCGCAGGCTGGACCGGCACGACGTCCAACATCAGCACCACGACCGAGGTCCAGCTCGACCCGACCGTCGTGAACCGCATCGTCAATCAGGCCGAACCAGCCGGGTCGGAAATCACCAAGACCCAGACCGTCAACGTCACGGTCGGCGCCCTGGGAATTCCGGGGCGCTGACGTTCGCTCTCGTTCACACACGGCGAGCGGGCAAAAACCTCCACTATCGGGGCGAAAAGTGCACGTCCTGCCGACTTCGGCCGAACAGTGGAGCAAAATGCCCGCCGCGGTGCGTGCACGTACGGATTCGAGCGGCGGGATGTGCAGGTTGGTTCGACGGGCGCCCGATGGCCGTCACATCGGCACGTTCGCTGCTACCGAAACGCCAGCGCTACCTCGGCCTCGAGCCGATCCACCAACGCGTCGTCGGCTTCCGCCCCGCATACCTTCAACCAGTTCGCCAACATTCGGTGCCCGCCCTCGGTCATGATCGATTCCGGGTGGAACTGGACACCGTGGATCGGAAAGTCTTTGTGCCGCATGGCCATCACGAGACCCGAGTCGGTTCGGCCCGTCACCTCGAGCTCGTCGGGAATGGTGTCGGCAAGCACCGTCAGCGAGTGGTACCGAGTAGCGGTGAACGGTTGCGGCAGCCCTTCGAGGACTCCGATGCCATCGTGATTCACCGAGCTGGTCTTGCCGTGCAGTAGTTCCGGCGCGCGGTCGACCGTCGCACCGAACGCGGCCCCGATCGCCTGGTGCCCGAGGCACACCCCCAACAGAGGGGTCCTTTCCTTCGCGGCGGCGGTGACGAGATCCATCGTCGCTCCCGCACGCTGAGGAGTGCCTGGTCCCGGGCTGAGCAGAATGCCGTCGAAGTCGCGGGCCACGGCATCGCGGTCGTCCAAGCGCGGATCGTCGTTGCGCCAGACCGTTGCGTCGACTCCAAGCTGGCCCAGGTACTGGACGAGGTTGAAGACGAAGCTGTCGTAGTTGTCGACGACGAGGATGCGCATGCGCCCCAGAATAGGTCACGGCCTGTCGGTCATCCTGGCTGGGCGAACTGCAGCCGGAGAGACCCCTGGTATGCGGGCACCGTCAGATCGTCGGAGGCTCCGACGGTGAGACCCAGGCCGTATCGGACCGAGTACTGGCGAAAGAGTTGCACACCCGGCTCGGCGTCGAGAGCGGCGTTCAGTGCGGCCGCGTCGCCCAGCGCGGTGACGATGTACGGCGGGCTGTACGTCCGCCCGCCCAACAGCAGCGTGTTTCCGATGCACCGGGGTGCGACATTGCCGGCGACCCGCTGGTCCTGCATCGCGATCGCGGTAGCGCCGCCGGACCACAACGCGTTGAGAACGCTCTGCACATCCTGTTGATGGACCACGAGATCGTCCGGGGATGCGTCCGAGGCGTACCGCCCGTCGCTTCCCCTCGGTGCATCGGTCAGTGTCACCACGACTCCCGGGCCCGACTCCGCCTCGAGCCCGGCAGGCGCCAACAGTGGGCCGACGCCGGCGAGCGCGTCGGCGACGTCGGAGTCTCCGGCACCGGCTTCCCGCTGGAGTTGCTCGACCTGCGCCGCCAGCTCGTCCCGCGTGTTCTCGGCCTGGTCCGCATCATCCTGAGCTGATCTGACCAGCGTCGACAGGCGTGTGGTGTCGGTCCGACGGATCTCGTCACCGCTGGAGAACTGCCGCGTGGTGGACAACAGCACACCGACGAGAAGGCACACGACGACCACCATCACCTGCCACGCGCGCGACGCGAGCACGCCCGAGCGGTCGTTGTCCGAAGCCATGAAATCCTCCGGTGCTCTCCCCAGCGTTTCCGCTGAGCTAGCGTGTACAGGACATGTGCACGCAGTTGGGCCTTCAGGCTGCCGTGATCATGTGACAGCACCGAACGCTACCTGCTCGGGGGATCTCCGCGGGCCGCAAGGTCACGCAGTGGCGACTCGGCCGTGTTCATCCACAGGCCGGTCCGCGATTGTCCACAGCTGTTCACAGTCCGGTATCCACAGGCACCGCTTCCGTGCACACCCAGACGAAGACCGCGACGACGAAAGGGCGAGGAATGCCGAAATCGAAGGTACGCAAGAAGAAGGACTATGTGATCGCTCCCGGGACGCGTACGCCCGGTTCGGTGGCGTCGGGCCCGTCCAGCCCGTTCTACGTTGCCGTGATGCTCGGATTCATGCTGGTCGGGCTCCTGTGGCTGCTCGTCTACTACTTGGCCGCCGAGGACATCTCGTGGATGAACAGCCTCGGAGCATGGAACTTCCTGATCGGCTTCGGGTTCATGGTGGTCGGTCTCGTCATGACGATGAAGTGGCGATGACGGCGTCGCCCTACCGTCGTCCGGCCGATCTACTTACACACATGTTATTCATCCCCAATGTGGATAAAGCCTGTGGATGAATCGGGCAGCCATCCACAGAATGTGGACAACTTGTCGTGGGCGACGCCCCTGCCTGCGGTGATCGCACTGACCGTCGGCGGGTTTGCCCTGCTCGTGGCCGCATTTCTCACCGACAACGATCCAGCGGGCCGCGTGCTGATCTCGATCGGCGCCCTGGGCCTGTGGATAATCGCCGGTCTCGCTGCGTATCAGCGACCGCGCCTGTGGATAGATTCGGCGGGACGGCTGTCCGTGAAGCGGTTGTCCGGCATTCACACGTACACGCGCGACGAAATCTCCCGGATCACGCTGGTGCCGTACCCCCGGCTGGGACGTCGCGTTCCGATGCTCGAGCTGAACGTCCGCCACCCGGGCGAGGACGACGATCGACTCGTGATCTTCGGCCGGTGGGATCTGGGGACGAGCCCCCAGAACGTGTACGACGCCCTCGAGCAACGCGGATTCGTCGAGGAGCGCTGACAGCACTCCCGACACCGGCCCCCGGAGACAGGCAGAGCGTCAGAGGCCCATTCGGGACCGGAGGTCGAGCACCCGGAAGGCGATGACCGCGAGCGCCACCACTGCGACCGCGGCTACGGCCGCCCATCCGAGGTAGCTGCGGGTCCGACGGTTCTGCACCCGCGCGGGAACGAACAGAATGCCCGCCGTCGCGAGCGCACCGGCGACCAGGCCACCCATGTGTCCCCACAGCGAGATGCCGGGGATGGTGATGCTGATGACGATGTTGAGGCCGATCACGACCAGCGCAGGCGTCGGGCTCCGGCGGAGTTTGAGCAGGATGATCGCCTGTGCACCCAGTAGGCCGAAGATGGCACCGGATGCGCCGACCGTCGCGGTGAACGGGTCCTCGAGCAGCATCACCGACGCACTACCGCCGACGAGAGAAACCACGTACACCGCGATGTAGCGGGTCTTTCCGAGGATCGCTTCCACGTCGCGACCGATGATGTACAGCGCGAACATGTTGACGAGCAGGTGAATCAAGCCGTAGTGGAGAAATCCGCTACCGATCAGCCGCTCGTAGTCTCCGAGCGCGACGGCAGGCGGAAACAAGGCCAAGGACTCGTACAGCGACGACGCGCCGGTGTTGTCCATGACACTGCGGGACTGCAGGGCCGTCGCCGCGAACGCCAGAACGTTCAGCGCCATGATGACGTACGTGACCAGACCGTACGTCGAGTCCGCAGACCCGCCGGCGACGGTGCGTGCACGACGGACCTGCGCGTTGCCTGCACGTACGCAGTCGACGCAGTGCTGCCCGACGGCCGCTGCCTGCAGGCACTGTGGACACGCGGGACGACCGCACCGCGAGCACGCAAGGCCCGTGGGTCGGTCAGGGTGTCGGACGCACCTCGACTGAGGTGGAGTGGGCTGATCGCCGTACGCGCCACCCCAGCCGGGGTTCGTCATCTACCGATGCTCCTCTTCGAAAAAGAGTTGAAACTCGAGGTATCAGGCCAGCGTGACGCTGGTGATGACGACCTCGTCGACGGGACGGTCACCGCGTCCGACGGGAGTGCCGGAGATAGCGTCGACGACCTTCTTCGACGCCTCGTCGGTGACCTCACCGAAGATGGTGTGCTTGCGGTTGAGGTGCGGCGTCTTCGTCGTGGTGATGAAGAACTGCGATCCGTTGGTTCCCGGTCCGGCGTTGGCCATGGCCAGCAGGTAGGGGCGGTCGAACTGGAGTTCCGGGTGGAACTCGTCGGCGAACTTGTAGCCGGGGCCACCTGCACCGGTGCCGGTGGGGTCTCCGCCCTGGATCATGAAGCCGTCGATGACGCGGTGGAAGATCGCGCCGTCGTAGAACGGACCGGAATCGGAGCCCGACGCGTTGGACGTCGTGTACTCCTTGGAACCGTCCGCGAGGCCGGTGAAGTTCTCGACGGTCTTCGGCGCGTGGTTGCCGAACAGCTCGATGACGATGTCGCCGCGGTTGGTGTGCAGCGTTGCCGTTGATGTCTTGTTTGGTGTGCTCACCCCACCATCGTGCCACCCCGCGCTCGTCGGCCGGTCGCGGACGGTCGGATGTGGCCGCACAGGATGTGGAACAGTGGGGGCATGACGAGCACAACGAAGTCTGCGCAGTTCCGGGATGTCGCCGTGAGCACCGGGGGCACCCTCGTCAAGGCAGCGAAAATTTTCGGAACCGGATCCGCAGGCGTCGGACTACAGCTGGCGAACCGGGCGTACGCGCTGGCCCGACGCGAAGCCGCCCGTCGCCGAGTCCGTCGAGTGACCTCGGCATCGTCGAAGATCCAGACGGCGAAGACCCGTGCGTCGAAGACCTCCTCGGGCCCGTCGCTGCTCGGTACTCCGACACGCAAGATCGTCGCGGTCGGCGCAGTTCTGGGTGCGGCCGGAGGCATCGCGGTGCTCGTGTCCAAGCGGCGAAACGCGTTCGACCCGCCGGCGGACGCTCCGCCGAGCCTCGAGGACTACAGCGAGTCCCCGGTGAACGGATCGTCCGCACAGGCCGCGACGCGCGCGGACACCCCGCAGCAGACGTAGCGTCTAGCCGCTCGCCTCACCGGCTCGACCCGCGATCACCAGGCCGACGTTTCGCTGTGTGACGGTGCCGTCCGTCAGATACTCACTGTGGCCTCGGCTGTCCGAGAGACCTCCGTCGGACCGTGTCGCCAGTGGCCTGACACCGTCGAGCTCACTCGGATCCGATCCGAAGAACCCCGTATCGGCGACGACGTCCTCACGCGCCTCCGCCACGAACGTGTGTCCCGGCGGTACCGAGAGTGCCGAGATGTCGTCGAAGCCGAGACCGGGTGAGCCCAGCGCCACGAGATCGTCCACGCCGGACACCCCTCGTAGGGCGAGCGCGGCAGTGAGAGAGCCGTACGAGTGCCCCAGCAGCGTCAGATGCGGATCGTCGGTGCGTGAGGCGTCGAGACCATCCAGGAACGCAGCCAAGCGGGGAGCGCCGACCGCGGCCGCCATCGGCGAGACGACTGTGCGCGTCGGATCGAGCAGGTTCCAGCCGAGATGCGGCGCCTCGTAATTCATCCACGTCACGCACGCCACCGATTCGTCCGGGGGCAGCACGCTTCGCACAGTCGCAGCCAGCGCGTCCATGTCGGAGTCGTAGCGCCCGACATCGCCGCCGATATCGGAATCCAGTCCAGGGACGAACACGGCGACGTGAGTGGCTGTCGACACGTTACCCACCGAAACAGCCGCCAACGTGTCCTCACCGCTGGTGTTGTCCAGCACCAGCAATTGGCGATTACCCTGTGCCAGAACGGCTTCGATCTCGTCGAGTGCTTTCAACCGCTTCTCGGTCTGAGCGAGACCGGCGTCCGCGTCGTCGAACAGCCCGCCGAAGACGTTGCCGTCGAACGTCCGAGCGAGGTCGTCGGCAACCGATTCCAGACGCGCTCGCTCGGAGATCAGGAGCCTCCGATTCGCGGCGTCGCGTACCTCGGCCGGAACGCCGTCGAGATTCCCGACAGCGCCGGGATCACGGACGAGCAGTGCCGTTCGCTCCGCCGGACTCGCCATCTGCCAGGACACGTTGTTCGCCGCTGCTGCCGCTGTCGGCGTGGGTAAGACGTCCGGGGCTGTATCGACGTCCGCGGCAAGCGCAGCGGCCGTTGCGACGTCGATGTCGGTGGCACGACGGATCACCTGCCGGGCTCGGGCCTCGAGCTCACGTATCACCCTGAGACGATCGCGTGCATGGTCGAACGCATCCTCGGCCGCGACGGAGTACGTCGTCAGCGGATCGGCCACCGTTCCCGAATCGGAAATCTCGAGCCTGTGTTCGACGCCGATGCTGTCGCACTCTCGCAGCGCGGCCCGCACAGGATGGGCCTGTTTCGCGAACGTCGTCACAGCGCGGGCGATGCGACCCAGCTCGTCGGCGTGAGCGCGGTAGTCCGCGATCAGGTGCGACACCGAGAACTGTGCGGCATCAGCCGCGTCTCCGCTCCACCCGAGCTGTGCAACGGCGGCCTCGATCTCGCCGACCGTGGAGGCGAGAGAGTCGGCCGTCCGTGCAACCCGCGCACCCAGCAGGGTGATCTCCGACGGTTGCCATCGCTGAATTTCGTTCCACAACAACACATCCACCCCGATGTCGGTCAGGTCGACGCGGACGCGATCGACATGACTGACAGTCAACCCCGCCCGGCGCCAGGCTGCGGAGCGTTGTCCACAGCCTGTGGATGAAATCTGTGGAGCAACGTCAGCGCGCTATTCTCCACTCCGACTGTTCAGGCCCCGACGTGCCCGGCCGGGGCGGTGTGGACGGGCGGGGCGGGGCGGACGGGGCGGACGGGCGGGCCGACTTGGGAGGACGGCTTCGCTTGGCTCGATACAGATCGGCGTCGGCCGCGCGGTAGATCTCCGCCCAGCGACGCGCAGCAGGCATGCAGACGATGCCCACACTCCACTCGACACGATGTGCACGCCGAAGACGGTCGATGATCTGCCACGCCTCGGCCTCGAGCACTCCGGGCATGAAGAGCACGAACTCGTCGCCGCCCAGACGGCCCAGCACGTCCCGTCGGCTCAACTCCGCCTTCCAGGCCTTCGACACGCGCGTGAGAAGGACATCGCCTGCGATGTGCCCGTACTCGTCGTTGATGTCCTTGAAATGATCCAGGTCCAGAACGGCCATGCTGACCGACAGACCGCGCGCCGCGCATACGGGCAACATCTTGGCGACCTTGGACTCGAAGCCGAATCTGTTCAACAATCCGGTGAGCGCATCGTGCGTGGCGGTGTACCGCATGCGCCTGGCGAAGGCCCCGAACACTTCGGTGGCACCCACGACGCCGAGGGCAATGAGCACGTACGCGATGAACGAGGACTCGAACGGGCCTGCCGCGGCGCCGAGTACCGCGAACACCGCAAGCGCGCCCACCCACATCCCGGCGTTGCGCTCGGACCAGAAAGCGCCGATGTGCATGCCGAGGAACATCGTCGCCAGGACACAGATCAGGTACGTCGGCAAGGTGTTGCTGGCCGAGAAGGACAGTGCGACAGCAACGATCCCCATGAAGGTGACATGACCGATCGTGCGCTTGGGGCTCGGACCCTTCAACCGCATCAACATGACGGTCGCCGCGACACCGAGAATCAGGGACACGAGAACCGCACACCGCGCCCAGGTATTTGCGCTCGGCCAGTACGCGCTTCCCCCTGCCGCGTACAGAACCGTCGTGCCCCCGATGTACACCAGAAGGGTGAGCGCGGACTCGTCCAGCTTTCGAGTTTTCGCCATCAGACGATCCAGCATTGCCGCCCCACCTCCCCCAGAACATCGCATCCAGCGTCGACGGCGACGTCTGTCGTGCGGGACTTTAACACCTTCCGCCGACATCCGAACGCGAAGCGAACCCGGTGAACCGTAGGGAACGAGCCGAGGGGGAGAAAGCTAGGACACCAGTTCGGCTCGAGCCGACTCGCGGGCAAGGAGGCGATCGCGCGACTCCTCGAACTTGGTCGCCTTCACCCCGAGTTGCTCGACGAATGCCGCGAGGCGATCCCTGTCCTGCTCGCCGCCGGGCCCGAAGTCGGTGCGGTCGAAGATGCGCCACTTCCGCAGGACCGGCATCAGTACCTCGTCGAGGTGCTGGCGTAAATCGTAGATTCCGTGCTTGGCCAGGGACATCGCATTCTTGCGGAAGTTGGGCATGTTGAGTCCCGGCATGGCGAAGTCCGTCACGACGTCGGCGATTGCCCGCACCGTCTGATCCGGTGTCAGGTCGAGCGCGGCCTCGCCGAGGTTCCGGTAGAAGATCATGTGCAGGTTCTCGTCCGCGGCGATTCGAGCCAGCATTCGGTCCGCCACCGGGTCACCGCACGCATGGCCGGTGTTGCGGTGGGACACACGCGTCGCAAGCTCCTGCAACGTCACGTAGGCGACCGAATGCAGGAAGTTCGCACCGTCCATCGGAGCGTCGACGCCTGTGGTCATGTGCTGCATCCGTGCCCGTTCGAGCTCCACAGGGTCCACCGCTCGGGTCGCGACGAGGTAATCCCGCATCACGATGCCGTGCCGGTTCTCTTCTGCCGTCCACCGACCGACCCACGTACCCCAGGCCCCGTCGAGCGAGAAGTTGTCCGCCAGACCTCGGTGATACGACGGCAGGTTGTCCTCGGTGAGCAGGTTCGTGATCATCGCCGTACGCGCCAGGTCGGACAGTGACGACTGCGACTCGTCCCAGTCGTCACCGCCCATCGCCGCGAAGTTCCTGCCTTCGTCCCACGGAATGTAGTCGTGGGGATGCCATTCCTTCGCTATCGCGAGGTGGCGGTCGAGGTTCAGCTCCATCGTCGCCTCGAGTTCGGTCAGCAGTTCGGTGTGATCGAGGTTGCGCATCGCTGATTCCTGTTCACGAGTTCGATACGCACGTCGCGTCCGAGGTGGCCTGATACGCGCTGACGCTAGAGCAGTCCCCGGCGCCCGGTCCCCCGTCCGCCGGTTGTCTGGGAATCTCCACATCCGGACCGCGGCCGCTTGGCCACCGTCACAGACATTGGCAGTTTTTCGCGGAAGCATGACATAACTGCCACTGTTCGACGTGGCCTGCACCGATCGACACTTGCACCATGGCAACTTTCCTCGCACTGGTACTCGTACTCGGATTCATCCACGTCGCCGCCACCACCTACGTGCGGCACCAGACCTCGAGCTCGGTCAGCAGACTCTGGGCCAGCCCCTACCGATACAACTACTTCCGTCCCGACGAGGAATCCGTTCCCACCCACCACACCCGGACGGACAGCCGCGCTGCTGCCGACTGCATATCAGGGACCTGAACCCTGACACACGCACCTCGGGATGAAATCGGACCCACAACGCACTGACCCCACAACGCAGTGACCCCGACACGCATTCGCGTATCGGGGTCACTGTCGATCTGTAAAGCTATCGAATTGTGGAGCTATCTAATTGTGGAGCCTAGGAGATTCGAACTCCTGACATCTGCCTTGCAAAGGCAGCGCTCTACCAACTGAGCTAAGGCCCCGGGGTGGTGCAAGCGAACAGTACCTTACGAAATCTCGAACTCGAAATTTCCTGGTCCTGACGCCTCCGTGCGGACGATCAGCGAGTGGAAACCTCGTGCCACACACCGTCACTGTTGCGGAGGGACCGCACCTTCGACGCTACCGACACGACTGCTATCACTGCACCGATCAGAAGAAGGATTTTCATGATCATGTCCCTCTTCCGTATTGCTCGGTGTGGGCCTAGGAGGACTTGAACCTCCGACCTCTTCCTTATCAGGGAAGCGCTCTAACCGCCTGAGCTATAGGCCCGTGAACCTCGATTCGGACAGAAGATTTCTCTTTCCGAACCGAGGAGAGAGATTACCGCATCGAACCGCCGTACTCCAAAACGGCTCGATCCGGCACTCTCGAGCGACCTGGTTCAGTCCCGATCCGCGAGGGTTACTTCGACGCCCCCGACCAGGTCGGAGGACAAGTTGTAGATGAACGATCCGATGGTCGTCAACGCCGTGAACAACACCACGTTGATGACACCGATCACTGCGGCGTAGCCGAATACCTGTCCGGCACTGACCAATCCACCGTCGCCCGACTCGGACACGATGTCGGTGAACGCACTGTTCAAGCGATCCCAGACACCCATTCCGTCGAGAACCGCGTACAGCAGCCCGACTGCGACCATCCACACGAAGAACAGCGATACCGCGATGACGAGGGAGATCTTGAGCGTCGACCACGGATCGATCTTGCGCAGTTGAATCGTGGCACGCAGAGGAGTTCCGTCCTCACGCGCTGCGATGGCGACCGGCTGAGCGATCTGCTGCGTCTCCGACGCCGGTGCCGTGTGCCGGACCTCCGACAGGTCCGGCATGTCCTTCGCCAGATCCTTGCGTTCGATGTGCCGCGTCGGTCCGTCGATGCCGGCGGCCTTCGTCTTGGCTGCTTCGCGACGCTGTGAACTGTCCGCCGAACTCTCGGCGCCCACTGCGGCGGTGGCTGCTGCTGCGGCCCCTGCCTGGGTTCCACGACGATCGTCGCCTGGCTGTCCGGACTGTCCCGGCTGGCCCGATTGAGCGCCCGGTCCGACCGGCGGCAACGTTCCGCCGCGCGCCGACAGGTTGGTCTGCGGCTGGCTCTGTGCGCCGTTCGCCGGACCGCGCTGCCACGGAGGTGCGCCCTGACCCGAACCGTTCTGGACAGGCGCACTGCGCACCGGTCCCGGACCGTTCTTGTAGCCACCCGCCGCCGGCTGCGTGACGTCACCCGCACCCAATGGATCGAACGGACGCTCGTTGTCCACCCGCGGTGCCGCCTCGGTGGGCGGCTGTTGGGCAGCAGCCGGGCGTGCCGGTGCAGGCGGACGCGGCTGATTCTGCGGCTGCGACTTCGGTGCCTCCGCGGGCCGCTGGTTCTCCGGCTGACGCTGATCCGGACGCTGAGGTGACGATGCCGGAGCCTGCTGAGTCGGAGCCTGCTGAGTCGTCGGCGGCTGAGTCGTCGGCGGCTGGGGCGCTGCCGACGGCTGAGGAGGCCGAGCTGTTGCCTGCTCACGCGCCGAGCCGTCGGACGTCCTCGCGGTTTCCGGAGCACCTCCCTGACGTTCGGGTGCCTGGCGTTCGGGTGCCTGACGCGCCGGCTGGCTCGGCGGTTGCCGATCGCCGCCGGCGGGACGCGCACCGTTCCCTTGCCGTGGGTCGGACTGCTGAGAACCGGACTGCTGTGGAGCGCCCTGCTGAGGACCGGCCTGCTGAGGGGCCGGCGCACCGGGTCGCGACGGAGGACGCCCGCCGCCGTTCTGCGGCGTTCCGGGGCGAACCGCCGGCTGCGGCCGCGCAGAAGTGCGTGGCTGCTCGGCGTCGCTGGGCGGAACGGGCCTGCTGCCAGGCCTGTTGGGAGTGCTCACTTACGACTCCTTCGGTGCGTCGTCTTCGTCTCCGGCGGCGCCGGGCTCGGGTTCGGCTTCGTCGGCGTTACGGGCAATAGCGAGCAGTGTGTCGCCTTCCCCGAGATTCATCAACCGAACGCCCTTCGTCTGTCGACCGGCCTTCCGTACCTGCTTCGCTGCGGTCCGGATTACACCACCACTGGAGGTGATGGCGTACAGCTCGTCCTCGTCGTCGACGATAAGAGCCCCCACCAGGGTGCCACGCTTCGGGTCGTACTGGATCGTCAGCACGCCCTTTCCGCCGCGGCCCTGCGCCGGGTAGTCCTCCATCGCGGTGCGCTTGGAGTAGCCACCGGAGGTGGCCACCAGCAGGTACTTGCCCTCCCGCACCACGTTCAGCGACAACAGCTCGTCCTCGCCGTTGAACCGCATGCCCTGGACACCGGAGGTCGCGCGACCCATCGGACGCAGAACCTCGTCGGTTGCGGAGAAGCGAATCGACTGACCCTGAGCGGACACCAGCAACAGGTCGTCGTCGGACGACGCCAACACAGCGCCGACCAGTTCGTCCTCGCCGCGGAGGTTGACCGCGACGATGCCGCCGCTTCGGTTGGAGTCGAAGTCGGTGAGCTTGGACTTCTTGACCAGCCCACCCTTGGTGGCGAGCACCAGGTAGGGCGCGTCCTCGTAAGTCTTGATCTGAATGACCTGCGCGATGCGCTCGTCGGGCTGGAACGCCAGCAGGTTCGCGACGTGCTGCCCGCGGGCCGTCCGGTTGGCCTCGGGAAGCTCGTACGCCTTGGCGCGATAGACCCTGCCCTTGGTGGTGAAGAACAGAATCCAGTCATGCGTCGAGCAGACGAAGAACTTGCTGACGATGTCGTCCTGCTTCAGTCCCGCGCCCTGCACTCCCTTGCCGCCGCGCTTCTGCGAGCGGTACAGGTCGGTTCTGGTGCGCTTGGCGTAGCCGGTTTCGGTGATGGTGACAACGACGTTCTCGCGGGCGATGAGATCCTCGTCGTTGACGTCTCCGTCGCTGGCGATGATGCGGGTACGACGGTCGTCGCCGTACTTCTCGACGATCTCGCCGAGCTCGTCGCGGACGATCTGACGCTGACGCTCCGGCCGGGCCAGGATGTCCTGCAGGTCGGCGATGGTGCGTTCGATCTCGGCCAACTCGTCGATGATCTTCTGACGCTCGAGGGCAGCCAGACGACGCAACTGCATCGCGAGGATGGCGTCGGCCTGGATCTCGTCGATGTCGAGCAGTTCGATCAAGCCGGCCTTGGCGTCGTCGGCGGTCGGCGAACGACGGATGAGGGCGATGACCTCGTCCAGAGCGTCGAGTGCCTTGACCAGTCCGCGCAGGATGTGAGCGCGCTCCTCGGCCTTGCGCAGCCGGTATCGCGTGCGCCTGATGATGACGTCGAGCTGATGAGCCACGTAGTAGCGGATCATCTGATCCAGACGCAGGGTGCGCGGCACACCGTCGACGATCGACAACATGTTCGCGCCGAAACTCGTCTGCAGCTGGGTGTGCTTGTAGAGGTTGTTCAGCACCACCTTCGCGACGGCGTCGCGCTTGATGGTGACGACGATGCGCATGCCGACGCGGTCCGAGGACTCGTCGTCGATCTTGGAGATGCCGGCCAGTTTGCCGTCGCGCACCTGCTCCGCGATCGACGTGATCAGGTTGTCCGGGTTGACCTGGTACGGCAGCTCGGTCATGACGATCGTGGTGCGGCCGTTGGAGTCTTCCTCGATCTCGACGACGCCGCGCATGCGAATGGATCCGCGTCCGGTCGAGTACGCATCCTGGATGCCCTGCCCGCCGACGATCAAGCCGTGGGTCGGGAAGTCGGGGCCCTTCACGCGTTCCATGCACGCGGCGAGGGTCGCTTCTTCGTCGGCCTCGTGGTTGTCGAGTGCCCAGAAGACGGCGTCGCCGAGTTCACGCAGGTTGTGCGGCGGAATGTTGGTGGCCATACCGACGGCGATGCCGTTGGAGCCGTTCATCAGCAGGTTGGGCACCCGCGACGGAAGTACCGTCGGCTCTTGGGTTTTGCCGTCGTAGTTGGGGATGAAGTCGACGGTTTCCTCGTCGATGTCCCGCAACATCTCCATGGCGAGAGGCGTCAGACGTGCCTCGGTGTATCGCATGGCAGCCGCGCCGTCGTTGCCACGGGAGCCGAAGTTGCCCTGGCCGTCGACCAACGGGTACCGCATGGACCAGGGCTGAGCCAGACGCACCAGCGCGTCGTAGATCGAGGTGTCACCGTGCGGGTGGTAGTTACCCATCGTTTCGGCAACGGGGCGTGCGGATTTGACGTAACTGCGGTCCGGGCGGAAGCCGGAGTCGTACATCGCGTACAACACACGACGGTGCACGGGCTTGAGGCCGTCGCGTACTTCGGGAAGTGCGCGGCCGACGATGACGCTCATCGCGTAGTCGATGTAGCTACGCTGCATCTCCTGCTGGATGTCGACCGGATCGATGCGGTCGCCGCCCTCGGCGTTCGTGGTCTGTCCGGGAGGCCCGACAGGAGGCTCGGTTATGTCCGACATGGAATCTCCTTCAGCGAAAGTCTAAGAGGTGTAACGAATTTCAAGTAGTGCGTGAAAGTTCGTCACACGTCCAGGAAGCGGACGTCCTTGGCATTGCGGGCGATGAAACTGCGCCGGGCACTGACGTCCTCGCCCATCAGGACACTGAACAGCTCGTCCGCGGCGGCGGCATCGTCGAGGGTGACCAATCGGAGCACGCGCACCGATGGATCCATCGTGGTCTCCCACAGTTCCTTCGCGTTCATCTCGCCGAGGCCTTTGTAACGCTGGACGCCGTCCTCGATGTTGATCTTGCGCTTGTTGGCGATGCCGGCCTCGAGCAGTCCGTCGCGTTCGCGATCGGAGTACGCGAAGTCGGGTTCGCCGCGGCTCCACTTCAACTTGTACAGCGGCGGCATGGCCAGATAGACGTGGCCGTGCTCGATGAGCGGACGCATGAAACGGAACAGCAACGTCATCAGCAGCGTCGAGATGTGCTGGCCGTCCACGTCGGCGTCGGCCATCAGCACGATCTTGTGGTAGCGGAGCTTGGTGATGTCGAACTCGTCGTGGATACCGGTGCCGAACGCGGTGATGATCGACTGGACCTCGTTGTTCTTCAGAACGCGGTCGATGCGCGCTTTCTCGACGTTGATGATCTTTCCGCGGAGCGGGAGGATCGCCTGGTACATCGAGTCACGACCGGACTTGGCCGAGCCACCGGCGGAGTCGCCCTCCACGATGTAGATCTCGGACTTGCTCGGGTCGTTGGAGCGGCAGTCGGCGAGCTTGCCGGGAAGGCCACCGATGTCCGTTGCGCTCTTGCGTCGCACCAACTCTCGCGCCTTGCGCGCGGCCATACGGGCCTGAGCCGAGGACACGGCCTTGTTGATGATGGTCTTCGCGTCGGCCGGGTTGGACTCGAACCAGTGCGCCAGGTGCTCGTTGCACGCCTTCTGCACGAACGAGCGGACCTCGGTGTTGCCGAGCTTCGTCTTGGTCTGACCCTCGAACTGCGGCTCGCCCACGCGAACGGAGATGACCGCGGCGAGACCCTCGCGGATGTCGTCGCCGGTGAGTTTGCCGTCCTTCTCCTTGACGAGCTTCTTGTCCGCTGCGTACTTGTTCACCGTCGAGGTGAGCGCGGTACGGAAGCCTTCCTCGTGCGTGCCGCCCTCGTGCGTGTTGATCGTGTTGGCGAACGTGTGGACCGACTCGGAGTAGCCGGCGTTCCACTGCATCGCGATCTCGACCTCGTGGCCTTCACCCTTGGCGGTGAAGCCGACGACGGAGTTGTGGATGGACGTCTTCGTCTTGTTGATGTGCTTGACGAAGTCGACGAGGCCGTCGGGGTAGTGGTAGGTGCGCTTCTTGACCTTGGCAGGCTTGGCCTCGACGGCCTGAGCTTCTTCCTCGGACGCGGACTTCGGTGCCTCCGCGGTCTCGGCCAGCTCTTCCTCGCTGGCGTCGGTTGCTGCCACGCGCTCGTCGGTGAAGTTGATGGTCAGTCCCTTGTTCAGGAACGCCATCTCCTGGAGGCGACGGTGCACGATGTCGAAGCTGAAATCGAGTGTCTCGAAGATCTTGCCGTCCGGCCAGAAGCGGACGATCGTGCCGGTGTCCTCGGTGTCGCCGACGGTCTCGAGCGGCCCTGGTTTGGCGTAGTCGTACGTCTGCGTGTAGCGGTGACCGTCGCGAGCAATCTGGAGTTCCACCTTGGTGGAGAGAGCGTTGACCACGGAGATGCCGACGCCGTGCAGACCACCGGACACGGCGTACGAGTCCGAGTCGAACTTTCCACCGGCGTGCAGCTGCGTCATGACGACCTCGACGGTGGGAACACCGGAGGCGTGCGTGGCGACGGGAATTCCTCGACCGTCGTCCTTGACCTCGACGCTGCCGTCCTCGTGAATGGTGACGTCGACGGTGGAAGCGTATCCGGCCATGGCCTCGTCGACGGAGTTGTCGACGACCTCCCAGATCAGGTGGTGCAGGCCTCGCTCACCAGTGGATCCGATGTACATACCGGGCCTCTTGCGAACTGCTTCCAGTCCCTCGAGCACGGTGATCGACGAAGCGCCGTAATCCTTGTTCTCGGTCTTACCCGACTTCTCGGCAGCCACGATTCGGTTGTTCTCCTTCAGCGTCAAGGTCCCCCTCGCACCGAATGGGTGCTGCCGTGTGGGCACCGGGTGGTGCCACCGCACGAGTCTGCTCGGCCGTCCTGCCTCACCCTGCGGGTAGGCCGTGACGGTGAGCAGATCCGAAGGGCTTCTCTGTTACCCGTCCATACTACTGGTACGTACCGACGGCATGGGGACGATGACACCCCGAAATGCCCCCTGGTTGCCTCACAGACGCATTTTTTCGCGTCCCGACGGCAAATATGGACAGCAGAATCAGCTCCGAGGGCTACAGATCGAGGACGATCCGTCCACCCGCTGCCCGCGACACGCAGATCAGCATCTCGTTCTCCTGCTCCTCGGGGGTCAGCCGAGTCTCGCGGTGTTCGGGAGTGCCGACGAGCACTCGGGTTCGGCACGTTCCGCAGAAACCCTGCTGACACGAGTACGCCACGGACGGCTTCACCTCACGGATCGCCTGCAACGCTGTCTGTTCTGCACCGACGGTGATCACGTCACCGGAATCGACCAATTGGACCTCGAACTCCACACCGTTCCGAACCGGAGGTGGAGAGAAACGCTCGAAGTACAGATGGGTGGCGTCGGTGCCGTCGACGGCCGCGCGCACCGCGTCGATCATCGGCGGCGGGCCACAGCAGTAGACGGCACCGCCCGCCACGCGACCGAGCAGTTCACTACCCGACGCGATCCCGTCGACGTCGTCGGTGCGGACGTTCACCCGTTCGCTGTCCAAGGCGAGAATCTCGTCGAGGAACGGCAGCGACTCCCGCGAGCGCCCCCGGTACTCCAGGTACCAGTCCATCCCGGAGGCGCGGGCTGCCCGCACCATCGGAAGGATGGCGGTGATACCGATTCCGCCTGCGACGAACACCGCCCGGCCGTCGGCGACGAACGGAAATCCGTTGCGCGGACCTGTCACGGTGACGGGCGTTCCGATCTCGAGTGCATGCATCTCCGCCGAACCACCGCCGCCGTCCGGAATGAACCGCACCGCAACGGTGTACGCGCGTGCATCCGACGGGTCACCGCACAACGAGTACTGCCGGCGTCGACCGGACGGCAGGACGAAATCGAGGTGCATTCCCGGAGCCCATGCCGGAAGTTCCTCGCCCAGTGCACTTTCGAATTCCAGCCGGACGACCTGTTGGTCCACGCACAGAACCTCGCGCGAGCGGAGCGTCAATGCGATGTCGCGGACTACCGGCGCCGCCGCGTGGCTGTCGTCGAACTCGCCGTTGTCCAGCAACGCGAACCACTTGTCCAACGCGTCGGTGACGAGAGACATCGTCTGATCGGGTACAGCGCGCCCGTACAGATCCTGTGGAACCTGACGACCCTCACGAAAGGTTTCGACCGTTCTGGCCATGTCGGACAACCGCTTTCGCAGTCCCTGCTTCTTCTTGGACACCACGAGCTCGACTCTCGAATCCGGATTCGAAACCGCGGTCACCGTGCGCACGCTCGTGCGGCGGGCGACGTTGCAAGGTACTGCACGGCTTGCTCGGTCGACCCTTCGCTCGAGGGGTGGTAGTCACGGGCGAAGTAGCGAAGCGAGGCCTTCCAGATCATCTTGGGGCCGGGGAAGAGACCACGTGCAGCAACCGCGCGATAATTTCGAAGCGACGGCCGGCGTTGCTTCGCGGGCAGGTGAGCCAGCGTCGGATCGCGATCCATCAGGTACCGCACGCCACGAGTCCAGAACCACACCAACGTTGGTGCGATCGCGACGTAGGTTCGGATGCGCCGGGCGGGGCGAACATCGAAGTACTGCATGACCTCGAATGCCACCGAGCGGTGCTCGACTTCCTCGGCCCCGTGCCACCGAAGCAGGTCGAGCATGGTCGGATCGAAATCGACCTCGTCGAGCGCACGCGCGTTGAGCACCCAGTCACCGAGGAACGCCGTCAGATGTTCGACGGCTGCGATCAGCGCCACTCGTTCCACCAAGCTGTTCCTGGTGTGCGTGCGCCTGTTTCCGAGCGCGCGACCGAACAGGAACTGCATCTGCTCGACGTACGGTGCGACATCGATACCGTGGGCGGTCAACGAATCGAGCACCTGGGTGTGGGCCGTGGCGTGCATCGCCTCCTGGCCGATGAAACCGATGACGTCTTCACGTAGGCGCTCGTCGTGAATCAGAGGAAGCGCTTCCTTGAAGGTACGGACGAACCACTCCTCACCCTCGGGCAGGAGTAGATGCATCACGTTGACCAGATGAGTCGCGAGCGGATCGCCGTCGACGTAGTGCAGCGGCAGAGCAGACCAGTCGAATCTGACGTTTCGAGCCTGGAGCACCACGCGGTCCTCCGGCTGTCGGTCGATCGCCGACCTGTCGGATTCTTCTTTGGCGTCGGGTGAGAACACACGGTCCCTTCGTCGTAGCGGGTCGGATCACGAGCAACGATCCCGATCTCGTTGCTTGTGATCGATCACCGAATTACGCTACGCACCGAGGCTGTGCAGAGCAACCAAGATCACCTTGATTCATCAGTGTGATCCAAGCAATAGGGACAATTCACAGCGTCGGTCCGCTTCGGTAGGAGTTGAATCTACCCGTACGTGTCTCGCGGCCCGCGGCCCTTGATGTGGCGGTCGCCCTTACGCCAACTCTTGGTCGTGGGTCCGTGGATCTTCAAGGACTTCACGACGCCGTGTCCCACTGCCGCGGCGATCTTGGCCAGAATCTGCGCTTGCATCAAGCGCAGCTGCGTCGCCCACGCCGTGGACTCGGCGGTGACGCTCAGAACACCGTCCTCGAGTTTCGTCGGCGTCGCGTGGGACGCGATGTCCTCCCCGACCACCGCGGGCCACCGCCCGAGCACCGTACCTTCCGCCACCTTGTCCGACCATCCGCGTTTCTGCGCGATCGACCCGGCGAGCGAACCCAGAGTCTGCGGGTCACGGTCGTCGGGACCTGCACCAGACCATCCGCGCTTACGTCGACCTCGAAGTGCGCGGACGCCACCCTTCGGCGAAGAACGCCCCTGCCCGACGGATTTGCCGCTCGCCTTCGCGGCAGCTCGCGCGTCCTCGAGGGCACGGCGCGCCAAGTCGACGCCCTTGAGCTCGTCCGTTCCTTCGCCTGATTCTTCGTTCACGTCTCATACTCCTTCGGTGGAGTCGACGGTGGCGTCGATCGGGGTTATCGTCGAGATTCGTTCCGAACTATGTTGCACTGCTTCGACTTTCCACCGACGAGCATCGATCTCCGGCGGAATGTCCTCCGCGACGGCGGCGGTGATCAACACTTGCTCCGCCTCGGCCGCGACGGCGGCCAGGGCACTGCGACGCTTGCGGTCGAGCTCGGCGAAGACGTCGTCGAGCATCAACACCGGGTCGGTACCCTCCGCCCGTAACAACCGAAAGGACGCCAGCCGCAACGACAAGGCGTACGACCACGATTCACCATGGCTGGCAAACCCTTTCGCGGGCTGATCACCGAGCATCAACTCGAGGTCGTCTCGGTGTGGTCCCACCAGACAGACTCCGCGCTCGATCTCGCGTTGACGCATCTCGTTCAGCCGATGGAGAAACGCAGCTTCGAGCACATCGACGTCGTCGGGCTCCGGTACACGGGCTACATCCGCGAACTCCGGCGGCAGTACGTCCCCCAGACTGCTTCTGTATGTCACTGCGGCAGGGCGTGATTCAGGCGCAATGGATGCGTAGGACTCGGCCACCAACGGTTCGAGTTCGTGAACCAAGCCGATGCGCGCGGCCAGCAACTGGGCACCGTGCGCCGCGAGATGACCGTCCCACACGTCGAGCGTGGCGAGCGCGCTGGCACCGTCGGTCGACCGTGAGCCACGACGCAATGCCCCACCCGCGGTCTTCAGCAACGCCGACCGTTGCCGAAGCACCTTGTCGTAATCTGCTCGCACACCAGCCATTCGAGGCCTACGGGTGGTCAGCAACTCGTCCAGATAGCGACGTCGATCCCCTGGATCTCCCCGCACGAGGGACAGGTCCTCCGGAGCGAAGAGCACGCTGTGCAGAACGCCCAGTATCTCCCGCGGTCGGCGCACCGGGGAGCGATTCATCCTGGCCTTGTTGGCTTTTCCCTCGAGCAACTCGATGTCGATGGTCAGTTCTCGACCGAGGTTGACCACCGAGGCACTGGCGAACGCACGCTGTGCACCCGCGCGGATCATCGGAGCATCGGAGGACACCCGGTGCGACGACAGCGTCGACAGATAGCCGAGCGACTCGAGCAGGTTCGTCTTGCCGTGACCGTTGGGACCGACGAACACCGTCGAACCCGGCTCGAGTTCGACGGTGACGTCGTCCCAGGACCTGAAGTCCCGCACGGTGAAAGAGCGAACGAACAAGATCTATTTCTTGGGATCGGGTGCGCGAAGAGTTTCTTCGGTCGACGCACGTTTGACGGCGTGACCACCGAACTGATTGCGCAGCGCGGACACGGCTTTCATCGCCGGTGAATCGTCCTGGCGGGATGCGAATCGAGCGAACAGGGCCGCAGAGATGACCGGTGCCGGAACCGCGTGCCGAATCGCTTCTTCGACCGTCCACCTTCCTTCGCCGGAATCCTCTGTGTAACCGGAGATTTCAGCGAACTCGGGGTCCTCGGCCAGCGCCTGAACCAGCAGGTCGAGCAGCCACGACCGGACAACGGTGCCCTTGCTCCACGCACGAAGAACACCATGAGTGTCCTGCACGAGTTCCTCGGCCTCGAGCAGCTCGTACCCCTCGGCGTACGCCTGCATCAGCCCGTACTCGATGCCGTTGTGCACCATCTTCGAGTAGTGGCCGGCACCGACAGGGCCCGCATGGACGAAACCGTCGGCCCGCTCACCTTCCGGACGAAGCGCGTCGAAGATCGGCTGAGCGCGTGCGACATCGTCTTCCGATCCTCCGACCATCAGGCCGTAGCCGTTCTCGAGGCCCCAGACTCCGCCGGACACGCCTGCGTCGATGTAGCCGATGCCCTTCTTCGCCAGCAGTTCCGCGTTGGGTCCATCGTCGGTGAAGCGCGAGTTACCACCGTCGATGACGAGGTCGCCCTCCTCGAGGGCATCCGCGAGCCCGACGATGGTGTTTCGGGTGATCTCGCCCGACGGGACCATCACCCAGACGATGCGCGGCGCGGTGAGCGCCTGCGCCAGACCCTCGAGCGACGGGGTATCCGTGACCTCGGGCCGCGGGTCGTAACCGATGACTTCGTGGCCGTGCGAGCGCAACCGCTCGCGCATGTTGAAGCCCATCTTTCCGAGGCCGACCAGTCCCAGCTGCATGCGAAGTGTCCTTTGCGTCGAAGATGCTGCCGATGATGAGGGCGTCCACCGACGTCCTCGCGGGTGGTACCCGATCAGCCGGGAAGGCGCACCGGCATCAGCAGATACGTGTAGGCGCTCTGCGGTGCCGCGAACTTACCCGAGGAATCCGGTACCAGTTCATCATCCGTCGTCGGCCGGAGAACCGCAGGCCTACTGGGAGTCGTGAATCCGAATGTGACCTTCTCGCTGTGCAGCGACGACAACCCGTCGATCAGATAGCCGGGGTTGAACGCGATGGTCAGCGGCTCACCCTGGAAGTCGGCGAGCAGTGCCTCCTCGGCCCGACCGGCATCGTCACCACCGGCCGACAGCAGGACGCCTTCGGAGGAGAACTCGAGGCGAACCTGCGCACCACGCTCGGCGACGAGCGCCACACGCTTGATCGCTTCGACGAGAGGTGCGATCTCCACGACGGCAACCGCCGTGTGCTCGGGTGGCAACAGCTGTCGGAACTTCGGGAAGTCGGCATCGAGGAGGCGCGTCGTCGTCCGACGACCTCCGCTGATGATGCCGAGGAGGCCGTCGGCGCCGATCGACGATCCGGACCCCAGAGCGAGCTCCACCGGCGAACTTGCGTTGCCCGTCAACGTCTTTGCCGATTCCGACAACGTACGGGCCGGGATCAGGACCTCGGTCTTGGTCTCTCCGCCGACGGGCAGCCACTCGAGCTCGCGGACTGCGAGCCGGAAGCGGTCGGTCGCCGCGAGGACGACCGTCGTGCCGTGAATTTCGACGCGGATACCGGTGAGCATCGGCAACGTGTCGTCCTTGCCTGCGGCGACAGCAACCTGCGCGATTGCCTCGGAGAACACATCCACTGCGATCGACCCGGTCTGCGTCGGCAGCTCGGGCAACTGGGGGTAGTCCTCGACGGGCATCGTCGGAAGCGAGAATTTCGCGCTTCCGCAGTTGATGAGCACCCGGGTGCCGTCGACACTGACGTCGACGGGCTTGTTGGGAAGCGACTTCGTGATGTCGGCGAGCAACTTGCCGGACACCAGGACGCGACCGGACGTCGCCACCTCCGCAGAGACGCGGACCTGAGCCGAGACTTCGTAGTCGAAACCGGAGACGGTCAGACCTTGGTCGTCCGCGGCGAGCAGTACACCACCCAGCACTGGTACCGGCGGCCTGGACGGCAGGCTACGAGCAACCCAGGCAACGGAATCGGAAAAATCTTCGCGAGCAACGCGAAACTTCAGACTTCCAAGCTCCATCGCTCGGTTTTTCCTCTCGTTCGGCAGCGGATCGTCTCGAAGGGGTCTTCGTCGAGCATCGGGTGAGCTCGTTTACCGGTGCGTCAAAGAGTCTGACACAGGCTGCGGTGATGAACACCGTATGCCCTTCGTGACCAACTTGAAAGCGGAACGTCCCGACGGCGAGCGCCGACGGAGACCCTTGAGCGACCCTGTGAACGGATTGGTCCACAACACCTGTTTTAGAAGAGATTCCTTCGAAGAGAAAATCTTCTTATTAATAGGTCCTGTGGAATCTGTGCACACACACCATGCGGCGCTGGTCGTCAGGCGTGGTGTCGTGGGGATGAACTCTGAACCAATCGGTGGCCAACTCGGGACCGCCTGTGGACGAAATTCGGCGGTGCACAGGCCCTCACAGTTCATCCCCAGAAGTCCTCCACTATCCACATGGTTATCCACAGGTGTGAATCAATGGAGTGAAGTACGAAAAAAACTCCTCGGTACCGACTCGAGGGTTGTTTCCGGAGGTCGAAACATGACCTGGAACACACCACATCCCTCGAGTCACGACGTGAAACGGCGCGAGCCCCGTACCTCCGGGTGACTCGCGCCGTGATCGTTCCTCGAGGGGTGTCCGAGCGGTGTCGCTAGCGCTTCGAGCGCTGCTTGATCCGAGCGGTGTCGCTAGCGCTTCGAGCGCTGCTTGATCCGAGCGGTGAGCTCCTGGACCTGGTCGTATACCTTGCGACGCTCGGTCATTTCCTTGCGGATCTTCTTGTCGGCGTACATGACGGTCGTGTGGTCGCGGCCGAAGGTCTGGCCGATCTTGGGCAGCGACAGATCCGTCAGTTCCCGGCAGAGATACATGGCGATCTGCCTGGCCATGGCCAGGGCGCGGGCCTTGCCGGGGCCACACAGGTCGTCGATGGTGGTGTTGAAGTACTCGGCCGTGACCGCCATGATCGTTGCCGCGTTGATCTCGAGGCTCGTCGAATCCGGCATCAGATCCCGGAGTACGACCTCGGCCAGCGTCAGATCCAGTGCTTGTCCGTTCAGCGAGGCGAAGGCTGTGACGCGAATCAGCGCACCTTCGAGCTCACGGATGTTGCGTTCGATTCGACTGGCGATCAGCTCGAGGACGTCGTGGGGAACGTCCAGGCGATCCATTCTCGCTTTTTTGCTGAGGATCGCGATCCGAGTTTCGAGCTCGGGCGGCTGGACGTCGGTGATCAGACCCCATTCGAATCGCGTACGCAGGCGCTCCTCGAGGGTGGCCAACTGTTTGGGTGGCCGATCGGAGGACACGACGATCTGCTTGTTCGCATTGTGGAGGGTGTTGAAGGTGTGGAAGAACTCTTCCTGGATACCTTCCTTGCCCTCGATGAACTGGATGTCGTCGACCAGCAGCACGTCGGTTTCGCGGTAGCGACGCTTGAAGGCGACCTTGCGGTCGTCACGAAGCGAGTTGATGAAGTCGTTCGTGAATTCCTCGGTCGAGACGTACTTCACGCGCATGCCGGGGAAAAGTCTCTGTGCGTAGTGCCCGGCGGCATGCAACAGGTGAGTCTTGCCCAGACCCGACGCGCCCCACACGAACAAAGGGTTGTAGGCGCGGGCCGGAGCTTCGGCGATCGCGACGGCGGCCGCGTGAGCGAACCGGTTGGAAGCACCGATGACGAAGGTGTCGAAGGTGTACTTCGCGTTGAGACTTCCCGCACCCGGGGTGGTGGTCGTCGTCTCCGGCGGCTTGGTGAAGTAGGTCGGCCACGAGTTCTGCACACTCGCGAGCGCTTCTCGCTCGTCGTCGACTTCCTCGTAGTCCGCGGTCTCCGAGTCCGACGGCTCGTCGTCGGAGCTGGTGAGGAAGCGGCGCCGATACGTCGGAGAGCTCGGAGTCTCGGGATAGCCGGTCCGTTCGGGCTCGGGCTTCTCGTCCTCGGGAGCGGAGATTCTGACGCCGAGGCCTTCGACTCCCTGGCCGAGATGACGGCCGAGTGCGTGCAGAATCGGCTCACGTAGGTCGCGTTCGATCGCTTCCTGCGCGAAGGACGACGGCACCGCGAGCAGCGCGAACCCCTGGGTCAGAGTGAGCGGCTCGACCAGAGCGAGCCATGCCTTCTGACCTTTGGTCAGCGGTTGACCACTGTGCCTGTCGGACGTCAACTCCGTGACAACCTCTGGCCAGACGCGCGCCAGCGCACCCGGATCGTCGCTCACGGCGCCTCCTACTAGACCAAACCGAACTGTGCAGATTTCAGCGAAACGAAGATCGCCGAAGCGGTCATGCGGCGCTTCGTCGTCGACTAGCGTCACCGACGGCGAACGGATGCCGGCGAGTTTGAAGACGGACATTGCGCGCGCCGGGTACGAATATGCCACCTGCGGGCTGTTTCCACACAATTATCCACAGGTGTGGATGAACGACACCGGTGTTACCCCCGAACGTCGAAATCCGTCGGAAAACGGCCACTCATGGTCTCTGAGCTGCAATGTTGCGTTCGACGAAATTCTCGAGCTACGGAAGAATCCTGTCGACGGCGTCGCCGGCACGCGACCGAGCGGTTATTCACACACCTCTGTCCCCACCCTTGTGGATGAATTACACCGATGTAGTCTTCTGGGAGACGAATTGCTCGGGTCGTTCCTGCAGGCTCCACTCCGGTGCTTGCGTCGTTCCTCCGGGCTCCCCACCCGGTTGGGTGAGTTTGACCCGTCCGCGCTCCATCAGTACTCTCGAACAGTCACCCGAAGCGAGGTGACCGATGCTTGCTGGGTGTTTACAGTTCGGTGGTCGGCCTTCTCGCTGTGGGATGTAATTCGAGTTCGACCGAACTCGGTACTACCGCCAGTAGGCGCCTGGAGTGGGCGCCGAAAATTTTCGAGGAGTGTTGACCGTGGCCAAGGGCAAGCGGACGTTCCAGCCGAACAACCGACGCCGCGCGCGCGTTCACGGCTTCCGTCTTCGTATGCGTACGCGTGCAGGTCGTGCAATCGTTTCTGCGCGTCGCGGCAAGGGCCGCAAGGAACTCACCGCCTAAATCATTGTTCGTCTGAGTTACGGAGCTCGGGGTGTTACCTGAGCCGAACAGACTGCACCGCAGCGCGGATTTCTCGCGTGCCGTGCGTCGAGGCCGTCGAATGGGAAGACAAGACGTGGTTGTTCACGCGTTCGCGCGAGACGACGCACGTTCGGTCTTCTCTGTCGGCTCCCCCAGATTCGGACTGATCGTGAGCAAGGCAGTCGGGCCGGCGGTAACTCGTCATCGAGTTGCGCGCCGGCTTCGGCATATCTGCGCTCAGCTCGTGGTGGATGTGCCGCCGAGCACCGACGTGGTGATCAGAGCTCTACCAGGAGCTTCGGTGCTGACGTCGAAAGAACTGCATCGTCAGGTCCGGTCCGGACTGAAGAAGATGGGCTACCTGGATGCATCCGGCCCCACTGCGTCGAAAGATGCATCGTAAATGAGCTTCCTCCCTCTCGTTCGTTCGCTCCCGGTGCGAACACTTGTCTTCTCGATCGAGCTGTACCGCAATTACGTGTCTCCGCTTCGGCTGCCGACCTGCAGGTTCACCCCCACCTGCAGTGAGTACGCCGTCGACGCGTTGAAGACCCACGGTGCAATCAAAGGCTTGATCCTCGCTTGCGCACGCTTGCTCAAATGCGCCCCCTGGCACTCTGGAGGTTGGGATCCGGTGCCCGAGCGCGGTTCGTGGCGACACCGAACCAGCAGCGACGCAACACAGACTTCGACCGAAGACATCCACTCGTTCGTAGGAGTGGACGAACAGAGGAGTACATAGACCCGTGCTCGATTTCATCTACTATCCGGTCTCCTGGATTCTCTGGGTATGGCACAAGGTGTTCGGCGCCGTTCTCGGCGACGACAACGGCTTCGCCTGGGCGCTGTCCGTGGTGTTCCTGGTGTTCACGCTTCGCTTGATTCTGTACAAACCCTTCGTCAAGCAGGTGCGTACGACTCGGCAGATGCAGGAGTTGCAGCCGCAGATCAAGGCCCTGCAGAAGAAGTACGGCAAAGACAAGCAGCGCATGGCCGTCGAAATGCAGAAGCTGCAGAAGGAGCACGGCTTCAACCCGATCATGGGTTGTCTCCCGGTCCTTGCGCAGGCGCCCGTCTTCATCGGCCTGTTCCATGTGCTTCGGTCGTTCAACCGAACCGGCACCGGATTCGGTCAGCTCGGTCTGAGCGCACAAGAGACTCGATCGCTTCCGAACTACGCGTTCAACGTCGACGACGTCAACTCGTTCCTGGACGCCCGCTTGTTCGGCGCTCCGATCTCGGCCTTCATCACGATGCCGCAGGATCAGCTCGACGCCTACGCCAACCCAGACCTCGGTCTCGGGATCCCGGCTGTGTGGACGATCGTCGCAGTGTCGGTGCCGCTGATGATCATTGCGGCTGTCGCGACACACCTGAACTCGCGTGCGTCGGTCGCGCGTCAGAGTGAGGCTGCAGCGGCCAACCCGCAGTCCGCGATCATGAACAAGCTCGCGCTGTACGTCTTCCCCCTCGGCGTCCTGGCGTTCGGTGCGTTCCTGCCCATCGCCATCCTGCTCTACTGGGTGAGTAACAACGCGTGGACCTACGGTCAGCAGCACCTCGTGTTCGGCAAGATCGACAAAGAGGAAGCAGCGAAGAAGCAGGTTGCCCTCGAGAAGCGATCGGAGAACGCGCCGAAGCCCGGAGTGAAGCCCGTCAGCAAGCCCAAGCCCGGTGCACGTCCGAAGCTTTCGAAATTGGCTCCCGACGATGTTCAGGCAAGCGAACAGGTCGAGGACAGCGACGCGGATTCGACCGGCAGTTCCTCCGGCGCCGCGAAGCCCAAGCCGCGACCACAGGCCAACCGAAGCAAGTCCAAGCGCAAGCGTCGCTGACGCGGGGATACCGAGGATCAAGAGATGTCTGCAGATACCGATCAAGAAACGAACACGGACAACGCGGTGAGCGCTGGGGATGGAGCGAGTGAGGTCGTGGTGGTCGACACCGAGCAGTCGGACAAAGAACCTGTAGTTGCCGAACCCGAGAATGTCGATGCCGCACAGGTCGACGACGAGGACGTCGACGACGAGGATTCGGAAGACTACCTCGTCGAAGAAGGCGAGATCGCCGGCGACTACCTCGAGCAGTTGCTCGACGTTCTCGACTTCGACGGCGACATCGATCTGGACGTCGAGGGCGATCGCGCGGTTGTGAGCATCGACGGTGGCTCCGATCTGTCGAAGCTCGTCGGACGCAAGGGCGAGGTCCTCGACGCGTTGCAGGAACTGACTCGTCTTGCGGTTCAGCAGTCGACGGGCGAGCGCAGCAAACTGATGCTCGATGTCGCCGGTTGGCGCGCCAACCGACGCAGTGAACTGAGCACCTTGGGTGTGGAAGCGGCACGTCGTGTTCTGGAAAGTGGAGAACGCGAGGAGCTCACGCCGATGACTCCCTTCGAGCGGAAGATCGTGCACGACGCCGTCGCGAAGATCGACGGCGTGGACAGCGAGAGTACGGGCGTCGAGCCGTCCCGACGAGTGGTCGTCGTGAAGGCGTAGTCACCGACGTAGATCCCGTCGAGTCGAGTCTCTCGACGAAGATGTCAGCTCGAACCGAAAGCCCCCGGCAATCAGCCGGGGGCTTTCGTGTGTCAGGACTAGGTCGAATTGCATCGATGTTATTCGTGGACCGGTTCGCACTTACATGTGTTTTCCGGTGCAGTCCAGTGTGGCCGTGAAACGTCACTGTGACAGTTTCCTACGCACGTCGTGTCGGACAGCTCGATCATCGATATAGCGTCGACGCCGATGCGCGGAGTGGGTGTGTTTCACGTGAAACTGGGAGCCGCCTCGGTCGGTTCGACGCATCGGATCGGTTATCGATGGACTGACCGTGTCGGAATCTCAGCGAGGTTGGATCCAGACTTCGGTGATTGGCGGCGGTTTGGTGCCGGGTATAGCGGAGCCGGATCACGGCGACCCTAGCGAGGGCGTCGACTCTTCGGTGACCATTCGGCGCCGCGCCGATATCGAAAGTCGGAACGGGTCGTCGTTCGGACGGCCTGTTTCACGTGAAACCCGATGGGCGTGCCGACGGGATTCGGGTTTGGGGTCGGAGACGTACGCGGCCGTAGGTGTCGGTGGGTCGTGGTCCGTCGTCGGATCGTCTCCCACTCCCCCGGCTGTAGGCGGTGTTGGTTGTGAGATCCGAGACCGCCGGAGTCACGTCGTCACCGTGTTTCACGTGAAACTTGGGTGAGTGGTGGAGGTGCGAATAATTTATGGTTCGAAATCATCATTGTTCGAGAGGATCAGTCGAGCGTCGCCCGATCGTCTCTGTCCACTCAGGGTCCGGTTCGCAGGATCCGACCGATGGAGCCGTACTGGGTCACGTCTGACAGCCGACTGCTGATGTTGCATTGATGGTCGCATCGGCTCGGTAGCGCATTGTTGCGAATGCGAGAAGGAGACTCGACGGCGAACCGCGGATTCCCCGGCGTCGGAACGAACGGTCGGCCACACAACCCCATACGCGATGATCGGAGAATCGACGGTGGGAGTCCGATTGCGAGACATCGGGGCCGGCGGGTATGCGAGGAGTGCGCCCGGTGGTGAAGTGATCCGGCGGCCTTATGTATCGAACGAAGGTCGAAGAAGAGAGTTCGGTGTCTACGTGGCGGGATTTGTTTGTAAGGGTCCGCCCGATGACAAGAGGCCGGTTCGGTTCGGAACCAGGCACCGGCTGGAACCGGCCGCGGACTCTCGGGGGGCGGTGTGGTGCTGATGCACGATCGAGTCTGGAACGGTCGGTCCGGCCGTGACGCGTTGGTTCCGCGAAGAAGGCCGGATTCGCAGTCGAGGGTTATCGCACAAAGGGGTGTGCGCGATGGACGTGGTCGAGTGGGTAGAGACTAAACACCGAGTTGGGAATGCCCAAGCCCGATTGCGCCTGTTTCACGTGAAACCAGGATGCGGCTTTGCGACCCGATGGGCGGGTCAGTGCAGCCATGTAAGTCGTGTCGTGACGGACCCGAAGTCGGTAGCTCACTGTAGACCGGCGGTATCGAGTCTGGTCGGTCGCGATCTGTAGATGACCACACCGGAGCCGACCCTGTTGCCTTGTTCCACGTGAAACGTCAAAACGGGCGTGGCTACGATCCCACAGGTGCCGGATCGTCGCGGATGCGCAACGAGTTTCAAGACAGGCGAACTCCCCCGTCAATGTTCGTACACGACCGCTGCCAACTTCCTTGAGCTCATCGACGGCCTCCGGAAACCGTCGCAGTGAGCCCGCCGGGGCGCCTGAGCGATATGAAGTTGGAGTGCGTCCGTCCACTGCGAGCGAACCGGTCACTGAACGGTGACGAGTGGGTCCGAACCAAGCCGGGTCGAAGGCGTCCAGGAATGATTGCCGAACTGTCAAGCACTGTGTGTCCGTCCAGCGGGGCGGTGGTCGAATCTCCAGAGTTCGGCTCCGAGGCAGCCATGCCGCTGCAGGCGTCTCTTGTCGGCGGCCGACATCCACGGGGTCACATCCGGTCGGGTGGAACTGTTTCACGTGAAACTCCACCGATCGTACGAATTTGGGTGATTTCCGAGCCAATACGCCTCGAGGGTTTGGTGAAGCGACCCCCTACACGGGAGGATGGAGGACGTGCAACCAGAGCCGCTTGATGACGACAAAGTATTGGCCATCGCCGAGCGCGTGTTCGGTCCGCGGCTCGATCTGGCACAGCAGTATCACGAGTCGTTGGCGACGCTCGGTGTCGAGCGAGGGCTGATCGGTCCGCGCGAAGTTCCTCGGTTGTGGGAGCGGCACATCTTGAATTGCGCCGTAGTCGGTGAACTGATCGACGAGGGCGAGCGTGTGGTGGACATTGGAAGCGGAGCGGGGTTGCCCGGTATCCCTCTCGCGATTGCGCGTCCCGATCTCCACGTGACACTCGTCGAGCCGCTTCTTCGACGCACCGTCTATCTCGCCGAATTCATCGAGGGCGCCGGGCTGGATGTGTTGGTGGTCCGGGGCCGCGCCGAGCAGCCGGGCGTGAAGAAGGAAGCAGGTGGGGCCGACGTCGTCACCTCTCGCGCCGTTGCCCCGCTCGAGAAGCTCGCCAAATGGTCTCTCCCACTGATCCATGAACGCGGGCGGATGCTCGCCCTCAAGGGAAGTAGCGCCGAAGAGGAAATCGAGCGCGATCGCTCTTCCCTTGGTCGCATGGGTGCTGGCAAGCTGGAGGTCGTCAAGTGTGGCGTGGACATTGTTCCGACGCCGACGATCGTGGTTCGTGCCGAACGAGTCCCCCGTCGCTTTCCGCGTTCATGACACTGCACTTGGCTTCGAGTCAGGTCCCTCAATCCACGTAGTTCAATCCGTTCCGCATTAAGGAGCACATATGTCGGGTGGATCCGATCCCACTGTTTCACGTGAAACAGAAGGCAACGTTTCACGTGAAACAGAATCATCTGCGCCCAGTTCACGAAGTTCTCGGAATGGCGCAGGATCGAAAGCGACGGACGGATCTGGTTTCGGCGCGTACAGCAGTATCTCTCCCGACGACACTCCTATCGGTGCGGCGGCGCACAGAGCGAGTCAGGTACTGCACCCGGGCAGCGTCACGCTCCCCAAGCCCGACAAGCGACGGATGTTGACGATCGCCAACCAGAAGGGTGGCGTCGGTAAGACGACGACGGCCGTCAACCTGGCTGCTGCGCTCGCGATTCAAGGGCTGACTGTTCTGGTTGTCGATCTCGACCCTCAGGGCAACGCCAGCACCGCTCTGGGCGTCGAGCATCATTCCGGGGTGCCCTCGAGCTACGAGGTTCTGATCGGTGAGGTCAGCGCCCGCGAAGCCATCCAACAGAGCCCCCACAGCGAGCGCCTGTACTGCATTCCGGCGACGATCGACCTCGCCGGTGCGGAGATCGAACTGGTCTCCATGGTGGCCCGTGAGGGACGCCTGAAGACGGCACTGGCGGACCTCGACTCCATCGACGCGGACTTCGTCCTGATCGACTGCCCGCCCTCGCTCGGACTGCTGACCGTCAACGCGCTGGTCGCGGCGACGGAAGTACTGATCCCGATCCAGTGCGAGTATTACGCCCTCGAGGGTGTGGGTCAGTTGCTCCGCAACATCGAGTTGGTTCAGGCACATCTCAACCCCGCTCTGCACGTGTCCACCGTGATCCTGACGATGTACGACGGTCGTACGAAGCTCGCGGATCAGGTCGCCGAAGAGGTTCGGAAACACTTCGGAGATGCGGTCCTCCGCGCGGTGATTCCGCGCAGTGTGAAGGTCTCCGAGGCGCCTGGCTATGGAATGACCGTCTTGGATTACGACCCCGGCTCGCGCGGCGCGATGAGCTATTTGGACGCGGGTAGAGAACTGGCAGCGCGGTCCGCCGGCGCAGCAACCGACGGAACGCAGGAGCACTAGGAACCATGAGTCAGACACGTAAAGGCGGTTTGGGCCGCGGACTGGCCGCACTGATTCCCACCGGACCCGACGCAGGACCAAGGCTCGGCAACGCAGCCGCGGACGTCGTCATCGGTAAGGACAACTCGGCCACACGGGCCAAGCCGAAGCCGGCTGCCGCGGGATCGGCCGAAGAGGTGGCGTCGGCGCCCACCCCGACACCGCCGGTACGGAGTTCCGACGAGGACCTCTCCCCCGCGGGCGCGGTGTACCGCGAGATTCCTCCGGGGCTGATTCAGCCGAACCCGAAGCAGCCGCGCAGCGTCTTCGACGACGAGGCGCTCGCCGAGCTGGTTCACTCGATCCGTGAATTCGGGTTGATGCAACCGATCGTCGTACGCACGCTCGAAGGCGGCAAGTACGAGCTCGTGATGGGCGAGCGTCGGTGGCGCGCGAGCCAGGAAGCGGGACTGGATTCCATCCCGGCGATCGTTCGAGAGACCGCGGATGACGCGATGTTGCGCGACGCCCTGCTCGAGAACATTCACCGAGTTCAACTCAATCCACTCGAGGAGGCCGCGGCGTATCAGCAACTCCTCGAGGAATTCGACGTCACTCACGAGGAACTGGCGGCCAAGATCGGCCGATCTCGGCCGGTTGTCACCAACATGATTCGTCTTCTCAAGCTGCCGATCGCGGTGCAACGACGCGTCGCAGCGGGTGTTCTGTCCGCCGGCCATGCGCGTGCGTTGCTGTCGCTCGACGCTGGGTCCGACGCTCAGGAGGCTCTCGCGGCACGGATCGTTGCGGAAGGCATGTCCGTCCGAGCAACGGAGGAAGCGGTCACTCTCGCAAATCGGGAGGACAGTTCGGGTCCCAATCCGGCTCCGCGGCGGAAGCCGATTCAGATGCCGGGGCTCCAGGATGTCGCGGATCGTCTCTCCGATTCGTTCGACACCCGAGTCACGGTGAGCCTCGGCAAGAAGAAAGGCAAGATTGTGGTCGAGTTCGGCTCGGTCGATGATCTTCAGCGCATCGTCGAGATGATGGAAAATCAGAAGAAGAAGTAGCCGCGAAAATTCAGGTACAGACACACACGGTCATTACGTCACGGTGACGTAAGTGCTGGAAGATCGGACGAAGATGTATGTCGAGAACGTGAAAAGTACTGCAGTGCAGAACTTTACAGCGAACACGTCGATTCGAGGTGTGACCGGACGAGTTCAGTCGGCTCAGCGCCCGCTACATGAGGCGCGACGGGCAGATCGATCGCATATTCTTGACGTGCGTGCCCGATGTTCTGTGCGGGACGCCGAAAGTTCTAGGGCTTGGAAGCTGAGGTAAGCAGTGTCGCCGCTCGTCACGGGAGTCACGTTGGACTCCTTCGATCGACTACCGACCCATACACGGCGATGCCGCTTCTGGGTACTCGATCCAGCTACCGACAAAGCAGATGGCGGTGCCGTAGATCTCGAGCTCGAGAACGAAGCATGGTTGTCGATGATCATGCTCGAGTGGGGATCCTGCGGACAACTGCTCACACTCGACGGCGCGACAGCGGGCTGTGCCCTGTATGCCCCTCCGAGTGCTGTCCCCCGAGCAGCGCAATTCCCGACGTCGCCGGTGAGTGCCGACGCCGTACTGTTGACGACCCTCCGAACCGAATCCGATGTCGACAGCGAAGGAAACTCGGCAGCGCTGATTCAAGCTGTCGTCGCAGATCTGGTCAACCGCGGCGTACGGGCACTCGAGGCATTCGGCCTACGACGCACAGACGACGACGAGGTGCAGGGGCCGAGAGCATCGGCGTCGTTGGTGTGCACGGAGGCCACGTGCATGATCGACGCGGACTTCCTCGAAAAAGCAGGGTTCGAAGTTGTTGCGCCTCATCACCGTTACCCTCGCCTTCGCCTCGAGCTCGACCGTGACCACGGTTGGAAGGAAGACGTCGAATCGGCGCTCGAGCAGCTCCTCATCGCAGCGAGCCTGACAATGGTGGAAATCGAGCACAAAACGCCCGTCGGAGTGCGCTGACACACCCGCCGACATTCGCCTGTCGGCGGGTGTCTCAGCGCCTGTCGGCGGGTGTGTCAGCGCCTGTCGGCTGCGGCCAGTTCTTCGGCCAGGAGTTCCGCGAACGTGAAGGTGCCCGTCGGCTGATCGTCCTGACCGAGAAGGTAGAGACGCTTGACTGCGATCAGGATTGCTTCGGCGATGATGTCGCGTGAGCGAGGATCGCCGAGGACGGCTACGTCTGCCGAGTTGGTGAGGTAGCCGAGGTCCACCTGAACGGTGGGCATGTTGGTGAGCCGCAACAGATCCCACGTTCGGCCGTGGCTACGGCAATCGAGAAGCGGTGTGCGGGCGACGATTTCGCGCTGGATGTAGCCGGTGAGGACCTGGCCGATGAGCGAGGTGGAGCCGTGCGAGTTGCCGAAGTGGAAGCTCGCGACACCATTGGCGGCGGTGCTGGAACTCGACGCACATCGGAGCGAGATCATCAGGTCGGCGTTGAAGGCGTTGGAAGTCTCGGCACGTTCGGCCACACTGGGATTGGTGCCGCGCGCCCTCGAGAGGAACGTCTCCATACCGGTTGCCGCCATGCGGCCCTCGAGTCGGCTTGCCACGTCCCACAGAATTTCGGCTTCGGAGATTCGGCCGTACAAGCCGTCGACGATCAGACCGGTATCCGCTCCGCCGAGATCGGGGTCGATGACGATGCGCTTGCCGGTCAGCTGTGGCCCGGACTGCCGTACCAATTCTTCTTCACTGATGGCATGCGGGGATCCACCCGTGACGCGAGCACCCAGCAACTCGAGGGAACGCAGTGTGGCGGGCCCGCAGATGCCGTCGGGAGACAGTCCGATTTCACGCTGGAACGAGGAGAGACCCTCGTGTGTCTTGGGGCCGAAGTAGCCGTCGACACGTTCGCTGTAGAAGCCCAGATCTTGCAGACGAGTCTGGAGGGTGGCGACGTCGTCGCCGTACAGCGGCGCGGACAACTGGTAGATCAAAGTGCGAGCGCCGAGCCGGTAGGACGCTTCCTTGAGAGACCGGTACGTGGCGGGCCCGACGATGCCGTCGACCAGTAGACCGCGGTGTTGCTGGAATGCACGGACGGCGCCATCGAGGGACGAATCGAAGTCCGAGGTGGGTGCACTCCAGTGCAGCGCGTCGTCGGTGGTGGGCGACGCGGTGTCCAGCAGGAATCCGAGAGAAACCAGCGTGCTCCGTACCTCTGCGACGGCGGGACCGCTGTCGCCGTGACCGAGTCGGTGCATACCCAAGACCTCCTGCTGAAGAACGCTGATCGTCGGCCGCGTCGCGTTCCGGAGGAACCGTGACCACCGGTGGCTACGACGCCGACGAACAACAGTCGATGTGCCGACACTGCGTCGGCACATCAGACGATTGTCGCAGAAAGTAGCCGACGGACCGCAATCCACGCCCGGGTGGACCCGGACGAGCGACCTTGCGCAGTCGGGCGTGGATGAGGTACGACCGTGTACCTGCTACAGAACGGCGTCGAGGTCCTTGAGCAGTGCTGCCTTGCCCTTGGCGCCGACGATCTGCTTCACGGGCTTGCCACCCTGGAAGAGGATGAGCGTCGGGATGGACATGACCTTGAAATCGCGTGCGGCCTGGGGGTTGGCGTCGATGTCCAGCTTCGCGATGGTGAGCTTGTCGGAGTGCTCGGCGGCGATCTCCTCAAGGACCGGGGCGACCATCTTGCACGGTCCGCACCATGTCGCCCAGAAGTCGACGAGGACCGGCTTTTCGCTGGTCAGCACGTCGTCGACGAACGACGCATCGGTGATGGTCACGGTCTTCTTGTCATCGGACATATTCGGTGTGCTCCTGAGGGTTGGTACGAAAGATGAAGCAGGGTCGATCAGGCGGAAACAGCGTCGACCGGCTGGTCAGCGTGTTCGAGCGTATTGCTGGTGATGTCACCCTGCTCCGCGAGCCAACGCTCGGCATCGATCGAGGCGGTGCATCCGGTACCGGCTGCGGTGATGGCCTGCTGGTACACGTGGTCGACGAGATCTCCGGCGGCGAAAACGCCGGGCAGCGACGTTGCCGACGACGGCGAGGCGACCTTGACGTAGCCCTCGTCGTCCAGGTCCACCTGGCCTTTGACGAGTTCGCTGCGGGGATCGTGGCCGATCGCGACGAACAAACCTGTGACGTCGAGGGTGCTGGTCTCGCCAGTGCGGGCGTCTTCGATGATCAGGCCGGTGACGGACGTGTCACCGAGGACTTCGTTGACCTTGGTGTCGGTGAGGAAGCGGATCTTGTCGTTCTTCTTCGCACGTTCGAGCATGATGCGTGACGCACGGAATTCGCTGCGGCGATGGACGATCGTGACACTGCGCGCGAACCGAGTGAGGAATGTCGCCTCCTCCATCGCGGAGTCCCCGCCGCCGATGACGGCGATGTCCTGGTCGCGGAAGAAGAAGCCGTCGCAGGTGGCGCAGGCGCTGACGCCGCGGCCGAGCAATTTCTCTTCCCCGGGAATGCCCAGGTAGCGGGCTGCTGCGCCCATCGCGAGGATGACGGCACGTGCCTGGTAGGTCTCACCGTTCGCGGACACGGTCTTGATGTCGCCGGTCAGGTCGAGTTCTTCGACGTCCTCGGTGCGGATGTCGGCTCCGAAGCGCTTGGCCTGCTCGCGCATCTGCTCCATGAGGTCCGGTCCCATGATTCCTTCCCGGAAACCGGGAAAGTTCTCCACCTCGGTGGTGGTCATCAATGCGCCACCGAACTGAGTGCCCTCGAACAGCAGTGGCTCGAGCTCGGCCCGGGCTGCGTAGACACCAGCGGTGTAGCCGGCCGGTCCCGAGCCGACGATGATGAGGTCGTGAACCTTGGGCGTAGTCATGCGGACCTTCCGATAGATGTTCGGGTAGCAATCGCGTGAAGCAAGTGAACTTCAGACGTGTGTGACAACACCAGGGTAAGGGGTGTTGTTCCCGCTCGTATCGGGCCAGTCACTCGATGTCGCGTCGAACCAACGTGGCCGGATTGTTCGCCCCGCAGTCCGGTCCGACCGCCAACAGCACCATGCCGTCGGCAGCCGAGGCGGTCGCGATCACCAGCATCACTCCCGGCTTGCCGTCGAGTTCCACGGGCGCAGATCCGAGCACCGTGCTGTTCGAGCGAAAGCCGTTGGCGATCAGGCATTCGCGAAGGTTGCCCGCGTCGGTGACCTCGTTTCGCCCCCGCGTCGCCATGACGTCGAAGGCGAGGGAGCTGTCCAGATCGTCGGAGCTCAGCACCAACGTAGGTGCATCCGCTCGAAGATCATCCGCGTACCCGCCGTCGGTGACGCCCGATTTGTCCGACGTCGCCACCACCACCGCTGCCGCGACCACCGTCACCAACACGACCGACGCTGCGATCCCGGCCGCCAGGACGGTGCGTGACATACGACGACGCGACGCGAGTGGAACCGGCGCCCGGTTCTGGGTCGAGGAGTCCGTCGGAGCCTGAACCGGGGGTGCGGCGGACAGTGCGCGATCGATACGTTCCGCGACCTCGGGAGGCATCGGCTCGCCCGAGGCCAGCTCACGGCCTGCGGTAGCCAACCGCCCGGTGACGGCGTCGAGTGCGTCGAGAATCCGGGCCGCATCGGGGTCCTGTCGGACGCGTGGCCACAGTTGCGCACTCACTGCATCCGGAAGAACGCCTGCATGGAGATCGGCCAGGAGATCCGGCGAGTACGGAGGCTCCAGGAGACCGGCGTCGGATGAAGTCATGCCGATCTCCTTCCACGCATGATTCGGTCCTACACACTGTAAGACGCACCGACCTGGTTATCGGTTCCCCTCCTCGCGGAGAAAGTCGAGAAGCCCCGCGAGCTTCAATCTGCCGCGCGCACATCGGCTCTTGACGGTGCCCGTCGGAACACCGAGGATCCGGGCCGCGTCGGACACCGAGTATCCCTCCATGTCCACCGCCACGACCGCCGCACGTTGCTCCGGGGCCAACTCCATCAGTGCGTTGTGCACCTCGATCGACGTTTCGACCGCGGACATTTGATCGCGGACGTCCGGCAGTTCCGCGGAGTCACCCTCGGGCAGCGGAACCGTCGGCCTCGAGCGATTGCGTCGGATGCGATCGAGGCAGGCGTTGACGACGATCTTGTGGAGCCAACTACGTACGGCCGCATCCGCTCGGAACGACGCTGCGGTCCGATGCGCGGACAGCAGAGCTTCCTGCAAGGCGTCGGCGGCGTCCTCGGTGGTGTAGCTGGTTCGCCGCGCCGTCATCCACAGATGCTCGTGGTGTCGATGCACGAGCGTCGTGAACGCCCGCTCGTCGCCTGCAACGTGCGCAGCCAACAACTCCACGTCGGAACGCCCACTCAGAACATCCCCGACGCCGCTTAGATCTGCACTCCCCATACGAAAACGGCTCCCCCCGTGTTACCGCATTGCTGGAGAGCCTAAGCCATAGAGACCGCGGAGTACGAAACGTTGTCGAATTCAAGCATTCTGCAGGTGAGGGGAGATCCCGCAGACTGTTCGTCAGGATTGTGCGGTGAACCCGAAGTCCGTGATCGACGACTGATTGCGGCCGCTGTCCGAGCTCAACCCGGTGATCCACAGCAGAACGTGGCTTGTCGGCTCGCTGACCTGCAGCGGGATATCGGTCACTCCACTACCCAGAGTTGCCTGACCGATCACGGTGGTGTCGCTCAGACTCGGCGAATCGCTGGGTGCGGACCTGATCTCGACGACCGTTCCCGGTGACGGGGAATTGACGAACGCGCTGGTGAGCACCTGTGACGACGGGAGCGTTGCGATCAGGCCGACACCGTCCTTGAGCGACGGGAACGGCTGGAAGTAGGAGTCCGTCGCCCAGACGGTCGACTGGTCCCCGTCGATGGCATTGGATGCCGATCCGGCGTTGTCCGCGCTGCCCTGCGGCGAGAACACCTCCACCGAATCGATTGCCACCGGGCTCGACGCCGGGGCCGCAGGAGCGGGCGCACCCGGTGCGGGCGGTGCCGTCTCCTCGGTGGTCAGACCGAGGGCTTCCTGAGACGTCAGTGGCTCGTCCGAGCTGCCGCCCGCGATGAACGTGAACAGCCAGTACCCCGCGAATCCCAGCACGACCACCGTGAGAACGCCCAGCACCGCCAAGGCGATGTTGGTGCGACGGGACCGCTCCTTCTGCGCCGCCATCTCCTCCGGATCGGCGAGCGAATGGCCGGATGCACCGGGTGCCCGCTGTCCGAGCCTCAATGCGGGCATCAGATCGGTCTTGTCGTTGACGACGGCTGCCTGGTCGAGGACATGCTGAACCGTCGCGGCGGTCCTGATGCCACTGTTCTGCTCGAGGGCACGCACCGCCACCGCGGAGATCTCGAACGGTACGTCCGAACGGACTCGGCGTGGCTCGACGGCGTTACCGTTCGAGTCGCGATCTGCGGGCTTCATGCCGCCGACCGATCGAGGCTGCCCGCCGGACGAGGCGTCGACGAGGGGCCAGCGCGCCGTGATCAACGCGTACAACATCGCGCCGAGACCACGGACGTCGGAACCTGGATCGGCGTCGGCCAACGTTGCCGGGAACGCCAGAACGGCGTTGCCGCTGGTGCTGATACGGACGCGGTCCGGATGGTCGATCGACAGTGCGCCGCCGCTGCGGTGGGCAGCCTCGGCCGCGGCCGCCAATGCCTTGATGGCCCGTGCTGCACCCGTCGGCGACGGAACGGTGTCCGCCATCTCGCGGAGCGAGCGACCCGGAGTCCACTCGGCGACGACGATTCCGCCGGAACTTCCGCGCACGACGTCGAGCACGCGTGCCAGGCCGGGGGAATTGATGCGGCCGAGGCGCAGTGTGCGGGACAGGATGGCCTGCGGACCCTCGGGGCGGTCCACCGAGACGTCGGTCGATTGCTGCTCGGAGTCGACGAACGTCAACGCGACCTCGCGGTCCAGCTTGACGTCGTGCGCCTGCCAGAACTTGAGGCCACGTGCACCGCCGTGCGGTGCCAGCAGTCGATAGCGGCCACCGGCAACCGAAGCGCCGGGGATCAGCTTCGGACCGCGGAGCGAACGCGGGTTCTCGGTCGGGGCACCGGACTTCACCGGCGTCACCTCGGCAGCCGGAGCGTCCTTGGCCGGAGCTTGCTTGGCCGGAGCCTGCTTGGCTGGGGTTGCGGCCTTCTCGGCCGATTCCGCGCCTGCTGTGGGCGTCGATTTCTCGGTTGCATCTTCAGCCGTGGAGGCTGTCTCGGAGTCCGCTGTCGCGGCCTGCGGTGCCTTCGAAGTAGGTGTCTTGCTCGCTGCCGGCTCGGCGGCAGCAGGCGTCGAAGCCGACTCGGACTCGGCCGCGGTCGCACCCTTGATCAGAGACGTCTTCTCGCCGGCGCTCTTCTCGGAAGCGGGCTTGTCGGAATCGGGCTTGTTCACCGGGAGCTTGGCTGTGGCAGTGCTGTCGGACGACGCTGCTGTGGTCGGCTCGGTGGAGTCCGACGATGCGGCCTGCCGCTCGTCCACCTCCACGCCACCTTGTGCTCGGTCGCCGCCCTTGTGTGCGGACTCGGCCGGCCCCCCAGCCACTTCGTCGTCGGTCACTCTCACTCCTTCACGCGTGTATGCCCCGGGTAGCCCCATGCGCCCGCCAGGTTCAGGCAGGCGCGACGAGGACGGCGTCCCGGTCCGCCGACGTCCAGGGTACGGGAGTCGGTCGGGTGCAGTGTCCCATGCAGAAACAGAACTGACGACCGGTATGGAATCGGGATGTGCTGGGACGACGGGCTCGGGAGCGGGCGCTGACCTTTTCAGGACGCGGTCGACGATTCTGCGGATGGCGACGGTGACGGCCAGGACTTCCGGGATGCGTCCGAACCACAGGATCCCGAAGGTGATGCCGAGCATCAGCACTGCGCAGATGCCGACGCGGACGATGGCACCGATCATGCCGAACGGTTCGGTGAGGCCACCGAGATCGACGATTCGGTCGATCGCGAGCATCGCCGTTCCGCCTGCGGCCGACGCGATCAGAACCATCCAGATCGTCTTGCCGACGTTGGCCATGCGGAGATTTCCGAGGCTGCGGTGCAGCAGAAATCCGCCGATACAGGCGCCGACGACGAAACCGATGCCGTTGGCGACACCCAGCCACAGCACGACCTGCTCGTCCGAGCTGGCGACGACCGGGGCGAGCGCGGACAGGGCGATCTTGATTCCGGTGATGCCGAGGATGATCCACGTCGGTGTCCAAGCCTGTTCACGGGCGTAGAACACGCGGAGGTGGATCAGCACCAGGGCGTACGGGATGAGGGTGAAGGCCGACCAGCTCACCGCTTCTCCCAATCGCGGTGCCTCGTCCTTGAAGTTGCCGAAACCGAACAGTGCTTCGCCGACCCACGGGCCGGTGAAGGTCAGGAACACGACGATCGGCACCAGGGCGACCAGTGTCAGGCGAGTCGCGACGGACAGGTCGTCGACGACGGCCGGCGTGTCACCGTTGGCGGCGTTGCGACTCAGTCTCGGCATGATGGCCGTCAACACCGTCACGCCGAGGATGCCGTACGGCAGTTGCAGCAGGATCCAGGCCTGTGAATAGATGGCCGGGCCTGCTTCGTCGGCGACGGCGGAGATGTTCGTCGCGAACACCAGGCCGACCTGGCTGATGACCACGTAGAGGACGATGGCGGCGGCCATCCCACCGAAGGCCTTCAGGCGGGCGTCGAATCCCCACAGTGGTCGTAGGTCGATCTTTTCGCGCCGCAACGCCGGGATCAGAGCCGCGACCTGCGTCACCACACCGGCGGTGACGCCGAGGCCCAGGATGAGGATGTGCGGATCGCTCATCTCGACCGGATTCAGCGTGATCTCGCCCGGGACGAAGAAGTAGAGGGAGAAGACACCGAGCACGATCAGGTTGTTCCACACCGGTGCCCATGCGCCGGGCCGGAAGTTCTGGCGGGTGTTCAGCACGGCCGTCAGCAGGCCGGACAGTCCGTAGAAGAGGATCGCGGGGAGAACCAGGAAGGACAGCGCGGTGGTCAGGTCGCTGCTGACCTTGGCGTCGTCCTTGATCAGGACGCGCGAGAGGAGGGGCGCGCTGATCGTCGCGGCGACCGATACGACGAACAGCATCGTGAACGCCAACGTGAAGAGCCGACGGATGAAGGACGCGCCCCGATCGGGGTCCTCCATCTCGGCCCGGACGAGGACCGGTACGACGATCGCGGTGAGGACTGCGCCGAGCACCAACTCCGAAATCATGTTCGGCAGGATCGTGGCGGCGGTGAACGAACTCGCGATGGCTCCGCCGAGGATCGCCAGCATGATCATCTGCTTGAAGAAGCCGGTGATACGGCTGACGAGCGTCGCCACCGCGATCGAACCGGTGGCGGCGAGCAGGCTCTTCTGCGGTTTCGGCTCGTCCATCTGCGGCGGTGCCGCCTCCGGCGGAGGGGGCTGCGGATAGTCCTCGTCGCGGAATCGCGGGATCAGCTGGGTGACCGAGTTGTCCGGGGCAGGGCCACCGTCGGGGGACGGCGGTGCCGGGTAGCTCCGCATCTCCCGAGGCGGTACCGCGGTCCGTCCGTCGCGTTCCCACGGCGCAGGCCTCGGCGGCTCGGTGCGTCGGAAAACCTGAGCTGCGGGCAGCCGTTCGCGAGGCCCGCCGCCGGCGGGCGGCGCTCCCTTATAGGGCAAGTTTCCCGAATACGGGAAGTCGCTACCCGTCATGGTCGTTCGTACCCTTCGTCTGCAGGATCCGGCTGACCCTTGAACCGATGCCACAATCTGCGGCCGGCGAGCAGCAACAGAAGGACCCCGGCGCAGGCGGTGATGATCGCCAACGCCTGTCCGTACGCGTTCGACCGTACGGACACCGTGGACGCTTCGCCCAATTGTTGGCCGTCCAGAGTGGTCAAGGAGAAGTCGACGGCGAGGTTTCTGCTGTCGTCGACCTGGGCGGGCACGGTGATCGTTCGACTTCCGCGCGCCGGTAGTGCCATCGCTCCAACGTCGCTGACGGTCATCTCGGGGGGAGCGTCGACCTTCAGCCGAACGTTGACCCCGATGGGGAGATCGTTGCGGGCGACCAACAGCAGCGGGCTCTGCTCGGACGCCAGGGTGTAGACGCCACCGGGAGCCAGAACCGTCACGGCTTCGAAGATGGAGTTCAGCCCCGCCTCGGACGTATCCAGACGGATTCGAGCCGTGTTCGATGCGGCCGTCGGGTCCACCGATCGGTCGGCGGTCCCGATGGCACGCAGCAGGTCCTCACGTAGCGGTGCAGTGAACCGGCGCGGCGTCAACACCGATTGGGGGTCCTCGACGAGCGATCCACGCAACGCCTCGATGCGTTTGCTCTGTGCTCGAATGCGATCCTCGAGGTTCTGGTCCCGATCGCTCACACTCGTCGTGACGGTCTCGACGGGCAGCCCGGTCGGTTGCTCCTCGGCCAGCTCGGTGAACGGGCGCGGCGTCGCCAGACCGGTCCGGAGCAGCGAGGACACCGTGCCGAGAATCGCATCGGGTTCGTCACCGCCTGCCGTCCAGTACTGAGGCGGAGCGATGGTCAGAGCTCGAGGAGCGCCGTCGGGCGGCGTCAACGCGTGGTACGTCACCGCGCCGAGCGCATCCTGCAAGCGAGCGGTCCGCGAGTCGCCGGCCAGGTCGTACCGCTGGTCGTCGGGCGTGAAACGCGGCGTCGACGGATCCGTCCCGACGCCGGCCAGGGCCGTCGCCGTCGGGCCGTCGAACACGGTCGCGTTCAGCTCGGCTGCGACAGTGGTGTCTCCGACGACGCGGGCCACGGCCCCCGCGGCTCCGGGAGCGATGCTGTTGTCGGCGACGAGCGCGGTGCGTTGGCCGACGGACCGCACCGTCGCCGCGCCTGCCTCACCGAGTTGACCCGTCGAACTCCACACCACACCGCGTACCGACGTCACGCCGAGGATCGCGTCGACCACCTCGGCCGGCGACTCGAGGGCGGTCGACGCCAACGACGCGTCGCCCACGTTCCCCAGCGTGTCCAGATCCACCTGCGCGAACGGCAGCGCTGTCACGCACATCGATTCGGTGAGGGTCTCGAGCCGCGACAACCACGCCGTCGCTGCGTCGCGACCGTTGCCTTCCCTGCTCGGTCCCGCAGGATCGGCGGGATCGGCGACGACGAGGTATCCGCGCGTCATGTTGGAGACGGTGACCAGCAGGTCCGGATCCACCGCGATGCAGAGGCTCTGTGCGAGCTTGCCGCCCGGGTCGACGTCCGACGCGGTCGCCGATTCCACTGCCTCCAGAAGTTGATCGAGCCGTCCGCCCGACGCCAACTCACCGGCAAGATCGTCGTCGACGAGTCGAACCCTGTCGTCGATCGAACCCGGAATGCCCGCCGCGAGGCGAGGTTTGTCCGCCAACGGCCACAGAACCGTCGTCGCCACCGGGTCCGCGGTGCTCGGCGGCAGCGGGACGGCGTCGGGAGCCATCGGGTCCGGCACTGTCGGATCGCGTGGAACCCCGGTGACCGGGAGCAGGAAGCGGGCGTCGTCGAGCCGCGCCGTTCCGCCGTACTCCGGCGTTCCGTTGGCGTTGAGAAGCAGCGGATACACGCCGGGGCGGTCGATGCCCAACGACGGAGACTGCGTTCCGCGAAGCGGCATCGACACCGTGAACTGAGCGCTGGCGCCCTGCTCGAGACTGTCCGCGACGACCTGGAATTCACCGACGTCGGCGTACTCCTGCTGATCCAACGACAGCGTCGTCCGAAGCTCGTCCGGTGACTCCACAGCGTCCGCGCTCTGCATACGGACGCTGATGTCGTCGACCCGGCGGTCCCCGGTGTTGCGGACAGTGGCGCGCACCGTCACGAACGGCTCGCTCGTCGTCGTCACCGTCCCGGGAGCAACCGCGTCGATCGACATCTCGAGAAACTGAGTACCGCGCGTCGTCCGAGGAAGATCGGACGCCGACGACTGGTACGTGACGGTCCCGTCCTCGCTCTGCGAGCTCTCCGGTGGATCCTGTGCGGCTGGATCCTGTGCAGCAGCAACACCGGTCCCCAGCAGCAGCGACGCACCGAGAACGAGCACCGACGTCGCTGCAGTGATCCTGGAACGTAGCGCCATCACTGCTTGCCGACGGGCGTTTCGGGGTCGTTCGTCTCGCCGCTCATACCGTCTATAAGGCGGCTGGCGATGGCCGCCAACTTCCGTTCGTCCGCGTACGCCAATCGCGAGTTCAGTTCACTCAGCGGGACCCACGCCACTTCGGTGACCTCGACGTCCTCGTCGGAGAGTTCACCACCCAGAAACCTCAGCAAGTAATGGTGCACGGTCTTGTGGACGCGACGGCCCTCCGTCACGAACCAGTAGTCGATACTTCCCAGCGACGCCAACACCGAACCCTGGATACCGGTCTCCTCGGCGACCTCACGCATCGCCGTCTGCTCCGCCGTCTCGCCCTGCTCGATATGCCCCTTCGGCAGCGACCACAACAACCGGCCCCGACGATCCGTTCTGCCGATCAACGCCGCGCAACGCTGCGCAGGCGGGCCGTCCAGCCCATCCACCACCAACCCACCAGCAGACGTCTCCCGAACCGTTCGAAGCCGCGGTTTGTCCGTCTCGGCACGCGAATTCCGCCGCCGCGGGTTGCGGCGGCTCCTGTTCGCACGTTCGCCAGCAGACACCCAACCAATACTAGAGGGAAAGAACCAATGCTTCGGGCTGCCATTCCGAGCTCGTTCCGCGGGCTCCACTCGCGGCCATTCCGAGCTCGTTCCGCGGGCTCCACTCGCGGCCATACCGAGCCTGTTCACGTGGGGCCCTTCCCCCGTTCGGACCGCCTGCTAATAGGCTCTGTCGACGTGGCCGAGAAGTCTCCTGTTCCCCAGCAGCCCGACGTGTCCGCCGACCGTCGCGCACGATTGCTGGCGTCGGCTGCCGTGTCGTTGAAAGAACTGTCGGACATCCTGACGCCGCTGGCCGGTCGGTTCGCCGCCGAGGGGCATGAATTGTTCCTGGTCGGCGGCAGTGTGCGCGACGCTGTTCTGGGTCGGCTCGGCACGGACCTCGACTTCACGACCGACGCCAGGCCTGAGGTCGTCCAGCGGCTCCTGACCGGGTGGGCCGACAATCAGTGGGACACCGGTATCGCGTTCGGCACGATCAGTGCGGCGAAGGGCGATCAGCTGGTCGAGATCACCACGTTCCGCACCGATTCCTACGACCAGGTCTCGCGTAATCCCGAAGTTCGGTACGGCACCAGCCTGGACGAGGACCTGGTTCGTCGTGATTTCACCGTCAACGCGATGGCCGTTCGTCTCGGCGCCGATGGCTCGCAGGAGTTCGTCGACCCTCTCGGCGGCATGGACGCACTGCTCGAGGGACTGCTGGACACTCCGTCGACCCCGGAGAAGTCGTTCAACGACGACCCGCTGCGGATGCTTCGCGGCGCACGGTTCGTGTCGCAGCTCGGGTTCGCGCTGATGCCGCGGGTGCACCAGGCGATCACGGAGATGGCCGGTCAGATCGAACGCATCACGGCCGAGCGTGTTCAGGTGGAGTTGGACAAGCTGATCCTCGGCGAGTTCCCGCTCGAGGGTGTCGACGTGATGTGCGAGACGGGATTGGCCGGGTACGTGCTGCCCGAGGTACCTGCGATGAAGCTCGAGATCGACGAGCATCACCAGCACAAGGACGTCTACTGGCATTCGTTGACGGTGCTGAAGCAGGCGATCGAGCTGGAGGACGGTGACCCGGACCTCGTATTGCGCTGGGCTGCACTGCTTCACGACATCGGGAAGCCGGATACGCGTCGGCACGAGCCGGGCGGAGGCGTCAGCTTCCACCACCACGAGGTAGTCGGCTCGAAGATGGTGCGCAAGCGGATGCGCGCGCTGAAGTACTCCAAGAAGATGATCGACGACGTGTCGCAGTTGGTGTTTCTGCACCTCCGTTTCCACGGATACGGCAAAGGTCAGTGGACGGATTCGGCCGTGCGCCGTTACGCCACCGACGCCGGAGATCTACTTCCCAAGCTGCACAAGCTCGTTCGCGCCGACAGTACGACGCGTAACAAGCGTCGGGCGGCGGCACTGCAGGCCACCTACGACGATCTGGAACAGCGGATAGCCGCCCTGGCGGCGCAAGAGGACCTGGCGCGGGTTCGTCCCGATCTCGACGGCAACGCCATCATGGAACTTCTCGGTATCCCGGCGGGCCCCGAGGTCGGCAAGGCCTGGAAGTTCCTGAAGGAGCTCAGACTCGACCGAGGTCCCCTCCCCCGCGAGGAGGCTGAGAAGGAACTGCTGGCCTGGTGGAAAAACGTCCTGTGAGTTGAGAAAAACGTCCTGTGAGTTGAAATGTAGGCCAGGGCCTACATTTCCACTCACCTGCGGAGTATCGCTACCACTCCCACCAGGTACACCGCGGCACCAGCCAGGACGACGACGTGTGCAGAGGTTTCACCAGCGAGGTCGGTGGTGTCCGGACCGACGACGAACGCCGCGACCGCCAAAGCGGCGACGAAGAAGATGTTGAAGACGGTGTCCTGCAGGGCGAAGACACGTCCGCGGTGATCGTCGTCGATTTCGGTCTGCATCGATGCGTCGCCGGTGAGCTTGATCGTCTGGCCTGCGACACCGAGCAGGAACGCGCCGATGAGCAGGCTCGTCTGAGTGAGGGTGTTGATGAACGTGACCTGGACGATCGCGGCGGCCGCGAGAGCCACCATGATCGAGCGAACACGGCCGAATCGTGGCAGAACGAACGGCGTCAGCAGGGCAGCGACGAACATTCCGGCTGCCGTGGCGCCGACGGCTATGCCGAATCCGGCGAGTCCGCCGGGCAGGGAACTCGACGTGGTTTCGCGCAGGATGAGCACCATGACGAGGGTGTCGACGCCGAACACGATTCGGTGGGCGCCGATGCCGGTCATGGCGGCGGTGACCGTCGGCGATCTCCAGACGGCCACGGCACCGGATCCGAGTCCGTGGGCGATGTCCACCGCGGCTTTCATCGCGCCGTGGTCACCACGCTCGGGGAGTGTTTCCGGGCCGAGTGACCTACGTGCGAATCGAGCGGCGGCGACGGTGCCCACGATCGAGCCCGACGCTGCCGCGGCCACGGCCATTCCGGAGCCGAAGTCTCCCGCCCCGACGTATCCGATGATTCCGACGGCTGCGCCCGCCCCGGCAGCGGCGAAGCCGGAACCGATGGTGGCGAGGAGGGAGTTCATGGGTACGAGCCATTCGGTTCGTACGACGTGCGGGAGCGACGCCGAAACGCCGGCGAGGACGAATCGGCTGAGTCCGACGGTGGTGAGGGCAAGCAGGAGCAGGGGTGTCTCACCGCCGCCTGCACAGAGCAGGGTTGCGGTGACGGCGATGAGAACGATGCGAAGTACGTTGGCCCACAGTACGACTGCGCGGCGATCCCAGCGGTCCAGCATGGCGCCAGCGAACGGGCCGATGACGGAGTAGGGGACGAGGAGGACAGCGAACCCGGCTGCGATGGCAGCCGGATTCGATTCCCGCTCGGGGTTGAACAGGATGGCGCCGCTGAGTGCGGCTTGGAAGAGTCCGTCGCCGAACTGGCCTGCGAAACGAATGGCGGTGAGCTTGCCTGCGCCCGGCGAATCGCGCAATCGCGCCAGGAATGTCGTCTCGCTCACTCGCTGAACTTTAGCCTGACGTACTTTACGAGGTCGGAGTCAGCTCCTCGGCGTTCCACCATGCGACGGTGGCTGCGGTGCCGTCGTCGAGCGGGGTCGGGTGAAGGCCGAGGAGTGTGTCGCTGCGCGTGCTGTCCAGGACGTAGGGGTACTGGAACTGGTACAGCGTGTCGCCCAGTTCTTTCATCTGCCCGGGTACGACGCCCAGCGCTCGGACGATCCATGCCGGGATCGCGGTGACGGTGGGTACGGGTACTCGGGCGGCGTCGGCGAAGAGTTCGATCATGCGTCGTTGCGTGACGGCAGGTGCGGTGGGGGCGTGCAGGAACGTGTTCCACAGGTCTTTCCTTGCTCCGGCGGCGATCATCGCTGCGGCGAAGTCCGGTATGTAGGTGAAGGAGTGGGGTACGTCGGCCTTCGCGATGACGCTGACGGATTTGCCTGCCGTGACCTTGGGGACGATTCGTTCGCCCATGTGCGACGTCCTCACGCGAGGACCGTAGAAGTCCGATGCGGCGACGCTGACGGTCGGGGTGCGGTGGGCGTCGCGGGCGGCCAACAGGAGGGTTCGGACGCCCAGTTTGCGGTGAGTCGCCGTGCGTGGGCTGTCCTCTCGGATGGGGCCGTCGACCTTGCCGTAGGAGTACAGACTTTCGGGGAAGACGACGACGGTTCCGGCGGCGGCGTCGAGCACCCGTTGTTCCATCGCGGGGAGCTTCTCGCGCCAGACCTTGTTCTGGTAGGCGACGTGAGTGCAGAGATAAATGGCGGTGGCGCCGGCGAATTCGTCGGTCAGGTCGTCGGTCTCGATGTCCACTCGGTGACGTTCGATGGCCGGGTGATCCGGGCCCGATCCGGACCTGGTGAGGATCCGTACCGAATGTCCCTGTGCAGCAAGCTGTTCTGCAACGGTCCAGCCGACCGGTCCGGCTCCGATGACGACGTGTAGCTGGTTCATGGTGTCTCCCTCGTTCGAAATGTGAGCACTGCTCTCTGTTTGCTCCAGTGTGCACTCGTCGGCTGGGAAAAGCAAGAGCAGTGCTCTCGTTTCTGGCGGGACGGTTTCGCCGCCGGGTACGTGTCGGCCGGGCCGATACTGTGAATCCATGCCGACCACGCCCCGCGCTCGAGCGAGACAGCAGACCCTCGCCGACATCACCCGTATCGGACGGGAGCATCTGGCTGCCGACGGTGCCGCGGCGTTGTCACTGCGCGCAGTCGCCAGGGATCTGGGTGTCGTGTCCTCGGCGGTGTACCGGTACGTCAAGAGTCGGGACGAGCTGCTGACCCTGCTCGTCGTCGACGCGTACACCGAGCTCGGCGACGTCGTGGACGAGGCTGTCGACGAGGTCGCCGGTCCCGTCGAGAAGTTCCTCGCGCTCGGTCGTGCGGTCCGTGGGTGGGGGCTGCGGGAACCGGCGCGGTATGCGCTGTTGTTCGGAAGCCCGGTGCCCGGATACAACGCTCCGGCCGAGCAGACGACCGGTCCTGGTACGAGGGTGATCGTCAAGCTGGTGTCGATTTTCGATCAGGCGTGGACCGCGGGAACGCTGGCGGAACGTACGGAGCCGGTGTCGCTGGCTGCGCTGAGCCGGAATTTCACGGACGTTCGTAACGAAATGGGAACGGAAATGTCCGACGAGGTGATCGCTCGCGGAGTTCTGGTGTGGGCGGCACTGTTCGGTGCCGTCAGCTTCGATGTGTTCGATCAGTACGGTTCGGACACCTTCAGCAGCCGAGATGCGTTGTTCGAGTACCAATTGGCGAGCCTGGCCGAGCTCTCGGGGTTCGATGGGGCGCCGAACAACACCTGAGCTTCCTTGCGTTACATCCGTAGGTGCGCGGTGCCACAATGTGTTGCATGGCGGCGCATGCGGAAGAACCCGAAGACCAGACGGCACCGGCCCCGCAATCGGTGCGACCGGGGAGCTTGCTGGTGTCGTCGATCGAGCTGGTCGAGCCCACGTTCCGGCGCACTGTCGTGTACGTCATCGAGCACAACGACGCAGGCAGCCTCGGTGTCGTGATCAATCGGCCGAGCGACACCGCGGTCCAGAACGTGTTACCGCAGTGGACCGACCTCGCGGCACGTCCGAAGGCCCTGTACGTGGGCGGTCCGGTGAAGAGGGATTCCGCTCTCTGTCTGGCGACGGTGAGGACGGGGGTGGACATCGACGGGATCGCCGGGGTGCGCCGCGTCGACGGTCGGGTCGTCATGGTGGATCTGGATTCGGATCCGGCCGACATCGCGCCGCACGTCGAGGGGGTTCGCATCTTCGCGGGGTATTCCGGCTGGACGCTCGGGCAGCTGGAGGGCGAATTGGAGCGGGACGACTGGATGGTCGTCTCCGCCCTCGCCTCCGATGTCATCGGTCCACCGAAGATCGATCTGTGGGCTCACGTGCTGCGTCGTCAACCCCTGCCGCTGGCGATGCTCGCCTCTCACCCGATCGACGTCGACCGCAACTGAGGTCCCAGGGTGCAACTGAGGACTCAGTGCGCGAAGTGGGTGGCCGACGAGTGTCCATCTCCCGCCGCCGATGCGTCGAGTTGATCGATCACTTCGGTGATGGCGCCGCACAGCAGCCTGCCGAGGTCTGCGCTGAATCCCTCTCGCACGACGATCCGGAGCACCGCTACTCCGGTGGCGTCGTCCGGCATCGTGTACGCGGGAACCTGCCAGCCGCGTGCGCGTAGTTCGTGGGAGATGTCGAACACGGTGTACTCGCGGTCGCCGGCGAGTTCGAATGCGACGACGGGGATGGCGCTGCCGTCGGTGATGACGTGGAACGCGGGATGCTCGGACAGGTGGCCGGCGACGCGAACGGCGGTGTCGCGCAGTGCGTGCATGATGTCGCTGTATCCGGAGCGTCCGAGCCGGAGGAAGTTGTAGTACTGGCCGATCACCTGGTTGCCGGGGCGTGAGAAGTTGAGGGTGAAGGTCGGCATGTCGCCGCCGAGGTAGTTCACCCGGAACACCAGGTCCTCGGGTAGGTCCTCGCGTGTCCGCCACACCGCGAAACCGATTCCCGGATAGGTCAATCCGTACTTGTGCCCGCTGGCGTTGATGGATTTCACCCGCGGGAGGCGGAAGTCCCATTCGAGGTGGGGATGAAGGAACGGTACGACGAACCCGCCGCTGGCCGCGTCGACGTGGACGGGGACGTCGGGTCCACCGGACGCGGCGACGGAATCGAGCATCGCGCAGATCTCCGCCACGGGCTCGAGTTCGCCGGTGAAGGTGGTTCCGAGGATGGCCACGACGCCGATGGTGTTGTCGTCGACGGCATCTCGAACCTGCTCCGGGGTGATGACGTACCGCCCCGGTTCGACGGGCAGGTACTTGGGTTCGACGTCGAAGTAGCGGCAGAACTTCTCCCACACGACCTGAACATTGCTTCCGAGAACCAGATTGGGACGCGAGGTGTCGGTGCGGCCTTCACGCCAACGCCATTTCAGGGCGAGGCCGGCGAGCATGACCGCTTCGCTCGATCCGATCGTCGACACTCCCGTTGCGGACTTGGAATCCTCCGGGTCGAGTCCGGGCGCGTGGAACAGGTCCGCGACCATGTTGACGCAGCGTTCCTCGATCGACGCCGTCGCCGGGTACTCGTCCTTGTCGATCATGTTCTTGTCGAACGTCTCGGCCATCAACTTCTCGGCCTGCGGGTCCATCCAGGTCGTGACGAACGTCGCGAGGTTGAGGCGGGAGGAGCCGTCGAGCATCAGTTCGTCGTGGATGAAGCGGTACGCGGCTTCGGGGTCGAGTTGCTCGTCGGGGAGCCGAAGTGCGGGGATGGGATCGGTGGCGAGTCTCCCGGTGTATGCCGCGGCGATGACTCCGCCTGGGTGTTTGCCTGGCTTCGACAACTCTTTCCGCACGTCGATCCTCCACATTCGTCGTCTGTGGTGCCGACGCTAATCCGCCAGGGCGGATTGCGCATCATCCTTGTCAGGCGATAGCCGGGCTTCGGCTCGGCGCGCGTATCGCTGGGCGAGTACGGCGCACACCATCAGTTGGATCTGGTGGAACAGAAGCAGAGGAAGGACGATCAGGCCGACGGGCCCGCCGACGAAGAGGACCGAGGCCATGGGTAGTCCACTCGCAAGGCTCTTCTTGGAGCCGCAGAACAGGAGGACGATGCGGTCTTCGACGGAAAAGCCGATGGCGCGGCCGATCCAGTACGTGAACGCCAGAATCAGCGCGAGGACGACGATGCAGACGAGGACGACCGCGACGATCTGCAGGGGCGTCACGGACGACCAGACGTTCTGATTCATGCTTTCGCTGAAGGCGGCGTAGACCACCAGCAGGATCGAGCCGCGGTCGACGATTTTCGTCGGCCCGGAATGGCGGGTGAGCCAGCCTTTCACGAACGGTCGGAGGGCCTGCCCGAGGAGGAAGGGCAAGAGCAGCTGAGCGCAGATGCTCAGGATCGACGATGCGTCGACGTGCGCGTCCCCGGTGGTGTTCATCAACAGAATCACCAGCAGCGGTGTCACGAACACGCCGATGATGTTGGAGAACGAGGCGCTGACGACTGCTCCGGCGACGTTGCCGCGTGCGATCGAGGTGAAGGCGATGGAGGACTGAACCGTCGACGGCACGAGGCACAGGAACAGGATGCCGGTGTAGAGGTCCGCTGTGACGACAGTCGGTTCAAGGAGGCGGAGGGCGAGTCCGACGAGGGGGAACACGAGGTACGTGGTGGCCAGCACGACGGAGTGGAGTCGCCAGTGTTTGACGCCTTGCCATGCTTCCTGCGGCGACAGGCGGGCGCCGTAGATCAGGAACAGCAGTCCGATGGCGATTCGGGTGACCCAGGTGAGGACGGTTTCCGAGGTACCCGACGCCGGGAAGATGCTGGCCAGTACCGCGATCGCGATGATGCTCAGGACGAAGCCGTCGGGCCGGATCTGCCGCAGAAAGTTCACTGAACTCACGATATCGGTCGGCGATTGATCGCGAAAGTCGATAGCTGCGTTAACTGTGAACGTGAATCGTGATAGGAAAGACGGGTGAATCTTGATCCGATTCTGCTTCGAACCTTCCTCGCTGTCGAACGGGAAGGCGGCTTCACCGCAGGCGGCGATCTGCTGGGGCTGCGTCAGTCGACGGTCAGCGGTCACATCACGCGGCTGGAGAAGGCCGTCGGGCGCGAGTTGTTCCTCCGGGACACCAGAAACATGGAGCTGACGGCCGACGGCACCGCGATGATCGGATTCGCTCGCTCCATCCTCGACGCCACCGCGGAGGCGGAGCACTACTTCGCCGAAGCCCCGTTGGCGGGCAGGCTCCGGCTCGGGGTGTCCGACGACCTGGTCTCGACCGAGTTGCCGCACGTGCTCTACGACTTCCGTCGGGCGCATCCCGGCGTGGACCTCGAGCTGACCGTCGGGTTGAGCGAGACATTGCGGTCCAAGTTCGACGGCGGCGAGCTGGACCTGGTGTTCGGCAAGCGTCGCCCAGGTGAGACGCACGGTGATCTGGTGTGGGCGGATCGGTTGGTCTGGGCAGGTATTCCGGGAACGCGGGTGGAACCGGGCCCGGTGCCGTTCGTGACGTATCCACCACCGAGCATCACGCGGTCCGCGGCGTTGGCTGCACTCGGTCGGGAGGGTAGGGGCTGGCGGTTCACCTGCGTCACGGACAGCGAGCTGGGGTTGCGTGCAGCCGTTCAGGCGGGCCTCGGCTACCTGGTGCATGCGGAGTCGACGCTGCCCGACGGCGTGGTCGCGCTGGACGGCCAGGACCTCCCGGAGCTCGGAGGTATCGAGTTCGTGCTGCTGACGAAGGACACGGCCCGATCGCCTCGTGGAGCGTTGTGTGACGCGATCATGACGCGTCTCGGCCGCTGATCGGCGCGGACGGCTGTTGCTGGGTTGTGACTGGACCCAACTGTCGCTGCCGTCGGACGACCACGTTTCCAGACGTGTGGCGCGGGTGTGGTAAGTGATTGGTATCACTTCTACCGTCTGCTGTGGTTCAGCGAACAGCATCGCGCTGTAACCGAGTCACGACCTTCTCGTCAGCGATGCCGAAGAAGAAGAGGGACGCGCATGGTTCAACAGCTTCGGTCGACGTCGATCGACCATTCACGAGTACGAGGCAGAGCACGACGGACGGCGACCCTCGCGGCGTTGTCCGCGGCGGTCGTGTTCGCCGGGATGTCGGTTGCGTCCGCGCAACCCGCCGAGCCGAGCGAGCCCACCGGGCCCTCCGCGTCGGCGCTGCCCGCGACGATCAGCGACGACGGCACGGAGGTGATTCCTCCCGAGGGGTCGGAGGCGGAGCGGCCGAAGGCGGAAGAGCAGGGCATCGAGAAACCCGATGTCGCCGACGCCGCGCCGGCGCGGGTGACCGACGATCCGGAGACCGAGACCATCGGGTACGGGCCCGAGCAGAAGAACTTCCTCGCCGGGTTCCTCTACAGCATCGTCAAGCCGGATGTCGCGCCGCCGGGCGCCAACGATTGGAGCTGCAAGCCGACCGAAGAACACCCCAATCCTGTTGTGCTGCTGCACGGTACGTGGGAGAACGCATACAACAACTTCGCTCGAATCTCCCCGGCACTGAAGGCGGAGGGATACTGCGTCTTCGCGCCGAACACCGGTGACAAGGATTCGAGTGCACTCGGCCACGTCAAGGCGCTGCGAGGCACGGGCCCGATCACCGAGAGCGCCAAGGAAATCGCCTTCTACATCGATGCGGTCCTCGAACGGACCGGGGCGGCGCAGGTCGACATCGTCGGGCATTCCCAGGGCAGCCTGGCGTCGCGTCAGTACATGCGGTTCGAGGGCGGCGCCGATCCGTCGGATCCGTGCAAGAACAAGGTCGGCAGAATCGTCAGCCTCGGTGGGTCCAATCACGGGACGACCCTCGTCGGAATCGGAACCCTGGGGCGGACCATCAACAATCTCGGCTTGAACGTGCTCGGGCTCGTGGGTGCTGTCGCCGGGCCCGCGGCGTCGGACCAGGTCGTCGACTCCGACCTCATCAAGGCATTGACGGCGGGCGGTGACACCGAGCGCGGTGTCGACTACACGGCCATCGCCACTCGGTTCGACGAGGTGGTGACTCCGTTCCGGACGACGTTCCTCGAAGCCGGACCCGATGCAACGGTGAACAACGTTCTGTTGCAGGACGGCTGCGGCGTCGACTTGTCCGATCATCTGTCGATGTCGGTGTCCCCGCGGACCATCGGGTACATCAAGAACGCACTCGACCCGGACGGCTTCCCGGTCGGTGACGTCCCGTGCGTGTGGAACGCTCCGGTCACGGGAGGCTAGGCCGGCCGGCAATCAGAACCGAGCCCGGGCTTCCACGGTGAAGTCCGGGCTCTCTGCTGGGGTCGTCCGGGTTCGGGGTGTCAGAGTTGAATCGAGGCGGTGCGGTTGCCGCCGTCGTACTTGGCTCGATACATCATCGAGTCGGCGGCCCGGGTGGCCTTGGTGATGGTGGCGGCATTGTCGTTCCACAGGTCCGACGGGCTCGACACCACGGCGGCTCCGACGCTCACCGTGATGGGGATCCGATCGTCGCCGCGGTAAAGGCTGTGGCCGATTCGGTGCACCATGTCGTGGGCATGTTCGATCGTGCCGGTGAACACGACGAGGAATTCCTCGCCCCCGGTGCGGGCGACGACGCCGTCGTCCTCGAAGAGTTCTCGTAGACGGTGGGCGACGGTGACGATGACGTCGTCGCCTGCATCGTGGCCGAAGTAGTCGTTGACGGCTTTGAATCGGTCGATGTCCACGACTACGACCACCAGGCAGTGACCTCGTGCGTGGCTGCGCGACATCAGGGTCAGGGCCGCGTCGTCGACGCCGCGACGGTTGAGCAGTTCGGTCAGTGGGTCGAGCAGCGAGCGTCGGGCATCTCGGCCGATCGCGGTCCACGCGATGTGGGCGAGCAGGGGTATCGCGGAGTTGATGGCGATGGCGACGAGTCCGCCGGCCAGGGCTGTCGGTACGTCCTCGGACCCCGTGAACATTGCTCTGACGGCCGTGATGGAGACGAACACGACGCACCAGGCGAGGTGGGCGAGCAGCCAGCGTTGGCTGAGGAAGTAGGTGCACAATGCGCCGGTGACGACGAACAAGCCGGATCCGATGAGTGCACCGAACGGCTCGTACAGCACGAGCACGGACGTCAGGCCGACGTCACCGAAGATGGCGAAGGCGATGAAGTCTCGGCGTGTGGGCAGCGGGCCGAAGAACCAGCGCAGTGCGACGGCGACCTGAAGAAGCAGAACGAGGCCGACCCAGGCTTGGGCGAAGAGTCCCTGTGGTCCGCGTGAGCTGAACAGCATGAGGATCGACGCGGCCGCGTACAGCAGTGTGGCCGCGCCGAACATGTTCTGAAGCGATCGGTGCAGGCCCCGCGTGGAGCGGTGGTGAATGATCCACTCGTAATCGAACGGCTGCTGATACCACTCCTGCAGCGTGGTCCACACAGTGTCGGTCGACGGCTTCCTGTGGTTGCCGGTGCGGACCGATCCGGGCCCATCGCCCGCTGATGATCGTGTGTCGTTCGTGCCGGCCTCCAGCCCTTACCCCTTTACGATCACAGCCTAGATGTAAAAAGCGGCGATCGGTTTGTTTCAGCGCAATTCAACGCTCGGACGCCAGCGAGTTGACGGTACCCGCGATTGCGTCCGCGCCGTCGACCGTGACGGTCAGTTTCTGTCCGTTCGCGAAGGTGAGGAACACGGCGGGACCTTTACGGGTGGCCACCGCGTAGTTGCCGCGGCCTTTGACGCGGAGGCCCCATCCGCCGAAGTCCGAGAACGGGTCCACCTCGCGAACCGAGGCCCCGGTGACTTCGCCGATGGAGTATTCGAAGGCGGGCATGCCGAGGCTGCGGACGTGGATGCCGAGTTTGTCGACGATCAGCTCGTATCGCATGAGCGACGAGGTGAACGCCGCGATCGGTGCGAAGACGGCGACCGGCCACCAGGACTCGGACAGCCAGCAGGTCAGTGCGGCTGCCGCGGCCAGGATGGTGAACACGATCGCGATGGATGTGCGGCTCGCGCCGATGGGTTCGACGATGGGGAGTTCGGCCCTCGCGCGCGGCAACGTTGCCGGCGGCGGTGAGGTGGCGTCGACACGGTCTCGGTAGTCACGCAGCTGGGTTGCGCCGAGGAGTCCGACGGCGAATCCGACGAGCGTTCCTACTCCGATCGCCCAGCCGGGGATCTCGACGTTGGTGACGGTCGTGACATCGAGTTGCCTGGCGAGTATCGCCAGTTGCAGGACGGTGATGAGGCCGACGACGGTGAGGCCGATCATCAGCATCGTCCGGCGCAGGATGAGCAGGGCGTGGGACAGCGCTGCAACGGCGCTGCATCCACCGCCGACGAGCACGATGACGATCGCGAGAGTCCAAGCGCTCGTCGACGGACTCATGAATCCGTCCGGTTCGGTGCCCGACCAGTGGGTGGCGATCTGATCCGGAAGCCGGGTGCGCCAGACCTGCACGGCCACGAGTCCGAGTGCGGCCGCAGCGATCGGCACGACGACGCCGAAGATCACTCCAGCCGGGTCGAACGTCCGCTGCTTCACTGCTGTCGGTCTGGTCACTCCGCAGGCTCCGCTCCTGAGCTCAGCTCGGGGCGCACGCGTCCTTGAGGCTGCACGAGATGCAGGAGTGACCGCACCCACCCGTCTCCGGGGCAGGTGTGGCGGCGGCCGCACGCGCACCGATGGATCCGCCGACACCGGCGGTGACGAACGCGGCGACCAGGCATGCGACGACGGCGATGACCGAGAATGCGCCGCCGAGCATCAGTGCCGCTGCACCGCCGATGAGTAGCAGTAGCGCTGACGCTGCCGTGGTGGGGCCTGCGACTTTGTTGGCCATGACGAAGCTCTCGTCGTCGCGCATGGACTCCGCCGTTCGGACTCCCGCCCACCGGTTGCGGGGGAGCTTGCCTGTCAGCGAGGCCGTGGCAACGGAGCCGACGACGAGCGCGAGGACGAACATGAGTATGGACACGACGATCACGCTGGTAAGGATACGTCTTCTGCGCGCGCCTGTAGTACGCGCATCTGAGCTGGGCGGATTCCCGCTCACAAGGGCAGCAGGTGGCTACGACTAAACTGCGTGGGTGACTGTTCCAGTGGACGCAACGCCCCAGCACCGCTACACCGCGGATGTGGCCGCGCGCATCGAGAAGCAATGGCAAGACCTGTGGGAAGAGCAGGGCACGTTCGACGCTCCCAACCCGGTCGGTGCGCTTGCCGGTGACGTCCCGAAGGACAAGCTCTTCGTTCAGGACATGTTCCCGTACCCGTCGGGAAGCGGCCTCCACGTCGGTCACCCGCTCGGGTACATCGCGACGGACGTGTTCGCGCGCTTCCACCGCATGCACGGACGCAACGTTCTGCACGCGCTCGGATACGACGCCTTCGGTCTGCCTGCGGAGCAGTACGCCGTCCAGACGGGTACGCATCCGCGGACGACGACGGAGGCGAACATCGCGAACATGCGTCGCCAGCTGGGACGCCTCGGCCTCGGTCATGACCGGCGTCGATCCCTGGCGACGACGGATGTCGACTTCTATCACTGGACGCAGTGGATCTTCCTGCAGATCTTCAACTCCTGGTACGACGAGGAGCAGCAGAAGGCGCGCCCCATCTCGGAGCTGGAATCGTCGTTCGCCGACGGCTCGCGTGCGCTCGAGGACGGCCGGGAGTGGTCGGCTCTGTCGGCGGCGGAGAAGGCTGAGGTGCTGGATTCGTTCCGCCTCGTGTACGAGTCCAATTCGCTGGTCAACTGGTGCCCCGGCTTGGGTACGGTGCTGGCGAACGAGGAGGTCACGGCCGACGGCCGCAGCGACCGTGGCAACTTCCCGGTGTTCCGAAAGAACCTGAAGCAGTGGATGATGCGTATCACTGCGTACTCGGACCGCTTGATCGACGACCTCGAGTACCTCGATTGGCCGGACAAGGTCAAGACGATGCAGCGCAACTGGATCGGTCGATCGCGCGGCGCCGAGGTGTCGTTCGGTGACATCACGGTGTTCACGACGCGGCCGGACACGCTGTTCGGTGCCAGTTACGTGGTGCTCGCGCCCGAACACGACTTGGTCGACGGTCTGGTGGCTGCTTCGTGGCCCGACGGTGTGTCGGAGATCTGGACCGGCGGCGCCGCGACTCCCGCGGAAGCCGTTGCAGCGTACCGCTCTTCGATCGCCGCGAAGTCCGACCTGGAGCGTCAGGAGAACAAGGAGAAGACCGGTGTCTTCACCGGCTCCTACGCCGTCAATCCCGTCAACGGTGAACAGGTCCCGGTGTTCATCGCGGACTACGTCCTCACCGGCTACGGCACGGGCGCGATCATGGCGGTGCCGTCCCACGACCAACGCGACTGGGAATTCGCCACGAAGTTCGGGCTGCCCATCCGCGAGGTCATCTCGGGCGGAGATGTCACCGAAGCCGCATACACCGGCGACGGCCCGTTGGTGAACTCCGGCTTCCTGGACGGGCTTTCGGTCGACGACGCCAAGGCCGCCATCGTGAAGAAGCTGGAAGCCGACGGCACGGGCACCGGCAAGATCCAGTACAAGCTGCGGGACTGGCTGTTCGCCCGTCAGCGGTACTGGGGCGAACCGTTCCCCATCGTCTACGACGCCGACGGCAATGCCCACGCACTCCCGGACAGTGTGCTCCCCGTTCAGCTTCCCGAGGTCGAAGACTACGCACCGGTCTCCTTCGACCCGGACGACGCAAGCTCCGAGCCGTCCCCGCCCCTGGCGAAGGCGTCGGATTGGGTGGAGGTGGAGCTGGATCTCGGTGACGGGCTGCAGACGTACCGCCGCGACACCAATGTGATGCCGCAGTGGGCGGGTAGCTCGTGGTACCAGCTGCGGTACATCGATCCGACCAACTCGGAGACGTTCGCGGACCCGGAGAACGAGAAGTACTGGACGGGGCCGCGTCCGGAGATCCACGGCCCGAACGATCCGGGCGGTGTCGATCTGTACGTCGGCGGCGTCGAGCATGCGGTGCTGCACCTGCTGTACTCGCGGTTCTGGCACAAGGTGCTGTTCGATCTGGGGCATGTCAGCTCGAGCGAGCCGTACCGTCGCCTCTACAACCAGGGCTACATCCAGGCCTATGCGTTCACCGATGCGCGTGGCGTCTACGTTCCGGCCGAGGAGGTCGAGGAACGCGACGGCGGGTACTTCTACCAGGGCGAACCCGTCAACCGCGAGTACGGGAAGATGGGCAAGAGCCTGAAGAACTCGGTCTCGCCCGACGACATCTTCACCGAGTACGGTGCCGACACCCTGCGTGTGTACGAGATGTCGATGGGTCCGCTGGACACCTCGCGTCCGTGGGCGACCAAGGACGTCGTCGGCGCGCAGCGTTTCCTGCAGCGTGTGTGGCGGCTGGTGCTCGACGAGGAGACCGGCGCTGTGCGCGTCACCGACGACAAGCCCACCGAGGACACGTTGCGCGTCCTGAACCGGGTGATCGACGGTGTGGAGGCGGATTACACTGCGCTGCGCGACAATACGGCCGGTGCCAAGCTCATCGAGCTCACCAACCACCTCACGAAGGCGTATCCGGACGGTGCACCACGCGGTGTCGTGGAGCCGCTGGTCCTGATGCTCGCGCCCATGGCTCCGCATCTGTCCGAGGAGCTGTGGAAGCTGCTCGGCCACGATCGATCTCTCGCCCACGGGCCGTTCCCGCGGGTGGAGAAGAAGTGGCTCGTCGCGGATACCGTCGACTACCCGATTCAGGTCAACGGCAAGGTCCGCAGCCGTGTCTCCGTACCTGCCGATTCAGCTCCGGCCGACGTCGAGAAAATCGCGTTGGAGGACGAGAAGATCGCAGCCCTGCTGGACGGAAAAGCGCCGACGAAGGTCATCGTCATTCCGGGACGCATGGTCAATATCGTTCTGAAGTAATCCCCTACCGAGTGGACCCATCCTTTGAGGATGAGACTTGCGATCAGCGGTGCCACAGGGGGCATGGGTGCGCTTTAATCTGTCTCATGTCACGAGTTGGTAAAGGCTTCTTGGTCGGCGTGGTCGCTGCCGTGGTCGTCGGGTCGAGTGCGTTCGTTGCCCAGGCGGATCCGGGGCCCGGGTCGCCCATTCCGGCGAACGATCCGTTCTACAGCTACGACGGGTCTCTCGACGTTGCGCCGGGCACGGTGCTGCGGAGTCGGCCGATGGTGTTCGCAACGCCGACCCTGACCACGCCGATCACCGGGAATCAGGTGCTGTTCCGCACCACCGATCAACAGGGTCGCGGCGCGGTCACCGCGGCGGCCGTTCTCCGACCGCTGATTCCCGGCCCGACCAAGATCGTCTCGTACCACATGGCGTACGACGCTCTCGGATCGCAATGCGACCCGTCCTACACCCTCAGCGGTGGTGCGACGAGTCCTATTGCCGAGGCGGAGCAGGCAGTGATCGCGGGTTACCTCGCTGCGGGATACACCGTCGTCGCGCCGGATTACGAAGGCGAAGAACTGGAGTGGACGATCGGACGACAGTCCGGATACGCGGCGCTGGACGGTATTCGCGCGGCCGAGCAGTTCCTGCAGGTGCCGACGTCGACTCCCGTCGGGATGATCGGATACTCGGGCGGCTCGGTTCCGACGCAGTGGGGTGCCGAGGTTGCACCGAGTTACGCGCCGGAGCTCAACCTTGTCGGCGTCGCGGCGGGTGGTCTCCCGGTCGACCTCGCGCACAATCTTCCTTACGTCAGCGGAAGCGCGCAATGGGCGGGTGTGATTCCGGCACTCATCGTCGCGTACCAGCGTGCGTACGGACTGAACACGAGCGAATTCGTCTCGGACTACGGGCTGCAGGTGATGGACCAGGTGGATCAGGAGTGCATCGCGCAGTTCGCCGACGACTACCCCACCCTCACCGATGCAGACATGGTGAAGGCGCCGTACACGTCACTTCTGGATGTGCCGGAGGTAGTCGAGGCGATCAACGACAACATCATGGGCACCGCAGGTACACCGCGTGTTCCGATGTTCTTGGCCGTTGGCCACGCGGATCCGATCGGTGACACCATCATGATCACTGCCGACGTTCAGGCGCTTGCACACCAGTACTGCAGCCAGGGCGTCGACGTCCAGTACTCGCAGTACGACGGGTTGACTCACGGCGAGGCTTTTCCGCCGTTCGAGGCCCAGGGGCTGCTGTTCATGACCGAGCGTTTCTCGGGGGCGCCGACGCACAGCAATTGCGCCACGATTCCCCCGGGCAACAGCCTGGCGCCGACACCGGTGCCCTAGAGCAGCGTGGGTAGGACTCCCCCGTCGACTCTGACCGCTGCGCCGTTGGTGGCCGAGGCGACCGGGCTGGCCAGGAACGTCACCATGTTCGCGATTTCGGCCGGTTCGATGAAACGTTGCAGCAGGGACGTCGTGTTGGAGATCGCGATGGCAGATTTCAGGTCGTCGACGGGGATGGACCGCGCCGCGGCGAGAGCGTCGACGGTCCGTGCGACTCCGTCGGAGTAGGTGGGTCCACCGAGGACCGAATTGACGGTCACAGCAGTGCCTTTCGTGAGCTTGGCCAATCCGTTTCCGAGGGACAGCATCGCGGTCTTGGTCGTGCCGTAGTGGATCATGTCGGGCGGCACGTCGACTCCGGATTCACTGCTGACGAACAGGATTCGTCCCCATCCACGCCCCAGCATGCCGGCCATGAGGCGTCGGGCCAGACGCACTCCGCTCATGACGTTGACGTCGAAGTATCTCTGCCAGTCGTCGTCGGAGATGTCGGTGAAGGGTGTGAGTTCGAACAGACCGACGTTGTTCACGAGGATGTCGACGTCCCCGAGCCGGTCGAGAAGGAGTTCGACGTCGGTGGCCACGGCGAAGTCGGCGACGATTCCGCGGACGGTGGCGTCGGGGGCGTGGTGTTGCAGTGATTCGACGGCACGATCGAGCCGCGCGGTGTCGCGGCCGTTGATCGTCACGTCGACGCCTTCGGCGAGCAGCGCCCGCGCGACGGCGTATCCGATTCCTTCGGTGGAACCGCTGACGAATGCCGATTTTCCAGTGAGGTTCATGTCCATGCGTCGATCGTCGTGCACGTCGATCAGCGGCCGATCAGCGCGAACTAGAATCGCAGCGTGAGCGAGCTTCGGATCCGCGTTCTCGGCCCGGTGGAGGTGGAGATCGACGGTATGCCGGTGCGCATCTCGAAGCCGCGTCTACGCGAGATGCTCTGCCTGCTGGTGATCGCTCGCGGTAGGACGGTGCGCACGTCGAGTCTCGTCGACGATCTGTGGGAGGACGCACCTGCGGGTGCACTCGGCATCGTGCAGACCTTCGTGGGTGAGCTTCGGAAGATCCTGGAGCCTGGCAGGCCGGCGCGCACTCCCCCGACGACGTTGGTGACCAGGGGTGCCGGATACGCACTCGTTCTGGCCGCCGACGCGGTGGATCTGTGGCGCGCGGAGCAGTTGGTTCGGGACGACGAGCCCGAGCATGCACTCGAGCACTGGAGCGGACATGCGTTCGAGGAGTTCGCGGATCGTGCGTGGGCAACGGGAGAACGCGCGCGAATGGCAGAGCTCAGGGCCGGTGCCGTGGAGCGACGTGCGGAGGCGCGGATCGCCGAGGGCAAGGGGGACAGCATCATTGCGTCACTCGACCGCCACGTCGACGAGCACCCGTGGCGTGAGGAGGGGTGGCGTCTGTTGGCTGTCGCGTTGTACGGGGCGGGTCGGCAGGGTGACGCGCTCGAGGTTCTGCGGCGTGCTCGCGAGACGTTCGTTCGTGGGCTGGGCCTCGATCCGAGTGATCGCCTGGCAAGTCTGGAACAGCGTATTCTCACGCGGGATTCTGGGCTGCTCTCTCACGGCAGCTCTGTCCTGATGCAGACTGCGGCGGCGCAGGCTCGCGGCGGTGCGCGATCGCAGATCGAAAGTGCTACAGCACTTCTCCCGCTTCTTGCCCAGTCCGGATCGGTCGACGCGGCCACCGAGCAGCGCGTGGCGACGATCCGCGCTGCCGAGCAGTTCGGTGATCCGGAGCTGACGGCACGCGTCATCGTGGGTTACGACGTTCCGGGAGTCTGGACGCGGTCCGACGATCCGGCGAAATCAGCGGCCATCGTCGAGGCCGCCGACCGGACTCTGGCGATCCTCCCGCCGACGGCGTCGACCCGGGTACGGGCCCGTCTGCTGGCGACGATCGCGATGGAATCTCGTGGCGTGGACAGCCGGATGGACGAGGCACGAGAGGCCGAGCGGCTGGCGCGGACCCTCGCCGATCCGGCGCTACTCTGCCTCGCGCTGAGCGCACGCTATCTGCAGACGTGTCGGAGGACCGGCCTGGCCCGCGATCGTGAACGCATCGGTGCCGACATCATCGACATCGCCGTGGCATCCGAGTTGCCCACCTTCGACATCGCCGGTCGACTGATCCGCATGCAAGCGTTGTGCGCGCTCGACGACATCGACGAAGCCTCGGCGGAGGCAGACCTCGTGGACGGAATCGCCGCCAGATTCGATCGCCCCCTCGCGTCGGTGTTCACCGCGTGGTTCCGCTACACCTTCACCGGCGGACCACCTCCACCGGACGGTGACGAAATGCCTGGATTCCGAACCGGATTGACCGCCATGTCCGCGCTGACCACGGCTCTGCGGAACGACACTGCACTACCCAGGGGAGACTTCGGCCCCTATGCGCCGTGGGCCCAACCGCTCCTCGCGACCGACGCGGAGGCGTCGGGCATGCTCGAGACGGTCCCCGATCCGCCGCACGATTTGATGGCCGAAATCTGTTGGTACCTGGTCGGTACAGCTGCCCTCCGCGTCGGGCATCACGGCGCTGCTCGACGCGCACACACGGCCCTGCTCCCTGCAGCCGGCGAGCGCGCGGCGGGGTCCGGAGCACTCGATCTCGGCCCGATCGGCCCGTTGATCACGGCGTTGGAGTGACTCCGCGGTTCGCGGTCAGAAGAAGCGGTCGGCCAATTCGCCGACGAGGGAGAGATCGCGTGCGTCGGGAATCAGGTACTTGGTGACCGTTCCGCTGATGAACGGGTGCCAGGCGCCGCCGCCGAACTCGTCGGCAACTACCACTGCTTGCCCGACGAACACGCCGGGGAAATGCCGAGCCGCCAGTGTGCCGTTGTGTGCGGCGATGGCCAGGAGTTCCTCGGCGCGGCTGCGGTCGATGACGTCGCCCATTCGTGCCAGGAGTTCGCGGCCCGTGTCGGCGGCCTGCGGACGTGGTTCGGCCGACACCAGAACGAGCTGCCCGACGCTCACGCCCCGGCGCTGGAGCTCGACGGCTATCGCGTGGGCGAGAACGCCGCCGAAGGAGACACCGAGAAGATGCACGGTGCCCGACGCCTGGACCGCCACGATCTCGTCGGCGTAGAGCGCGGCGAGCGATGCCAGAGACTCGGCCTTGGTGCTGATCGCCTGAACCCCGTACACGGGCCGATCTTCGCCGACATGCTCCACGAGCTCGGCGTAGCAGCTGGTCAGGCCCTCGATCGGGTGGATGCAGAATACTGGAGCCTGGGTGCCGGTGGTGCGAATGGGCAGAACCGCAGGCGTTGCGTAGTTGGTGACCGCAGTGTCGGCGTAATCGGTGAAGGCCAACTTCGAGTAATCGTTCACTACGGTCATGCGGTGCCTCCAGGGTCGAGTCTGTCGGAATGTCTTCAGTGGGTCTCTTGTGCCGCCTGAGGAGTATGTCGCGCATTCAACCAACACTGTTACCCGCGTCACAGACTCGTTATATTACGATTCGGTCGAGCCCTCGAATGACACTGGTGGGATTCGGGATTCGTCCAAAGGCCCTACTCGAAGCCGAACGCGAGGTTGCGCACGAAATCGGCACAGATTCAGTACACAACCTCGCACTCGACGACCCATCCGTCTCGAGTTCGCACTTGTGCTGACGACACACCGAGGAGGACCTGCATAAGTGCGAACTCGACAAAGCCGACCACAGTGCCCAGTTTGTCGGCCTTGCCTGGCACACTGTCCGTCGAGACGAGGAGGAGCTATGGTCTTACCGCTGATACCTGTGGCAATCATTGCCGTTGGTGCGTTGACGGGTGGAAGTGGTCTGGTGCTGGGCGGCAAGGGTGCGCTCGACATCAAGAAGGCGACCGACCGGATAAACAAGTCGCAACGTACGTACGAGGTCCGACGAACACTCGCGGAGCAGCATGTCGACGAGGTGAATGCGCGTCTCGCCGCATGGGGTGCCGAGCAAGAGCAAGCGCTCAGTGCAGTCGTGGTCCGATTTGCTGCGTTCCTGCAGCGCAATTCGAAGCAGGTGCGCGACTCGGAGAAACTGCTGGCCGACGGCCTCGAGGTCTCCGACGAGCGTGTCGTGGGACCCGACGGAATCGACCGGAATGCGTGGTCCTGGGTAACGGGTGTCGCAGCGTCGGCGGTAGTTGGCGGTGGAGTGAACGTCGCAACCACGTCGGCCGTGGTGTCGCTGGGTGCCGCGAGTACGGGTGCGGCCATCTCGGGACTGTCGGGTGCGGCAGCGCAGAGCGCCACGCTGGCGTGGCTCGGTGGCGGTGCACTGTCTGCCGGCGGCGGAGGCGTGGCGTTGGGCGCAACGGTGCTCAATGTCGTCGCGATCGGGCCCGCACTGCTCATGGGCGGATTCGTCGCCAAAGGTCAAGGCAAGAAAGCGATTACGAAGGCGATGGAGAAGCAGGCCGAGGTCGACATCGCTATCGCGCAGTTGGATGCGACGAAGACCCTTCTCGAGTCCGTGGACCTACGAGTCGTCGAGCTGCATTCGGTTCTGTCGGGCCTTGTCGCCCAAGCCCTCGACGCGCTCGAGATTCTCGAGTCCGAGCCGTTCGTGGCGGCTCAGCACGCGGAGCGGTTCCAGTCGGCTCTGTTGTTGGTCAAGGCTGTCAAGGAAGTCGCGCTTGCCCCGGTACTCGACGAGGAAGGCAATCTTTCCGCCGAGGGATCGACATTGACCATGAAGTATCGAAAGATGGCAGAGGGAAACGCATGACGACTCGTAAAGTCTATGAGGGCGACGTACTGGGGCCGAAAAAGGGCCCTTTGAACGCGTTGGACGGCTTCAACGCCCTCACGCAGCTCGTCGATGCCGCGCAGGCGTGTATAAGCATTCACGCTACGGAAAACACGAAGCAGGAGAAGGTCAAGGCGTACGCGGCGACCGAGCTTGCCAAGATCCGTACGGCAGAGTCGTTGTTGGCCAACTACTTCGAAAGATCGTTCGCTGAGCGTCGGGAGAACTTCTCCGCCTTGTTCGAGAGACTGGACTCAGCACTCGACCAAGGGAACGGCGAAGCCGTTAGTCTGGTTCTGAACACCATCGTCGAGACAGCCAAGACTTCGCCACTTGCCAACGCTGGTGATTTGAATCAGATCCGCACTGTCCTGGACGATCCCAATCATGTATGGGAGTTGTAGCCTGTGTGTAGTTAGATAGCGGAGCTTATCTGTTTCGCTGTGTGTCAGCACCTCGAAGGAATATCTTGAAGGCCGAAACCCGCGAACTCGTTCAGGTTGTCACGACGCCCACGCAATACGTCATCCCAACTTTTCAAAGGGACTACGAATGGACCGAGCAGGGCCAGTGGGCCTTGCTCTTCGAAGACCTGGTTGCAGCGGTGGACCGACTGGAAGATGCGCGCGCAAAAGCGGTCCAGGTGAACCTTCCTGCTGCCGTACTGGAAAAGAATGTGGCGCCGCACTTCTTGGGCGCGGTCGTGTGCGAGCAACTGCCGTCGTCCACGGGTGGCGTCGACAAACGCACGGTGATCGACGGGCAACAGCGGCTGACCACTTTGATGTTGCTGTTGCGTGGTGTACTGGACGTTCTGGTCGAACGCGAATCCGAGTTGTCGGGCACGATCAATAGATTGCTGTGGAACCCGGTAGAACTCAAGAAGGAGCCGCACGAGGTCTACAAGCTGTGGCCACGCCGGAAGGACCGCGATATTTGGAAGCGGATCATGGACGACGTGACGCCGCCGGACGGCGACCATCTGTACGAGCAGGCGCGGCGTTTCTTCGGTGACCAAACGCGTGAAATAGTCGTTGGTGAAGATGGTTCGGATCGGTCGGAAGTTGTTGTCAATGCTCTGATCGGCCTGTTCAAGTTGGTGGTGATAGACCTGGAGGACAACGACGACGCGCAGGTGATCTTCGAGGTCCTCAACGGGCGTCAGACGCCCTTGTCGGCGTCCGACTTGGTGAAGAACCTGCTCTTTCTGCGTGGTGACTTCGTGGACGATTCGATCATCGACGCGTTGTACGACCGATACTGGGCCGATTTCGACGAGGACTGGTGGAAGGTAGTCGTTGGTCGAGGACACGCCGCTCGCGGACGCCGAGACGTTCTTCTCTCTTCGTGGTTGACCGCGGTAGCCGGCCATGATGTCAACGTCGGTCACCTGTACGCCGAGGTCAGAAACTACCTCTCGGTAGGGCAACGTAAGACCGAGGAGGTGCTGGCCGAAATTCATTCCTACGCGGTTGCCTACGCAGCGGTCTACGGCCGAACTCCGGTCCCAGAGCCGCAGATACGCCAGAGTTACAAAAGAATTCGCGAACTCGACGTTGTCACCGCGAACCCCCTGCTCCTGTGGTTACGCACGCTTTCCAGTGACACGCTGTCCGCGGACGAGCACGCGCTGACAGTGGCAGCGGTCGAGTCTTGGCTCATGCGTCGCGCGCTTGTGAACGCTACGACTCGTGGGTACGGCAGGACTTTCGTCGACGTACTTCATGCCGCTCAGAAAGCTGCGGCAGAAGGCCTTTCCATTCCGATAGCCGTCGCATCCGCACTGAACGGCTCGAGTAAGTCTCTGTGGTGGCCGAGCGATGACGACATCGTCGAAAGCTTCACTACTCGACGCTTTTACGACGGTGTGCTGTCGCGCGGAAGGCTCCGGTATCTCTTAGCCGAGGTCGACCGACACCTTCGGTCGAAGAACCCGAAGACCGAGCAGGGCGACTTCGCATACGACGACCTTCAGATCGAGCACATAATGCCAGTGAACTGGCGCGTCAATTGGGCAGTTACTGCTGTGGACGAAGCCGAGCGTATGCGCGCGGAGCAGGAGCGGGCGCAGCATATTCACAGGCTCGGCAACTTGACCTTGATCACCGGTTCGTTCAATGCGTCGCAAAGTGACAGCGCGTGGGAGGTGAAGAGGCCGGCGTTGTCGACACAATCGAAGCTCCAAATCAATGCCGACGTCGCGACGGTCGAGAATTGGGACGAGGCTGCCATCACAGCACGCGCGAGAGTGCTTGCGGAGGTCGTGGGCGTAGTTTGGCCGGAGGGTGCTCACTTCTCCGCATAGGTGGGTCCGTCGTCCCGCCGCGGTCGCCCGAGGACGACCCTCAACGTCCGTTCCACCGCCCCTGAAGCTTCGCCATGGCCTCACTCAGATCCTCGATCGGCGTCTCGCGACGGACTGAGTCCATCAGCCGACGGGCCCGGGCTTCTTTTCGCGCGATCTCGGCTGCCTGAGCTTTGTTCTGCTCATCGCGTAGTGCTTTGGCCTTCTCTGCTTCACGGGCCTCGGCTGCGGCGCGTCGGCGTTCCTGCTGCTGCCGTTTTCGCGCGGTTTCTTCTTTTGCTCGGGCGTCCGATAGCACTCGGATCGAACGAACTATTGGGCCGGCGTCCACGCTCCCCTTTCGGATACGGACTGCGAAATCAACGGCAGCTCTGTGGAATGCGTGGTGGTGGTCGTTGGAGCAAGTGGAGCGGCTGGGGTGATCAACACAATCGTGTTGTGTCGGAATGGCTGACCACAAGTGGAGCAACCGCGCTTCCTCCTGCCAGCAATCGAAGCATCGCTTACCAGCCGCGGTCGGGCGAGTTCGGTATGCGGATCCGCACAGATCGCATGTGCTCATGGGGCGTGCTTTCCGAGCTGCCTTTTTCTTCTTGGAGGGTTTGGGAAGCGGTTGTGCCACCTCTTTTTTCTTCGACCCTGGAGTCAGATACATCCGCTTCTCGCCCATTCCACCTGTGGTCAGAGCGACTCCTCGGTTCGCAGCGCCTCTCACCATCGGGCAGCCCGTTCACCGTGTTTGTCGCCACGCCTCTGGTCGATTGGTATTAAGGCGTGGACGACGCTGACTATGCCGAACAGGACGAGATATATCGACGCTGCGTCATGGCGGTCGTCGACGAGTGCTACCACTGCTGCGGCTACCAACAGCCATTGCGCGAGTACGCGGAAGCCGATGAGGGCTGCTTTCTTCCGGTTCACGATTCCGCCACGAAGACTGGTGCGATCAACTCCATTTGCTCGATGACGAGTTTGATGGCGTCGGGCTGCTTGTCCGGCGGGTAGCCGTGTCGAGTGAGGAGCCGCTTGATCTGGGATCGAAGCTTGGCCTTCACGTCTGCACGGATGGTCCAATCGGTCTTGGCGTCTCGCTTCATGACGCCGACGAGGTCGCGCGCGATGTCGGCGAGTTTGCCTTCGCCCTGAATGTCGACGGCGGACTGGTTCTGCGAGACGGCGTCGTAGAAGGACAGTTCGTCGCTTGTCAGCGGCGGTGTGAACTGTGCCCCGCGATCCGCCTCCGCGGACACCTCTTTAGCCATCTCGACCAATGCAGCGATGACCTCGGCGGAAGTGAGCTGGCTGTTGGTGTACTTGAGCATCAATTCCGACAGTCGATCGGAGAACGCACGCTGGCGGACCACATTGTGCTTCGTCGCCGCTTTGGACTCGTCGTTGATGAGCTTGCGGAGCGCCTCGATGGCCAGGTTTGGGTTGCGAGCCTCCTGAGCTTTCTTGATGAAGTCGACGTTGATGTCGCTGAGCGACGGCTTCGGCATGCCTGCGGCGGCGTAGATGTCGAGCACTTCGCCGGATTCGACCGACGCGGCGATGAGCTGCCGAAGGGCGCGCTGTACGTCTTCTGGGACGGCTTCGCCGCGGCTTTGCCGTTCCTCGGCGTCGAATTTGGCCATGTAGACGCGCGCTTCCTCGAAGAAGCGAGCAACGGGTGCAACCTCTCGGAGTTCCTCGGTACTGCCGCAGATCGCCCACACGCGGGACAACTGCGACGAGAATTTGCGGTAGCGGGCTGCGAGTGTCTCCTCACCCTCGATGACCTGGTTCTCCGGTAACCGGGGGTCGCGGATGTAGTTCACCGTCGCGTTCGCGGCGTCGAAGTATGCTTTACCGCTCCGAGCGGCCTGCAATTCGGCTCGCCAGTTGAATCCGTGTAGCAACCCCTCGATGATCGACACCAAGTCTTTCGCCGCGTCCACGGCTGCGGAGATGTCACGCCCGATCGGCTTCGACTGCTGGTCTTGCGCTGTGTATTCGGCCAACGCGTTGGCCAAATTGTCCGCGACGGGCGCATAGGCGACGAGCAAGCCGTCGGACTTACCGCGGAAGGTGCGGTTCACTCGGGCGAGCGCTTGCATCAGCAGTGCGCCCTTGAGCGGTCGATCCAGATACATGGTGTGCAGCGGCGGCGAGTCGAATCCGGTGAGCATCATGTCCTTGACGATGACGAGTTCCAGCTCGTCGTCAGGGTTCTTGATCCGCTTCTTGATAGTTGCATTCGCGGAGTCGCGCCGCACATGCAGGCTGATCGGTTCCTCGTCGGTCGCGTCACCGGAGTAGACGACCTTGATCTTGCCTTTGGCCAGGTCATCGGAGTGCCAATCGGGACGAAGAGCGACGATCTGTAGGTAGATGTTCGCGCAGATCTCGCGGGTGGCGCCGACGATCATCGCCTTACCGGGTGTATCGGGATGTTCGTCGGTGGCTAGGAACTTCGTCATGGCTGTGCGACGGTTTTCCCAATGCTCGACGAGATCTAGCGCGAGTTTCTTCAACCTGTCCGGGTTGCCGTAGACGGCGTTGATGACTGCGACGCTGTCCTCGATGCGTTTACGCTCGGTGTCGTCGAGGCCCAGGGTGGCCTCGTCGGCCGACGCGTCGAGGTCCGATTCACTGACGCCGTCGGCGAAAGAGACTTTGACCAGACGGCTCTCGAAGTAGACCGGAACGGTTGCACCGTCTTCCACTGCCCGCGTCAGGTCGTAGATGTCGATGTAGTCACCGAAAACGGCCTGAGTGTTCCTGTCGTCGAACGATATCGGTGTTCCGGTGAACGCGATCAGCGTTGCATGCGGGAGTGCGTCGCGCAGGTGCCGTGCATAGCCGTCGAGGTTGTCGTAGTGGCTGCGATGGGCTTCGTCGACGATGACGATGATATTTCGGCGCGATGAAAGAAGGGGATGACTTTCGCCGGAGTCCCGCTCCCCCTTGGTCTTTCCGAATTTCTGCAGGGTGGTGAAGTAGATTCCGCCGGTGTTACGTCCGGACAGTTCGGCCCGCAGTTCTTCGCGCTTGCGAATCTGCTTGGGTGCGCCTGGAAGCAGCTGTGACACGGCGAAGGTCTCGTACAGCTGACCGTCGAGTTCGTTGCGGTCGGTGATGACGACAATGGTGGGGTTGGCGAGCTTGGGGTGTCGAAGAACCTGGTTGGTGTACAGCTCCATCTCCATCGACTTGCCCGACCCTTGCGTGTGCCATACGACGCCGGCTTTGCCGTTGCTTTCGACGGCGAGGACGGTCGAGCCCACTGCCTTGTTGACGGCAAAGTACTGATGCGGCTTGGCAATACGCTTGACCAGGCCGGTGTCACCCTTGTCGAAGGCGGTGAAGTCACGCATCAACTGCAGGAATCGTTCCTGGTTGTACAGGCCGAACAACGCGATACCGAGCGGGGTGTTGTCCGTGTCGTCACGTGAGACGGGTGCGCCGTCATCGTCGACGTTCCAGGGCGAGAAATGGTTGAACGCAGTGAACGGAGTCCCGTACTTCGCGGTGATGCCGTCGGAGACCAGACTGAAGATCGCAAACCTGAACGCGAGCGGAAACTCACGCACGTAGGTGCGCAGCTGAGCGTGTGCTTGGTTGAGCGTCGTGTTCGCGTTTCCGGCGTTCTTCAGTTCGATGACGCTTACCGGCATGCCGTTGAGGTATAGCACGATGTCGAACCGGCGCTTGTAATCGCCGCGCGCGAGCGTTACCTGATTGACTGCAAGCCAATCGTTTTCGTCGGGATCTATGGAGGACAATCGGATCGTCGGCGTGACCGAAACGCCACTGTCGTCGACGTAGGTTACTTTGCGCAGGCCTTCGGTGAGATAGCCGTGGACGACCTGGTTCTCGGAGATGGCATCGGTCGAACCGGCGGTCGCCACTATTGCTACCGCATCGTCGACGGCTGACGGTGGTAATTGTGGGTTGAACTTGGCAATCGCGGCCCGTAAGCGGGGCCGGATGAGCAGTTCGTCCCACCCCGCGCGCTCTCCGGTGCCAGGGGCGATGTCGACGCCGGGAACGGGACGCCACCCGAGCTCGCCCAGGTTGTCGAGGGCCATGTGCTCCCAGTCGTCCTCGGACGGTCCGTACGAGTTCATCGCTGCTCCCATAATGTCCAACTTAAACGGTAACGGTCGGTCGGTGCCGGAACCCGTTCGGTAGTTGAAGAATATTGCCAAATGGTCCCGGGGTAAGTTGACGGCTCCGATAAGTCCCCTTATCAAGTGAAACATAAGTAACTAGGCAATCGGAACTGCATAGTTGTCTCGACCACCGAGTCGCTAGGAGACATCAACGACCGAGCCGAGTAGTCCACCACCACAGCCAGATTCGCCGCCATCATCCGCCTCCACCCCACGCCGAACCGTCATCGTTGCCGCCGCAGTCGGAGCGGTCGCGGTGGCTGTCGTCGGCGCTAGCGTTTACGCCGGCGTGTCGGTGTTCACCGCTGATCCTGCGCCCGAGACGTTCGAGCCTCGGTGCCATCACGCTTGAGGACAGCATCACGACCTACGGACTGCCCGACGGCTTCGAGTGCGCCGGCCGAGGCGGCTACGACGACATCGGCCCAGGGGCCGCGGTCACAGTGTCCGACGAATCCGGAACCCTCCTGGCCAAGGGGGCACTTGCGACCAGCTCGGGCGGATCGAGCGGGTGTTGGCTGGACTTCACCGTGTCCGGAGTCTCGCGCGGAAAAACGTTCTACAAGGTCGAGGTCAGCCACCGAGGCGAACTCACCTACACCGAGTCGGAAGCCGAATCAGGCCTTGTCTTTTCGCTCGACTGACATCCCAACCACCTTTCAAGGAGAGAACGACATGTCCTACCATCCTGCAGCACCCACCCCCGCAGCACCCATCGAGAAGAAGTCGAAGAAGTGGCGCTGGATCCTCGGCGTTCCGGCGCTGCTGATCGTCCTGAGCATCTTTGCGAACCTCGGTGATCACGAACCCAAAACGACGGAACCCGTCGCGACCGACAGTGCCGGTGCACCCGGTGCACCCGATGCACCCGATGCACCTGCTGTGCCGGACGCCCCCGTTGTGCCCAATGCATCTGAACCGGAGCCGGACGCGCCGGCGGCGCTTCCCGGAATCGGAATGCCGGTGCGTGATGGGAAGTTCGAGTTCACGGTGACCAACGTCGAGTCGGGACTGGCCGCGGTCGGCGACAATCCCTATCTGGTCGAGAAAGCTCAGGGACAGTTCACGATCGTCACGGTGTCGGTCCTGAACACGTCGAACGAGCCGAAGGGCCTCAGTCCCGATTCTCAGGAAATGTACGACGCCGAGGGCCGGAAGTTCAGTGCGGACACCTCGGCTGCGATCGGGCTCGATACCGACGTCGCAATCTGGGACGAGATCAACCCGGGCAACAGCGTCAGCATGAAGGTCGTCTTCGACATGCCAGTGGGAGCTGTACCCGCCGAAATCGAACTGCACGATTCCATGTTCTCGCGCGGAACTCGAGTTTCGTTGAGATGATCTCAGTCAGTACTGATGGAGCGGAACTGAGGTAGGCGATGGCGCGCGGCCGAGTTCGATTGCATACGGGCAACCCTTCCGGCGCATACACACCCCCGTGGGGTGGGCGGGACGTGAAGGGTTCGGACCCGGAGTTCACACAAGCACGACCGACGAGGAAGCCCAGAACGTCGGCATGCCAGTGGTGCGGGTCGACGAGCAAGGTCGACGCGTCGAGCCCGCGTCGGTGCAGCCGGTGCAAGGACTTGGAGAAGATCATCGCCGAGGCGACGAGCTACCTCGCAGCGCATGGATTGCGACCCCTCGGCGGGTCTCTCTTCGCGGAGTCCCCCGCTGAAACGGATGTCCGCAAGCGGGCGGCCAGCGCTCAGCGGGTCCTGAACAAAGTGCGAAAGTCGGCCGCCGCTCCGCAGAAGCAGGTCGGAGCGAAGAGGGCTGCGATCAAAGGGTCTCCTGGTCCGAAAACTGCGGCCGGGTTACCTACGCCATCGTCGACGTCGGGTGAAAAGGTTCGGCGACTCCGCGCCGAAATCGCCCGCGTAGACAAGCGCATCACTGAGATCAACAGGCAGCCCAATGCGCATCTCAGCAAGCGCCTCGCGAACCTGAACGTGACCCGGCAGCGCTTGATCGAGGCACTGGGAAAACATCAGCACTTCAGAAGCCGGTCGACGCGGAATCCGGGGTGATTGGTCGACCGCCGTATAACAGACGCTGGGAGTTGTTCTGCTCATTTAGCCAGGAGTCTGGTGTATCAACTTCCACTGCGAAGCGCAGGTCGCACTGGTCTGCGCTGTAACGGTAGAGGTCACTCGGACGGTACATGGGCCGTGAAGTTGCCAATCGTCGTCGTTCCTGTGTTCGCCGTGCTGTTAGTTCTGCCTGGATGCTCAGGTGGCGAAGACCGGGCCGTGGACCCGTCGCCTGTTGCGTCGGCGTCGGCGTCGGCGACGACCACAGTGACCGCGACGGCTTTGCCGTCAGCACAGCCGACGACGGAGGTGCCGCCGGTCGTAGCGACAAATGCATTCGAAGCCGTCGAGACATACGTGGAACCGGCCCCGGTGTACGAGGAGCCGTACATCGTCGATTGCCAAATGGGATTGGGCCCGATTGCCACAACATGGTCTGACGGATCAGAGACGGGTTGGTCGCCGTACTGCCAATCCGTCCATGATCAGGTGCTGCAAGGCGAGATCGACGCCAACACTCCGACGTGCGAGACCGATGTCTGCGTGTACCCGAACGGTGCGACCATCCCGAACCCGAACTACCCAGTGGTGCAAACACCTTCACCTTGGGTTCAGGGCCAGATCGACTGGCAGAATTGCCTAGAGGCAGGCAACACCGAAGACTCTTGCCGCGCAACTCCGAATTAGCTTGTTCAGCATCAACGTGTCTCCGATCGGAAGCCAAGTTACTGTAGCCAAGTCTCCGATCGGTGCTCGATCTTGATCGCACGCATTGCTTTGTACTCTGAGGTGGGATTCCAGTCGCCGAGGTATTTAGCCTCCATAAGTGTGCCCGGAGCCGTCTGACCGAATCCAACCATTAGTGTGGTTATCGGTTTTGGTAGTGGTGACGTCCTGGGGGTCGACGCACGAACAGGCGATTGATTCGCGGGCCGCTGAAGTGGTCCTAGTCCGCGAACCACTTGTCGCCGTGGAAGCGCTTTTTGCGTGGCCCAGGCTTCGAACCGGCGTCAGGAACGAACGCCGGATCGATGTACCTGTGTGAAACCCGGATCTCGTCGGTTGTCTCAAACTCTAAGTGTAGCCCGAACCAATTAACGCACTCGTCGGCAATCCGGAAAAGACGTCTGCTGAATGTGTATCCATCTGTACAGATGTCGGCGACTCTGTCCGCGCCCGGCATCTCGAAGAGACCGTCATTGAGCACGGTTTGTTTTCATTCCGACTCAAAGGACTGTGACGAACACTGGACGCTCGAGTACTCGACTTCACGAATTTGGTCACCTACACGAGTGCAGCCGTCCGCTGGCGGCTCCGGCAACACCCTACGGTCCGATGACCTCCGAATCGGCGTCGAGCCGTTCGGTATTACTGCGCAGGGCAGGGCAGACCAGTCCTCGTCTGAGAACGATGCCAGGATTCATGGTGTAATGTTCCCGTGCCTTCGTGTGGTGGCGCGTGAGTCGATTCAGGTCTCAAGCAGCAAGTGACTGCTGCTTGCCGCTACCGAATTAAAAAATTCCGCCAAATTGATTCGATGTTGAACAAGGGTAGCCTCGCCTTCGTTCCGGAATATTCGCGTCCATAGGCCTCACCATTTACAAGCTCAATTCCTGCTAGAGAATGTTCTCAACTTGTTTAACCGCGCCACTTACCGTAAGTCGCCCAGAAAGTAGGTTCGGGATAAGCGTATTTCGCAGATTTATCAAGACAGAATTTTCGTTCAAAGCTAATATAGCAACGGCGCGATGATTGTGTGCGCGGACATTAAATTCGGCGATTGCTCGCTGATCAGGAATTCGTAGAGTGGTATCCACAATCACGCGCGCGTTCATATTCTTCTGAACCGAACCGGATATAGCTCCAGCGCAATATGCCTGATACATTTTGGATCTCAGAAAGTGAAATATGAACAACGAATTCTCAGGATTTTTGGCGGATAACCTCACCAGGTAAGAGGCAAAGACCGAAGGAGGGAAACCGGGATCGACGTAGCCAACTTTGCCCGGATCCGCCATTCGAGCGACGAGAATATCGCCTGGTCTGACGGCGTATCGCTGAAGCTCAGTTTCGGTCGGACTGCATGTAGGAGCACTCGGCCAGGTTATCCAGGGCTTCTTATTGATGTCAGTTACCCGTAATAAGCGCTGACCGCTCGGCGAGTTAGTTGGTTTAGTTGTAATTCCATACTGCGTTGACACGATGCTTGCCAGCAAAACCTCAGGGCTCTTCAAGCCTCGATAGAGATCATCAAAGATGAGATCACAGAGCTGCGTCGATATTTCGGCGACCTGCAGATTCGCAAGGATTTTCATATCAAGTGCCGCCAGGAGAGAAGAGATTGCTTCCTGGGTGCGACGATCTGGTAGCGGGACGATTCGGCTCTGTGCGAAAAGTGTGTACTGGAAACGTGCAACTCCAGTGTGTTGCACTTGGTACTGCTCTATTTCACCGGTGAGGTACAGGCTTTTCAGGAACCAGTAGACGTAGCGTGGATCAGCGATGGAGTCGTCGACACGCAGGAATCTGGCAAAACTCGCGCAGGTCGCGTCAAACGGAAGCGAGTCGAGCACATCCTGAGTTATGAGCATCGTACGACCAGTTGGACGTGTGGGCGAACCACCCGCTGTCTCGATAAGTATGTCGTTCACTTGGAGCCGCCGCCGCTCGACAGTTCGATCTGGGAGATATCTGACAGGTACGCCCGTTCCATCTCCCTGGGAAACGGATTCGAAGTCGGTACCTCGGATAACCGAATATTTGGTGTGTTTATCCGTGGGTTCTCCCTTGCCCCAATCTCCGTCTTTTGACGTGGTAAGGAGATCAACCAAATAATACTCCATCACATGATCCTGCCAAGTTCGTCACGGACAATGCCTTGCAATCGGTTCGATTCTTCGAATAACCTGGCCAATTCTCTTGACAGCCGATTAATTTTGTCGGGAAGGGGTTCGGCATCCTCAAGGGTTTCGGCGGCGCCAACATACCGTCCGGGAGTGAGGGCGTAGTCTGCAGCCTTGATCTCGTCGAGACTTGCCGAATAGGAGAAACCGGACTTGTCGGAGTATGCGCTTGATGCAGCGGAAACTGACCCCCTCCATGAATGAAAACACCTGCTGATCGCCGTGACGTCGTCATCGCGCAAGGCGCGCTCAGCTTTATCGACCATGTATCCCATGTTTCGGGCATCAATGAACAACACCTGCCCCCGCCGATCGATGGATCCCTTCGGCCCAGCGGACTTGTCCTTCGCAAAGAACCACAGACAGACCGGGATACCTGCACTTCGGAAGAGTTGGGTAGGCAGTGCAACCATGCACGAGACCAAGTCGGCCTCGACGATCTGCGCTCGGATGCCGCCTTCACCGCCCGAGTTCGACGACATCGAACCGTTCGCCATGACTACACCGGCACTACCGCGCTCAGCAAGTTTCGAGATGATGTGTTGAATCCAAGCGTAATTGGCGTTGCCAGCCGGCGGCACGCCGAACCTCCAGCGGCTGTCGTCTTCGCGTCGAGCCCAATCTTTGATGTTGAAAGGAGGATTAGCGAGTATGTAGTCAGCGCGCAAGTCCGGGTGCTTGTCCTGTACAAAGGTGTCCTCCCAGCGGTCACCGAGCTGGCCGGTAATGCCATGGATCGCGAGGTTCATCTTGGCCATGCGCCACGTGCGCTGATTGGCTTCCTGACCGAACACGTGAGCATCGGTCCGATGCCCGCCGTGGCTCTCGATGAATTTCTCGGTCTGTACGAACATGCCACCCGATCCACAGCACGGGTCGTAGACTCGTCCGCTGTACGGTTCGAGAATCTCGACCAGCACACGGACAACACTCGAGGGCGTGTAGAACTCGCCACCTCGTTTACCCTCTGCGCGAGCGAATTTCTCCAAGAAGTATTCGTAAACCTCGCCAAGTAGGTCTCGGGCCCTTGTCGAGCCGTGGCCGGTGAACCGGGTGTCCGTCAGTAGGTCGATCAGCTCACCGAGGCGACGCTGATCGAGACTGTCATTGTTGAATACGAGGGGGAGCGTGCCCGTGAAGTTGGTGTCGGTCTCCATGATGACGCCCATGGCTTCGTTGACCAGCTGACCGATCGTCTTACCCGGTGATCCTGGTGTCTCCTGAATCCCGCGTGCATTCGTAGCGAGGTACTGCCAGCGCGCAGTTTCGGGAAGCCAGAACACGTTGCTCCCCGCATACTCATCGGCATCGTCGATCAGGTTTGCGATCTGGTCCTCGTTCATACCTTCGGCCACGAGCTCAGCGCGGATTTGCTCACGCCGCTCATCGAAGGCGTCGGATACGTACTTGAGAAAGACGAGCCCGAGAATGACGTCCTTGTACTGCGAAGCGTCCATCGAACCGCGGAGCTTGTCCGCGGCCTTCCACAGGGTGTCCTTGAGTTCCTTCATCGTCGACGGCGTGCTGACTGCCGCCGCCCGTTTCCTAGGAGGCATTGCGTGCCGGCCTTTCTTGTAGAAGCTGCGAATCGTCGCCGACGGCGAGCACTCCATGCGCCAAGCCGTCGACGAGGGTGCTCGTTAATTGATCGATCTGGGTCACTAAATGCATAGCCGCCGCGCGCTGCTGACGTAACGAATCGACCGCATCGATCGTCGCCGCTGCTCGATCTGGCGGTACCCGCGGAATCTCCCAACGCTTCCACGTCGCACTCGACCTGATTGCACCCGACGGTCGTGAGCCGAGACCGGATGCGTTGAGGTGACCTGCGATGACGTCGGGAATGAGGCCCGACGAGGGGGCGTCGGCGATCCTGATGATCCTCGCGGGGTAGACGACTACCGACGAACCCTCGTGGTCGACGATCGCACGAAAGCGTGCGCCAGAGCAGAACACGATGTCACCAGGTTCGGTGTAACGCGCACTGGGATACGCCGTCGAGAACACCAAGCGATCCAGCCCGCGTCTGCCCAACGGACTGTCGCCGAGGACCTCGTCGAGGCCCAGAACACGCACAGTGCCGCCGGCGATCAGATGTTGGGATTCGATTCGGTGGCCGCCCACGATCTTGACTTCGCCCGATGCGGCGAGCTGCCCGAGTGTAGGCAACAGCAGACCCTGCGAATCGCGGTATCCCACCGGGATGCGGACTTCGCGACGCAGTTCGAGCTGGGTGCGACGGACAGCATCCGAATGTGTAAGCACCTCTGCTGCAAGTTCTGCACCACTGCGCCTGGCACGAGGTCGTTTGATACGGGCCGGAGTTAGGCCCTTTCTGTCCTCGGCCAACAGCACCGAAGTCTTGGCCAGTACACCGAACTGGAACGCGTGGGCGTGAACGCTCTGCCAATCACCCATCGCTGCAACGACATCGGACACCAGGCCGTCTATTGTTGCGGTGTCCAGCTCGCGTGAGCCGACATCGACAAGCACCGACCATCGGTCCGCGGGTTTGACCGCCTCGGACGCGGGACCGAGCACCCACAGTGCCATCGACGTTCCGGGCCGCGCAGTCAACAAACCTTCCGGCAGTCGAATGACCGCGCGTACACGGTCCGATCGCAGAATGTCCGATCGCACCCGCGCAGCATCGGAATCTGGTTGTGCATCCAGCAAGGCAGATGCGGGGGCCAGGATGATCGCGACGTGTTCGTCGGACATCTGGACGGCAATCTCATCGATATGCGCCAGGATCTCCGAATCGCTTTGAGCCAGAGGCGACGGATACTCGACGATGAACGCAGCCGGCCCCGGTACCTCGAAGCCACTGCCGAATCCACCCTGGGGCGGATTCCTTCTGGCCCAGCCGTGGACAATGAGGCGACGCCGCGCCAGACGCGACAGGCGTGAGTCGGTTTCGTGGCGGACGGCCGTCGATTCCGAATATTCGGGAAGGGCAGCACGGACTGCAACCAGCAGGTCGCTGATGCCGCCGGACGGGTCGACGTACACGTGATGATCGGGGTCGGTGAGAGCCGTCGTGATGGCTGCGCACAGGGTGAGGCATCGAGGAGCGAGTCGAATCGCTGGCAGATCACCACCGTGCAGCCGATTCGATTGGGCAAGAAGTGTTTCGAAGGCCCGACTCGGACCGTACGCGGAATCGACCATTCGGTCCGTATACTCGGCGAAGTCGGCGATCCCATCGCCGAGGGCTTCCAGTTCCGAATACAGGAACTCGTCGTCGGGGTCGGTCTCGTCGGCCTCGTCCAAGAGTTCGATCGCCGAATATTCACTGAGCTGCGCCCCTAGATGCCACTTGAGGCAGAGCAGAGCACTTATCCCGTCGAAGGCCACGTCCGTGCCTAGGTCGTTCCCTGTGTCCAGAGCCGCGTGCAGCGCCAGGCTCTCCTCCAGGGCGTCGTTGTTGCCGAGGTTGCGGCTTACGATCCACGAGACGATCTCGTCGCCGTCGTAGCGTCGCTGCTGATTGCGCCCGTGACGCGGAGCTGGGAACGGACGGTCGGTGCCCCGGTACCGGCGCGTCCACATCGTGACCACCGGCCGCTGGACCTGGGCCAACGCAGCGATTTCGGACATCGTGAGGAGGGTCGCGACGCGATCGCTCATGGATGTCGCACCTCCTCGGTAGACTTGGTCGAGACCTGTCGGTCCACTCCCCTGTAAGCTACCCGAGGTTTCTGTCAAACTGACACGCAAATTTGATAACCCCGGTTATCAATACACGGCTTCATTTATGAATGGGCCTTGGTCGAAGCTGTTCACATCAGCAACCGACCGAGGAGGACACGATGCTCGCTGTACTACACATTCGCCGGGCGGAGTTCGGCACGGGCGACGACGGCGAAGTCGCTCTGGCCTGGATGGGCGGTGAGATCAGCCCGCAGTCAATGGTTTTCGAAAGTTCTACAACGGTCGGCATGTACGCACCTGCTCTCGATGCTTTCGAACATCTACTGGCGGTTCTCGAATCTTCGGCTGTTTTGTACATATCGGACAGTGCCTTCCGGCGAGAGATCCAGGCGGCCTCGGCGTCGTTCCCGGGGATCACTGTGGTGGATGCCGCCTGCGGGCGTCTCGTCGAGCTGGTCGGCATCGCAGTCCAGGCATTGGACGACCACACTCGCTTCGCACACCGTCGTGCGTGGGCCGCTGAACTCGCGAGGCGTGAGGCTCTCCCCGAGCTGGTGGTCGCCACCGACGCATCCAAGGCGACGGGCCGTTCTGGCGTCGGCGTCGCGTGTGTCAGCGCCGAAGGCGGGTTTGCCAGCAAAGCCTATCCCGACGTCGATAGCGTGCTCGCCGGTGAACTTCTCGCAATTGCGCTGGCAATCAGAACCTTTCCGTACCGTCGACTCCACATCCTTACCGACAGTAAGCCCGCTCTGGCGTCGTTGACGAAATCACGGTCGCGCCTGCTCGACACGCGCCGCGGAGACGTCGTCGAGATAGTCGACGTCGTCCACCGACGAGCCGAAGGTCGCGACATTCGGTACAGCTGGGTCCGCGGACATTCTGGACACGAACTCAACGAAATCGCCGACCGTCTCGCCGTCGCTGCACGACGGAATCACGAAGCGGGAGTCGACCCGTGCGTCAAAGAGCAGATCAACCGAAACATCCTCGGACAGCTGAATATCAGCGTCCTGGCTGCGTAGAAATCATCCCGGTTTCTGCACCTTCAGTTCCAATCGAAAGGCTCATCCATGTTCAAGAAGTCTCTCTTCGCTGCTGCTGCCGTCGTCGGAACCGCACTGCTCGGTGCGGGCGTCGCTTCAGCTGCACCCGCGACGTCGTTCGGAAACGGCACTTGGGCTGTCGGCAGCGACATCGCCCCCGGCACCTACGTGTCGTCGGGATCGCTCGACGAGTACGGATGCTACTGGGAGCGCGCGTCGAGCTTCGATGGTGACTTCGACTCGATCATCACCAACGATTTCATCAGCCCCGAGTCCGGGCAGGCCGTCGTGACGATCAAGTCGAGCGACGTCGCGTTCACATCCAGTTTCTGCGGGACCTGGACGCTGAAGGCCCCCGCGCCGGCGCCGAAGCCTGCCCCGGCACCTGCGCCCGCTCCCGTGCCGCTGCCGTGGACGGGTTCTGCGGGGCTGTAGAAAACTCCGGCAGAACGTCCTCGAGGGGTGGGCGTTCTGCCGGTCCAGCTCGGTCGAATTGTCGGGACCTCCCGTTATATTTCGGGAGGGGTAGTTCTTTCAACTGATGGGGGTGGGGTCGGATGTCGAAGAACACACCACGCGAGTGGTCGTATTGGACGGAAAACAAGCTGCAGATACTCAGTGAGTACCTGCCAGCCTTCAACGTCGCAGCAAAGAAATCGCACGAACGGATCTACATCGATCTCATGGCAGGGCGAGCGGAGAATGTCGCGCGATCAACTGGAGAGCCGATCGCTGGATCACCGAGGCGGGCGTTGGCGTCGAGCCCCGGCTTCACACGGAACATCTTTTGCGAACTACCGCAGAATGCGGACAAGCTCAAGGCAGACCTGCACGACCGGTTTCCGGATCGCGTGTTCGAGGTCGTGTCCGGGGACTGCAACATTACGATCGACGGCACGCTGGCGCGGTACAAACGCTTCTCCAAAGCGCCGACGTTTGCCTTCGTCGACCAACAGGCAGCAGAAGTGCATTGGTCGACATTGCAGAAAATCTCCGAATTCAAGTCCTTCAAGGCGAAGGCGGAGTTATGGATACTGATGTCGCCAGTGTCGATCGCTCGCGGGACACGTGGGACAAACAACGATATCTTTCGCCAACGTGTTTCGCGGTTGTACGGCACCGACGATTGGCTTCGCGTACAGCGCGCGAAGGAGCGGCGTTTGATAACGGCGAAAGAGTATCGAGCCGAGATGGTCAATTTGATTCGCTATCAGCTCGCTGAGCAGCTGGGCTACGCATACACCCATCGAATCCCGATGCTGATGCCGAACAAGACTGAAATCTACGACATGGTCTTCGCTACAGACCATCCCGCGGGCGACCGGATCATGCGTCACCTTTACAAGAAGGCCGCACAGCGTGAACCGGCAATGATGGCGCAGGCGGTGCGCCGTGCGAAGGAGCAGCGAATCGCGAGGAGTGGACAAGCCGGCCTTTTCGAGCTGGAGCTTCCCGAACCCGAGATCAGCGGTGAGGTTCTGTGGCAACCCGAGCCTCACTGGGATCCGTCGACGCGTCCGTGGTGGTGACTAACCAGCGCGACGTGGCATCTCGTCCCAGAGGCGGCCGTCGAGCTCGCGTCCGAGTTGTTTCGGGGTCCGGCCGCCCCACTGCTTGAAGAAGAAGGGAACTCCCGCTTGGCGACAGTCGTCCCGCAGACCCCGTGCCCAGTTGATGTCCATGACACGGTAGTTCGGTCCGGATTCTCCGCCGGCGATAACCCAGCCGATGTCGCGTAGGTCGATCCCGTCAAGCGGACCTATCAACGGCTCGCAGGAAAGGAACCGCACTGCTGCGGGTACGGTTCGCAGATGGTCGACGCGTTCCAGGGCCGACGCGTCTTCTACCGATACACCCATCCACACGTTCGACGGCCACTCCAACTTGTCCGCCATACGCGACAGTCGAAGTGAGCGCTTGGTCAGGATCTGATAGGTGTGCTGCGGAGTCTCCCGCATGACGTCGAACACGTCGCGGACGAACGCGATGGGTACCTTCGCATGGAACAAGTCGCTCATCGAGTTGACGAAAACGACGCGGGGTGCGCGCCACCGACGAGGCTGATCCAACGCCCGCGGGTGTGTAGTGACTCCGAATCCAGGGCCGGAGGTGCGTGGATCGCCGTCGTTCTGGTACTTCTCGGCACCCATGGCCTTGAGCCGCTTCGACAGCGTCAGCGCATAACAGTTGTCACAACCAGTGGAAACGCGATCACAGCCGGTCACAGGATTCCACGTCGCTTCTGTCCACTCGATCGAAGACTTGTCTGCCACAACCCCACCTTTGTCGAACGTATGTACGAGTGAATCACAGAACTGGGTTTCTGCACCAGTTACTGGACCGGATCTTACGGCGAGCGCCGAACCGGTCGGGTTCCACTCGAGGAGTGCTTTCCCGTGAACTCGCACTTGTGCAGACGACACGCCGACGAGGAACTGCGCAAGTGCGAAGTCGACGGAATCAGAACACCCAGTTCGTCAGGACGACGCAGGTGACGGTGCCGCCGAGGATGCTGAGGGCGATGTTGCGGCGCCAGAGGTGCAGGCCGATGGTGACGGTGACGCCGGCGAGGGGTGGGATGCCGTGGGCGGCGCCGGTGAGGTCGATGGAGGACAGGGCGTAGACGGCGAGGATGGCGACGGCGCCGAGGGGCATCCACTTACCGAGTGAGTCGAGGAGGGCGGATTCTCGCAGGGACGATCGGACGAGGAACGGAATTGCTCTCAGCGAGAATGTGATTCCGACGGCGACGGCCAGGGCTGCGGCGATGTACCAGTAGTCAACCACGCCGGTGCCTGACCATCAGGGCTGCGGTGAACACGCACATTGCCACGACCAGCATGGATCCAGGTGCGAGCACCCACCCGATCATCCCGGCGCCGACGGCCAACATCAGCGTCACCCGGTCGGGATTCTCGCGGTAGACGTCGAGGAACAGCACGACGAACAGTGCGGTGAGGACGAAGTCGAGTCCTTCGAGTCCGGCGAGCAGGGAGCTGCCCACACCGGCGCCGACGAGGCTTCCGACCATCCACGACGAGTGCAGGCCGAACTGGGTCCACAGGATCTGTCGGCCTCGTAGTCGGGCGGATGCGAGGGCGAAGGCTTCGTCGCAGAGCGCGAAGATGCTGTACAGCTTGGCTATTCGGCCGTCGACGCGTTGCAGGGGGAAGGTGAGACCGTAGAACAGGTGCCGTGAGTTGACCAGTAGTGTGGTGATGGCGATCGCGGCGAGGGGTGCGGATGCGGCCAGGAGCCCGACCAGAATGAATTCGACGGAGCCGGCGAAGAGGACGCCGGAGATGATGGGCGCGAGCCACCACGGGAGATCGTGTGCGGTGACGATCACCCCGAAACCGATTCCCAGAACGAACAATCCGAGCCATACGACGCCTGCTGATCGGGTGGCGTCGCGGAACGGGGAGCGTAGCTGGGTGGGGGCGAGCGTGGTCATGCGGCAATGATAGGAAATACGTCGCGCGATTTTGTTGCCGCTTCTTGTGTAAAGCCCGAGATGCGCGCAATATCAGAGATGTGGATGCCATCGATGAGCACATTTTGTTGCTGCTGCAGGAGAACGGCCGGTTGACCAATCAAGAGTTGGCTGCGCAGGTGGGGCTCACGCCTGCGCCGTGCCTGAGGCGCGTCCGCAAGTTGGAGGAGGACGGCGTCATCACCGGTTACTCCGCGATAGTCGACCGAACACGCATGGGGCGGGGGTTCGAAGTCATCATTCATGCCGACCTCGTCGCGAAGGACTTCCGGACGGTGGCCGCGTTCGAGGAACGCATGGCCGGGATGTCGGAGGTCGCGGAGTTGCGCAGGATGTTCGGCATCCCCGACTATTTCATTCGTGTTCGTGTGGCGGACCTTGCAGCGTTCGAAAAATGGCTCACGACACAACTTATGGGTGATCCGGCCATCGCGCGGGTGGACTCGCGCATCACCATGAAAATTCTCAAGACCGATGCTCCGTGAGTCTCGCTGACTTACCATCGTTCTCGTGAGAAAGCTGATTGCGTTGTGTGCGATCGTCGTTGCCGCACTGCTCGTCGGGAACGTTCCCGCGCACGCGCAACCACGTCCGTTGAGGGTGGCGATCGTCGGCGATTCCTTCAGCGCGGGCGTCGGCGCGAGCAGCGGCTACGGCGGCTACGCCACTCTGCTCGGGGCCAGGGGTTGCTGGGATCTGAATCTGGTGGCGCGGTCCGGCAGTGGGTACGCGGCAAGCACCGACCCGTTCGTCAGTGTCCCGCGGGTAGCGGCCGTCGCGACGTCGCTTCCGGACGTGATCATTGTGCAGGGCAGCGGAAACGACCGCGGCGACGGCAGGTTGTTCGCGGCGGCCACCGGCCTGTATCTCACTTACCGCGTGGTGGCGCCGCAAGCGCGGATCATCGTCGTCGGGCCGACCGGTGCCCCCAATGCCAAACACGGCAACATCGACGAGATCCGACGCCACCTCCGCGATGCGGCCGGGGTGGCAGGCGTGACGTTCCTGGATCCGAAGGCGGAGCGATGGTTGAACCCGGCCACCGATTACGCGCCCGACGGAATTCACCCGGACGACGGTGGTCACGCTCGATTGGCGGACCGACTGTTCTCCGCGCTGTCCGGCCTCGGCGTCGGCGGTAGTTGCGGCTGATCGGTACGGCCGAGCTGTAGATCGCGCAGCCACACCAGCAGCGACAGACCGGCGAACACCACTCCGGTGATGCAGACTCCGGTCCAGCCGTAGTGCTTCCAGGCGAGCGTGCCGACGGCGGACCCCACCGACGCTCCGACGAAGTACGTCGTCATGTAGATCGAGTTGATGCGCGCCCGTGCTTCGGGTTCCAAGGCGTAGACGACGTTCTGATTGCTGACGTGCACGCCTTGCAGTGCCAAATCGACCAGGACGAAGGCAAGCACGAACACGAGCCAGACGTGGCTTCCGATCATGAACAGCGGCCACACGGCGATCAGCAGTACGACGCCGATTCCGGTTCCCCACTGAACCAGTCCGCGGTCGGCCAGACGGCCGGCGACCGACGCCATCAGCGCACCGGCCACGCCGGCGAGCCCGATCAGCCCGATCTGAGCTGCGGAGAAGCCGAATTCGGTGGTGAGCAGCAACGTCATCGTTGCGAACACTGCGCTGACCGACGCGAAGGACAAGGCACCGAGGGCGGATCGAACACGTAACCGGGGGTACCGACGGACGAGCACGCCCATCGACGCCAGCGCGGGCAGGTAGGACACGCCTGCTGTCCCCGAGTGTCGCGGCAGTACCCGCCACAAACCCGCTGCCGCGATCAACATCAGGACCGAGGCCAGCCGGTACACCCCCTGCCATCCGGTCACGTCGGACAGTAGGCCGGAGATGCTGCGGGCCAGCAGAATTCCCGTCAGCAAACCGCCCATGACGATTCCGACGACTCGGCCCGACTCCGACGGGTCGGCCATCGAGGCTGCGAACGGAACGATGACCTGCGCGGCAACGGAGAACAATCCGGCCATGGCGGTCCCGACGAGCAACCACGAGAGTCCGGGCGAGAAGCCGGCGAGAGCCTGCCCGACGGCAGCCAGCGCCATCAGTCCGACGCTGAGCTTCCGTCGATCGACCACATCGCCGAGCGGAACGAGGAACAGCAGACCGAGTGCGTAGGAGATCTGCGCGACGGTGACCGACACTGCGGCCGCGGACTGCGAGACTCCGAAGTGTTCGGCGATGAGGTCGAGCAGTGGCTGGTTGAGGTAGTTGCCGCCGGCGCTCAGTCCCGTTGCCACCGCCATGAGGGCGACGACGGGAGTCCCGATCCCGGTTTTGTTCGACGTTGTCGTGTTCACGGGTACAGCCTTCTCCTGATCGATCATGCTGTCCAATAGATCGATCAGCACCATCGATCGCGCCAAGCGATAGATTGTGGGGGTGGAACTCCGTCATATCCAGTACGCCGTCGCGGTGGCCGAGGAACAGCACTTCAGCCGAGCTGCCGCCCGCCTGCACGTCGCGCAATCTGCTCTGAGCAGTCAGATCCGCGACCTCGAGCGAGAGCTCGGCGTCGAGCTGTTCACTCGCACCAGCCGTAGCGTCACCGTCACCAAGGCGGGCCAGATCTTCCTCGAACGCGCCTACGGCGTGCTGGGTGCGGTGGCGCGCCTCGTCTCGGACGTCTCGCCGTCGAACACCGAAGTTCGACGCCTCCGCGTCGGGATGATCGTTCCTTTGACCCGGGTGGATGTGGTCGCGGCCGTCGCCGCGTTGGGGACCTCGCATCCCAACACGACGGTGTCGCTGTTGCCGAGGGGCAGCGCGGATACCGTCGCAGGTGTCGCCGACGGTTCCCTCGACCTGGGGATCATCGGCCTCGCGCCGGGCCGGACGCACGTCGGTCTGACGTCGACTGCGCTGTGGACGGAGAAGCTGTCGTTGTTCGTCTCCCCCCGTCACGAGTGGGCAGGCAGGGTGACGGTGCGCCTGGCCGAACTGGGCGGAGTGCCGATGATCGACCGGCCCGCGGGGAGCGAAGCCCGCATGCAGACCGATCACGCGTTCACGCAGTCGTCCGTCGAGCGGGGCCCGGTCATCGAAGCGGACTCGGCGGAACTGGTCACCGGGCTGGCGGAGGCGCAGCTGGGTGTCACACTGCTGCCGTCGTCACTGGCCGAGTTGTTTCCTCGGCTTCATCGGATCGACGTGGTCGACGCACCGACGCGCACCGTCTCGGTGATCACCCACCCCGAGCACATCACCTCGGTGACAACAGCGTTCACCGAGATCCTGCTGAATCAGGCGTCCTGAGTCCGGATCCGGGGGTAAGTGCCGTCACCCAGGTTCGGGTCCGGCAGAACACCGTCGGGATCGATGAGCGCGACGTCTCGGCCGTCGAGCGCGATGCGTCGCATACCCTCGAGAGTCATTCGTCGGCCGACGTCGGAGAACCGGTTCACCCGGGAGACGTCGAAAACGATTGTGCCCGAAGATATGTCGCGGGACAAGGCGTCGAGCAGCATCTCCGCGCCACCGAACTGTACGACGCCCTGCAGCTCGACGGTCGATTCGCCGTCCTCGTCGCGGATGCTCCGCAGGACCGACGAACCGTAGGGCTCGACGTCCATCAGATGCATGCCCATGTCGTCGGACAGCCGCTCGAAGACCTTCACGCCGCGGACGCTGTTGCCGTGCGAGTCGAGTCTCGGTGACAGGACGCCGATACCCACCTGGCCCGGCAGCGAACCCAGAAGACCGCCCGCCACACCACTTTTCGCGGGAATACCCACCGACGTCAACCAGTGGCCGGCGGCGTCGTACATGCCCGCCCCTGCCATGACCGACAGGGTCTGCCGGGCGACCGCCCGGCTGACGACCTGTTCGCCGGACGTCGGGTGAACCCCGCCGGACGCCAGCGTGGCTCCCATCAGCGAGAGGTCTCGGACCGTGACGTTGATGGAGCACTGCGTCGTGTAGCCCTCGACGACGGCATGGGCCTCGTCGGGCAGAATGCCGTAGTTGCGCAGCATGTGCGCGATGGCGAGGTTTCTGTCCGCAGTGTCCAGCTCGGACCGGCAGACGGACTCGTCGACGGACAACTGCCGTCCGGCGAGGGTCGAGAAGAAACTCAGTGCGCGAGAGGTTCTTTCCTCGACCGACGAACCCAGCAGAGAATGTGTGGCGATGGCGCCTGCGTTGATCATCGGATTCTTCGGCCGGCGAGTGTCACCTTCGAGGGACAGCTCGTTGAACGCCTCGCCCGACGGCTCCACCCCGACCGTGTCGAGCACGGCGTCGAAGCCCCGGTCGGTCAGCGCGGCCGCGTACGCGAACGGCTTGGAAATCGACTGGATCGAGAACTCGGTCTCGTCGTCGCCGACGGAATGAGTCCGTCCGTCGACCGTCGTCACCGCAATCCCGAACACGTCGGGGTTCGCATGCGCGAGATCGGGAATGTAGTCCGCGACCTCGCCGTCCGTATTGCTCGACAGGCTGTCCAGTACTTCCCGCAGGTAATCGGGAACAGGTGACTTCACGGTACGAAATTTAGCACCGGGTCACCGGGCGAGGCTCAGATAGCGCCCATGTCTGCGGACAACCAGTGTCGAGGCTCTAGGTAGAACGCGACGTGTTCACCCAGGGTCTTCTCGAACTCGAGGTATCCCTCGACCTTGTCGGGCGCGAGGTAGCGGCTGGCCATCTCTCGTGACTTCTCCTCGCTGCCCGGCTCTTCGCGGAGCAGAGGCCCGTCGATCGAAACGTAGCGGATGGACGGCTCCGTGCGCTCGACCATCAAGCTGAATCGCCCTGCAGCACGGATCAACTCGGCCTTCTTGGAAGTCTTCCCGGTGAGCACCCAGGCTTCGCCGCCGGGGGTGTACTGGTACCAGATGGGTACGGTCAGTGGACCTCGATCGTTGCCGGCGAAGACCGACAGGGCCGCGATGTGCGGCTCGGACAGAAACTCTTCTCGTTCCGATTTCGACAGTGGCATGCGCTCAGTTTAGGTCCGTCACTCCAGCTCGTCGAAGGGTTTCGCATACCGAAAGCTCCCGTTCACCGGGCCTGCACCGAGCTGGAGGGCCTGGAAGAAGTGGCCCCACGCGGGGTCGGGCGATTCGACGCCGACATCGAAGCCCGCGCGAAACCCGAACCGGCTGTAGTAACCGGGGTCGCCCAGCAGAGCCAGCACCGGGATGTCGAGTGCCTCCGACGCGCCGATCAGCGCGTACATCAACGCTTTCCCGACGCCGGTGCCCTGGAACTCCGGGAGCACGGCGAGCGGTCCGATCCCGACCCCGAAGTCGACGCCGCGGCTACCGATGACGTACCCCACGATCGTGCCGTCCACGACCGCGACCAGCGACAACTCGGGGACGTACCCGTCGGCGAACAGCTTCTCGGTCAACCCGACTTCGACAGGTTCGGCGTCGTCCTGGCGGAATGCTGCCCGCACGACGCCGAGGACGGCCGGGCGGTCGGCTGGACGTTCGCGTCGAATCATCACCGCCCGAGTATGGCTGCCGTTCATCGGTGTTCCGATTGCTCAGCGGGGAATCGGCTTGAGCACGATGTCGGTCGGATGAGCGTCGGCCGGTGTGTCGACCGCATTGCGGACTGCCTGTGCGACGGTGGATGCCCGCAGGAACTGCGACGGCTCGTAGTGATCCCCTTCGTGTTCGACGATCGCCCTCTGCATGTCCGTGTCGATGCGTCCGGGGTGAATCGATGTGACCCGAAGCGCCGGCTCCTCCGCGCGCAACGCGTCGCCGAATGCCCTCAACGCGAACTTCGACGCGGCGTACGCGCCCCACCCCGGATTGACGCGCAGACCCGCCCCGGAATTGATCAGCACCACGTGGCCGCCTGCCCGTCGCAACGCCGGCAGAAGAGCCTTCGTCAGGGACACGACCGCGAGAACATTCGACTCGTACTGGGCGCGCCAATCCGCAATCGAGGACTCGGCAACCGTCCCCAGCGTCGCAACGCCTGCATTGTGCACCAGCACGTCGAGAGACTCGATGCCCTCCGCCGCCCTGGCCACAGCGTCGTGATCGAGAAGATCCACCGGCCACGGCGTCGAACCCGGCAGTTCCGACGCAATCGACGCCAGCGAGTCCGCCGACCGTCCGCCCAGTCGAACCTCGTGATCCGACGCCAATACCCGGGCAATCTCCGCCCCGAGTCCCCGGCTCGCACCCGTCACCAGCGCAGTGGAAGTCATGCTTCCACCTTAGATCCGTGCACTGTGCCGGACCGAACGTGACGTTCGGTCACTTGGAGTGACCGAACGGTTCATTCGGTCCGACGGATCGGGCTCAGTCGAATGTCATGCCCGCTTCGGCGGCCATGGACATGGTGGTGCTGCCGCCGTCGAGGGATTCGCGGATGATGTCGGCGTGGCCGGCGTGCTGGGCGATTTCGCGCAGGATGTGCAGCAGGGTGAACCGTGCCGATTGCCATGCGCGTTCGGGAGCCCAGGGTGCCGTCGGGAGTGGGATTTGGGCGTCGAGGTCCATGGTGGCGAGTGCTGTTTCGGTGTCGGCGGCGACGCGGGCGAGGTCGGCGATCAGTCCGGCAACGGTCTCGTCGGGACCCATGACGTACTCGGTGCCCATACGGGACATGTCGAATTCTGCGTTCTCGTCCATGTCGGCGATGGTTTTCATCCAGCCGCGCTCGTTGCTGACGACGTGGTGGAGCAGGCCGCCGAGGGTCAGTTCGCTGACGGTGGTTCGGGTGCGGGCCTGGTCGTCGGTGATGCCGGTGACGGTGTAGAGGAAGTTCTTGCGCTGATCGGCGAGCATTCGCGCGATGTCGGCTTTTTCACCGGTGAGAGTCATGGTGTTCCCTTTCGTTGCTGGTGAGAACGACAGTAGAGACGATTGCGGACAGTTACGGTCCTGAAAAGAACTCGAGTCTCGATGGGCGGAAAGTACGGAAGGGTCGCAAACTAGAGGGATGGGCGACCGTGGATTCACTTCGACACAGTTGGCCGCGCGGGCTGCCTACCTTCTGCGCGGCAACGACCTGGGCACCATGACGAGCGCCGCCCCGAAGCTGTATCCGCACATGTGGAGCTGGGACGCGGCGTTCGTGTCGGTCGGGTTGGCGCCGTTGAGCGTGGAACGCGCGGTCGTCGAGCTGGACACGTTGTTGTCGGCGCAGTGGAAGAACGGGATGATTCCGCACATCGTGTTCGCCAACGGCGTCGACGGGTACTTCCCCGGTCCGGCGAGGTGGGAGACGTCGGAACTGGCGGTGCACGCTCCGTTGGGGCCGCAGACGTCGGGCATCACCCAGCCACCCGTCCACGCGATCGCGGTGCAGAGAATTCTCGATCATTCCCGTCGTCACGGCCGCACCACCCGAGCGGTCGCGGAGGAGTTCCTCGACCGCCGGTGGGACAACCTGGTGCGGTGGCATCGCTGGTTGGCCGAGGCGCGCGACATTGCGGACAACGGCCGCGTCACCCTGTTTCACGGCTGGGAATCCGGGATGGACAACTCGCCGCGGTGGGACGCGTCGTACCGGGGTGTCGTGCCCGGGGGGATGCCGCCGTACGTGCGCAAGGACGACACGGTCGTGACCGACGCGTCGCAGCGGCCGAGCAATATCGAGTACGACCGCTACATCTGGCTCGTCGAGGAGATGAAGCAGGCGGGGTACGACGACGCTGCGCTCAAGGAGAAGATGAGCTTCGCGGTCGAGGACGTGTTCGTCAGCGCGATCTTCGCCATGGCGTGCGATGTGTTGGCGACCATCGGCGAGGAGCATTCGAAACCGAATTCCGATGTGCGCGAGTTGCGTGGATGGGCCGAGAAGTTTCGCACAGGCGTCATCGCCACGACGGACAGCCGGTCGGGTGCGGCACGAGATTACGATCTGCGGGCTCGGCGCTGGATCACCACCGACACCATCGCGATGTTCGCGCCGCTGTTGTGCGGTGGACTACCGCGTGAGCAGGAGCGGACGCTGCTGCGGCTGTTCGAGGGAACACGTTTCTGTGGGCACCCCGACCTTCGCTACGCGGTACCGCCGTCGACGTCGCCGGTGTCGCGAGATTTCCGCCCGCGCGAATACTGGCGCGGTCCGGTGTGGCCCGTCATGACGTGGTTGTTCTCGTGGGCGTTCTCGCGCCGGGGTTGGGCGGAGCGTTCACTGGACCTGCGTGAGGAAGGCTTGCGGCAGGCCAGCGACGGTACGTTCGCCGAGTACTACGAGCCGTTCACGGGTGAGCCACTCGGCAGCATGCAGCAATCCTGGACTGCTGCAGCAGTTCTCGACTGGCTCGGCTGACTCACATGGGGGTTACCAGCGCGCCAACGGACGGATGTCGTCTCCGGAGTAGTGGTTGATGTCCGTCGGTGCATCGATGCCGGGGATTCGGCCGCTGTCGGTGTACTGCCAGAACAACCAGTTCGTCCACCCGCCGGGGAGTGGTCCGAGGGTGTCGTTGTAGTCCGCGATCCACAGTGGGTAGTGGTTGAACTCGTGGGTGTCCGCCATCGCGGTGCGCCAGAAGTTCGGATAGGTGTAGATGATCGGCTGACGTCCGGTGAGCAGGTGCACCGTGTTCAGGTACCGGTGGGTCCAGTCGATGAGGTGCTCGGGCGGCAGTCCGTGCGAGTGTTCGAGGTCCAGCACCGGAGGCAGGTCGCCGGGCCCGTTGATTCCGAGCACCACCGTCGAGTAGTAAGCGGCCTGCGTTTCCGGTGAATGCCGCACGTCCGCATAGTGATACGCGCCGCGGGCCACTCCGGCTGCTCGCATGACGAGGCAGTCCTGCACGAAGTACGGGTTGATGTAGTCGAGCCCTTCGGTTGCCTTCACCATCGCGAAGTCGTGGCCGGACTTTCGCACGCTGTGCCAGTCGATCTTGGTGCCGTCGATGTGCTGCCACGAGGAGACGTCCGGCCCCTGCGCGCCCAGTGTCTGTGGGTTGGCCGACGCCACTGCGGGCATGCCGCAGATCAGTGCGCCGGCGATGACGAGAGATTTCAACGCACGGGTCATGCTCACAGCTTTCGTAGAATATAAATTTTGCACGTGAAAAGGCGTCAGCCGGCCAGCGCGCGCTCCAGGGTCGGCCAGGATGCACGGAGAGCGTCCTGCCAGTACAGCCACGAGTGCGTTCCTGGATGTCCCAGGTCGAACTGCGCTGGAATACCCAGTTCGCCGAGCCGCTGCTGCAGCCGTTCGGCGCACCCGTTGGCGACGGCTTCGATCACCCCGCCCAGCAGAATCTGCTCCTGCAGTGGGGGTGAACCGACCGGGCGTACGGCGTTCGGCATCTCGTGCGGGCCGGGAAGACCGGTTGCGTTGGAGACGAACAGTTCCAGACCGCGCAGCCCCTCGGCGTTGACGTACGGGTCGTGCTCGACCCAGCGAGGATCACCGTCGGGACCCCACATGTTGTCGGTGTCGCCCTTGCCGCGTACGGCGATGAGAGTGCGAATGAAATTGCGTGCCACTGGATCCGACGTCTGCGCACACCCGCTGTACGACGCCACCCCGCGGTAGAGGCCGGGTGCCTGGATCGCGAGATCGAGGACGCTGCCGGCGGACATGGACAAGCCGCCGATCGCGTTGCCGCCGTTGGCCCCGAGTGCGTCGTCGAGGACGGGAGGCAATTCCTCGGTCAGGAAGGTCTGCCACTTGTTCCGCCCGAGTCCGGGGTCGTCGTGCTCCCAGTCGGTGTAGTAGCTGAGGTAACCGCCGACGGGGATGACGACGTTGACGTTCTTGTCCGCGAAGAACTCCGGCATGTCGGTCTGCTTCAGCCAGTTCGCGCCGTCCTCGCCGCCGCCGGCTCCGTTGAGCATGTACAGCGTCGGCCGCGGTGCCGAGGTGTCCGCGGGTCGGAGGACCTGCAGTGGGATCACGCGATCCATCGACGGTGAGTAGACGTGCACGTCCCACCGTCGATCGCTGATCTTGTCGATGTGGTCGACGGAGCTCACCGCCCCGGGCGTCTCCGGTTGGGCGACGGCGACCGAGGTCGGTCCCAGCAGGAGTGCGGCGGCGGTGACCACGAGGGCCCGACGGAGAGACACCCTCACGCGCCGACCTCGAGGTGCCGTGCCACGAGCGGACCGACAGCGCGTAGCGCCGACGGCGACGTCATCTGCCAATGCGTGTGCGACACCGAGAAGTTCGAGATATCGCCGGTCACGTACGGGTGCCACGTCGCGAGTCCGTGCAGTTCCTCGTGCCCGGCGCTGACGAACAGGACGTCACCGTCGTAGACGCCGGGGGTGTGCCCGACGGCCAATTCGTGGTTGTGTCGTGCGGCAGCGATCAGCCGTTCCACCTCGTGTGTCTCGATGATGCCCGATCCCGCGACGAGCGACGGGAGCGAATCGAGGCGGATCCGCTGGCCCCCGCCCGGTCCGAATCCGTCGATACCGGGCATGGTGATTCCGACGGCGTCGAGCAGGTCCGCGGCGGGAAGCTCTGTCTCCCAGACGTCCTGGTTCTGTACTGCATGGCTGTCCAGCAGCACCAGGGATCCGACGGTTTTGCCCTGGGCCCGGAGGCGGACGGCCATGGCGTGGGCGATCGTTCCGCCGAGTGACCATCCGAGCAGGTGGTAGGGGCCGTCCGGGAGGATCTTCTCGATCTCGTCGATGTAACGCTGTGCGAGGGCGTCCAGGCTGTCCGGCAGGTCGGACGGCGCTGGGGTCTGGATGCCGTAGATCGGCCGGTCGGTGTACTTGTCGAGTCCGTTGTAGCACCAGGACAGTCCGACGATCGGGTGGATGCAGAACAGTGGTACCCCGTCGCCTGTGGTGCGGATCGGGAACACCACGTCGAACGACGAGCTGCCGTCGGATCCGGAGTCCAGGAGTGTCGCAATCGATTCCGGCGTGGGTTCGGCGAGCAGTGCCTGCAGGGACAGAGCCGTGCCGGTCGATGCCCTCAGCTTGCTGAGCACACGCATCGCCGTCAGCGAGGACCCGCCTCGGTCGAAGAAGTCGTCTGTCACCGAGATGTCGTTCACTGCCAGTACCTCCGAGAATGCTTCTGTGACGAGCCGTTCGGTCGCCGTGGACGGGAGTCTGTTCGGGCCGGTGTCGCGGCCGAAGTCGGGTGGTGGAAGCGCACCGGCGTCGAGCTTTCCGGTCGGTGTGCGGGGGACGGTCGTCAGATATGTGACGGACGCCGGAATCATGTATCCGGGAAGCCGTTTCCGTAGGTAGCTCCGAAGTGCGTCACCCTGCACCGCGTCACCCTGCACCGCGTCTCGGTCGCCGAGGACGTAGGACACGAGCACCGTCTCGCCCGACGGCATGCCGTGGCCGACGGTCACCGCGAAGTCGACGCCGGGGTGAGTCGACAGTGCGGCGTCGATCTCACCGAGCTCGATGCGGAACCCGCGGATCTTGATCTGTGTGTCGCTGCGCCCGCTGTACCGGAGCCGACCGTCGGGTGTGCGGCGGACGATGTCCCCGGTCCGGTACATGCGGCCGCCGCTGATCGGATCTGCGAGGAATCGTGTCGACGTCAGCCCTGGCCGGCCGTGATAGCCACGTGCGACGGCGGGGCCGCCGACGTACAGTTCGCCGGGCACGCCGTCGGGCACCGGGTGGAGGCGTCCGTCGAGAACGTGAGCGACGAGACCGGCGACGGGCCTGCCGATGTCGATGGGAGCGTCGGCGGTGATCTCGCCGAGTGTCGATATGTCCGTGGCTTCCGTGGGTCCGTAGCCGTTCACCATGATTCGGCCCGGCGCCCACCGCGCGATCAGTTCGGGGCTGCACGCCTCGCCGCCGACGCAGACGACCTGCACGGTGTCCAGGCCGCTCGGATCGAGCGTGGACAGAGTGGAGGGGGTCGTCAGCGTGTGGGTGACGGACTCGTCGCGCAGGAACGCGGCCAGTTCGTCGCCGCCCAGTATCTCCGGTGGGGACACCACCAGTGTTGCGGCTGCGGACAGGGCGGACACCATTTCCCCGACGGCCATGTCGAAACTCGGTGAGGTGTTGTGCAGGAACCGCGACGACTGTTCGATGCGGTGCACCTCGCGCCTGGACTCGGCGAGGTTCGCGAGTCCCCGGTGCGAGACGACGACGCCCTTGGGCAGGCCGGTGGAACCGGAGGTGTAGATCATGTACGCCGCACTGTCGAGTCCGGCGACGCCGTTCAGCTCTTCCGCTGCGACGGGGTGCCGCGGTGCCCGCTCCACTTCGCTGCGGATCTCCGGGTCGTCGAGTTCGAGCCAGGTGATGTCGCCCGGCAGCGCACTGCGGTGCGAGGTGAGCGTGATGCCCATGACTGCACCGGAATCGGAGACCATGTGCTGCAGTCGATCCTGCGGATATGCGGGGTCGACGGGCACGTAGGCGGCGCCGGTCTTCGTCACGGCCCACACGGTCAGAACCGAATCCACCGAGCGGGGAAGCCCGATCGCGACGACGGTCTCGGGGCCGATTCCGTATCCGAGCAGTACCCGAGCCAATCGGGTCGACGCGTCGTCGGCCTCGCGGTAGGTGTGGTCCTCCCCGTTCCAGCGGATCGCGACCCCGTCGGGATTCTGCGCGACGGCCTGTCCGATCAACTGAGTGAGGGTACGGGGGCTGACCGCGTCCGGGCCGCGGACGGGTTCTCGTTCGAACGGTGCGAGGATGTCGATGTCGCCGACGGCCTGCGCCGGGTTCTCCACTGCTGCCGTGAGAATCCGAGTGAACCGGTCCACGAAGCCCTCGATGGTGGCGGCGTCGAACAGGTCGGTGCTGTAGCGCAGGGAACCACCGAGGCCGTCTGCTGTTTCCCGCAGCGTCAGAGCGAGATCGAATCGCGTGACGCCGGATTCGTACGGAAATTCCGAGACCGTGAGGCCGGGCAGTTCGAGCGTCGACGGACGATCCGGTTCGAACGCCAGCAGCGCCTGGAACAGCGGGGAGTGGGATGTCGCGCGTGTCGGTCGCAGTGTTTCCACGACCTGCTCGAACGGGACGTCGGCGTTCTCCAGGGCTTCGAGGTTGGTGCTGCGCACCCTGTCGAGGAGATCGGCGAAGATTTCCCCCGGCCGAATCTCGTTGCGCAGAACGACGGTTCCGACGAACATGCCGACGACGTCGTCGAGGCTGCCTGCGCTTCGACCCGCCACGGTGGTGCCGATCGGGATGTCGGTGGTACCGGACAACCGGGCCAGCAGGACTGCGTAAGCGGCGCCGGCGACCATGAACACCGAGGCGCTGTGGCGATGGGCAAGCGACCTGATCGCCGACGCTACGGCCGGGTCGATGTCGAACGCCACCTCGGCCCCGCGTTGCGAGGAGACAGCAGGCCGCGGCCGGTCCGTGGGCAGATCCAGCACGTCGGGAAGGCCGTCCAGCCGGGTACGCCAGTAGTCGAGCTGCGTGGACAGGACGGACTCGGGATCGTCCGCGGAACCCAGAACGTTCGATTGCCACAGCGCGAAGTCCGCATACTGCACCGGCAGCGGTTCCCACGGCGCCGGCGCGCCGTGTGTTCGGGCCGCGTACGCGGTGACGACGTCGCGGGCGAGCGGGCCCATGGACAGCCCGTCCGCAGCGATGTGGTGAACGACGAGAAGCAGTACGTACTCGGTCGGGGATGTGCGAAGAACACTGCCGCGCAACGGTACTGCTGCTGTCACGTCGAATCCGCGATTGAGGACCGCTGCAGCCGAGGCGAGAACGGCCGATTCGTCGATGTACTGCGGAGCGAGATCGAGTTCGACGTCGTCGGCCGGAAGGATCACCTGATGTGGGTCCTCGGCAACGGGGTAGACGGTCCGAAGCGACTCGTGCCGATCGAGTACATCACGCACGGCTGCGGCCAAGGCATCCGCATCGAGTTCTCCGCTCAATCTCACGGCGAACGCGATGTTGTAGGCCGCCGAAGCTGGTTCGGCCTGATTCAACAACCACATTCGGCGTTGCGCCGCGGACAGCGGGATCACCTCGGGCCGCGGTCCTGGACGCAGCGCAGGCAGCGCCGACGATTCCGAGGCGTCGACGACCACGGCCAGCTGCGCAGGCGTCGGAGCCTCGAACAGCGCGCGCACCGGCAGTGCCCGGCCGACCCGCTCGTTGACGTGCGCCATGACCCGAGTGGCGACGAGCGAATTGCCTCCAAGGTCGAAGAAGTCGTCGTCGACACCGACGCGTGCGGCGCCGAACACCGCCCCGAACACCTCGGACACCACCGTTTCCGTGGGCGTTCGAGGAGCGAGAAACTCACGGGTCGCGAACACCGGTGCCGGCAGTGCGGTCCGGTCGGTCTTGCCGGTCGGCGTGCGCGGCACCTCGTCGATGATCGTGACGGCCTGCGGCACCATGTGAGCCGGCAGCGACCGCCGAGCGTGCTCGACGATCTCGGATGGCTCCGCATGTGCTCCCGACACTGCGTCGGAGACGACGACGTAACTCACCACGCTGTCGGCGTGCACGATCGACACCGACTGTTCGACGCCGGGGTGGCGGGTCAGGACGGCGTCGACCTCACCGAGTTCGATGCGGAATCCGCGGATCTTGACCTGGTGGTCGATGCGCCCGTGGTACTCGAGGGCGTCTCCGACGCGCCGCACCCGATCGCCGGTGCGGTACAGCCGATGCCCGCGCGGGTCGAACGGGTTGGCGACGAAGGACGCCGCCGTCGTCGCCGGGTGAGCGTGGTAACCGCGGGCGAGTGCGGAGCCGCCGAGGTAGAGCTCGCCGACGACTCCCGTCGGTACCGGGTGCAGGCGCGCGTCGAGCACGTACGCGTCGATTCCTCGGGTGGGTGCTCCGATTCGGATCGGCGCACCGACTGTCATCGGATCGGACATCGTCGCGACGACGGTGCTTTCCGTCGGTCCGTACGCGTTGAACAACGAGACCCGATCGGCCCAGGTGGAGGTCAGATCACGACTGCAAGCTTCCCCGCCGACGACGAGGACACGCAGGTCCGGTACCGACGCCGGGTCGATCGTTGCGGCAGCGGCGGGCGTCAGGAAGGCGTGGGTGACGCCGTCGAGAGCCGCTGCGAGCTCGGCGCCACCGTAGATCTGGGGATCGGCGATGTGCATCGTGCTGCCGCTGCCGATCGCAAGGAGTAGTTCGAGGATCGACGCGTCGAAGCTGGGTGACGCGAAATGCAGTGTTCGACTGGTTCTGTGGAGACCGAGGCGCTCGACCAGTTCTGCGCCGAGGTCGGCGAACCCGGCGTGGGTGACCGACACACCTTTCGGTGTTCCGGTGGACCCGGAGGTGTAGATGACGTAGGCCGGATGGTGGGGACTCAGTGCGGCGTTGCGTTCGCGGTCGGTGATCGGAAACGCCGAACCGAGCGTCGGGTCGAGTTCGTCGGGATGAATCCAGTCGACACCGACCGACTCCGAACCGAAGCTTCCGTATGTTTCCGAGATACCGTTCATGTCCGAAATGCCAAGCCGTGCGCCGGAATCGGTGATGATGTGCAGAATCCGGTCGTGCGGGTAGCGCGGGTCGACGGGCACGAACGCGGCGCCGGTCTTGGCCACCGCCCACAGCATCGTCATCGCGGTGATTCCGCGCGGCAGCGCGATCGCCACCGCGGTCTCGGGGCCCGCTCCGCGCGCGATGAGCTGACGGGCGATGCGGGTCGAGGCGTCGTCGAGCGCCGGATAGTCGATGGAGACGGAGCCGGAGACCACCGCGGTACCGCCGGCGGACGAGACGACGGCTGCGGACAGTGCGTCGGGCAGGGTGCGGTGTCGCAGTGACGGCGTACCGCGAAGCGGATCGACGGACACCAGGTCGATGTCTCCGACGATCGTTCGAGGATCGGCGACCACTGCGTCGAGGATCGTCCGGAACAGCTCGGCGAAGGACCGAGCGGTACCGCCGTCGAAGAGATCCGTTGCGTAGGTGAGGGTTCCAGTGAGGTCTTCCGACTCGAACGCCAGCTGCAGATCGAACTTCGCCACGGCGCCCACCGGAGCGAGAGGTGCGACCGTGAGCTCGGGCAGCTCGACCGTCGGTACCGGATCCTCCAGCGACAGCATCACCTGGAACAGCGGATGATGCGCGGTGGACCGGACGGGGGTGAGCTCCTCGACGACACGATCGAAGGGGATGTCGGCGTTGCTGTAGGCGGCCAGATCCCGGTCGCGTACCGACGCGAGCAGATCGGTGAATGGTGCGGCCGGATCCACGTCCGACCTCAGAGTCAGCGTGCCGACGAACATTCCGACGAGATCGTCCAGAGCGCGTTCTCCACGGCCTGCCACCGGTGTTCCGACGGTGATGTCGGACGTCCCGGACACTCGCGCGAGCATGATCGCCAACGCTGCATGGAGAACCATGAACTCGGTCGCACCGGAGTGCCGGGCAAGCTCGGTCAGTGCGCGTCGGGTGTCGGGGGCCACCGCGAACGTGACCGTCTCGCCTCGATGCGACGCGGTCGGCGGGCGAGGCCGATCGATCGGTAGCGGCAGGTGATCGGCGACACCGGCGAGTTCCCCTCGCCAGAAGGACAATTGACGCGAAGCAACGGAATCCGGATCCTGCTCGGAACCGAGCGACTCGATCTTCCACAGCGCGTAATCGGTGTACTGAACCTCGAGGGACGGCCACTTAGGTGTTGAACTTCGGGGTGTTGAACTTCGGTGTGCAGTTGTTGCGGCACGTGCGGTGTACGCGATCATCACGTCACGTGCCAGGGGCCGCATGGACCATCCGTCGGCCGCGATGTGATGGGTGACGACGACGAGCACGTGATCGTCTGCGGCGAGACGCAGAATCGCCGCGCGCACGGGTGGTCGTTCGGTGACGTCGAAACCGCGGACCGCGAGCCCGGCCACGGCGCCCGGCAACCCGGCCTCGGTCGTGGTCGTGATGCTCACGTCGAGAAAATCCGAGTCGACGACGACCTGACGTGGGCCGTCCGTCGCCGTGGTCTTCCCTGACTCGGAGTCGGGGTAGAACGTTCGGAGCGCTTCGTGACGATCGACGACATCGAACACCGACTCGACGAGCGCCTCGGCGTCGAGCACACCGGTCAGCCGGACGGCGCCGGCGATGTTGTACGCACCGGACACCGGGTCGAACCGATTGAGCAGCCACATCCGGTGCTGATTGGGGGCGAGTGGAACGTGCGCCGGCCGATCCCGACGGACGAGCGTGGGACCACCACCGCCGTTGCGAGAGAGGCGGTTCAGCCGTGTCGTCAGGCCGCGCACGGTCGGTTCCTCGAACAGGTCCCGGACACCGAGATCGCCCTGCAGTTCCGCGTTCATGCGCGCTACCACCTGCGTGGCGGTCAGCGAGTTGCCGCCGAGTTCGAACCAGCTCGCCGTCACACCGACACCGTCGACTCCCAGCACGTCGGCGAAGATCTGCGCGACGGCCGTCTCGGCTGCACCGTCGGGTGCGACGTGCTCGGCCTGGCCGACGGACGGCTCGGGCAACGCACTCCGATCGAGTTTTCCGTTGCGGCCCAGGGGAAGACGAGCCAGTGGCACGTACACCGTGGGAACCATGAACGCGGGTAGTTCGCCGTCGGCGTGTGCCCGGACGGCATCGGTCTCGGCGTCACCGCAGACGTAGGCGACCAGCTTCTCCGAGGTCCCCTCGCCGTGGACGGTGACCACGACAGCCGTGACACCTTCGGCGCGCAACAGGGCTTCCTCGATCTCACCGAGTTCGAGGCGCTGACCGCGAAGCTTGACCTGGAAGTCGTTGCGGCCCAGATAGTGCAGCTCACCGTCGAGGGTCCAGCGGACGAGGTCGCCCGTCCGGTACAGCCGACCGTCGCCGTGCGGGTCGGCGACGAACCGTTCGGAGGTCAGGGCTGCTCTTCCGGTGTAGCCGCGTGCCAGTTGCACACCGGAGAGGTAGAGCTCACCGACAGCTCCGATCGGGACGATCCGCAGCGCGTGGTCCAACACTCGGACTCCGGTGTTCCAGACCGGAACCCCGATGGGTACCGGCCCCGTCTCGGCGGCGTCGGTGCGGTGGTAGGTGACGTCGACGGCGGCCTCGGTGGGACCGTAGAGATTGTGCAGTTCGGCGGTCAGAGTGCTGTGGGAACGCTGCACGGTTCGGCGGCTCAACGCTTCACCGCTGGCGAAGATCCGGCGCAGTGAACCGGTGTCCTCGTGATCGCCGTGGTCGAGGTACAGGTCGAGCATCGACGGCACGAAATGGGCGGTGGTGACCGACTCGTCTCGTACGAGGCGCGAGAGGTACTTGGGGTCGCGATGGCCACCGGGTTCGGCGATGACCGTCCTCGCCCCGGTGATGTGGGGCCAGAACAGTTCCCACACCGACACGTCGAACGTGGCCGGGGTCTTGTGCAGGACGGCGTCGGACGTGTCCAACGGATAGGTGTCCTGCATCCACAGCAACCGATTGACGATGGCCGCGTGCGAGACCGCGACGCCCTTGGGTCGTCCGGTCGAGCCGGAGGTGAACAGGACGTACGCGGTGTTGCCCGGGCGAACCGGTGTGGGGCGCTCGTGCTGGGCGATGGGACCGGTGGCGAACGCCGACAGATCCAGGGTGCGCGGGTCTGCACAGGGCACCGATGTCTCGATATCGGTGCCGAGAATCAGTGCAGGAGAGGCAGTATCGACCATGTAGGCGATACGCGACGCGGGCAAGGTGTCGTCGAGCGGCAGATACGCCGCACCGGCATGCACGACGGCATGGATCGCCACGAGCTGGTCCATCGACCTCGGTAGAGACACCGCGACCACGGACTCGGCGCCGATTCCGCACCGGATCAAGTAGCGCGCCAGGCAGTGCACGCGGGCGGCGAAGTTGTCGTACGTCAACGAGTGGCCGTCGTACACCACGCACGTGGACGAGCCGTAGACCGTCGAGGACCGGCCGAGCAGATCCACGAGAGTGTCCGTGCCGCAGTCGACCTCGGTCGCCACCCAGTCCGACGTGACGGCCTGACGCTCCAGTTCGCCGAGCACGTCGATGTCGAGAACGCGCCCCTCGGGCCGCTCGGCCATGGCCCGGATGGCCCGCTGGAGACGGTCGGCGAACGTCGCCACCTGACCGCGGGAGAAGGCGTCGGGCGAGAAGCGCAACGTCATCGTCGGAGTCGGCTCGAGCACGGTCACCAAGGTGAGCGGATAGTGCGTGGAATCGGAGACGTCGATACCGCGGACCGCCATGCCCGCGATGTCGGTCGCGGCGTCGAGTGCGCTGTGATCGACGGGGTAGGACTCGAACACCACGAGAGTGTCGAAGTCCGCGCTCCGCCCGGCCGCCGCGTGGATGTCGGCGAGTCCGACGTGGTGGACGTCCAACAGTTCCACCTGCTCGCGCTGAACCCGCTCGGTCAGCGATTCGACGGTGTCCTGCACGTCGATCGAGACGCGGAGCGGCAGTGTGTTGATGAACAGCCCCAGCATCTCGGTGGCACCGGGCAGATCACCTGGCCTGCCGGACACGGTGGCGCCGAACACGACGTCGTCGCGCGAGAGGACGGTGGACAGCACGATCGACCACGCGGCCTGCACCACGGTGTTGACGGTGACGTTCGACGCACGTGCGACCGACGCCAGGACGGAGCCGTCGATGCGGACGTCGACGTCCTCCGGCAACCGACCGCTGGGAACGTGTGGGCCCGCGAGCAACGTCGGGCCGTCGACGCCTGCGAGGTGCGCAGCCCAGCGGTCGACATCCGAGTCGGAGCGACGAGCACTCGACCACGCCAGGAAGTCCCGGTACCGACGGACCGGAATCCCGATCTGCGTGTCGGCTGCATAGAGGACCAGCAGTTCCTTGATCAAGATCGGCATGGACCAGCCGTCGAACAGGATGTGATGGTTGGTGACCACCAAGCGCGTGCCGGCGGGCCCGTGCACCAGGGCGAACCGGATGAGCGGTGCGTCACCGAGGTGGAAGCGACGGCCGCGTTCCGCCGCGATGGTCGCAGCGACATCGTCCGTCCGCACTTCCTGCCACGGGACGGCCACGTCGTCGACCACCAGCTGGACGGGGAGCCCCGCAGCGTCGTGCACGAACGCGGTCCGCAGGTTCTCGTGACGATCCAGCAGGCGCTGCGCGGCACGACGCAGACGGTCTCCGTCGACGACGCCGTCCAGATCGAAGACGATCTGCGCGGTGTACGGATCCACCCCGTCGCGCATCAGATCGGCGTGGAACATCAGTCCCCGCTGCAACGGGGTGAGCGGCCACACGTCGGAGACGTTCCCGAATTCGCTGTGCCACAGATTCAATCGAGCCTGGTCGACGGTCACCAGTGGAACGTCGCTCGGTGTCAACTCCCCCACGCCCTCGGCCCGGCCGTGCTCTGCGAGCTCGGTGATGGCATCGGACCACAGATCGGTGAGACGGCGGACATCCGCGGCGTCGAGCACACCCGTCGGGAAACCGATGCGGACGATCAACGAGCCGCCGCGTACCAGTGCGTTGATGTCCAGCTCGTACGCGGTACGCAGGGCAGACCCGCTCCCGACGTCGTTGCCGACGGTCAGGTCCGGTTTCCACGGTTGATCCGGCGTTCCCCCCGGCACCTTGCCCAGATAATTGAAGCTGATCCGCGGCGCGGGCGAATCGACGAATTCACCACGCGCCGAGAGGAGCCCGAACATCTGCGGTTCGGTGGGAATGCTCCGCAGCTGTTCCTTGAGCGCCTTGACGATCGAGGCGGCATCGGGACCGGACGGCGCGTCGATACGCACCGGGTGAGTGGAGGTGAACCACCCGACGGTCCTGGTGAGATCCGCACCGGCAATCGAATCGGTGTCGCGGCCATGGCTTTCGATCGAGACCAGGTGCGACGCCTGGACCCTCCACGTCCGAAGGGCCACCGCCAGGGAGGCGAGCAGAGCGTCCTCGGGACCCATCCGATAGCGGTTCGGCAGTTGTTCCAACAGCGCCTGAGTGATGTCGGACGACACGGCCAGTTGGGCGACCTGGGTCGTGGCCCCGGTGTCCCGTGCGTCCAGTGGACGTGACCCGAGCAGGGCGTTGTCACCGCTCAACAGTGCGCGCCACGCGTCGGCCCCGTGCGACGGGAGGTCGTCGACAGCATGAGCCCACCGGCGGAACGAGGTCTCCACCGGCTGGAGGGTCGGTCCGGACTGGCGCAGCGCGTACGCCGTGACGAGATCCGGGAGCAGAATCCGCCACGACACACCGTCGACGACCAGGTGATGGGCGACCAGCACGATCCGCGGGCAGTCGGGGTCGGTGACGTGAACCACCTGGAGCATCACGGCATCCCGCGGCCGCAGCCGCGCACCGGCGCGAGCAATGATGCCCTCGAGATCGATCCCCGATTCGCCCCCCGAATCGACAGTCGAGCACTCCGTCGACACCAAGGCCGCAGCATCCACGGATCCGGTGGGCCCGACCACGAGACCGTCGTCGACGAGCCGTGCCCGCAGCGCATCGTGGTGATCGATCAGCACCGCCAGCGCGGCCACCAGATCCTCGGTGTTCAGATCGGACGGCGCGACCAGCACGAGAGCCTGATGAAAGTTGTCGAGGTCCGACGGCTGCTCGGCCCGCGCCAGGACGCTCGCGGCGATGGGCAGCAGCGGCAGGTCACCGACCCCGCCGCCGGGCAGTTCCTCGAGCCGGACTCGGTCGGTGTCGCTGACTGCGGCGTCGGCGAGGCCGGCGACCGTGCGACGCTCGAAGACGTCCCGCGGTGTGAACACCACCCCGGACGCCTTGGCGCGCGAAACAAGTTGAATGGCAACGATACTGTCGCCGCCGAGAGCGAAGAACGAGTCGTCGACGCCGACGGAGTCCTTGCCGAGCACCTCCGCCATCGCGTCGGCGATGATCTGTTGGACAGGATCGCTCGCGGCGCGGAACGGCGCGGCTTCGACGTGGGCGAGCGGATCCGGCAGAGCAGATCGATCTACCTTGCCCGACGGTGTGATCGGAACCGAGTCGATCTCGACCAGAAGGGAGGGAACCGACTGCCGGGGAAGGAATTCCGATGCCAATGCGATGAGGGCGTCGCGATCGAACTCGTGACCGGCCTTGGTCTTGACGTAGGCGACGAGGGTGGATCGGTCGCCGCGTCGGGCCACCGTCGAGACGACGAAGTCCACGGACTGATGCCAGGACAGAACGGCGTCGACTTCGCCGAGTTCGATACGCAGGCCGTGAAGCTGAACCTGGAAGTCGCTGCGGCCGAGGAACTCCAGATCCACACCCGCTGTGTTCGATACACGCCACCGAACCACGTCTCCGGTGCGGTACAGGCGCTGACCCGAGCCGTACGGATCCGCGACGAAGCGGGTCGACGTCAACCCCTCACGGTTGTGGTAGCCGCGGGCCAGACCTGGTCCGCCGACGTAGAGTTCACCACTCGAGCCGACCGGTACGGGTCGAAGCCACCGATCGAGCACCACGGCGGTCGCACCCTGCAAGGGCCGCCCGATGGTGATCGCCCGCGGATCCTTCTGGGGTTCGGTCATCGTGATCACGATGGTCGATTCGGTAGGGCCGTAGCTGTTCCGCAGCTCTGCTCGCGACCGCAGCCTGTCCACGAGGTCCGGGGGGCAGACGTCACCGCCGACGACGACGGACGTCAACGACTCGACCTTCTCTACCTCGACGGTGGACAGCAATGCAGGAGCAGTGACGATGTGTGTGACGGCGTGCTGCGTGAGCAGCTCCGTCAGTTCGCTGCCGCCGTGAACATCCGCAGGCGCGACGACCATCGTGGCACCGGCCCCGAACGCGGCGAGCATCTCGAACACCGAGGCGTCGAAACTGGCCGACGAGAACCGCAGGACACGGGAGTCCGTCGTCAGGGCGAGTTCCGGGCGCTGAGCGGCGGTGAACACGGACAGACCGCGGTGGCCGACGAGCACGCCTTTCGGTGTCCCCGTCGATCCCGACGTGTAGATCATGTAGGCCGTGTGGTCGAGACCGAGTCGAGACCGCCTGTCCGCGTCGGAGATCGGTGCGTCGGAGCGTGTCCCGAGCTCGCTGGCGAAGCCCGGGTCGTCCATCCCGAGCCAGTGCACGGCGTCGGGAAGAGAGTCCGCCAACGCTGTGGTGCTGAGGCCCACCAGGACACCGGAATCGGTGACCATGTGGCCGATCCGCTCGGGCGGATACGTCGGATCGATCGGCACGAAGGCCGCACCCGACTTCGCGGCGGCCCAGAACGCGACCACCGAGTCGATGGAACGCGGAAGCGCGACGGCCACCACCGAGTCCGGACCCGCGCCGCGGGCGATCAGCGCCCGGGCGATGGTGTTGCTGCGCCGATCGAGTTCGGTGTAGGAGAGTTCGGTGGTGCCGTCGACGAGAGCGATTCCGTCCGGGTTCCGTGCCACACCGGCCGCGAGGATGTCCGGAAGCAGCATCGGTGGTGCATCCGGTCCGCCGCGCGCGGGGACCACGGCGTCGATCTCCGCGTCATCGAGGAGGTCGAGATCGGTGACTGCGAAGTCCGGATCGCTGTGGAGGAACTGCGCGAGAAGCCGGACGAAGCGGCGGTACAGGTCCTCGGTCGCCTCGGCGCTGTAGACGTTGGGGTTGGCCTCGAAGTCGATACGGGAGCCACCGCCGTCGACAGGTGGGTAGATGTTGACCGACAGATCCTCGACCGGGCCCGTGGACAGGACGTTGAAGTATCCCGTTTCGCGCCCGAATTGCACCTGACGTTCGTACGCCATGATGTTGATGGCGGTACCGAAGAACCCGCGATGCTCCTGGCTGGCACCGGCGTCGCGTCGAATGTCCTCGGCGCGGTAACGCTGATGCCGCAGAGCACCGGTCAGTTCCAGCTGCACAGCGTCGACGAGGCTCGCGACGGTCGTCCCCGGCACGATGCGCACACGGATCGGGAGGACGTTGGACACCATGCCGCCGGAGCGTCGCAGCACCGCCGTCGTGCGTCCGGCAACGGGCAGCGACAGAACGATGTCGTCGTTGCCGGTCAGACGGGACAGGAACGCAGCGACCGCGGACACGGCCAACGGTGCGAACGCCGATCCGAGCCTGTCCGCGGCGCGGGTGAGTGCCTTCTCGAGAGTCTCCGGTAGCGGCTCCCCGCAGATCCGCGACCGCGGTGCCGGTGGGGCGACGATGCCCGACGGCGACACCGGAGCCGGCAGCGCGCTCGTCTTCTCCCGCCAGTACTCGCGGTCCTTGTCGAAGCGCGACGAAGAGCGGTAGTCGTCCTCGGCTGCGTAGACGTCCTCGAGTGCGCCCGCCTTCGAGACCGACGGCGACTCACCGGCCTGAACCGCCGTGTAGATCTCCGCGGCACGGTTCATCAGCCGGACCGCGCCGTACCCGTCGAGAGCGATGTGATGGACGTGCGAGTACCAGAACGTTCGATCGGCGCCGACGCGCAGCGTCGCAGCTCGGATCAGCGGGCCCTCGATGATGTCGATGGGTCGGGAGTAGGCGGCCTGCATCCAGTCGATCGCCGCGGCCTCGGGGTCGGGTTCCTGAGTGAAATCGAGATCCGTCGACTCGTGTCGGGTCGACTTGTCGATGTACTGGTGTGGTTCACCGTCGATTTCCACCAGGCGTAGCGAGCCCGCACCGAGCTCGGCCGCAGCCTGCTCCACCGCCCCACGCATCAAGTCACCGTCGAGTTCACCGTGGACGTCGATGTAGTTCGCGATGGTGATCGGAACGTCCGGCATCAAGTGCTGGGCGAACCACAGCCCGCGTTGTGCAGCAGTGAGCGGGAACGGCGCGGACGTCACAGTATGCCCGGTGTCGGTCCTGCTCAGCGCAACTGAATCAGCCGAATCCACAGTAGTGCTCTCTCGGTCGAAGGAGCGTGGTTGGCGGAGGCTCGGAACCGGACGTGGCGTGCGCTGCCCCGAAACGCCGCTCGCTCTGTGACGAAGGTCCCACCCGCTAGGTCTGAGAATTCGAGGTTTACACAACCGTTACCCAAGGTCAACCGAACCTCGCCCCTGGCCGGGACTGTGAAGAGAATTCACAGATGCAGTCAATTATTTGAATGAGACCTAACAATGCGGAAGGCGCGCACAGCCCTGTGGGCTGTGCGGGCCTTCCGCGAATCGTGCTGTACGAGTTCCGGGTAGCTAGACCTTCCAGACCGCCACCATCGAGGGACGGGGCTGGGAATCGCCACCGTCGGGCCAGTGCGACATGGGGTTGTCAGCAGACGCCTCGTCGAACTCACCGGGGTGCTGCACGGCGACGACGACGCGCTCGTCCTGGATGATCGGACCACAGGTCTCACCGCCCGCAGGGACCGTCAGGAACTGCCGGGTCTCGCCGCGGCGATCGCCGTCGAGGACCACCGCGAACAGGCCGTCGTTGGATTCGAGAGCGTTGCCGTCCGTCGAGACCCACAGGTTGCCCTT